>JANYKS010000057.1 GCA_025358125.1 Actinomycetes bacterium
CCGCGCCCGATCAAGAAGAACTTCCGTGAGGGCTTGGAGACGTTGGAGTACTTCATCGCCACGCCGGGTGCCCGCAAGGGCCTCGTCGACACGGCGCTGCGCACTGCCGACTCCGGGTACCTGACGCGCCGTCTGGTCGACGTCGCCCAGGAACTGATCATCCGCGAGGTCGACTGTGGCTCGACGCTCGGTGTGTGGATCGACAACGTCACCCCCGATTCGGCCAACACCCGCGCCTATCTCGAGGCCAAGCTGTTCGGTCGGGCGCTGCTCAACGATGTCACCCTCAGCGATGGCACCGTGCTCGCCAAGAACAGCCTGGTCGGCGACGACGAGATGGTCGCCCTGCGCGATGATCCCAAGATCAACCGGGTCCGTGTTCGGTCCGTGCTCACGTGCGATGCCGATCTCGGCATCTGTTGTCTGTGCTACGGCCGTTCGCTGGCAACGGGCAAGCCGATCGAACTCGGCGAGGCCGTCGGCGTGATCGCGGCCCAGTCGATCGGCGAGCCGGGAACCCAGCTCACCATGCGTACGTTCCACACCGGCGGTGTCGCCGGCAAGGACATTGCCGGTGGTCTGCCCCGCGTCGTGGAATTGTTCGAGGCCCGCACGCCTCGCGGCTCGGCCCGACTCGCCAGGGCCAGCGGTGTCGTGCGCGTCGGCGAGGACGAGGGCAAGGGCATCCCGATCACCGTCATCGACGACGGCGGCGAAGAGCACCTGATCATCCTCCCCACCGGTAGCCGCCCGACGGTCGTCGACGGTGCCGACATCAAGGCCGGCGATCCCGTCACCGACGGTCCCTTCGACCCGAAGGAGATCATGGAGATCAAGGGCATCCGCGAGACCCAGTTGTACCTCGTCGAAGAGGTCCAGAAGGTGTACCGAGATCAGGGTGTGAGCATCTCCGACAAGCACATCGAATTGATCGTGCGCCAGATGACCCGTCGGATCGGCGTGCAAGAACCCGGCGAAACCGGCTTCCTGCCCGGCGAGCGGGCCGATGCCAAGGTCTTCCGCGACACCAACAAGCGGATGGTCGAGGAGGGCCTGCGCCCGGCAGAGGGCCGCCCCGAGCTGATGGGTATCACCAAGGCGTCGTTGGCAACCGAGTCGTGGCTGTCGGCAGCATCGTTCCAGGAGACGACCCGAGTGCTCACCGAGGCGGCCATCGACGGCCGCAGCGACAGCCTCCTCGGTCTCAAGGAGAACATCATCATCGGCAAGCTGATCCCGGCCGGCACGGGCATGGAGCGCTATCGCGACTTCGAAGTCTCGGCTCCCGACTACAAGCCGATGGCCTACTACAGCAGCGACACCGAGGATCCGGCGGCGTGGTTGGGCAACCTCCACGGCACCTACTCGGCGGGCGACACCGCCGAAGGCTGACACGCCAGAGGGTAAAGGCGCCAAAGGCTGAGACGGCAGAGGGCTGACACGGCCACAAGCGGTGAGGTGAAGTTTGCAGGGATGCGACTTGATCTCACCGCTTCGGTCCTTTTCGGCTGAGAGTGTGCGACAATAACCTGCACGATCGTTTCGAGAAAGGGGTCGCATGTCGTCACCAATCGCCCCGCCCGTGCGAGCATTGGAACTGCTCGGGTCGTATGAGGCCGGGTGGAGCCTGCCCCAGCCGTTCTATGTCGACGACGAGTTCTATGCACTCGACGTCGAGCATGTGCTCGTCCCGAGCTGGCTGTTCGTCACCCACGACTGCGAAGTGCCGAATCCCGGTGATTGGGTCCGGATCGATCTGTTCGAAGACTCGATCATCGTGGTCCGCGGCAACGACGGCGAGGTGCGCTCGTTCTTCAACACCTGTCGCCATCGCGGCTCGATCGTGTGCCTCGACCAAGCCGGCCACTCTCGCAAGCTCGTCTGCCCGTATCACAAATGGACCTACAACCTCGACGGATCGTTCGCCGGAGCGCGCTACCTGCCCGACGACTTCGAGGCCGAGCTGTTCGGCCTGTCGCCGGTTCATTGTGAGACCATCGGCGGCTACGTGTTCGTCTGCCTGGCCGACGACGCTCCCGATATATCGGCGTTTGCGGGCGCCGCCGAGCCGTTCCTCGCCCCCCACGGCCTGCAAGACGTGAAGGTCGCCCACACCGAGACCATTATCGAACACGCCAACTGGAAGCTCGTGATGGAGAACAACCGCGAGTGTTACCACTGTGGCCATGCTCATCCGGAGTTGATGCAGACGATCGACGAGTTCGACGGACCCGGTTCGTCGCGCCACAACGACAAGTTCCTTGCGATCCTGGAGAAAAAGCTCACGGGGTGGAACTCCGACGGCATCGTCCACGAACAAACCACGGAGGGCGGCCTCGAATGGCGGTTGGTGCGGATTCCGTTCACCAACGACGGGGTCGCGATGACGATCGACGGTTTGCCGGCGAGCAACAAGATCCTCGGCACGCTTCGCGAGTCCCAGCGTGACCTCGGCTCGGTCCGGATGCTGCACTTCCCGAACACATGGAACCATGTCCAGTCCGATCACGTCGTGTCGTTCAGCCTGCTGCCGCTCGGCGCCGACGAGACCAAGCTGACCACCCGTTGGCTCGTGCACAGGGACGCAGTGCAAGGTGTCGACTACGACCTCGATCATCTCACCAAGGTCTGGGTCGCGACCAACGGCCAGGACCGCATCCTGGTGGAGAACAACCATCGCGGCATCGGCTCGCGGGGGTACCGGCCGGGCCCCTACGCGCCGGGAATCGAGACCGGCACGGCCGATTTCACCTCCTGGTACACCACGATGCTGCACAAGGGCCTCACCGGCTGAGAGGCGTCGATCGTCCTGTCGCCCAACACGGCGAACGATCGGCTCACGCGAAGTTCGCGCCGCGCGGGTTGCCGCCTACGGCGCACCCCTCTAACATTGCATGGTCCTGCGTACGGTGTCCACGTGCGTGTAGGCCGTCGTTTTTTACAACGCGAAAGGTTCACGCGTGCCCACAATTCAGCAGCTGGTTCGCCAAGGGCGCACCAGCAAGTTCACCAAGACCAAGACCCCGGCCCTCAAGGGTTCGCCGCAGCGTCGCGGTGTGTGCACCCGCGTCTACACCAACACCCCCAAGAAGCCGAACTCCGCCCTGCGTAAGGTCGCCCGCGTGCGCCTGACCAGTGGTGTCGAGATCACCGCCTACATCCCCGGCGAAGGCCACAACCTCCAGGAGCACTCGATCGTGCTCGTGCGTGGTGGTCGCGTCCGCGACCTGCCGGGTGTGCGTTACAAGGTCATCCGCGGCGCGCTCGACGCAGCCGGAGTGAAGAACCGCAAGCAAAGCCGCAGCCGCTACGGCGCAAAGACCCCGAAGTAAGAGGAACGAACTGCCATGCCTCGTAAAGGACCCGCTGAGCGCCGCGATATCATGCCCGACCCGATTTATCGGTCGCTGCTCGTTTCGCAGATCACCAACAAAGTCATGCTGCACGGCAAGCGCAGCCTGGCCGAAAAGATCGTGTACGACGCACTGAAGATCGTGGAAGAAAAGACGGCCGCCGAGCCGATCGCCACTCTCAAGCGTGCGATCGAGAACCTCAAGCCCCCGCTCGAGGTCAAGAGCCGCCGCGTCGGTGGCGCCACGTATCAGGTCCCGGTCGAGGTTCGTCCTCGCCGTGCCAACACGCTGTCCATCCGCTGGTTGGTCGACTTCAGCCGCAAGCGCCGTGAGAAGACGATGGCCGAATGCCTCGCCGGCGAAATGATGGACGCCGGCAATGGCCTCGGTGCGGCAGTCAAGCGCCGCGACGACATGCAGAAGATGGCCGAGAGCAACAAGGCGTTCGCCCACTACCGCTTCTAACTGCTGAACCCGACGACAATGATCCGAAGAACCCGCCCAATTGGGCGGGTTCTTCGCTGTCGGGAGCAGGCTTTGATCCCAGCCCACCGCCGTGGCGCGCAATGACCGCCGTTCGATTGTCCGTCCGAATGAGTCGACTCTATGCTGACGACGGTGACGAGAACGGATTTCGATTTCTCAAACGAGCAGGAGGCATTCCGGGCCGAGTTGGGCCAGTTCCTGCACGAACGTCTGCCTGACGATTGGCAGGGGATCTTCGTCGAAGGCGACGAGGGGTGGCAGCTCAGCCTCGACATCTGCCGTGAGCTCGGCGAGCGTGGCTGGCTGACCATGGCTTGGCCTGCGGCGTATGGCGGTCAGGACGCCAGCATCTGGTTGCAGGCGATCTTGCAGGAAGAGTACTGGGCGCACAACGAACCGCGCGGTCCGCAGTACATGAACGTGAACTGGCTCGGTCCGGCGCTGATCCACTTCGGCACCGACGAGCACAAAGCGTACTTCTTGCCAAAGCTCGCTGCTGGGGAGATGATGTGGGCGCAGGGGTTCAGCGAGCCGGACGCGGGCTCGGATCTTGCCGCGCTGAAATGTTCGGCTGTTCCCGACGGTGATGGTTTCGTGGTGCGAGGACACAAGATCTGGATCTCCTACGGCGACATTGCCGACTACTGCTTCCTGTTGTGCCGCACCGATCCGACAAGTCGCCGCAAGGAAGGGTTGTCCGTCCTGCTCGTCGATCTGTCGCTGCCGGGTGTGGAACGGCGGCCGATCTCGTCGACGCTCGGCTATCACCGGATCAACGAGTTGTTCTTCGACGACGTGTTCGTTCCGCGGTCGGCGTTGCTCGGCCCGCAAAACGATGGTTGGCGGGTAGCGATGACGGCATTGGCCTTCGAGCGGTCGGGCAGTGCGCGGTACGCTCGCTCGGCTCGCACACTCGGGTTGATGGAGCAGCGTCACGGCGACGAATGGGACGACACACGTTGGGAGCAGTATGCATCGTTGCTCGCGTTCGCCCGGGCGACCGAGCTCGTCAACTACGGAGTCATCTCGAAGAAGGAGACGGGGGAGGTGCCGCGGGTCGAGGCGTCGGCGGCGCGCATCCACAACTCGCTGCTCGAGCAGGCGCTGGCGGACTTCGCAGAGCAGACGACGGGGCTCGACTTCATCGTGTACGGCGCCGACGACCATGCGGTCGACAACGGCGAGCTCGAGTCGATGTGGCGCAACTCGTTCGCGGCGACGGTGACGGCCGGCTCCTACGAGATCCAGAGCGGGATCATTGCCCACTCGCTCGGGATGGAGGGCCGGCGATGACGCAGATGGAGGCGCAACGATGAACGTCGAATTGCCTGATGCGACGGTCGAGTTCGCGGCCGTCGTCGCGCGTGCGCTCATGGCCGACGATGCACCTGATGGCGCCGGTCTGTTCGGCGTGCTCGACGAGATGGGCGTGCTCGATCTCGCCGGCAGCGAGTCGGCCGATCCTGACAATGCCCAACTCAACGCAGTGGTCGTGCTGGACGAGATCGCCCGGGCCGGCAAGCGAGCACCGGTGGCCGAGACGATCTGGGCACGCAGCCGCGGGATCGACACGGGCCGCGGTTTCGTAGCGGTCGCATCCGAGGCGCGCATGGCCCACGACCGCCTGGTGCCGTACGGACGATTCGCGTTGTCGTTGTTGAGTGGCACTTGCGACGCGCCGGTGCCGATCGACCTGCCCGCTGATGTTCGACCGGCTCGGATCGAGATCGACCACGACCATCTCTGGCTGCCCCCGACGACACCGGCGCCGGCTCTCGCTCAACTCGACCAGGCATTCGCGTGGCGAGCTGCGTCGGCGGCGACAGTCGGCGCGATGGCCAGGGCGACCGACCTGGCGATCGCTCATGCGCATCAACGAGTCCAGTTCGGTCGGCCGCTGGCCAGCTTCCAGGCCCTCCAGTTCCGGCTCGTCGAGTGCCACTGGAGATTGCTCGGGCTGCGGCTCCTCGTCCGCGAAGCTGGCTGGCGTGCCGACCGCAACGATGGTCGCGCCGACGTGGTGTCCGCCCTCGCCTGGCTCTACGCCCGCGACGTCGGCCGGATCGTGACCAAGCACACCCACCAGATCTTCGGCGCGATCGGTTTCACCCGCGAGATGGGGCTCACCACGGTGACCGGGTCGGCGGCCACCCTGCGCGCCCTGTACCCGGCTCGTGACGCAGCCGCTGTGGTGCGCGCCGGTCGCGCCTGGGTCGACGACGCGCCCCCATCGACGATCCTCGGCGGATTCCTGACGGATCACCAGGCGGTTCCGGCATGAGTACCGCCGGCATCACCGGCGATCGAGTCGGCAACTGGGGCCGCTGGGGTGACGACGATCAGCTCGGCGCGGTGAACCTGCTGACGCCCGAAAAGGTGCTGCAGGCGATGCGGGTGCCCAAGCGGGGGCGGATCATTCCGCTCGGGAGCGAGGTCGGCAAACGCGGCGCGCTGACGGGTGGCCGCAACCCGACGTGGCATGTGTCGATACAGGTCGAGCATCCGCACGACCGGGGTCGCGGGCGGGCAGAGGACACCCTGACGATGCACACCCACGCCCACAGCCACATCGACGGCCTCGCCCACATCTGGTACGACGGTCGCCTCTACAACGGCTTCCCCGCCTCGGCCGTCGGGCGCGGCGGGGCGAACAAGTTGAGCATCGGTGACATCGGTGGCATCGTCACACGCGGGCTGTGTCTCGATCTGACCGACGGCGGGGCGCGGCAATGGCAGGTCGGTGAGCTGGTCGAAGTCGACGACCTGCAACGCGCGCTCGACGCGATCGGGTGCGCAATCGAACCCGGCGACGCGGTCGTGCTCCACTCCGGCTGGTTCGCGCTGCACACATCCGGCGACCCTCGGTTCCACGAGGGCGAACCCGGGCTGTCGCCGGCGGCCACCGATTGGCTCGCAGCGCAGGACCCCGTGCTCGTCGGCATGGACAACAGCGCGATCGAACCGCTGCCACCGGCGCCGGGCACCAACCCGCTGTATGTTCACGAGACGTTGCTCCGTGACCACGGCATCTACATCCTCGAACTGCTCGACCTGGCCGAGCTGGCACGATCCGGGGCTGGCGAGTTCTTGTTCACTGCCGCGCCGCTACGGATCGACCGTGGCCTGGGTAGCCCGATCAACCCGTTGGCGATAATCTGACATGGCCCGCTCGCCGACCGTCCCGGCAGTCAAAACCAGGAGATCCAACATGCAGATGGATGACATGATCCTCGTCAGCGTCGACGACCACGTGGTCGAGCCGCCGTCGCTCGGCGACTTCTTCCGAGAGAACCTTCCGGCCAAGTTCAAGGACCGGGCTCCGAAGGTGATCCGCCGTGACGATGGCACCGACGCCTGGCTGATCGAGGGCAAGGAGATCGCCACGTTTGGGCTGAACGCCGTCCAGGGCAGACCGCCCGAGAACTGGGGGAGGGATCCGTCGAGCTTCGACCAGGTCCGTCCCGGCTGCTACGACGTGCACGAGCGCATCCGCGACATGAACGTCAACGGCGTCCTCGCGTCAATCAACTTCCCTTCGTGGCCAGGCCTCGGTGGCCAGTTCTTCATGCAGAACACCGACGACGAATTCGTCGCGGCGATGACTCGCACGTACAACGACTGGCACCTCCACGATTGGTGCAACCAGTATCCCGGCCGGTTCATCCCCCTCGCGATCTCCGGTTTCACGCTCGGAGCAGAGTGGATGGCGGGCGAAATCCGCCGTCTCGCCGATCTGGGCTGTCATGCAGTGTCATGTCATCCCGACGGCTACCGCTTCGGCGCTCCCGACTACCACGGCGACGAGTGGGATCCGGCGTGGAAGGCGGCCGAGGAGACGGGCAGTGTCATCGTCTTCCATTTCGGCGGTTTCCCCAACTTCATGCCGCGCACGCCGTTCTCGGTGATCCCCCACGCGATGCCCTTCCAGACGGCGATCTTTGCCGGCGAACTGCTGTGGTCGAAGATCTTCCGCACGTTCCCCAAGCTCAAGATGGCCTTGGCCGAGGGTGGTATCGGGTGGATCCCCTACTTCTTGGAGAAAGCGGATTTCGTGTACGAACATCACCGCGCGTGGACGGGGGAGGACTTCGGCGACAAGTTGCCGAGCGAGGTTTTCCGCGAGCACGTGCAGGGTTGCTTCATCGACGACGTCACCGGGCTGCGCAACCGCGACGCAATCGGCATCGACATGATCACGTTCGAGTGCGACTACCCGCACTCCGACTCGACGTGGCCGAAGGCGCCCGAGGTGCTGTGGAAGTCGCTCCTGGCCGCGGAACTGCGCGACGACGAGATCGAGAAGGTGACATGGCAGAACGCGGCGCGCTGGTACCAGTTCGACCCGTTCGAGCACCGCAGCCGCGAGGAGTGCACGGTACGGGCATTGCGCGCCCAAGCAACCGACGTCGACACCACCCCCCGCGAGTACGGAGACGTCGACCACACCCACAACCTCTCCCAACAGGCCAATTCGTTCATCGGCCAGCAACAGATCAACACGGTCGGCACGAGGTGACCCCCGGTCCGACGATGGCAGTCGGGTGAGAACCTCAAGCCCCGCTCGAGGTCAAGAGCCGCCGCGGTGGTGCCACGTATCAGCTCCCGGTCGAGGTTCGTCCTCGCCGTGACAACACGCTGTACATCCGTTGATTGGTCGACTTCAGCCGCAAGCTTTCAACTGCTGAACGCGACGACAACGATCTGAAAGTGTTCCTTCGATGGCTGCCGCGCAGGTGATCTTCCTTGTCGCAGGCAGCGCACTCGCGGTCCTCCCGTGGCGACGGTTGCCGGGCTGGGTCGGCCCAGTGGTACTGGTCGCGGTCGCGATGGTTGCCCGCCTCATACCCGTCAGCGCGGCGCGAACCGCAACCAACGACCTCGCCGGCGCGCTCGCCTTCCTCGTCCTAGCGGTGCCGCTCGCGGTGCTCTTGGATGAGACGGGATTCTTCGCGACTCTGGCGGCGATGGTCGGTGGTGGTCGCCATCTGCGGATGGGCCTGTGGGTGTTGGCAGCGCTGGTGACGATCGTGTTCAACCTCGATGCGGCCGTCGTGTTGTTGACCCCGCTGTATGTGCGCATCGCCGAGCGGCACAACGAGGATCAGCTGGCGTTCGGATTCATGCCGGCACTGCTGGCGTCGCTGGCGTCCTCGGTCCTACCGGTCTCGAACCTGACGAACCTGATCGCGGTCGAGCGGCTGCATCTGGATAGCGGAGCGTTCGTTGCCCACCTCGCGGTTCCATCGCTAGCGGCGATTGCCGTGGGTGGCTGGGTGTTCGCCCGGCTCGCGCCCACTGCCAACCAAACGCTGCCTGCGGTCGTCGACGAGCCGGTGGACCGTGGTGCGTTGTGGGTCGGGTTCCCGATCGTGGCATGGTTGCTCGTCGGGTTCACACTCGGTGAGCGCGTTGGCGTGCCGGCGTGGGCGGTTGCGGCGGTGGCGCTGATCGGACTGATGATCCACCGCCGGTCGGTGCCGTGGCGGAGCGTGCCGTACGGTGCCGCTCTGTTGGCCGGTGGGCTCGGCGTGCTGGCCACAGCGGCCGCGAAGCACCTGCCCGTTGACCGGCTGCTGTCCATCGGCGGCATTCCCGGCGAGTTAGCAACGGTCGGCGCGAGCGCGCTCGGCTCGAACGCCGTCAACAATCTCCCGGCCCTGCTCGTGACGCTGCCCGGTCTCGATCGCCATCGTGGTCGGGTCTGGGCGGTGCTGCTGGGTGTCAACATCGGCCCGACTCTGTGGGTGACCGGGGCTCTGTCCACATTGCTGTGGCAGGCCACGATGCGCCGCCTCGGTCACACGGTCACGGCGAGGATGTATTTCAGGACAGCCGCCCGCGTCGGAGCGCCAGCGCTCGCGGCGGCCGTCGCAGCCCATATCTTCCTGGTCGTGATGACTCGGTGACAGCCGAGACGCGACCAGCGTTTCAGCCGGCCATCAACTCGATCAGGCGGCGACGCCACTCGGCGGAGCATTTGTCGGCCTGCACGCTGACGAGCGTGGTCTGGTCGAGCGGCAGCACACCGTCGAGTTTCTCAAGCATCATTTTGTCCTCGGCGCCGATCGCGAGGTCGAACCGGATGATCTCCTCGGCCGACACGGAGAAGTCGTCGTTGCGCCAGACCACGAACGTGAAGTACGACGTGACGTCGTCGATCGGCGTCGAGAGCAGCAGCAAGATGTGCGACAGCCCGGTGCCGTAGGTGATCGTGCTGCGCACGTTGAACGGCAGGTTGAAGCCGGTGGACATCGCCCGTTCGACGACGCCGGAGGACTGTCCGCTGGAGAGCGCGCCGATGTCGGTGTTGTTGGCGAGGACCTCGTAGCGATAGCCGATCCATTCTTCGTCAAGCGGTCCGAGCTCGATCTTGGGCACGAGGGTGTCCTGGGCCCGGCCGAACGTTGCGACGTGCACGTACGGGAAATGGCTGATGTCGAGGAAGTTGTCGACCATCCGGGTGGCCGACGTCCGCCAGACATCGACAGGCGTGTTGATTCGTCGATACGCGGCGTCGTCCTCTTCGGCGATGGTGGGGATCGGCGCCCCCGGTTGACCGAGGCAGATCCACACGAGGCCGTACTTCTCGGTCGCATGATGTGGAGCGAGATGCGCTCTCGGCGGTGGCGGCACGCCCTCGTTGGACGACGGAACACGCACGCAGCGCCCCTCGTCGCCGTATGTCCACCCGTGGTACGGGCAAACGAGACAGCCATTCTCGACGATGCCCTTCGACAGCGGCGCCTCGCGGTGCGGGCAGCGGTCTGATGCGGCGACAACGTTGCCGTCAGCCGACCGGAACAGTACGAGCTTGCGGCCGAGGAGGGTGACCGAAAGTGGGCTCGGACCCAGTTCGACGCTGCGCGCCACCGGATACCAGGCGGACGCAAGCGCGTCGCTCCCGCAGAGAATTCCGTTCATGTGTGGCATCCTAACGACGTGATCAAAATGGCGACCGGGTGAGTGTTGTGGGTGATCTGCTGATCCGGGGAGGCACAGTCGTCACGATGAACGCCAGCCGCGAGCTGCTGTCCGACGGTGCGGTTGCGGTGGTGGACGGGCTGATCGCGGCCGTCGGGGGGTTCGCCGACCTCGCTGCAAGGTACCCCGCAGCGGAGGTGATCGGCACACCCGAATCCTTGGTCACCCCAGGTTACATCAACGCCCACCAGCACCTCACCGGCGATCGCCTGATCCACTCGTGCATACCCGACGCGATCGATTCCCAGGTTGCAATCTTCGCCTGGGCGGTTCCGGTGCACGCAGCACACACCGGCGACGACGACGAGCTCTCTGCAACGCTCGGTGCTGTCGAGGCGTTGTCGAACGGCGTGACCTGTACGGTCGAGGCCGGCACCGTTGCCCACCCGGCGCGAGTGGCTGCTGCGCTGCATCGCGTCGGGATGCGGGCGACGCTCGGGCAATGGGGCTGGGACATCGCCGACGCGCCGTTCGCGGCCCCAGCCGACGAGGTCGTCGATCGCCAGCGCGAGCTGATCGGGCTGCTGCCGAGGGGTGGCCTGGTCGAGGCGTGGGTCACCCTTGTCGGACACGACTTGATGAGCGACGATCTGGTCGTGCGGGCCAGCGAGTTGGCCCGCACGAGTGGGGTCGGCATGACATTCCACCTCTCGCCCCACAGCGGCGACGCGGTAAGCTACTTGGCCCGTACGGGTCGCCGCCCGTTCGTGCATCTCGACGACCTCGGCGTGCTCGGCGAGCATGTTCTCGTTGCGCATGCCGTCCACCTCGACGACGACGAGGTCGAGGTCGTGCTGCGTACACGCACCGCCGTCGTGTCGTGCCCGTGGGCCTACCTGCGCCTCGCCCAGGGCGTGACGACGGCGGGACGCCACGGCGAACTGTTCCTGCGTGGTGGCAGGCTCGCGATCGGCTGCGACGCCGAGAACGCCGGCGACGCGGTTGATGTGCTGCGCGCCGCCGCGCTGTTCGTCGGCCTCGAACGCGACCGGGCCGGCGACGCGTTCAGCATCACCGCTCATCATGCGCTGGAGTTGCTCACCATTCGAGGGGCGGAGGCAATCGGGAAAGCGGACGTGATCGGCTCGCTCGAAGTCGGCAAGCAGGCCGACGTGGTCGTGCACGACACGCGTGGGCCACAGTGGCTGCCGATGAGCACCGACCCGATTCTCCAGCTCGTCTGGGCATCCGATGGCCGGTCCGTCAGCGATGTAGTCGTTGCCGGCCGGCACGTCGTCAGCGGCGGACGCTGCATCTCCGTCGACATCGATTCGCTGCGTCGCCAGGCGCTGCAAAGGCGCGATCATCTCCTGGCTGTCCGCAACATCTGAACACGATTCCGGCGTCGTCCTTGGTCTGACCATCAGTCCACCAGTGCTATCATCTCAGACATGTCACAGCCGAATACGTTGATCTTCGTCGACTTCACCTCCGATGACCCGAAGGCGTCGGCCGCGTTCTACGCAGAGGTATTCGGATGGGACGTCGAACCCCGACCGGCTGATGTCTTCTACCGGATCGTACCCGGCGGGCACTTCCCGCTCGACGACGGATCGCCGTCGCCGATCGGCAACCTGCACATGGGTATCTTCGACGCAGCCAACGCCCGCCCGCACCCCGATCCAGCTGGGGTCGATCCGCGAGCGTTCAGTACGATTGGGCGGACGGCGCGGACCTGGATCCTCGTCGGCGACGACACGCAGGATCGAATTCTCGATACTGCGGACAAACTCGGCGCAACGGTTCTGTGGCGCAACCACTACTGGTCCGAGTTCAACGGTAACAACGGCGCGTTCATCGACCCGTGGGGCAACACGTTCGTGGTGTGGTCCAAGCCCGGCGAGAACCCCACCGAGCAGGAGGGCTTCACCCATGAGTGACACCACTGTCGCCAACGCCTTGGCCAACAGCCACGCCGCTGCGCAGCGCTACGCGGCCGGTCCGAACGCGATGCGCTGGACGCACATCGCGCTGCCGTGCACCGACATCGACAAGACCATCGACTGGTACACCCGTTACACGCCGCTCGAGCTGCTCGATCGACGCGAGGACGCCGATGGGCAGGGCGCATGGCTCGGTCATCCCGATCAGGGTGACAAGCCGTTCATCCTCGTGCTCGTCAGTTTCACCAGCGCCCAGGGCAAGGGTCCGCAGCCGGTCATGGCGCCCTTCGCCCACATCGGGATCGAGGTCACCAGCCGCGAAGATGTCGAAGGCATCGCCCGCCGCGGCGAACAGGAAGGCTGCTTGGCCTGGCCACCGACCGACATGCCGGCGCCGATCGGTTACATCTGCGCACTCAAGGATCCCGACGGGAACATGATCGAGTTCTCCCACAACCAGGGCGTGTACGCGAAGGCAAAAGAGGTATGGGGTTGAGCCGATGACACCGAGCGAGGTGTGCACGGCCTACCTGACCGCATTCGCAACTGCCGATCCGGCAGCCGTCGTCGCGCTCGTCACCGACGATTTCGTCAACGAGCACACGGCCGCTCTGGGCTCGGGCTGCGTCGGCAGGCATGAGTACGCCGAGCGGCTGGCGAACTTCATGGCCTCGATGCCAAAGCTCCGCTACGAGATCGAGGAGATGGTCGCCGACGGTGACCGCGTGTGCGCTGCCTACACGATGCACGCCCACGTCAACGACCGCGACGTCGCCGTGCGCGGCATGATGCGTTTCCGTGTCGAGCGCGAACTCATCGCCCATCGGGTGGACTACTGGGACAGTCTCGTCTTCCAGCGCCAGGCGGGTTTGGTATGACGGGCGGGTCTGGCAGAACACAGCAGTTCCGTACGCTCGGCCACAGCGGTATCCGGGTCAGCACGCTCGCGCTCGGAACGATGATGTTCGGCAGCTGGGGCAACGACGACGTCGACGAATGCCACCGGATGGTGCATCGTGCACTCGACGCCGGCATCACCCTGTTCGACACCGCCGATATGTACGACGACGGCGTGTCCGAAACCATTCTCGGTCAGGCGTTGCGTGGTCATCGCGATCGGGTCGTGCTGGCCACCAAGGTCGGCAACCCGATGGCCGGCGATCCGGATCGGCGTGGTCTGTCGCGGCGCTGGATCCTGCAGGCCTGCGAAGACAGTTTGCGCCGGCTCGGCGTCGATCACATCGACCTCTATCAGATGCACCGACCCGACCCGAACACTCCGGTCCAAGAGTCCGCTGCAGCGTTCGACGAACTCGTCACCGCCGGCAAGGTCCGCGCGATCGGAACGTCGACGTTCTCGGTCGAGCAGATCGACGAGATGGCCGACACCGCACTGGCCATCGGATCGCTCGCCCCGACGAGCGAACAGCCGCCGTATTCAATGCTCGCCCGCGGTATCGAATCAGCGGTGCTTCCTGCGTGTCGTGGCCTCGACATGGGCGTCATCGTGTGGGCGCCGCTCAATGGCGGATGGCTGACCGGCAAGTACCAGACCGGCAAGTACCAGACCGGTACACACGACGACAGCTCGCGCGCGATGCGCAAGCCGGAGCACTTCGATCACGCCCAGGAAGCGATGCGTACGACGAAGCGGCAGATCGTCGATTCGCTGTCCGGCGTCGCTGATGATGCCGGCATGACGCTCAAGCAGTTGGCGCTCGGGTTCGTCCTCGACGACCCGACGATCACCGCCGCGATCATCGGGCCACGCACCCTCGCCCAACTGGACGATCTGCTGGCGGCCGGCGATGTGGCCCTGCCGGCCGGCGTCCGCGACGCGATCGACGCGGTCGTCGCTCCCGGCCACAACGTCAACCCATCCGACGCCGACTGACCCGACGCCAACTGACAGTGCCGCATCCCCGTGAGGGCGGTCAGCTCAGGAAGTCGATGACGATCTTGCCGAAGAAGTCGCCCGCCTGCATCCGCCGCTGGGCTTGGACGAGTTGCGCGAACGGCCACACGCTGTCGATCAGCGCAGGGTGCCCGGTGCGGCTCATCGCGTCGAGCATCAGCACGAAGTCACTCGGTTGGTAGCCGCCGGCGCCGATCAGCTTGCGGCCCCAGTGATACACGTCTGTCAACGAGAGCACGGTATCGGTGCCGGTCGTGGTGCCGCAGAACACCAATCGGCCCTCGATCGCGAGCGAGTTGATCGATTCCCGGAACAGTGCCGGGCCGACGTGATCGACCACGAGCGGCACGCCTTGGCCGTCGGTCAGTGCTCGCACCGTCTCGGCGATCGGCTGCGACCGGTAGTCGATCGCGTGGTCGTAGCCGACGGCGAGCGCGCGTCGTACCTTGGTCGGGCCGCCGGCAGTGGTGATCACCGTCGCGCCCTCGGCCTTCAACAGCTGGAGCAGGGCACACGACACGCCGGAGCCGGCACCGTTGACGAGGACTGTCTCGCCGGGCACGAACTGGCCGGCAGTGAGCGCATGGAAGGCCGTCATCCCAGCGACGGGTAACGCCGCCGCCTCGACAAAGCTCATCGCCGCTGGCATCGGGTAGGCACGATCAGCAGGCGTGGCAACGAGTTCGGCCAGGCCGCCGGGGCGTGTGGAGCCGATCGTGCGCAGGCTTTCGCAGTAGGGGGCAAGGCCACGCAGACAGCGGTCGCACACCCCGCACGTGCCGACCGGATCGATCAGCACGGCTTGGCCGATCAGGGGTCCGATGTCGTCGGGTAGATCGTCTGCGCGCTCGACGACCACGCCAGCGACGTCCATTCCGGCAATGTGGGGAAGCGAGAAGCCGCGCACGAGCGGGGCCTCCCGCTGCAGGAGGTCGAGGCGGTTGAGAGCGCACGCCCTCACCGCCACGACCACCTCACCTGATGCAGGCACTGGTTCGGCGACCTCTTCGAATGTGAACGCCTGTTCGCCACCAAAGCTTCGTTGGACCTGTGCCCGCATCATGGTCTTTGGTCTCCGACCAGTTCAGCCGGTTGGCCAGATGACCTTGCCGTCCTTGCCGTACAGCGACTTGGCCAACGCTGCGTCGTAATACTTGCCGTCGGTCGGTGCACCCTTTGGCCACACCCCGGCTTCGACGTAGGTCTTGTATTCGTTGTCGAACACCGCCGGATCGATCAGACCGACCGGCTCGCCGGCAGGCGTGCTGGCCTTTACGATGCCGATCTCCTGGGTCAAGCGGTACGTCTCGCCCTGCTGAGTGAGGAAGTTGGCGTTGCCGGCCGCGTCGATCAACTTGAGCGCGATCTTGACCGCGCCCGCTGGATCAGCGATCGCGTCCTCCATGCCCTTCAACGCGGCGCGGCTGAAGTCAGCGACGGCCGTCGGGTGATCGACGGCGAATTTTGCCGACGTGTAGATCAGCCCGAACGAACCGGCGACATCCATCTTGGCCGGATCGAAGATGGTGTACTTCACCCCGGCCCGGTCGAGCTGGCCCGGCTCATTCGACTTGTATACCGGGAGGGCATCGATGGCCTGCGCGAGTTGTGCCTGCGGATCGAAGCCGTCGAGCAGCACCTCTTTGTAATCGGCGCCTCGCTTGAGGCCGGCCTTGGCCAACATCGCGACGATCGATGGCGGAAGGTCGCCCTTGACACCGATCGTCTTGCCTTTGAGTGCAGCGAGCGTTGTCGCGCCACCATCCTTGGTGATCAGCGCCTCGACCGGTGCCTTGCCGTAATCGACGGTGGCGACGAACTTGGCGCCGTCCTTGGAGTAGTTGAGGATCTCGGTGTAGCTACCGGCCGACGAGAACTGTGCCGTTCCGGCCGCCACCAACGGGTAGTTGGAGGTCGAGAAGCTCGGCTTGAGGTCGACGGTGAGGCACATCTTGTCGAAGTAGCCCTTGTCCTTGGCGACGACCACGTCGATGATCGAGGCCGCCGCTGCGAAGTCGAAGCTGCTGAGGTAGGTGATCTTGCCGGCGGCCTTGTTCTCGGCGCAACGGGCGTCGGAGATGCCTGCTGCGGTGACACCAGCACCACCGGCGGCGGTGGTCGTGGCGGTCGTACCCGGCGTGGAGCCGGTCGTAGCCCCGGTCGTGGCGGCAGTGGTGCCGTCGGTCGAGGGCGCGGTGGTCGAGGCCGCAGTGCTTGGCGCACTGGACACCGGCGTCGTCTTGGCGTCGCTACCGCAGGCGGAGGCGAGGAGGGCGAGTGCGATAAACGCCGTGCCAGCCCTGCCGATCTGGTTGTTCACGCTGATCATGTGGTTGTCTCTTTCTGTTTTGTTGGGTTTGGTTCTGGACATGACGCTCTTGTGACTCGTCCGTGGGCGCCTGGGTGGTCCGTCCGCGGTTACTCGTCACCTCTTCCTTGGTATCTGGATGTTCAGGGATGGATTCGCAGAGCTGAACGAGGTGCGATCAGCAATGTTATGGGTTCTGGTGCTCGACAGGCGAAGGCCGTGGTCGCCGTCTCGTTCGATGACGTCGAGGACGCGGATCAATGCCAGCGCGGTCTGCCCGGAACCGCTCATTGGGTGTTGGGTTGCATGGGTTATCGATCCAGCTGAGTGGGCTGGCAAAATGGACTGATGGTCAGACCAGTATGGATGGCTTACACTCCTGAGATGAACCAAGTCGCGTGCGCCAATCCGGCATCGTCGTCGACTTGGTTCGCTGCCGACATCACCCACTTCCCGTTCGTGCACGCCGCCACACGCGGCGCCTTCACCGATCCGGTGATCCCATGATCGGGCAGGCCAGCGGCGAGGCGGTCTGGCGTGGGTGCGAGATAGAAGGTCGTTCCGAGTGGCGCTTCGAGCTGAGCAAGGAACACGTCGCCGAAGCGCTCGCGGCGCTGGCAGGCGTCGACGACCTCGATCTGCACGAGATCACCACGAAGAACTTCGTCCTGCCGACACTCGGACCGATTCTCGAGTCCTTCCTCGCCGACCTGCTCGGTGGGCGCGGCTTCGTGCTGATTCGCGGCGTCCCCGTCGAAGGGCTGCCCGAGCGGCGGCTGAAGGCTCTCTATTGGGGAATCGGTCAGTACATCGGCATTCCGATACCGCAGAACGACGCCGCTGAGTACCTCGTACACATCCGCGATCAAGGCCTCGATTTCGCCAACCCGGAGGTGCGCGGGTATCAAACCTCGGCGAAGCTCGACTATCACTCCGATTCCAGCGATGTCGTGGGGCTGCTCTGCGTGCGACCCGCCAAGAACGGTGGCATCTCGACGTTGGTGAGCGCAGCGGCGGTGTACAACGAGGCCGTTCGCCGCCGACCCGATCTCGTCGGGGTATTCGAGGCATCGTGGTGGTGGGATCGCCGCAAGAAGGATCTGTCCGTCTCGTTCTTCGAATGCCGGATCTTCGCAGTCGAGAACAACACGCTGACGAGCTACTACGGCAGAGGTCATCTGGAATCCGCCAGCCGGGGGCCCGACGTGCCGGCGTTGACGGCGCAGCAGATCGAAGCGCTCGACCTGCTCGACGAAATCACCAATGAGCCGGCGTTCGTCCTCAACATGCACTTCCGGCCTGGTGACATCCAGTTCCTCAACAACTACAAGGTCTGGCACGCCAGGACCGACTATGTGGACTGGCCGGAACTGGATCGAAAGCGAGACCTCTACCGGTTGTGGCTCACCGTGCGCGGCGAACTCGACCTGCCGACGGACTTCGCCGAGCGCGGGATCACCAATCGTTCGGCAGCATTCGACCAACGTGAGCGTCCAATGTTCTCGTGGTCAGACCAGGATGATCCGGCCCGCAACAGCGTCAGCGGCAGCCGCCACATCACACGAGCCGTCACATCATGAAAGCGGTGCAACTGATGAATCCACCGACCGTTATCCCGACCTCGCTCCTGACACACATCGCCCTCCCGGTACGTGACCTCGATGCGACCCTCGCGTTCTACCGTCGCTACACGACCCTGAGCGTCATTCACGAGCGGGTCGACGAGACCACCGGACTGCGAAGCGCATGGTTGGCCAACCCCGGCGACATGACGAACACGGGCGACCATCTCGGCATCCAGGGCGCCCGCTTCGTGATCGTGCTGATCTGCGGCTCACTGCCGACGGCGATCACCGGCGAGATCAAGGAAGAGTACGGATTCCTGCGTTCGATCAGCCATCTCGGGCTGTCGTGCGAATCGCGAGATGACATCGACCGAATCGCCGAGATGGCGCGCGCCGACGGCTGCCTGCTGCTTGGGCCATTCTATCGCAACGTCGTCGTCGGCTACATCTGCATCGTGCAGGACCCGGACGGCAACAATATCGAGTTCTCGGTCGAACAGATCCTCGGCTGAGGAGCGATTGCCGGACATGAACGACATGACCGTCACGACGAACTCCGGGATCGTCGACCTGATCGTCACCGGCGGTGATCTGCTGACGATGGACGAGCAGCGCCGCATCATCCTGAACGGCGCCGTGGCCATCGCCGGCGGAAAGATCGTTGCCGTCGACACCGCAGAAGCGATACGGCTGGCCTTCCCCGCAAGTCCCGAGCTCGATGCCACAGATTGTGTGGTCACTCCCGGCTTCGTCAACACCCATCAGCACATCACCGGCGACCCGCTGGCGCGCAGTTGTGCACCGGACGACATGCCGCCCGGCGCTTCGATCTTCGAGTGGGCCGTGCCGCTGAACGATGCCCACGGACCCGACGACGACGGGCTGGCGGCTACTCTGACGCTCGTCGACAGCCTGCTCAACGGCGTGACCACCGTGATCGAGGCCGGCACCATCGGTCACCTCGCGCCGGTTGCGGCCGCAGCGCGACAGATAGGTATTCGTGCTGGGCTGGGTGTGTGGGGTTGGGACATCGAGTACGGCCCGTTCACCGCACCGACCGCTGAGACGTTGGCCCGTCAGGCGGCTACGCTCGATGTGCTGCCGACTGGCGGGCTGGTCGAGGGGTGGGTCACCCTCGTCGGTCACGATCTTGCTTCCGACGCCCTTCTGACCGGTGCTGCCGAGCTGTCCCGGTCTCGCGGGGTGCGCATGACGATGCACATCTCGCCGACGAGCAACGACGTCGACGCCTACCTCAAGCGCACTGGCGTCCGGCCGCTCGTCCATCTGCAACGGCTCGGTGTGCTCGGTTCCCATCTCCTGTTGGCCCACGCCGTGTGGTTGGACGACGAGGAGGTCGACCTCGTCACGAGCACGGGCACTTCGATCGCCTATTGCCCGTGGGCCTACCTGCACCACGGGCAAGGCGTGGCGCGGATGGGCAAGCACATGGACATGCATCGCGCCGGGGTGGCCGTCGGTCTTGGTTGCGACGCGCCCAACGCCAACGACGGCGTCGACATCCTCGACGCCGCCCGCCTCGCCGTTGGGATCGCCAAGGACGCCACGATCGACCCGACGTGCTGCAGTGCCTACGACGGCTTGGAAATGGCCACCATCGGCGGCGCGACCGCCGCGGGGTTGGAGCATCGGACCGGCTCGCTGACCATCGGCAAGGCCGCTGATCTCGTGATCCACGACGCCACCGCTCCCCAATGGCGCCCACGTGGGAACCCGGTGCAGCAGTTGATCTGGGCAGCGCAGGGTCGCACGGTCCGAGACGTGCTCGTCGCCGGCCGCCGGGTGGTGTGCGACGGGCGCTGCACCACCGTGGACGAGGACGACCTCAGCCGCCAGGCCGCACGTCGACAGGTGGCTGTGCTGTCCCGCGCCCGTCTGACCATCCCGCAACGCTGGCCGGTCATCGATGGAAGAATGACGGGCCGAGTCCCCGCAGGAACGGAAAGCTGATGCGCATCACCTCGGTCACCCCGCTGACGGCGACGTTCGCCTTCGAGCGCGATCCGCTCTCGTACTGCTTCGTGCGGATCGAGACGGACACCGGCCTGGTCGGCTACGGCGAGGCGTGCGACAGTTACGGCTGCACGTTCGCGAACGTGCTGGCAACGGTTATCGACGATGCTTTGGCACCGCTACTCAACGGCGAGGAACTCGATTCCGTCGAGCGTCTCGCCGAGCGGATGCGGCTGTTCACCCGCCGCCGGCTCGGCGATCAGTGCATCGCTGCGCAGGCCCGCAGTGCCGTCGAGATCGCCCTCTGGGACCTCGCTGGCAAGCAAGTCGGCCGATCGGTGAGTGGCTTGATCGGCAGGGTTCGCGACAGCGTGGCGGTCTACGCGTCGAGCGTGTTTCTCGAAGAAGGTGCGGCGGGGTGGCACCTCGGATTGCTGCAGCCGCTGCTCGATCGCGGCGTCGGTATGGTGAAAGTTCGCATCGGGCCGGAGTGGAGAATCGATCTGGCGACGTTGGGCGAACTTCGCGCCCTGCTCGATCCGGCCGTCCAGTTGATGGTCGACGGTAGCGAGATCTTCACGCTGCCGACGGCGCTCGAGGTCGCCAGGCGACTCGCCGATCTCGGGATCATGTGGTTCGAGGAACCGCTGCCGCAGAACGAGCGCGCCGGCATCGAGCAACTCGTTCAGCAGTCACCGGTCGCCATCGCCTACGGCGAGCATCTGTACGGTGGCCTCGATGCGCTCGAGGTACTCACCCGCAGGCAGGCCACCGTGCTGCAGCCTGACGCGTCCACCTGCGGCGGCATTGCCGAGGCGCGGCGCATGGCAGCTTCGGCCGCATACTTCGGCGCCCGAGTCGTGCCGCACGTCTGCGCCGGCCCGGTGTCGTTGCTCGCCAACCTGCACGTCGCCGCGTCCACGCCGATCATCCGCGCGATCGAGTACCCGTACACGTTCGCCGCCTCCTGGGAGGCCTTCGGTCCGGGACTCGACCTCGGGCCCGAGGCGATCGTCGACGGGCAGCTGGCGGTGCCGGATTCACCAGGGCTCGGCATCCTGCTCGACGAGACCGCCGTTGCCGCGCATCCGTACCGTACGCCCGGCACCCGCGTCGCCGGTTCGCGTGGCGGCCTCCCCGACCGCTTCGTGGGTGACCGATGATTCCTAATTCTGAACAGCCACCTCAACTACGGCACATCCTGCCGTCACCATCCAACCCGCTGCCGAGACAGAAAAAGTTGGAGCAACCATGAGCACGACCGCATCCGCCATCACGAACGCACCAGCGTCATTCGACGGACCCATCGGTGTCCGTATGTCGGAGTTCAGTTCCGACTACATGACGCACATCGAGGCCCACCTCGACGAAGATTTCACCCACGTTCCTGATCGGATCATGGCGCTGCTGCGCTCCACCGACGAGCTGATGCAGGGCTTCCAAGTTTCCCAGTTGGTGCACGGTCTGCAGACGGCGACGATGGCCGAACGAGCGGGAGCAGACATCGACATGATCGTCGGGGCGTTGTGCCACGACATGGGCAAGATCATCTCCAACGCCAACCATCCGGCGATCGCTGCCGAGATGATCCGCCCATGGGTCTCCGACGAGGTCTATTGGGTGGTCAAAGTGCATCAGGACTTCGAAGGCATGCACTACTACGCACGAATGGGCATGGACCCGATGGCCAGGCTGAAGCACGCCGATCATCCGCACTATGCCCTCGCCGAGCAATTCGCCGACGACTGGGACCAGAATGCCTTCGACCCCGATTACCCGAC
>JANYKS010000085.1 GCA_025358125.1 Actinomycetes bacterium
AGAATTTTCCGGCTCATTGCCGCGAAGTCTGCCCGTCGCTTCCTGACTGGAAGCTGAACGAACTCCTCGTGTTCAGCCGGCAGTCAGCATCGGTCTGTCTCAATGTGTTCGATCGTCGTGACAGGAGGAGCATCATGTATCGCAACCAGAGAGGACTTCGATGGTCGGTGGCCGCGTGTGCGTTCGTCCTTGTGGCGTGTGCGAGCTCGGCATCGAAGAAGCCCGACGCGTCCAGTCCGACTGGTTCGCAACCCGGCTCGGAGGAGTTCGGTCTCACCACTGAGCAACTCGCATCGAGAGTCGACACAGTCGAAGTGGCCATCCGTCGTTGCATGACATCCGCAGGGTTCGAGTACGTGCCGGTGGACTTCGCGACGATCAAGGCAGCGATGGGCAGCGACAAGAAGAAGCTTGGCGTGAGCGACTCGGACTTCATCGCTCAGTTCGGCTACGGAATCTCGACCCGGCTCGGTGAACCCGATCCCGTGGTGCTCAACGGCAAGGGCGAGCAAAATGTGGCGATCTACGCCGCGCTCGCACCGAACGACAAGATTTCATACGACCGTTCGCTGCACGGCGAGAACGCCAACGCCACGTTCGCGCGAGCGTTGGAGAGCGAAGACCTGTCCGGCACGGGCGGCTGCACGCGGACGGCGATCGAGCAGAACTTCGCACCGGCGGAACTGGTTGCAACCTACGTGAACCCCGTCGATACGCGGATCGCGTCCGACAAACGGATGATCAACGCGCTCGCGAAGTGGAGCAAGTGCGTGCGAGTCGCCGGATACGAGTACGGCCAACCGGACGACGGCCCCGACGACATCGCGAACCGTCTCGCCGGGATTCTCAAGGGCCAGGACCCGAAGACGCTGACCGGTCCGGCGCTCGACGCGCTGACGCAATTGCAGGGATACGAGCGCGCCGTGGCTGTCACAGCGCACAAGTGTGCAACGGACCTCGTCGAGCCCGTCGTGGCACAGATCGAGTCGGAGATCTTCGGCGCGCCACAGCAGTAGCAACATGGCCGTGCGATCAGTCGTTGGCTGTACCGCTCTCGGTGTCGGCGATGGCATCGACGAATCCGAAGTTCTTGTCGAGCTGGACGTCGACCAGCGTCGCGTCGTCGAGGGTCACCTCGACTTCGTAGAAATTGTCCTCGTCGCCGACTTCGGTGCCGGTGACGCGCCCGCCACCGGTGTGGGCAAGGGCGGCGGCTGTTGCGCGATCGAGTTCGGTGCCGACAATCGGGGTTTCGCGGTCGCCCGAAGTGGCGCCGACGACGATCGCGCCAGTGACTCCTGTGGCGATGACGATGATGCCGGCTGCAAGTGCGATTCGTGTCTTTCGTTGCATGATGATCTCCTCGGGATCGATGTTGTTCCGTGGTCACGGTACGCAACGGGCGCTGACTGCAGGCTGAACACGATTCAGCGGGCAGTCAGTTCGTGTCGGCATACTGGTGGCCGAGGTGCTCGATGAAGCTGCTGCTGGTCGAAGACGACAAGAAGATCGCAACGGCGGTCAAGCGCGGCCTCGAAGCAGAGGGTTTCACGGTCGAGGTGTCCTTCGACGGTGACGACGGATTCTGGCGGGCCAACGAAGGCTCGTACGACCTCATTGTGCTCGACATCTTGCTCCCTGGCCGCAACGGCTATCGCATCTGCGGCGACTTGCGCGAGGCGGGAAACTGGACACCGGTGTTGATGTTGACCGCGAAGGATGGCGACCTCGACGAAGCGGAGGCGCTCGACACGGGCGCCGATGACTATCTCGTCAAACCATTCTCGTTCCCGGTGCTCGTCGCCCGCATCCGCGCGCTGCTGCGCCGCGCCGGAGGTCGCGACCCCGCATCCGTCGAAGTCGGCGCCTTGCGGATCGACCCCGGCGCGCGACGTGTCTGGCACGGCGGCGCCGAGGTCGCGCTGACCTCACGCGAGTTCGAGGTCCTCGAGTTTCTCCTCCGCCGCGCCGGACAAGTGCAGTCGAAGACTGTGATCCTCGCCGGCGTCTGGAGCGACGACTTCGACGGCGACCCGAACATCGTCGAGGTCTACATCCGGCGGTTGCGACGCAAGATCGACGAATCATTCGGTGTCGAAACGATCACGACCGTCCGGGGTGCCGGCTACCGGCTCGGCGGCGGCTGACGATGCGCGGCGGCATCCGGGCCCGGATCACCGCCATCGCGGTGATCGCGGCGACGATCGTGCTCGTGGCAACGGGCGTCGCCCTACTGATCTCTCAGCAACGGATCCTGACGAACAACCTCGACGAGCTCCTGGTCACCCACAGCACCGACATCGAACGCTCATACACATCAGCCAATCTGATCGATCCGATCATCGGTCAAGGCGATGAGGACGCGATCGCGCAGGTGGTCGGCGCCGATGGCCGCGTCATCGCCAGCACGTCGAACTTCACCGGCGAGCCGCCGCTCCCCGCCCCGAATGCTGGCCGCACCGAGCTGCGCACGACGCGTCTCGCGATCGACCACAGCAACTACCGGTTGATGTCGCGCTCGGTCGGTGACATCGTGATCCACACCGGCACTCCGATCGACGACGTGGAAGAGAGCGTCAGGGCACTGCGCACAGGACTTCTCATTGCGATCCCCGCCGTAGCTCTCCTACTCGGTGTGCTCATCTGGTGGCTCGTCGGACGGACACTGCGACCCGTCGAGACGATCCGCGCGGAGGTGGCCGACATCACCGGGGCGAACTTGAACCGCCGTGTTCCCGAACCCGCAACGAACGACGAGATCGCCCGTCTCGCCCGAACGATGAACGCGATGCTCGACCGTGTGGAGGACGCATCCGACCGGCAGCATCGCTTCGTCGCCGACGCATCGCACGAACTGCGCAGCCCGCTCACACGAATTCGCACCGAACTCGAAGTAGATCTCGATCATCCCGAGACCGCCGATCATGTTGCGACCCATCGCAGCGTCCTGGAAGAAGTCGGCAACCTCCAACGCCTCGTCGACGATCTCCTGCACCTTGCGCGATCCGACAGCGGGGCGAGAGTCGCCACCACCCAGAGATACCGGCCCGTCGATCTCGACGACCTCGTGTTCAGTGATGCCCAGCGACTACGGGACAACGGCCGTGTCCGCATCGACACGTCGCAGGTGTCGGCCGCTCAGGTGCTTGGCGAGGCCGAGCAACTCGCACGCGCCATCCGCAACCTGAGCGACAACGCGCTGCACCATGCTGCGACCACCGTCGCGTTCGCCACCCACGAGGACAACGGTGTCGCGCGACTGTCCGTGACCGACGACGGGGCGGGCATTCCCGAACACGAACGATCACGGGTGTTCGAACGATTCGCGCGCCTCGACGAGTCACGTCGAGCCGCATCCGGCGGCAGCGGTCTCGGGCTTGCGATCGCCCTCGACATCGTCCAACGCCACGGCGGCACGATCACCATCGAAACGCCCGCCGCAGGAGGCACGACGTGCGTCGTCTCGCTACCGGCGATCGACACCACTTGAGCCGCACAGGTCGCGCGGAGATCATCGATGATGGACTTCGCAGTCGTTGCGCCAAGCGGGCCGACGACAGATTCGCAAGCCGGCGCGCGAAGATTTGGGTTGCGCGACCGAAAGGAACCTGACGATGACCGAAATCGAACGCACCGAGGCCGAGTGGCGTGCGGTGCTCACCCCCGAACAGTTCAAGGTGCTCCGCAAGGCAGGAACCGAGCCGGCATGGTCTGGAGAGCTCGTCGACAACCACGTCGACGGAACGTTCCGGTGCGCGGGATGCGACGCGGAGCTGTTCGACTCCGACACCAAGTTCGAGTCCGGTAGTGGTTGGCCGAGCTTCTACGACACCAAGAACTCCGATGCCGTCGAGCTGATCGAGGATCACAGCCACGGCATGGCCCGCACCGAGGTCCGCTG
>JANYKS010000045.1 GCA_025358125.1 Actinomycetes bacterium
CCGCGAGGAGCGCCACGGCCAGGTTGAGCTTGGCTCGGGTACCACCGGAGAGCTCCTCGACCCGGGTTGCCCGCCAGCGGTCGAACCCGAGCGTGGCGTAGAGGCCGTCGGCGGCGGCGGCCACCGCTTGCTCGTCCATGCCGTAGGCGACGCCGAACAGTTCGAGGTGCTCGTCGCAGTTGAGTCGCTCATAGAGAACCGGCTCCTGGGGGCAGTACCCGATCCGGCCCGAGACCTCTACCGTGCCGGCGTCGGCCGCGAGGGCGCCGACCAGGATCTTGATCAAGGTGCTCTTACCCGATCCGTTCTCGCCGACCAGACCGACGACTTCGCCGGCGCCGACCACGAGATCTGCACCCCGCAGCACGGGCAGTTCCCGCCGCCGTGGCCAGATCCCACGCCGGTACGACTTGGTGATCCCACTCGCCTTCAAGCCGACGACGTGCCCGGCAGGAGCCTGCCCGGGCCGGTCGGTCGTCGCCAAGGTGGTCAGCTTGCCCATAGTGTCCTCGAGTTCGTGTGCTGTGGCGAGCATCGCAGTCGGCGCCGGTGCCGCCATCCGTGATAGACCCCGAACCGGGCTGCGGCTGACTACGGTGACCGCCCCCAGCAGTAGCTCGGCGCCCCAACGCCGTCCGTGCGGTCACGCTCCACGAGTGGCCTCGATGGTCTGCCCGGGTTTGACCTCGAACGGCCGGCCGGCGAGCACGACCCGGATCGGGTCCGCCGCGCACGGCTCGGCTGTCACGGTGAGCTGTTCTGAGTGGATGGCCACCGCGAGCGAATGGCCGCGGTAGACGACGTCGAACGCGATCGACGCGACGTCATCGGGAAGGTGCGGATCGAGCCACAGGGCGTCGTCGCGGACCTCGATCCCGCCGTAACCTCGCTGCAACAAATCCAGTCCACCGGCCATCGCGCCGAGGTGGATGCCTTCCCGTGTGGTTCCACCCTGGGTGTCGTCCAGATCGGCCACGAGCGACTCGCCGAACAGCTGCCAAGAGCCGGCCCGATCCCGGCGGGCCAACACCCAGGCGTGCACGAGTTGGCTGAGGGTGGAACCGTTGGCGGTGCGGGCGACGTAGTAGTCGACGGTGGCTGGGATCGTCGCCGGGTCGAACGGGTAGCCGAGGTGCTCGAGCAGGGCCTGCAATTCCGGGGCGGAGAACAGGTACAACAGCATCAAAACGTCGGCTTGTTTGGCCAGCTGGTAGCGGTTGGAACTGTCTCCTTCCGCCTCGAGGATCAGATCGAGCCGGCCGATGTTGCCGTAGCGGCGCCGGTAACCCGCCCAGTCGAGCTCGTCGAGACGTTCCCACCCCTCGAATTGGCTGAGGAGTCCCCCGTGGAACGGCACGGTCAGGTGCCCGCCGATCCGGTCCCAGACGCGAACCTCGTCGTCGGTGACGGCCAGGCGATCCCACAGCTGGCGGTCGGCGGGATGGTGGTCGAGCAGGCCGCGCACTTCGACCGCGCGTTGCAGCAGCCAACTCACGAGCACGTTGGTGTAGGCGTTGTCGTCGATGCCCTCGCCGGGCCGGTCGGGGTAGCCGTCGTGGTACTCGTCAGGGCCCATGACACCGCGGATGTGGAACCGGGAGATGGACGGCTCCTCGGTCGCGAGGCTCGTCCAGAATCGGGCGATCTCGACCAGCAGCTCGGCCCCGTGGTCACGCAGGAAGTGGATGTCGGCAGTGGTCTGGTAGTACTGCCAGACGTTCCATGCCACCGCCAGCCCGACGTGATGCTGGCGGCGGGAGTTGTCGGGCATCCACCGCCCGGAGCGGGGATTGAACAGCCCGGTCGGCGTCTGTTCGGTGCCGTCGCTGGCCGACTGCCACGGGAACCGGGCGCCGCGCCGGCCGAGGGCGCGGGCCTCGCGGCGAGCGGCGGGAAGGCGGCGCGATCGGTACAGGAGCAATGCCCGTGTCAGCTCGGGCAGCCGCAGGTTGAGGAACGGGAACACGAATAGCTCGTCCCAGAACACGTGGCCCCGGTAGCCCTCGCCGTGCAGCCCCCGTGCCGCGATCCCAGCGTCGACGTCGACCGTGTGGAGCGACGCCGATTGCAGCAGGTGGAACAGGTGCAACCGCACGAGGGCCGGAACACCGGCGTCGTGCCCATTGCTGCGGGGCACGACTTCGAGGCCGAAACGCTCCCACAGGTGCCGCCAGGCCAGCTCGTGGGCCGTGGCGAGGTCGTCAAAACTTCCGGCGTCGGCCAGCGACGCCAGCGCGGCGGCGACCGGCTCGCCTACCGCCATGTCCCGCGACGTGTGCACGGCCGCCACCTTGTCCAGACGCACCGGTTGGCCCTCGGCGACGTCGATGGTGATCTCGTGTGACACCGCGTCGGGATCAGCAACCAGCCGACGGGCGGCGGTTCCAGCGAGCCGGGAGCGGGCCGCTACGGCGATGCGCACCTGTGACCAACTTGTGGCGGCTTCCAACCACACGGTCTCCGCGCCGTCGTCGCCGGTCCTCGCGGTCTGGAGGTGGCGGTTGGACAAGAGCTGGTCCTCGGCGACGTTGCTGTTGGTCACGCCACCGTCGATGCCGGAGCGGACCTCCATCCGGCCCGACCAGTTCTCCGGAGTGAGGGTCAGCTCGAGCGCCGCGATGTGTGGCGCGGCCATCGACACCAGGCGCCGCTCGGCAATGGTCGTTGCGCGCCCAGCCCCGTCCCTGACGCGCAGGTAACGATGGAGCAGCCCGCGGCGCAGGTCCAGGACGACGCGGTTGGACAGCACCTCGACCTCGTCGCCGGCCACCCATTCGCCGTCCGCGGGCCGGAAGTTGACCGGCAGCCAGCTCGGCAGGTTGACGAGGCTCTCGTGCTCGACGGTCGTGCCGGCGACCCTCGACGTCAGCCGGTTGTAGAGGCCGGCGACGTAGGTGCCGGGGTAGTGCACGCCGTCCGCGGTGGCCCAAGCGAGCGCGCCGCGGCTGGCGAGGTAGCCGTTGCCGAGTGTCGTCAGGGCCTCCCGGTGGCCCTCATGGTCGGGATGGTTACCCTCCCAGATCAACTCCCACCCGGTGGTCGAGTCGGTTGTCCGAAGGCCGGGATCGCTCACCGGCCCTTGCTCCGGAGCCCCACGACGCGTAGCTCGGCAAGGTCGCCGACCACGATGTCCGCGCCGCCGGCCGCCAGGGCGGAGGCCGAGCCGGTTCGGTCCACGCCGACGACCAGACCGAAGCCGCCGCGGCGGCCGGCCGCGACGCCGGCTACGGCATCTTCGACCACGACAGTGGAGACCGGTTCGACGCCCAGGCGCGCGGCCGCAGCCAGGAACATGTCCGGCGCCGGTTTCCCCGCCAGCCCGAGCTCGGCCGCGTCGACACCGTCGACGTGGGCGTCGAACAGCCCATCCAACCCGGCTGCAAGTAGGACGTCACTCCGGTGGCTGCTGGCCGTGACAACCGCGGTGGCCAGCCCCGCTGCCCGGACCGCCCGCACGAAGACCACCGAAGTCGCGAAGGCGTGCACCCCGTCTCGCTTCAGCGCCTGGAGGAACAATTCGTCCTTGCGATTGGCCAGCCCCCACGCGGTCGCCTCGCCCGGCGGGTCGCTCGATGCGCCAGTGGCCAGGTGAACCTCTCTGGCGTCGAGGACCGCCTCCACTCCGTCAATGCGGGAGCGCCCATCGACGAACCGGAGGTAATCCTCCAATTCGAATGGCTCGGCCTCGACGCCGGACGCGCGGTGGGCGAGTTCGTCGTCGAACAACAGCTTCCACGCGGCGAAGTGCACGCGGGCCGTGTCGGTCAGCACGCCATCCATGTCGAACACGACCGCACCGAAGCGGCGGGCATCCACGACAGCGGCGAGGGTTCCCCGAGCCGGTCGAGCATTCATCGGCGGTCTCCTCCGCTTCGGTGTCGACGTCGATTCTATGTTCACATCCGGCGCCGTCACATCCGTAACTTTCCCGCGCTCCCCGGTCACAGCACACGTCCACGGCCGGAGCATCGTCTACGACTCCCCCCATTTCTACATCGTGGGCGTGTTGGTCATCTACCTGCTGGCCACGTGCGTCAGCGGCTTGTTCTCCAGCCATCGGTGCATCAACGCTTTCGGTGTGCTGGCGTTCGTGTTGGCCGTCGCCGCCTATCAGGTGTCGGTCAACACGTTCGTGTCGGTGTGGTGCTTCTTCGGCGCCGTGTTGAGCCTGCTGATCTACGTCCACTTCAGCGGTCCGATGCAAGCGTGCCGACCCGCCCTCACCCGTTCGCACGAACGGGCTGCGCCGTGACGCCAGGCAGTCTTCGACACCACGAACCGCGTCGTGTGTATGCCCGTCGTCGTGGCATCTGGTCGGTCGGAAATGTCCTGCGCTTGTCGAGTCGTGACTGGGGGACGTCTTTCGGGATAGCCACAATAAATCCGCTTGCGAAGTGGGTACATCTACGGATGCGGGTGAGAGGCATCCAACGTAGCGTCGTCAATGGGCCCCGCCGATCAAGATCGATCGCTCGCCCGAAGGAGATCGACGATGGCCCACGAACACGAGCAGCACGAATCCTCGAGCGCGACGGCTCTCATCGAAGTCGGCGGCCTGCAGTGGGCCACCGAGAAGAACGTCATCGAGACGGTGCTTCGTCGTCGTCCCGGGGTGATCGGCGTCGATGCCAACCCCGTAGCTCAGACCGCCACCATCACCTACGACCCCGCCGTCACCACGGTCATCGATCTTCGCAATTGGGTGCGCGACTGCGGTTACCAGTGCCGGGGTCAATCCGTGCCTTCTCACATCTGCGATCCGCTCATCGGACCCGCGCACCACGAGCACGTCGGAGATGATCAGGGCGGCGACGGTGGCGCTGCCCACAGTCACACGGTCGATACCGAACCTGCCGGCGCTGCACAGCACACCGGCCACGAGGCCCACGAACGTCACGAGGAGGAGGCCGCGCAATCTCCGCACGAGATGATGGGCCACGGAGGCCACAGCGGGGGGACGTCGATGGCCGCCATGGTCAAGGACATGCGCAACCGGTTCCTGGTCGCCGCCGTGTTCTCGGTCCCGATCCTGTTGTGGTCGCGGATCGGGCGTGACGCGCTCGGATTCAATGTCGTCGCCCCGTTCGGGCTGCGCGACGACGTCTTCCAACTGATCTTGTCGCTGCCCGTTGTCGGGTGGTCGGCCTGGATCTTTTTCGATGGCGCCGCCCGGGCACTGCGAGCGCGCACCCTCGACATGATGGTGCTGGTAGCGGTGGGCGTCGGATCAGGTTGGCTGTATTCGGTCGCGGTGACCCTCACCGGCGGAGGTGACGTCTTCTACGAGGCCGCCGCCGTGCTCGCCGCGTTCGTGCTGCTCGGCCACTGGTTCGAAATGCGAGCAAGGGGCGGCGCCAGCGACGCCATCCGCAAGTTGCTCGACCTCGCGCCGCCAAAGGCGGTCGTGATCCGCGATGGCGAACCGGTGGAAGTGCCCACTGCACAGGTCCGAGCGGGCGATCTCCTCCTCGTTCGGCCAGGAGCCAAGGTGCCCGTCGATGGCGTCGTCGAGGACGGCGAAAGCGACATAGACGAATCGATGGTCACCGGCGAGAGCCTGCCCGTCCACAAGGCACCGGATGCTGCAGTGATCGGCGCCACCATCAACACCACCGGCACCCTGAGAGTGCGGGCCACCAAGGTCGGCTCCAATACGGCATTGGCACAGATCGTCAAGCTGGTCCAAACCGCTCAAAACTCCAAGGCCCCAGGGCAGCGCCTCGCCGATCGTGCCGCCTTCTGGCTCGTGTTCGTCGCCCTCATCGGCGGCACCCTCACGTTCGCGGTGTGGACCGCTCTCGCCGGTCGCACCGCTTCTGAAGCACTACTGTTCGCCATCACCGTGGTCGTGGTCACCTGCCCCGATGCCCTCGGACTCGCCACGCCGACAGCGATCATGGTCGGTACGGGCCTTGGTGCCGGTCGGGGCGTGCTGTTCAAGCACGCAACCGCGATCGAGACTGCCGCCCGCATCGACACCGTCGTCATGGACAAGACGGGAACCCTCACCAAGGGCGAACCAGAGGTCACTGAAGTCGTCGTCGACGGCTTCGACGAACACGAGCTGCTCCGCCTCGTCGCCGCCGTTGAACGTGAATCGGAGCATCCACTCGCCGAGGCGGTCGTGCGTTACGCCGACGAACACGGCATCGAGCGGTCCGCGGTGACCGCGTTCGAAAGCGTGCCCGGCCACGGAGCCGTCGCTACCGTTGACGGCCACCGGGTCGCGGTTGGCAACCGCCGCCTGCTCCAGCGCGAAGGCGTCGACCTCACCGGCCTGGCCGCCCGTCTCGACGAGATCGCGAACGGTGGACGCACCGCGGTCACCGTCGCGATCGACGGGCGCGCCGTCGCCCTCATCGGTATCGCTGACGCCGCCCGCCCAACCGCCGCGGCCGCTGTGCAAGCCCTGCACGAACTCGGCGCCCAGGTGGTGATGCTCACCGGCGACAACGAGGCGACCGCGCGCCGCATCGCCGGGCAGCTCGGCATCGACACCGTGATCGCCGAAGTCCTTCCCGGCGACAAGGCTGCCAAGATCGCCGAACTCCAAGCCTCGGGACGGCACGTGGCAATGGTCGGCGATGGCGTCAACGATGCCCCCGCCCTCGCCCAAGCCGACCTCGGCATCGCCATCGGCGCCGGCACCGACGTCGCCATCGAAACCGCCGACGTCGTGCTCATGCGCTCCGACCCCCTCGACGTCGCCATCGCCTTGCGCATCGGCCGTGGGACGCTGCGCAAGATGCGCCAAAACCTTGCCTGGGCCATCGGCTACAACTCGCTCGCCCTGCCCATCGCCGCCGGCGTGTTCGAACCGGCCTTCGGTCTCGTACTCCGACCGGAAATCGCCGCACTGTCGATGTCGGGCTCCAGCTTCCTCGTCGCCGTCAACGCCTTGCTCCTCAAGCGCCTCCGCCTTCCCGCAGCCGACACGACGCCATCGGCCCCGGCACGGCCAACAGTCGTCGACGAGGATCGAACCCACGTCAGCACCGCATGACCGATACCGCTCTCGCTCGGCCACGGCCGACACGGATGCTGGCCATCACCGCAGCGTGGGGCGCATGCTTCGTCACCATCCACTGGGGTCTGCGAGATGCTCCTCTTCTCTGGTTCGCCGCGCTGCGAGCCCTGCTCGCGGGTGTTGCACTCCTCGGCCTCGCCTACGCACAACAGCGACCCCAACCGAACAAGGCCAAGGCATGGGCGCAGATCAGTGCACTCGCCCTGTTCAATGTGACCATTGCCTTCGCCGCGATGTTCGCCGCCTCCGCCGGGCTCACAGCGGGCGTTGCCGCTGTCTTGTCGAACGCACAGCCGCTCCTCATCCTTGTACCCGCCTGGTGGCTCTTCGGCGAACGACCCCGGCGTTCCGCAGCTGGCGCCGCAGCCGTCGGCTTCGTCGGTTTGTCAATCACCGCCTCCGCGTCGATCGGCACCAGCACCGGCGCCGCCCTCGCGCTGCTCGCCGCAGTCGCCATCACCACGGGGACACTCCTGGCCCGCCGGCTCCACGACCTGGACGTTGTCGTCATCAGCGCATGGCACTTCCTCATCGGCGGCCTCGCTCTGGGAGTGTTGGCGTTCGTCCGTGAAGGTCCACCGAGCATCCACTGGACCCCCCGATTCGTCGCCTCGCTCGCGTTCCTCGCCCTCGTCGGGACCGCCGGCGCGTTCGTCTTGTGGTTCGAAGAGCTCAGACGCGCCCCGCTCGCGGCCGTTGCGCTCTGGACGTTCCTCACGCCCGTATTCGGCCTCACCTTCAGTGCGCTACTGCTCGGCGAGTACCCGGGTGGTCGCGAAATCGCTGGAATAGCGTTGGTCCTTGCCGGACTCGCTGGTGGTCTCGCCTGGCCCGCTGGAGGGCTGGACAGTGAGAGCGATCGTGAGAGGCCCGGACAAAGCGAGGGACCTCTGCCTGACATCGGTCGTGTCGAGGCCCCATTGGTCGGAGGCGTGGGGAGGGCGAACGAGGGCCAGGAAGGTGCCTCGCAGCCCAACGACGACATCAGCACCAGTCGCCGCCACCGTCGTGTTCGCCGCCCGCCATGGCTTGCGAACACCCCACCCGGGTTCACGAATCGGCCAATGGACCGCCCGGAGTCCTGATGTCTCGACTGCGATGACGTCGGTCGTGGGATTCATCGAACGTCGGGGCGACCGTGGGTCTGGTGCGGCGGCCCGTCAATCGGGCGAGCCCCACCGTGGTCCATACCACCGTGGTCCATGCCTTGGTGGTCTTCGCCACCGTGGTTCATGCCGCGCATCATGAGTGCCATCATCGCGGTGCAGGCAACCGCTACAAAGATGAAGCCGACGCCGACGACTCCGGTCGCAACCAGAACGATCGCGATCGCCAGCATCGGGATACAGCATGCGATCATCATCAAGCCATGACCGCCGTGACCCTGTTGCCGGCGTCCGGGGGGCGGAGGCTGGACATGTTGAGGGGGACCGTCAATCATGGCGACCCACAAGGGACGCCGGCATGTGTCCGAGACGCTGATAGAGCGGGCAGTGCCCGAGGGCGCCGGTGACCACGAGATCAAGTCCCGCTGCGATGAGGAGCAGCTCGAGAACCACCGCGACCGCCGAGCCCGCGGAGATGAGCAGCACCACGCCGACGACGATGGCGGCCAGGCCGATTGCGATTCGGCCACCCCGCTCGGGCGGCGTGATGTTGACGGGCAGTCTGCGCCGACTGCGATGCCCGGAACCAGCGATTCGGTCGGTCGCATCGCGTGGGGACTGCGTTGTGAGGTTCATTGTGGGACGTCCCTTGGTGTTCATGATGAACTCCGTGCGACTTCGGAGCGTTGGACGTGCTCGTTGGACTTGTAGGTGTCCTGCTGCGGGGCGAGGCCGCCGCAGCAACCTGCGGATTCGGTAGTCGTCGGAGCCTGATGCGTCTGGCTATCGGCGTGGTGATCGTCGTGCTTGTCGTGTTGATCGTCGTGGTGGCAGCAGCAGTTGCCGTGTTTGCCAGCCATATGTCGCTCCTTCGTCAGTGTCCAGAACCTTTCCTGGTGTGATCATGTTGCGCCCGATCGTCGCGTGTGGCATCCGCAACTGCTACGCATTCCCACTTCGGCGATCCCGTAGATGGATGGTCCCCAACACAACGAATGGCTGACAACGCGAGACACCAATTGCTTGCGGAATCCACCAATCGAGTCAACAGGCCGCCAAGACCCATCAGCGACCGATCCCGCGTAGAAGCCCGCAACACAACAGTCAGCAAACACGGATGCGGACTGCGTCTCGATCGCCCATCCTGTTCCCATGCACATGCATCAATCGAGTCAGCCCAACATCCCCCAGACATTGGTGGGGATCACGTTCGAGAACGCCTTTCGCGCCCAAGAGTTCCTTGTCGCCGCGAGCGGCCTCGCGGCCGCTGGAAAATTGAAGCTCAAAGACGCGGTCACTGTGGTCAAGGACGACTTCGGTAAGACCGTCGTTCACGAAACGATCGATCCCACACCAGGGCGCGCGGCCCTGACGGGAGCCATGTGGGCTGGCCTGTTCGGACTCATTCTCGGTGGACCCGTCGGCTGGATCGCAGGTTTGGCCGTGGGTGCAGGCGCAGGCGCAGCCACGGCCAAGGTGATGGACCTCGGCGTTCCCGACGAGTGGGTCAGTTGGTTCAGGGATGCAGTCCAGCCTCGTACCGCGACGGTTGCCCTGCTGGTGGAGGACCTCGACCGGAACGCGCTCGTCGCCGAGGCGGCCCGATTCACCGGCGCCGAACTCGTCTACGCCAACCTCGACGACGCAACCATCGAACGGGTCAAGGACGCGTTCGCGGGCAAGGTACCGACCAGCAATGACAATCACGAGTGAACAACCCGCCGCCGAACGCGCAGAGGCGGTGACAGTGACTGCTGCCCGCGAGCATGAGGGAACAGCACCCAGATGGGCAGTGTATTAGGGTTCATGTGGTTGCGCTTCGATCCCCGCCGACATACCAAGGAGACGACGATGGCAGTGAAGGACCCGGTGTGCGGAATGACTCTGGAAGAGGCTGACGCAGCTGCAACGGAGCAGCATCGCGGCACCACCTATTACTTTTGCAGCGCGGACTGCGCCGAAGAATTCCGTAACGACCCCGAGTCCTACATCTAGCGACGTGGTCGCCCTCGCTGCCTTCAGCGTGATCCTCGCGATCCTGGGCTCGTCGATCGCGCTTGTGCTCGCCGGGCGGTGGGTTGCCGCAAGAGCGGACCTGCCGGCGACGGCGCCCGAGCGGGTACCTTTCTCCGGCGGATTGCCCCCAGAGGTACATGCCTGGAACCGTTTTCACGCCCGCTATTACGTGATGGCACTGCTGTTCCTCACCTTTGACATGGAGATGGTGTACATGTTCCCGTGGGCAGTGGTCTTTCGCTCCGAGGGCACCGTCGCCATCGGGGAGATCTTCGTGTTCATCTCGATCCTCGCCCTCGGCATCCTCTACGCCTGGCGCGAGCGATCCCTCGGCTGGTCGTGACCGCTCGGGCCTCGGCGGGCTGGCTGACCGCAGTGGCCGCTCGCGCCGAGGCTCCGGTGTTCCTCGCCCGTGGCATCGGCACTGCTGATGCCGATGCCCGGCTCCGAGCGTCGCCCCGGTTGAGGGTCCTCGACAGCCCCCGGGCGGCTGCCGTGCTCGTGGTCGCCGGCTGCGTCCCGACCGAGTTGGCCGAGCCCCTTGCTCGCGTGCACGATCAGATGGCCCACCCCCGGGCCACGGTGTGGTGGTCCGGCGCTGGTGATTCCGCCCCGCCGGTCGGTTGGTCACATGCGACGATCGTCGGACCGCGCGACGACATCGAAGCGGCCGTCGTCGCCGCCTATCGCGATGTCATCACAGGTGCTCGTTGCTCGGAGCAAACGTTGCTCCCCGACGTCGATCCGGCACCATGGCGGGGCGTCGGCCCCTACGGGCATGGCGGCACTGGCATGACCGGCGGGATCCCATACGGCCGGCCGATGGCCGGCCGGGGCGACGACCGGCGCGATGGCCTGACCCTCGATGTCGTTCTGGCTCGAATCGGGCCGTTCTTCGCTCACCTACCCGAGGGACTCGTGCTCGAGGTGACGTTCGCGGGCGACGTCGTCCACGACCTCACCGTGAAGACCCCGCCAGTGGCGGGTGTCGACGGTCTCGGCGCACGATTGCCCGACGACGCCGTGACCGCCACGATGGCACCCGACCGGGCGGTACCAGTCGCCGCGATCGAGCTCGCCCGTGCCCGACAGCACCTGCGCTGGCTGGCCCGACTACTCCACCTGTACGGGCTCGACGCGCTCGCCCGGCTCGTCGCTACCAAGGCGCTGTCGGTCCCTCGTGAACCGCAGGAACTGACCGCGCTCACCCGGCGGCTGGAGCGATGCTGGGCCTTGGGATGGGCTACTCGCGGCGTCGGCGTCATCGACGGCGTCTCGGCTGCGCTGTGGGGCGGTCCGGTCGCGCGCGCCGCCGGGATCCCTCGCGACGCCCGGGCGAATTCGCCGGTGTACGCGACGCTCGGGTTCCAACCCATCGTCCACGCCAACGGCGACAACTGCGATCGGTGGAGGCAGCGCCTCGCAGAGGCTGTCCAGGCGATCGAACTGGCAGCACGAGCGGGAACCGCTGTCACCGAACCCGGCGAGACGATCGAACCCGCGGCACCACCCCCACCGGCCGATTTCGGCGATCAGCTCGCTGCGCTGCTGATCGGCACCGAATGGGGTGATGCGGTCGCGACGATCGCGAGCCTCGACCCCGACGTGAACGCTGCGGGCTATCTCTCGAAAGGGGCAACGGTGTGACAGCCACCGCCTGGTGGGGAGCCATCGCCGGGGTGGGCTTGGCCATCATCGTCGGCGCCTACCTCGTCGCCGTCGCCGACCGGGCCATTGCCTCCGTCGTCGCCGGCGAGCCGATGCGTTCCAGCATTCTGGCCGGTCCGGCTCGCTCGGTGGCGCTCGGCCTCGTCCAGAGCCGAACCACCACCGAACGACCCGACGGCGCGGCGTGGGCGCTGGCCCCGGCGCTGTACCTCGGTCTCGCGGCCGCCGCTCTCGCCGTCGTCCCGTTGTCGGAGACCCTCCTCGCGGCCGACATCGAAAACGGCCTCGTCCTCTTCGGCGCCGCGCAGGCACTCGCGGTGATTCCGGTCTTCCTGAACGGGTGGTCGCCGAACTCGATCCTGCCGCTGATCGGCGCGTTCCGGTTCATCGCCCAGGCGCTGTCCTATGAGATGCCAAACCTTCTCGCCCTTCTGTCGGTGAGCGTGCCGGCTTCGTCTCTTTCGATCCATGACATCGTCGCTTCGCAGCACGGTTTGTGGAACGTCGTTCGCCTTCCGCTCGGGCTGCCCCTGTTCCTGTTTGCAGCTGCAAGCCTCGCGTTCTGGGGTCCGATGAACCTGCCCGATGGCGCTGACCTCGCTGGCGGCACCCAAGCCGAGACGTCTGGCCTACACCTGGTGGCCTGGCGCGCCGGGCGCGCCGCGATGCTCGTTGCGGCTGCGGCCATGGGGGCGGCCGCATTTCTCGGCGGCTGGCTCGGCCCGGGTCTGCCGGGGTGGGCGTGGATGGTCGTCAAGACCCTCGTGCTGTTGGTGCTGCTCGTCGGCAGCCGCCACGTCGCGGCAAGGGTTCGCGCCGAGCGATATGTGGTGATCTCGTGGGCGGTGCTCATCCCACTCGCGCTGCTGAACGTGATGATCGCCGCGGTGGTGGCGCTGTGATCGAAACGCCGCTCGCAGTCGACGTCGCGTTCTGGTTCTTCGGGGTCGCCAGCGTCGTGACCGCGTGGCTCGTCTTTCGCACCGATTCGATGGTGCGCGCGTCGTTCTACCTGTTGGCTTCGTTCGTGAACGTCGGCGTCGTGCTGTTGCTGATGCGGGCCGAGTACCTGTCGCTCATCCTCATTCTGATGATGGCCGGAGAGATGGCGATCATGGCCGTCTTCATGGTCATGTTCATGATGAACCCGGCCGGGCTGAACCCGATGAACATGGTCCATCAGCACCGGGCCTCGGTCGCCGGTGGCGTGGCGACGTTCGTAGCCCTCGGCGCCGTGGGTGTGTTTGCGCGCTTCCCCGACCGGCCCGCCCGCCCGACCGGAGTGACCTTCGCTCTCGGTCAGGAATTGCTCGGAGAGTCGATGCTGGTGTTCGAGTCGGCCGGAGCCGCGCTACTCGCCACCATGATCGCAGCGATCGCGCTGGCCAGCTCCCGGGGCCGTTACGGTCAGGCCGACGACGGGTCGGACGCTCCGGCGTTCGACCCGGACCGGCCGTTCGGCGACGCGCCGCCGAGGCCAGTGGCGAGCAAGCACGAAGAGCAGGCCGGCAAAGAGGGCGCAGACGACATGCACGACATGCGCAACATGGACCACGAGAGGATGGCGTGAGTCTCCAGGGAGCACTGCTCATCGCCGCAGCCCTCTTCGCAGTAGGCCTCTATGGCGTTCTGTCTCAGCAATCGTTCGTGATGATCATGATGGGCTTCGAGCTGATGGTCAACGGCTCGTTGATGGCAACGGTTGCGTTGTGGCTCTGGGCGGCCGGCGGCAACCCGAAGGGTCAGGTGCTCGCGATCGTGATCATGACTGCCATGGCCATCGAAGCCGCCATGGGGTTCGCCCTGGTGACGACCATCTACCGCACCCGCAAGGCCGACATCACCGAGAAGCTCCGGCGACTGAAGCAATGAGGAGCGCATGATCTGGGCCGTCGTTGTGATGCCGTCGGTGGCCGGTGCCGTCCTCTGGTGCGCCGGTCGCCGGATCTCCCGAGCGGTGCTTGCCGCCGGCGCCGTGGCCGTTCATCTCGCCGCCCTCGCGATCGCCATTTCCGTCGTCGCACGCGAGGCGTCCGGCGCGTTCGGGTGGGGTGCGGGTCTCGAGTTGACGCTCGACGCCACCGGACTGTCGCGTGTGATGGCCGTGCTCGTGCCGGTCATCGCCGCCCCGGTGGTGGCCTACGCGTGCTTCCACGAGTTCGAGCATGGCCTCGGCCGGCTCGTGGGCCTGATGACCGCCTTCGTGGGTGCCATGGAACTGCTCGTCCTCGCCGGGGACCTTCTCACCCTGCTGATCGGCTGGGAGCTCGTCGGTGCGCTGTCGTGGGCACTGATCGGCTTCGAGTGGCGTGACGTGGACAAGGTCCAGTCGGCGGACCAGGCGTTCATTCCGACTCGCTTCGGCGACCTCGGCCTGTTCGTGGCCGCCGGCGCCGCGTTTGCATCCACCGGCTCGATGCGTTTCGACGCGCTCGGCGGGGTGACCGGGACGAACTTGCACGTGGTCGCGGCCGGCGTGCTCGTCGCTGCGGTCGCCAAGTCCGGCCAGCTGCCGTTCTCGCCGTGGCTGTTCTCGGCCATGGCCGGGCCGACGCCGGTGTCGGCCCTGCTTCACTCGGCGACGATGGTCGCCGCCGGCGCCTACGCGCTCGCCCGCCTCCAACCGGCTCTGGCGGCCGCCACCTGGTTTGGCCCGACCGTGCTCGGCATCGGTCTCGCGACCGCGCTGGCCGGTGGCGTCGTCGCACTGCTGCAGGACCACGGCAAGCGTGTCCTCGCCGCGTCTACCTCGGCGCAGTACGGCCTCATGTTCGTCGCTATCGGCGCCGGATACCCGGGCGCGGCCGGCGCGCACCTCGTGACGCAGGCCTTCTTCAAGGCGCTGCTGTTCCTCGCTGTCGGTGTCGCGATGCAGGCGGCGGGCACCGGCGACATCACCCGAATGCGCCTCGCCCCGGCGCTTCCAGCGCTCGCCGCAGCTGCTCTCGCCGGGTCGCTCGCCCTCGCAGCGGTGCCGCCTCTCGGTGGTGCGTGGACGAAGGGTGCGATCCTCGCAGCAGCGGAGGACAAGGGCATCGCGCTGGCGCTCGGCGTCGCGGCCGCAGGAGGTTTGAGCGCCGCCTACGCCACCCGGCTGCACATCCTCGCCTTCGGGCGCCGGGGCCGCTCGAAGGCACCACCACCGACACTCGTCGAAATTGTCGCCGTCGGGGTGCTCGCTCTTGGCACAGTGGCACTGAGCCTGTTGTGGCTTCCCGGCAGCGCAGCGCGGGTCGAGGCGATCACGGCGGGACGGGTCGGCGAGGAGTCCGTCGGCCTCGCAACCATCGGAATCATGTTCGTCGTCGCCGGCTACCTGGCGGGGCGCACCCTCGCGAGACGGCGCCTCGCAGTCCCCGCCGTCCTCGTCGACTGGCTCGGGATCCCCGCCGCCACTCGACGCCTCGTGGTCGACCCTGCGCTCGCCACCGCTCGCGTCCTCGCCGCCTTCGACGTGCGGATCGTCGACGCCGGCGTCCGCGCCGCCACCTGGTTCGGGGGCGCCTTCAGTCGCCTGCTCGCTCGGCGCGACAGCCTCTCGGTTGACGCAGTCGTCGAGTCGATCGGACGCGCAGGGGTCCGGGTGGCGCGGCGGTGGACCCGGGGCGACGACCGCGTCATCGACGGAGCAGTCGAATCGATCGGACGCGTAGGAATTCGGGTCGCGCGTCGGTGGACTTCGGCCGACGACCGCGTCCTCGACGGCGCAGTCGAGGGTGTCGCCGTCGGCGTGGCCGCCGCCGGCCGTGTCGCCCGGCGTTCCCAGACGGGGATGGTCCACCACTATTTGCTCGTCATCGCCGCCGGCATCGCCGTCCTGGCCCTACTCGCGAGCGCCGGGAGGTAGCCGTGCTCACTGCCGCAATCTTCGTCCCGTTGGCCGGGGCCCTCGTCATGCTGTCGCTGCGGTCTTTGGACGAGAGGCGGCTGCGCGCCGTGGCCACGGTGATCGCGTCGGTGCCGCTCGTGCTCGCGGTGGTGGCGTGGCTGCGGTTCGACACCGCCATTGGCGGGTTCCAACTGGTCGAGTCGGCCCCGTGGATCCCGTCCCTGGGCGTCACCTACAAGATCGGTCTCGATGGGCTGTCCTTGCCACTCGTCGCGCTGACCGCGCTGTTGTTCCCGGTGTCGATCGCCTACCCGACCGACGGTAAGGGACGGCTGCGCGAGTACCTGGCCTGGTTCCTGTTCCTCGAATCGGTGTCGCTCGGCGTGTTCCTCGCCCTCGATCTGTTCCTGTTCTATGTTTTCTTCGACCTGAGCCTCGTCGGCATGTACTTCCTCATCGGCCAGTGGGGCCACGGCGAGGCCAGACGCTCGGCGCTCAAATTCTTCATCTACACACTCAGCGGCACGTTGCTGGTGCTGCTAGGGATTTTCGGGCTCTACCTCGCAATGTCGCCACGGACCTTCGACATGGTCGAGATCATCCGCCAGCAACCGTTGGCCGGCAACGCCCTTGCTGGCGGCCTCGTCTTCCTCGCATTCGTGATCGGATTCGGCATCAAGACCCCGATCGTGCCCTTTCACACGTGGCTGCCCCCGGCCCACGTCGACGCGCCCGGGCCGGCGTCAGCGATCCTCGCCGGTGTCCTTTTGAAGATGGGCACCTACGCGTTCATCCGCATCGTGCTCTCGATGCTGCCCGAGGCCTTCGACCGCTACGCGCTGTGGGTCGGCATCGTCGCCGTCGTCAGCATCGTCTACGGTGCATTCGTTGCACTCGGGCAGACGAACCTGAAGCGGCGCATCGCCTACACCAGCGTCAACCACATGGGCTACGTCATCCTCGGCATCGCCGCCGCCGCCGCCATCGGTCAGGGTGGGGAAGCCGCCCGCCGGCTGGCCCTCACCGGCGCAACGGTGGAGATGGTCGCCCACGGACTCATCACCGGGGGTCTGTTCCTGCTCAGCGGCTCGGTGTGGAACCGGGGCAAGGAGTACGACCTCGACTCCTACGGCGGGCTCGCTGAACGGGCGCCGACCATGGCCGGCATCACCATCCTGTTGGCATTCGCCAGCCTCGGGCTCCCCGGGCTCGCCGGGTTCGTCGCCGAGTTCCAGATCTTCGTCGGTGCCTTCGACGCGTTCCCGTGGCTCGCCGGCATCGGCCTCCTCGGAATCCTGGTCACCGCGGCGCTGTTCCTTCAGATGGTCCAGAAGTTGTTCTTCGGCGCACTGCCGGATCGTTGGGGCACCTGGAAAGATCTCAGCCCCGTCGAACTCGCCAGCTTGGTCCCGCTCGCTGCGTTGGTCGTCGTGATCGGCGTCGCGCCTGCGTGGTTGCTCGACGTCATCGGCAGTGCATCGAAGTACATCCTCGCCGCCGCCGAGGCGGCCGTTCGTCGATGAAACAGATGAGCCTCCCGCTCGGGGAGATCCTTCCGGAGATCGTGCTCGTCGTTGGCACCATTGTCACGCTTCTGTGGGCGCTGTTCGCCCCCCGCCGGCTCCAGGCTGCGACTGCGCTGGTAGCTCTCGCCGTCCTCGCCGTCACCGCGGTCGTCACCGGCTTATTGCTGGCCGACCCGCCGGGCGCCACCTTTTTCGGCACGTACGCAGCCGATGCCACGGCCCTGTGGGCCAAGATCATCATCATCGCCGGCACCGCGATTGCGGTCGCGCTTTCGGTCGATTGGTTCCGCGCTGATCCTCGCCACGGCGAGCTCTACACGCTGATCCTGTTCGCCGCCCTCGGCAGCACGCTCATGGCAGGCGCCACCGACCTGATGGAGCTGATCGTCGGCATCCTGCTGTCCTCCGCCAGCGGATTCGCGCTCGCCGGGTTCCACCGCCGTTCCGCCGCCGCAGGGGAGGCGGCCATCAAGTTTTTCCTCGTCGGCGGACTCGCCACCTCCAGCCTCCTCTTCGGCAGTGCCCTGCTGTTCGGCCTGTCCGGCACGACCGTGTACGCCGGCATGGCCGCCGGGTTGAGCGGCGGCGACGCGACGGCGCTCGCCGTTGCGTTCGCCCTGGTCTCGGTCGGCCTGGCGTACAAGCTGGGGGCCGTGCCCGTGCACACCTGGGTACCTGACGTGGCCCAAGGATCACCGGCGCCGATGGCTGGGTTCCTCACCGCGATACCGAAAGTCGGCTCCCTCATCGCCCTCGCCCGCCTGGCCGTCGCCCTCGGCGATAGCCCCGTCGGGTGGCGCCCGATGGTGGCGGGGCTTGCCGCCGCGACCATGACCCTCGGTAACCTCGCAGCACTGTGGCAGGACGACGTGCGCCGCCTGCTTGGCTGGTCGGCGGTGTCCATGACGGGCTACGGTCTGATGGGTATCGTGGCCATCGGCCGCAGCGACCTGGCAGTGCCGTCGATCCTGTACTTCCTGCTCACCTACGTCGTCGCCAACCTGGCGGCCTTCGGGGTGGTCGTCGAACTACGCGGCCGAACGGACATCGCCTCCTACGCCGGGCTGGGCCGCAGCCACCCGCTGCTGGCCACCGCACTCCTGCTGGCGTTCTTGTCCTTCGTGGGGATCCCGCCGCTCGCCGGCTTTGTCGCCAAGTTGCAGTTGTTCCTCGCCACCATCGACGCCGGTTACACGTGGCTGGCGGTGCTCGCCGTCGCCAACACCGTCGTCTCGCTGTTCTACTACCTGCGGGTGCTCGGCCCATGCTACTTCGAGGAGCGCCCGACGATCGCGTTACCCGTGCTCGGATGGCGGGCCGCTGCTGCCACGCTCACCAGCGCGGCAGCGTTGGTCGTCCTCGGCATTGGCGCGCAGCCGCTGCTCGACGCCTTCGCAAACGTCGGGCTGCTCCCCCGATGACACAGGCAGTACGCGAAAGCACGCTGATACGTGACACGCACGAAAGATGTGAGGAGCAATCATGGGTTGGTTCACGAGCAACTGGATCTGGATAGGGCTGATCGGCGCGATGGTCGCGATGCACCTGCGCCACGGCGGTCACGGTGGTCACGGCCGAAGTCATAAGGGTCACGGTTGCGGCGACTCGCTTCGCTCCGATGAGAGCAGCCGGCGTCGTAGTCGAACAGCTCGACGATTCTTCGCCGCGCCCCGGATGGACGATCGCGATCATCACCTGCGAGGTGGAGCTACGGACCGCGCATCGTTCGTTCGGTCACGGCTGATCACGACCAGGATCCGCGCCGCCAGTGCGATTGCGGTGGCCGTCACCGCGCCGGTGGCTGCGATGGTGATTCCCGCAGCGGGACCGGTGCGCCAGTCGAGTGCATCCATCAGCACACCGGTCGAAGCGACGGCTGTCACGACGAGCAACCAGAAGGTGAGGCGTACGCGTCGCATCTCCGCTCAGCCGAGGTGGGAGGCTGGTGTGGTGAGAGCCTCCATGATGGTGAGGACGACGATGGCAGTCAGGACCAGCAGGCCAAGCGCAACGGCGACCGGCCGTTTGCGCCACCACCGTTGCGGGTTGCGATCCACGAACGGCACCGCGATCAGCAGCGCGAACAGGGCGCCTGATCCGTAGAGGATGCCTTTGAGTCCGATCTTGTTCTCCAGTGTGAACATCCACCAGAACATCCACAGCGGCTTGGTGATCTCGATCCCCTCGATCGGTGTCGCCCCCACGCCTGGCGGGCGGACGACGGCGAGCACACCGACGGCCGCCAGCAGGATGAGAGCGAAGGCGCCGATTCGGCGGAGGTGATGGGTGAACGGCTCGCGCACCTCGCCCGGCTCGTCAGGCACGGTGGGGCTGGGCGAGATGCCATGGCGTTTGATCAGCATGCCGTGGATCGCGAACAGGCCGAGGATGAGACCGGGGATGATCGCGATGTGAGCGACGGTCAGCCGTTCGAGCAACGGGACGTTCGCGGCAAGCTTGGGATCGAACCAGAATCCGGCACCGCCGAACAGGCGGGCGATTTCGAGGTTGTGGGCGAGTGCTTCGAATCCTTCCTGGTCCCACTTGAGCACGGTGCCGGTGAACAACGCACCGATCACGAGTGCGAACATCGACACGCCGATCAGCCAGTTGGCTTCGCGGGGGCGCTTGTATGACCCGGTGAAGAAAACCCGTAACAGATGCAGGGCGGCCAGGATGTACATCGCTTGGGCGGTCCAATAATGCACCCCGCGTATGAACCGGCCGGCCCAGACCCCGGTGACGATCTGGCGCACCGACGCGTTCGCGACTTCGGGGGTCGGGTTATAGAACTGAGTGAGGAAGATCCCCGTTGCGATCAGAATGAACAGCGCAGCGGCGGTCAACCCACCTAAGCTCCAGCCCAGATTGTTGGCGTGCTCGGGTACCGGGTACTGCAGTGCTTTCAGACCGAGCCGCTCATCGAGAACGTCAGCGGCGCGGGCTCGACGGGAACGTTTCGGTGTGTCGACGGTGGTCGCCATCACAGCGCCGCGACCTTGCGCGGACGGAATCGCACCGCCAAGTACACACCAAGAGAGCCGAGCGCGACAAGGCCCGACAAGGCGGCCACGTCGCCCCCGGTGACCTTGCGGTGCGGAGCGAGCGGATCGGTCACGACGTCGATACCGGTCTCGGCGCCGACCGCCAATGACGGTACCTGCCGGATCGGTTTCGGGTCGCCGCCACCAAGGTGCGGCCGGGCGCCGATGCTGCGCTCCAGCAACGTACGAGCCCCGTGAACGTCGCCCTGTCCGAGCGCCGTCGCGGCTTGCGCGACGAGATCGATGTCGACTCCCGATGTGTCGGCGGCGTTGATCGCGGCGTCGATCTTCTCAGCGGCCGCCATCGTGTTGTTCGGATCGTGTACGAGGTGGGCGATCGCTTGGCGGACGAGGTCACCGGCCGTATCACTCCCGTCGGCACGGGCCAACGCCGGGACGACACCAGCCCACAAGACGACAACCGCGATCATCGCGACCAGAGCGGCTCGGCGGGCTATCGACACGAACGCAGTTTCACACACGGACACCTCGACCGGCAACCGGTGAAACTACGGAGCGAAGGTGCGGATTGTTACTGAGGTTTCTCGACTCGAGCAAACCCAACGCGCCGACGGGACTCATTACCTTCCGCCCACCTTGGCCGGTCGGGCTCCCAGAGCGGCATTGTTTCGTGGCCCGACCGCAACACGCTCCGTGATTGGCTCGGATGCGGGTCAACTCCGCCGGGAGCACGATCACAGACGACAATGCCGCTCACAACAAGGACTCGATTCTGCCATGGCTAGCTCCTCCATCGATCGTCGCCGATTCCTGATCCTCGCCGGATCCGGCACCGTTGCCGCCCTTCTCGCGAGTAGCTGCGGGAACTCCTCCACCTCACCCGTGGAGGCAAACGACGCGACCGTCGCTCGCCTCGAGCAGCAACGACGAAAGAGTGGCGCTCGGAGCGTTGAACGACAACTCGTCGCAGCACCCACGACGGTCGACCTGGCCGGCCGAAAAATCGCCACCTGGGCATACGGCGACACCATCCCGGGACCCGAACTACGCGCCAAAGTCGGTGACATTCTCCGAGTGCAGCTGACCAATCAGCTACCAGAACCAACGACAATTCATTGGCATGGCATCGCCATCCGCAATGACATGGACGGCGTCCACGACCTCACCCAACCGACGATCAGTCCCGGCGCAGTGTTCACCTACGAGTTTGCACTCGCCAACGCGGGGACCTACTTCTTCCACCCTCATACCGCCCTCCAACTCGACCGCGGCCTGTACGCCCCACTCATCGTCGAGGATCCCAACGATCCGGTGACCGCTGACGTCGATCAGGTACTCGTGATCGACGACTGGCTCGACGGCATCGACGGTGCCACCCCCGAGAAGAAACTTACCGACCTCCGCCAACGTGGCGGCATGGGCGGCATGGGTGGCATGAATGGGGGCACACCAGCATCAAATGCGGGCGCCATGTCCGGGATGAGTTCGAACCTGCTCGGTGGTGACGCCGGCGATATCGATTATCCGCTCCACCTGATCAATGGTCGCCCCCCGGCCGACCCGGCGACCGTGACCGTCGCATCCCGCGCCCGCGTGCGACTGCGGATCATCAATGCCGCATCTGACACGGCCTACCGCTTCGCCGTGGGTGGGCACCGTCTCACGATCACTCACACCGACGGGTTTCCCATCCGACCGATCGAGGTCGACACACTGCTCATCGGGATGGGCGAACGCTACGACGTGATCGTGACAGCGTTGTCGGGCGTCTGGCCGATCGTCGCCGCGGCCGAAGGCAAGAACACGATCGCAGCCGGAGTACTCCGCACGACCGACGCCACCGCCAGCGCCGCTCCTTCGCCCGACGCGCGTCCAACCGAACTCGACGGCCAACTCCTGCACTACAGCGATCTCGTCCCGGCCGAGAGCGTCACCCTCGACGCCCGCCGCGTCGATCGAACACACCGGATCGATCTCACCGGCGACATGATGAGCTACACGTGGGGAATCGACGGCAAGTCGTACCCGAAAAGTTCGCCGTTGAACGTTGCCGATGGCGAAAGGGTCCGCCTGGAGATACGGAACAAATCGATGATGTGGCACCCCATCCACCTCCACGGGCACAGCTTTGCCCTTTCCGAAGGCGGTGCCCGCAAAGACACCGTGAACGTGCTGCCCGGCGAGACTCGAACCGTCGAACTCGATGCAGACAATCCGGGCCAATGGATGCTGCACTGCCACAACACCTACCACCTCGAGCAGGGCATGGCGACGATCATGTCCTACCGCCGATGAGGCTCGTGCCGGTCATGGGCAGGTCGTGGTCGGCCTCATCGCAGACGGTGAGGGTGACGGGCGGCCGGTGATCGCCATCCGGAATGTGTGTTCGGAGTTCCGTGTCCTCCCGCAACGTCCGATGTTATTACACTGTGTCGTTGATGGCATCGACGACGACACAGGATTTCGAGGGTGGCACTGCCGGCTGGCCACTCAAGGTTCAGACGCTGCTCGAGGCCGTTCTGGTGTTGTCCGGCGAGCACGAGTTGGACACCGTGCTGCGGCGGATCGTGGCCGGCGCCGCCACGATCGCGGAGGCCAAGTACGCGGCACTCGGGATCTACGACACGACCGGCGCGATCGAGTCATTCATCCACCACGGGATCGACGATGACACGGCGGCCCTCATCGGGAAACTTCCTGATGGACACGGCCTGCTCGGTGAAGTGATCGTCGCCAGTGGACCGATCCGGCTCGCAGACCTGGGCACCGACCCCCGCGCGGGCGGATTTCCCCCGAATCATCCGCCGATGCGGACGTTCCTCGGTGTGCCGGTCGGCCGCGGCGGACGGCGGTACGGCAACCTGTACCTGACAGAGAAGGCCGGTGGTGAGCCCTTCGCCGACGAGGACGAGGCCCTGGTCGTCGCGTTCGCCGCGTTTGCGGTCGGAGCGATCGAAAGCGCCCAACTCGTGCAGGCAGAGCGGGCCCGCGCCGAGGCCGTCGCCGACCTCGCCGCCGCAAGCGAGCGGGCCGCGTTCAAGCGCGAGATGTTGGGCGAGATCCTCAACGCCCAAGAAGCGGAACGGGCCCGGGTGTCGCGCGACCTGCACGACGACGTCGGGCAGGCCCTCACCTCAGTCCTGCTCGGCCTTCGGCTCATCGAGTCCTCCCTCGCCGCCAACGAGGTCGAGCTCGACGATGCCCGTCGGCGGACCGAGGACGTCCGCGAACTCGTCGCCGACGCCTTACGCCGGACCCGCAAACTCGCCTTCGACCTTCGGCCAACCGTGCTCGACGACGTCGGGCTGCTCCCTGCGCTGGAACGTCTGGCCCAGGACATCACGGCCCGCGGCGACACCACCGTCGCGCTCGCCTCCGACGGCCTCGTCGAAGCCCGGTTGCCGTCCGAGGTGGAGACGGTCGTCTACCGGGTCGTGCAGGAAGCGCTGACCAACGTCACCCGTCACGCCGGTGCCGCCACCGCCAGCATCACCGTGATCGTCGCCGAAGGGCGGGTGCGAGCACTCGTCGAGGACGACGGCATCGGTTTCGACACCGGCGCCGCACCGACGCGGGGACATCTCGGTCTGAAAGGCATGGCCGAACGGGCCGACCTCGTCGGCGGAACGGTCGAATTGTCCTCGACCCCGGGCTCCGGCACGACGATCCTGTTGGAGCTGCCCCTTGCCTGACGTCGTGCGGGTCGCGATCTGCGACGACCATGCCGTTGTTCGCAGCGGCCTGCGCCGGATCCTCGACGCCGAGGACGACCTCGAGGTCGTCGGCGAGGCAGGCAGTGTGAAGGAGGCCGTGGCCTTGGCGGTGACCTGCCTGCCCGACGTGTTCGTGATGGATCTCGGCCTGCCCGACGGGAGCGGGATCGCCGCGACGGCCGAGGTGGTCCGGGTCAGCCCTGCCACCCGAGTGCTCGTGCTGACCGTGCACGACGACATCGCCTACCTGCGCCGGGCGTTCGATGCTGGCGCTGCCGGATATCTGGTCAAGGAGGCCGCCGACATCGAACTGGTCCAAGCCGTCAGACAGGTGGCCAGCGGAAAACAATATGTGCACCCGAGCTTGGGTGCTGCCCTGCTCGCCCCCGACGCCCCACCCGCCCGCCTCGGCGGACCGGGTGGCGAACTGTCCGACCGCGAGCTGGAAGTTCTTCGGATGATGGCCCTCGGGCTCACCAACACCGAGATCGGTCAGCGGCTCTACGTGTCGGTGCGCACCGTGGAAACCCACCGCTCCCACATCCACCAGAAACTCAACGTCCGCAACCGGGCCGAGCTGGTCCGCCGCGCCAAAGAGGCCGGGCTGCTCGACGTTGACGAGCCCGGTCCGTGACCGTCCGCAGTACCGCTCCGTAGCCAGCGCGGATGCCCGCATGCCGGTCGGGCCGCAAGATGGAGGGATGACGATGACCCCCGCGGAGGTGTGCGCCGTGCCGGCCGGTCGGCCGCACGTCGTAGTGGCCGTCGCTCACCGCGCGATGCGGTCGCTCATCGTCGATCTACTCGACCGCGACCGCGACCGCGGCCGCTGGGTCGTCTCCGCCGTCGACAGCGTGTCCGAACTCGGCGACGCTGCCTCGTCGCACCCAGACCTCGTGATCGTCGACACCGCCGACTTCGCCGGGTGCTGCTGTCATCTACCCCCGAGCTTCGCGCTCGACCGCATCGTCGTCATCGGCCCCGAACCGGATCCGGCCTACCGCCAGGCTGCGCTGAATCGCGGCGCCGGCGGGTGGCTGAGCCGCGAATGCGTGGCCGAGGAACTTTGCGACGCGCTCTGCTCGGCCCTCGTCTGCTCGCAACGTGGCGTGCCCCGGTGCAACGACCTCCAGAATCGGCCGCATCCTGCTCAAGAAAGACCATCCTGTTGATCGACAACCGAGCCGCAGCCGCCCGCTACCACCTGGTCGTCCTGCACTGCGTACTTCAGGCACCCGAGATCCGTAGCGACGCCGGATGCATGTCTGCCGTGACGGCATCACACTGCAATCAGAAGATCGGTGCCGAACCATTCGGTGCCCTTGCACAAGGAGAGACGCGATGAGCGAACGATCAAGAAGCAACTGGGTCGTGGCGACAACGATGACAGCGATACTCCTCCTGCCCCTGCTCATAGTCGTCGCCGTGATCATCGGTGCCCGCGCCGCGGATCCTGCAGACATCGGCGCGCCGGTGCCGCGAGCAGTTCCCATTGCGCAGAATGAATCGCCGACGAAACCTGAGGCGACAGCGGTCGCCGTCGACAGCCTCGCGGCGATGGTTCAGCAGCATCAAGCGATGATGGACCAGATGCGCGTGAGCCTGTCCCCCACCATGACCGAGCAGATGAACCGCGACCCGATGTGGCAGATGATGCGCTCCGGCGCCTTCATCCCTTTCCTCCAGGCTCACGAAGACGACATCGACCGGATGCTTGCTCGCGATCAATAGGCGGACTCGTTTGACGGAGTTCACCATCGTGCGTGGCGTGCAACTGACGGCCCCCGACGGCGTCACTCGATCCAGGTGCGGGTGAGGCCGACGACGCGCTCGCCGGTCAGATCCTTCACCTTGATGCCGGCGAGGCGGGTAATCGCGTTCGAGGTCTGGTAGCGCAGGTGGGGTGACGCCGCGGTCGCGACGTCCCAGAGCAGGCACGCGATCTCGTGTGGGGACTGCGCCATCTCGTAACCGCTGTCCTGTACCGCTTGGAACCGGACCCTCGCCAACGCGTACGGGCCGTCTGCTGGGGGGCCGCCTGCGCCACCCGAGTTCTCGACGAATTCACCGGCGACAGGGCCCGGCTCGACGACCGTGACGTGCACGCCGAACTGCGCCACGACCGGGTGCAGCGACTCCAGGAGACCCTCGAGCGCGAACTTCGACGCGCAGTAGGCGTCGTTGAACGGCTGGCCGAGGAGCCCGGCAGTGCTGCCGACAGCGATGAGCCGGCCTGCTCCGCGCTCACGCATTGCGGGAAGCACGGCTTTGATGACGCGGACCGTGCCGAGGAAGTTGACGTCGAGCACCGCACGGATGTCGTCGAGCGTCAACTCCTCGAGCGTGCCGTCGGAACCGACGCCGGCATTGCTGATCACGACATCGATGCGGCCGTGGTCTCGCATGACACCTGCGACGGCCTGGGCGACCGAGGCATCGTCGATGACATCGAGTCGTCTGATGTCGGCGTCGGCGCCGACATCGGCAAACCCTGCGCGCAGCCGATCCGAGCGCGCAAGGTCGCGCATCGTCGCGACAACGGTGCAGCCACGCCGTGCGAACTCGACCGCTGCGGCGAGACCGATGCCGCTCGAGCACCCGGTGATCAGTACGACCTGATCGTTCACGACAGCCACCTCGCCGCAAACTCGCCCACGCCTGCGATCACGTCGCCCGTCGCCCACGATGGGCCGAGCGCTACTGCGGGCACCGTGATCGCCTGGATTCCGATGTCACCGAGTGCGTTCGCTTCGCGTGCGACTCTTGGGCTGCCGACGACGGCCATCTGGAACGGTTCCGCGCCTCTGCCGGCATCGTCGCGCAGGCGCAGCACCTCGGCGGCCATTTTCGAGACGTCGTCGACATCGGTGTACGAACCGATCCAACCGTCATTGCGGGCGGCGCGACGAAGCGCCGGCCTGGAATTGCCACCGATGAGGATCGCTACACTTGGTGCTGGCGGCCGCATCTGGATCGGGCCGAAGCCGAAATGCTTCCCGTGGTAGGTGACCATCTCGCCGGTCCATAGCAGCCGGAGGACGTCGAGCATCTCGTCCATTCGCGCCCCACGGCTGGTGAAGTCGACGCCGACGATCTCGAACTCCTCCTGGAGCCAGCCTGCTCCGAACCCGCACGACAGCCTCCCGTCAGCGAGCCCGGCCACGGTGCCGATGCTCTTGGCAAGGCTGAACGGGTCGCGCAGCGGCGCAACGAACACGCCTGTGCTGAACCGCAGACGCTGCGTCACTTGCGCCATCGCAGCGATCGACACCCAGCAATCTGGCCATGAGCTCTGCGTTGGCCAGATCACCTTGCCGTCGGGCGAGTAGGGGTAGCTCGAGCTGAATTCAGAAGGGAAGAACAGGTGGTCCGCCAGAGTGAGGCCCTCGAACCCCATCTCCTCGGCCGCCTTCGCGACCGGGATGAGTTGGTCGAGTTCGAGGAAACTTGCGTTCAACCAATACTTCACCGGGCGTTCGTCTCGACAAGCACGAAACATGACGATAGTGTCAACTTCATCACTCTGCGCCACCATCGGGTCATGGCGTGATCAGCACTTTGCCCGTCGCTCGGCGGTCCGCCACGTCGCGCAGCGCACGCGCGACGTCCTCCATCGGATAGACGGCGCAGATGTGCGGCGCCAGGCGACCTGACGCAAAGAGATGCAGGAGTTCGCGTTCGTCGCGCGCCGCATCGTCGGGGGCGTAGCGACCGAACGTGCGGATCTCGAAACCCTTGACGACGACCCCCTTCAACAAGACGAGGTTGAGTGGGATTCTGGGGATCTCGCCGGACGCAAAGCCGACGGTGACGAAGCGGCCGCCCCACCGGACAGCCCGCAGAGCGCGTTCGGAGAACGGTCCGCCGACGGGGTCGATCACGACGTCGGCGCCCTCCGGCGCAACGGCACGAATCGCATCGCGCAGATCGTGACGGGTGTAGTCAATGGTGTGGCTGGCGCCGCGATCGCGGCATAGCGCCAACTTCTCATCGCTCGACGCGGCGGCGATCACCTCTGCTCCGAGTTCTACAGCAATTTCAACCGCCGCAAGGCCGACGCCCCCGGCCGCGCCGAGCACGACAACCCGGTCGCCACGCATCACCTCACCAACGGAACGGAGTGCGTGGTAGGCGGTTGCATGTGCGACCCAGAAACCGGCCGCGGCGCTCAACTCGATGCCATCGGGAACGCGGCGCAGCGACGACGCCGCGATCGCTACGTACTCGGCAAAGGCCCCGCTCATCACGCTGCCGAACACTCGGTCGCCGACCACCAGCCCGTCGACGCCGGCCCTCACCCCTGCTCCAACGGCGGCGACCGTGCCGGAGAACTCACTCCCGGGCGTGAATGGCGGCGGTACCGACACCTGATACTGGTCGGCGACGATCAGCACGTCAGGGAAGTTGACCGCCGCCGCCGCCACTTTCACCAGTATCTCGCCGGGTCCCGGGTGAGGCGTCGGAACCTCAACGACGCGTAGCACCTCTGGGGGACCATGTCGGTGACAGACGACTGCTTGCATCTCGCTCCAGACGGTTCGGATCGTGAAGTGCCACGCCCCACCGCCACCATAGTTGACGAAGATGTCAACAAATCCCAACGTTCCGAGTCCCCGGCCGGGGTCGAACTTGACACTTCTGTCGAGTAGGGTTCGAGACCGCTCGCCGATATGCCAATCACAACGCGAAGAGGTTTCCATGCGGTTCATGTTTCAATACCCGGACGTCCACGGTGTCGAGGCGGACATGCTCGATTCCGGGCCGGTGACCGAGCTTGCTCAGGCCGCCGAGAACGCCGGTTGGGATGGCATTTCTTTCACGGAACACCCGGCGCCGGGAACCAAATGGCTGAAGAGCGGGGGCCATCAGACGCTCGACCCATTCGTCGCACTCGGTGCGGTCGCGGCGGTCACGACTCGGCTCCGGTTGCTGACCTACCTTGCTGTCGTCCCCTACCGAAACCCGATGCTCCTCGCGAAGGCCGCCGCCACCGTCGACAAGCTGTCCGGTGGCAGGTTCATCCTCGGTGCCGGCACCGGCTATCTCAAAGCGGAGTTCCACGCGCTCGGCGTGGGCTTCGACGACCGCAACGAGTTGTTCGACGAGGCGCTCGACGTTTTGCCGTTGCACTGGAGCGGCGAGTCGTTCAGTTATGCCGGCAAGCACTTCAACGCGCGTGACATCGTCGCCAGGCCACGTCCGGTCCAGCAGCCGATCCCGATCTGGATCGGCGGCAACGCAAAGATCACGCTCCAGCGGATCGCGACGCGGGCCCAGGGCTGGATGCCGTTGACCGGGACCGCGGAGATGGCCGCGACCACCCGCAGCCCCCATCTCGAATCGATCGAATCGATCGGCTCACGGCTCGCGATCCTGCGCGATCTGGCCGGCGACCGGTTCGACGCGCTCGATATCGCCATCGCATACAACGACCCGACGATTCACCAGCCGGCGGTCGATGTCGAGCGCCACCGCGACGCCCTCGCCGCCTACCACGAGCTCGGTGCGACGTGGATCATCGTCGCCGGCCCGACCGGCGAGCATCCGATTGCACGCGACTTCATCGAAGCATTCGCCCGGGACTACATCACCGCATGACCGACCCACCGACCGACGCATTGGCCGACGCACTGGCCGACGCATCGGCGCACCCGTTGACCGAACAATTGGCCGCCGCCACGTTCGAGTCGGCCTCGGAGTACGCGGCGGCGTTGGAACGATTCCTGCGCACCGACGAACGGGCCGGCGTCTACATCGGATATCGGCCGCCGAGCCTGGAGGACAGCTCACGTCACATGGCCGGCTTGCAGGCGCTGCTGTTCGATACCGGATGGTCCCGACTCGGTTGGCCGGTACGTGCTGGCGGCCTCGGCGGCGACCCGCGTTTTCGGGCAGCGATGTTCGAGACACTGTGGAAGCTGGACATCCAGATCCCAGAGCCGTTCACCACACTCGAAATCCTCGTGCCCGTGCTGTTGGTGTTCGCTCCGCATCTCGCCGACGAGCTGCTGCCGTCGCTGCTGCGCGGCGACGAGGGCTGGGCTCAGGCGTTCTCCGAGCCAGACGCGGGCAGCGACCTGGCATCGCTGCGGACACGGCTCGAGCCCGACGGCGACGGCTACCGCCTGACGGGCCAAAAGGTGTGGTCGACGTACGGCCATCTCGCCCAGCGTTCCGTCCTGCTCGCCCGCTCTGGCGGGCCGGGCCACAAGGGCCTCACGATGGTGCTGGTCGACCTCGACCAGACGGGGGTCGAGGTGCGCCCGATCCGCGCCGAAGACGGCGAGAACCATTTCTCGGAGATCTTCCTCGACGACGCCTGGGTGCCCGGCGACCGGATCATCGGCCAACTCGGCGGCGGCTGGGCGGTGGCGATGTACATGCTCCAGTGGGAGCGCGGCGCTTGGGGGTGGCTGCAACAGGGCCGGTTCCACAGCCGTCTCCAGCACGCGCTGCAACTTGCGCCGGCCGAGCCGTCACACGCGGCATCGCTCGGTCACGCCTACACGCTCGTCGCGGCGCTGCGTCTCCACACCCGGGAGACGGTCGAGCGGCTGGCCCGCGAGGAGACGCTCGGCCCCGAGGTGTCGATCGACAAGTTGCTCCTGATCGATGCCGAGCTCGCGACGTGGAACGCTATCCGTGACCACGTCGGGCCACGGTTCGAACTCGACGAGGAGCTGCACTGGCTCCGGGCCGAGTACCTGTTCAGTCGAGCCGCGCCGATCTACGGCGGTTCGCAGGAGATACAACGCACGCTCGTCGCTCAACGCGTGCTCCACATGCCGCGTGAGTCGTGATGGGAGTTGTCGAGCAATCATGATGGACCAGGACACACTCGAAATGCTGCGCTCCAGCCTTCGCCATGTGCTGACGCAGGACTCGGGCGGGCCGCTCGCCGGCCGGCTCCACGAGCTCGGCTGGGACGAGGTCGTCGCCGACGATTCGTCGACTGCGCTGCGCACCATGTTCGAGGTCAAGGGCGACACGTTGTCGTCGGCCGACGCACTCGGGCCGCGGCTCGCCGCTGTGCTCGCGGAGTCGACCGGCGACGACCGACTTGCCTCGGCGACGGTCGCGCTCGCCTCACCGTTCGGGCCGTCACGCTGGGACGAGGGCACCGACCATCTCGTCATCGATGCCATGACACTGTCGGCTACTTCGTCCGCGACGACCGTTGTCGTGCCCGTCGGTGCGGCGCCGCGGCTCGCTATCGTCGTCGCCCACGTCGGCCTCACCAGCACTCCGCTCGGCGGCATCGACGAATCGTTCGGCGCACATCGTCTGACGGGTGACATCGAAGCTGATGCGATCGAGTGGATCGACGACAGGCTGGCAGCGACCGCATGGAACGACGTCGTCAGCCATGGGCGCTGGCTGGTCGCCTGCGAACTCGTCGGCATCGCCCGCCACGTCATTGCCGCGGCCGCGCAGTACACCGGCGAACGCGTCCAGTACGGACGCAAGATCGGCACTTTCCAGGCGCTCCAGCACCGCGTCGCCAGTGCCCATTCGATGGTGATCGGCGCCGGTCACCTCGCCGCCGAAGCCGGCAACGCTGGGGACGACTGGTCGGCCCTCGTGGCCAAGGCGATGGCCGGCCAGGCCGCCGAGTTCGCATGCACCCAGGCCCAGCAGTGTTACGGCGCAATCGGCTTCACGTGGGAGCACGAGTTCCATCGGTATCTGCGCCGAACCTACATGCTCGACCGTCTGTTCGGCGACTGGCGCAGCCTCGAACACGAGATCGGGATCCGGCTCCAGGCGACCGGTGTCGTCCCGCATATCGGGTCGCTCTGAACCAACGCAAGTCGCTGAACAACGATGGACCTCTCCTTTCCCCCGGAAGCCGAAGCCTTTCGCGCCCAGGTGCGCGAGTTCCTCGCCGCCAACTTGCCGCCCGGCTGGCAAGGGCTGGGCACGCTCGATCGCGACGACGCCGAGGCGTTTTCGATCAGCTGGCGCCGCACGCTCTGCGAGCACGGCCTGATCGGCATCACCTGGCCGGTCGAGTACGGAGGCGGCGGACGCTCCAAGCTCGACCAGGTCGTACTCGCCCAGGAGATGGCCAGAGCACGAGTAGCGCTCGGACGGGTGTCCGACACGACCACCGTCAAGATGCTCGGCAACACGCTCGTCAACTGGGGCACCGAGGAACAGAAGCGGCGATACATCCCCAGGATCATCTCCGGCGACGACGTGTGGGTGCAGGGGTACTCTGAGCCGGAATCGGGCTCGGATCTCGCGAGCATCCGGCTGCGCGCCGAGCTCGACGGGCACGAATGGGTAATCAACGGGCAAAAGACCTGGACGTCGCGAGGGATGGACGGCACCGGCATCTTCCTCTTGGCCCGTACCGATCCGACGGTGCCAAAGCACCGCGGCATCACCTTCCTGTTGTGCCAGATCGACGCGCCCGGCGTCGAGGTGAGGCCGATCACCACCCTCACCGGCGACGCGGAGTTCTGCGAGGTGTTCTTCACCGACGCCCGCATCCCGGCCGAGAATGTCGTCGGCCCGGTCAACGGCGGTTGGAACGTGGCGAACAGCCTGCTCGGCCACGAGCGTGGCGAGGAGGCGGCAACGAACCCGATCTTCTTCCGCGCAGAGCTCGACCGGATCATCGACCTCGCCCGCGAGTCCGGTTGCATCGACGACCGCGTCGTGCGCGACCGGCTGGCATGGTGCCACACCAAGGTCGAGACGATGCGCTTCCTCGGGTACCGAATCCTCACCCAGTACCTCCGCCAAGGCCATCTCGGCGCGGTCGCCTCGATCTCGAAGCTGTTTTGGAGCGAGTACCACCAAGAAGCGGTCGATCTCGCGATCTCGATGCTCGGCGCCAACGCCATGATTCGCACCGGCCGGCGGCCGTACAAACACTTCCGGTCCGACGAACCGGGGGCCGACAACTCATCGAACTCGTGGATCGACGTGTTCCTGCTCAACGCTCGCAGCGGCACGGTCTACGCCGGCACGTCAGAGATCCAGCGCAACATTCTCGCCGAATCGATCCTTGGTCTACCCAAGGAACCCCAGGCCAAGGAACCCCAGACGGGTTAGGCGTGAGGGGCCGACCGCCGGCTACTCCCAGCGGAACTCGGCCGCGCGCTTTTCCAGGAATGCAAGACGCGCCTCGTCGGAGTCTGCGTGGCGTTTGACCCGGCCGGTGTAGTCCTGTTCGAGGCGATAGCCATCCTTCAGCGACAGTCCTTCGACCCGGTTCGCCGACTCTTTGGCGAGCCGAACTGCGATCGGGCTCTTCGCTGCGATCGGCCGGGCGATTGCGAGCGCGGCGTCCATCAGCTCGCCCGCCGGGACCACCATCTCGATCGCACCGCGCCGGTACAGCTCGCCTGACGCCACGAACTCACCGGTCAAGAACATCCGCTTCGCAAGATAGGGCCCGACGAGCCGCTGGGCGTGGCGGACACCGCCCAGCACACCGACGTTGATTTCGGTCAGGGCGAAGCTGGCCTCATCCGATGCGACGACGAGATCGCACGACGCGACGAGCGCGACGCCCGCGCCGATCGCCTTGCCGTGCACGGCAGCGATCACGGGGATACCGCAGTCGTAGATCGACCAAAAGCAGTCGCGGACAACCCGCCCGGGATCGACCTGATAGCGCGGATCGAGCTTCGGTCCGCCATCCTCGAACCGACCGTCTGGCCGGTACCGCTTCGGCGCATCTTGCAGGTCGACGCCGCCGCAGAAGACCCGAGCATCGGGCGCGGAACGAAAGACCGCCACCGACGCCTCGCGCGTCGCGCTCAACGAGTCGAACGCTTCGGCGATCTCGGCGAACGTCTCGTGATCCAGCGCGTTCACCGGCGGTCGGTCCAACGTCACCACAGCAATGCCCTCGTCGATCTCGACCTTCACGTTCTTCATTGCAACTCCTCCGATGCAGCGAGCCGACGGTTCGAAGCAACCAAACGCCGCACTTGACACTACTGTCATGTCATATGCCGAACCGCAAGTGGACCAATGACCGCTGCTCCTGACGCTCGGAAGTCCCGAGCGCAGCGTGACCAGACGGCTACGCTGACGAAAGCCATGGACCGGACCTCGGCCCGAGCCGTCAATCAGAACACCGCCGACCGCGGAAGCGACTTCTCCGTTCCAGCCGTCAGTCGACAACCCGCCGATGCTCTCGGGCCCCGCGCCCAACGGACAATCGCCCGCATCGTCGAAGCCACGCGAGAGGTGTTCCTGACGCGCGGCTACGCCGGAACGACAATCGACGAAATTGCCCGCGCAGCCGACGTCTCGCGGGCATCGTTCTACACGTACTTCCCGACCAAGCGCGATGTGCTCCTCACCGTCGGCGCCCGATCCGCGAGCGACGCGCTCGAGGTGATCGAGCGGCTCCTCACGGTCGGTGGCACGCGAGCCGGCCTCACCCAGTGGGTGCGGGAGTACTTCACATATCTCGACGTCAACGGCAGCTTCGCGTTCGCATGGACCCAGGCGGCCCACGAGGACGAGGCGATCCGCAGCGCCGGCATGAAACGACATCTGGCGCTCTGCCGGCGGTTCGGTGAAGTCCTGGCCGAATCGGCTGGCAAGAACCGCAACGACACAGTGGAGCTCGGACTTGTGATGTTCAGCGCGCTCGAGCGGGCGTGGTCGTACTGTCATCTCTACGCATGCGCCGTCGACCGCGTCGCGATCGAGCGCGAATTGTCGAGGACGCTCTGGGCCGCCGCGCGCGAGCAGCCGACGGCGACGTCGGCGTGCCGGTGAAACAGGCGGCTCGCTGACCTGCGACCCGCGCCCTCGCCGACCTGACAAACGTGTCGCTACCGTGCCGGCAATGAATCCGGCAGAACTCTTCACGCTCCAGGCCACCGACGATCGGATGCACTGGACGTGGCGACCATCGTCGCTGTTACTGACGCCCGCCAAGACATTGCAGGGCGGCGCCGGCCTCGGCGCCGCAACGGCGGCCATGGTGGCTGTCACTGGTCGCCCCGTTGTGTGGGCAACGGCGCAGTACCTGTCGTTTGCAAGCGGAACGGCTGAGATCGAGCTCGACGTGACGGTCGAGGTCGCCGGCCACAACACCACCCAGGCGCGCTGCGTGGTCTCGCGGCAAGGGCAAGAGATCCTGACGACCCACGCCGCTCTCGGCAGCCGATCGATCGATCGCGACGGCGTCTGGTGCACGTGTCCCGACGTGCCGCCACCTGACTCATGCCCCGAATACCGGTTCTTCGAGCGCCGCACGGGGCACATCGGAGACCTCATCGACCTCCGCTTGGCACGGGGACGACAGCTCGACGAACTGCACGGAACGCGCGGTGACGGGGCGTTCGCGGTGTGGGTCCGCGTCGGCCGTGGCGTGCACCGCATGACGGTGCCCGAACTCGCGTTCATCGGCGACCTCATGCCGCTCGGCTTTGCCGACGCGATGGGCGAACCGGTCGCCGGCAACAGCCTCGACAACACGATCCGGGTCGGCCGTTTGGTCGACACCGAATGGGTGCTCCTCACTACGCAGGTGCAGCAGGTAGTGAACGGGTTCGGCTACGGCCGAGGAGAGCTGTGGGCCGAGGACGCCACCCTGCTCGGAGACGTCAGCCAGAACGCGGTCCTGCGCCTCCACACCCACATCCGAGCGCTCGGCACACCGAACACCGGCTCCATCCGACCAGGATCTGGGGTGCGGTGATCAGCGAACCGGTGGGCGACGCTGCAGCTCGGCGAGCAGCGGCTGACTGTAGGCGACCCTGCCGGTCAGCTTGGCGGGGTCGCCGGTGCACAACGCCAGCGCAGCTTGCGCGATCAGCTCCGGCCCCTCGATCCGGAAACCCTCGACCAGGTCGTGGGCGCCGGCGCCCGGGGTCATCACGTTGTCCCACGGGGCGAGTGAGTTGACGGCAATCCCGTCGTCGTAGACCTCGGCCGCAAGACCGGTCGTGAACCGGTCGAGCGCGGCTTTCACCATCCCGTACACCGTGAACCCGCTCTTGTAGATGTCGTCGAATGGCGGGCCCTGGGGGTGGACGCCGGCGCGGCTCGTGATGTTGAGGATCCAGCCTCGCTTGCGCTCGCGCATCGAGGGCACCACGAGTTGAGCGAGTTCGTACGGCGCACGAACCTGGACCTCGAACATCAACTGGTACCGTTTCTCCGGGAACTCGTCGAACGGCAGGAAGAACGTCACCGCTGCGTTGTTGACGAGGATGTCGATCGGCCCGAGAGCCTCCACCGTCTCGGCGACCATCCGCCGCCGGTCATCGGACTTCGAGATATCGGCCTGGACAGGGACGGCCTCGCCACCGGCGGCACGGATGCGCTCGACGGTCTCGGTGAGCGACCCTTCGTACTTCGGATCCCGATCGAGGGTGCGCGCGGACACGGCAACCTTTGCGCCGGCTTCGGCCAGGCGTTCGGCGATTGCGGCGCCGATCCCCCGACTCGCGCCTGTGACCAACGCGACCCGGCCTTCGCACTCCTGATTGTTCGCTTCCGACATTCGCTGTCCTCCGGCCTCGATCGACTTCGATGAACTTGTTGAACTTCGATGAACTTCGATGAACTTCTTGACAGTATTGTCAGCTTGATTACAGAAGTTCCAACCTCGCCGCGTACAGTTGCCTTCGTGGCAGAGAACAAAATGTGTGTAGGACGGGTTTGTATCGTGACCGGAGCCGGGCGTGGCATCGGTCGGGGGTACGCCCTCATGTTGGCAGCTCATGGCGCAAAGGTGGTCGTCAACGACCTCGGCGGCACGCGTGACGGCACGGGCGACGATGTCGGCCCGGCTCAGAGCGTCGTCGACGAGATCGTCGCCGCCGGCGGCGAAGCGGTCGCGAACACGAGCGACGTCAGCAGCCTCGACGGCGCCAGCACGATGGTGCAGCAGGCAATCGACAGCTTCGGTGGTCTCGACGTGGTCGTCAACAACGCCGGCATCCTTCGCGACCGAATGCTGTTCTCGATGGCCGAGGAGGAATGGGACGCCGTCATCAAGGTCCACCTCAAGGGCACGTGGGCTCCGAGCCGGGCCGCCTCCGAATACTGGCGCAATCGCGTCAAGGAAGGCCTCAGCAACGACGCCCGGCTGATCAACACGACGTCGGTCTCGGGCATCTACGCCAACCCTGGTCAGACCAACTACGGCGCGGCCAAGGCCGGCATTGCCGCATTCACCCAGATCGCCGCGCTCGAACTCAGCCGCTACGGCGTCACGGCGAACGCCATCGCACCAGGCGCGCTGACCCGTCTCACCGAAGACCTCGGCCTGCCCGACGAGATGCTCGGCCGGTTCGGACCCGAGTGGGTGGCACCCGTCGTCACCTGGCTCGCTTCGACGAAATCGGCCGACGTCACCGGACAGGTCATCGAGTCCTCCGGCATGGTCCTCGGCATCGCCGAGGGCTGGCGCCGCGGCCCCAACATCGACAACCCGCCGGCCGACCCGAACGAGGTCGACGCAATCATGCGGCGACTGCTCCGCGAAGCCACGCCGCGTACGACGATGGCCGATATCAGCTGAGACACGGAGCGACCATGAACCAAGCTTGGATCATCGACGGTGCCCGGTCACCGCGGGGCAAGGGCAAGTCGAACGGCTCCCTGCACCACATTCACCCGCAGGAACTGCTCGCCCAGGTGCTCAACGCCCTCGCGCGGCGGACCGGCATCGACACCCATCTCGTCGACGACGTCGTTGTCGGCAACGGTAACCCCGCCGGCGATCACGGCGCGTGTATCGGCCGGATGGCTGTGCTCGCCGCCGGTTGGCCGGTCGAGGCGCCGGGAATCACCCTGAACCGGTTCTGCGGGTCAGGCCAGCAGGCCGTCACCTACGCCGCGATGGGTATCCAAGCCGGCCATCAGGATCTCGTCGTCGGCGCCGGCGTCGAGTCGATGTCGCGCTGGCCGGTCGACAACGCTCCGCCGGACTTCACGTCCGGCAACGCCGCCCTGCGCGAGCTGTTCCCGCTGGTGCCTCAAGGCATCTCGGCCGATCTCATCGCAACGATCGAAGGGTTCGACCGCGAGTCGGTCGATGCGTTCGCGCTGCAGAGCCAACAGCGCGCGGCCGCCGCCATGGCACAGGGCCGTTTCGACCGCAGTGTCGTAGCCATCCACAACTCCGACGGTTCGGTCGCGCTCGACGTCGACGAGTTCCCGCGGTCTTCCACGACCGCGGAAGGTCTCGCCCAGCTCAAGCCATCGTTCGAGCGGATGGGTCGTGACATCTTCGACGGCTTCGACAAGTCGTTCGACGACATGTGCCGCCAGGTGTACCCGAACGTGACCGACGTACAGCACGTCCACCACGCAGGCAACTCCTCCGGCGTCGTCGACGGTGCTTCAGCGATGCTCATCGCATCGCCCGACTTCGCCAAGGCCCACGGCCTCACGCCACGGGCCCGGATCGTGATGAGTGCGGTGGTCGGCGCCGAGCCCGTGATCATGCTCACGGCTCCCGGCCCCGCCTCGAAGAAGTGTCTCTCCCGCGCCGGGATGACGGTTGACGACATCGACCTGTGGGAAATCAACGAGGCGTTCGCCGCCGTCCCGCTCAAGGCGATCCGGGACCTGGGCCTCGACCCCGACAAGGTGAACGTCAATGGTGGCGCGATTGCGCTCGGCCACCCGATCGGAGCCACCGGCCCGATCCTCATCCAGACCGCTCTCGACGAACTCGAGCGGCGCAATCTGCAGACGGCACTGATCACGATGTGCACCGGCGGCGGCATGGGCACCGCCACCATCATCGAGCGGATCTGACGGCGCGGCGCCTGCGCCCGACCCGCTCGGCGAACGATGATCGAGTTCCAATGCAGCGAACTGAGCATCGAGGAGCGTCAGCTCCAGGCAGACGTCCGCGAGTTCCTCGCCGCAGAGCTGCCGAGGGGCAGCTTCATGCCGGGGCTCGGTATGAACGCAGCCAAAGACCCGGTGTTTTCCGCCAAGCTGGGCGAGCGCGGCTGGCTCGGGATGGCGCTGCCGACCGAATACGGCGGCCACGAGCGCTCGGCGGTCGACCGGTTCATCGTCACCGAAGAACTGCTGCGATGGGGAGCGCCGGTGGGTCATCATTGGGTGGCCGATCGCCAGTCCGGTCCGGTGATCGCCAAGTTCGCAACGGAGGCTCAGAAGCGCCGCTTCCTACCGGGGATCTGTCGCGGCGAGCTGTCGTTCTGCATCGGCATGTCCGAACCCGCAAGCGGCAGCGACCTTGCATCGGTCACAACCAGGGCCATCCATGACGGCGACAGCTGGGTCCTCGACGGGCGCAAGATCTGGACCACCGGCGCCGACCGGAACGACTGGATCGTTGTGCTTTGTCGGACGTCTCTGCTCGATGAGGTGACCGACAAGCGCCAGGGCCTCTCCCAACTGATCGTCGACCTCCGCTCCCCCGGTGTCACGGCGAGCCCGATCCCGTTCATCGACGGCACCGCTGACTTCTGCGAGGTCACCTTCGACGGCGTCGTCGTGCCCGGCGAACTCGTGCTCGGCGAGATCGGATCGGGCTGGACCCAGAACATGTCAGAGCTGGCGTACGAACGTGGCGGGGCCGACCGCTGGCTCAGCACCTACCTCGTGGCCGAAGAATTGCTCCGAAACCACGAGCACGGCGAGATTTCCGACGATCTGGCCGACCTGCTCGGCGAGGCCGTCGCCAACTACTGGCTCCTGCACCAACTGTCGCTCTCGGTCGCCCGCTCGATCGATCGGGGTGGGGCGCCGGCGGTCGAGTCCGCGTTGGCGAAGGAGATGGGCACTCGCTTCGAGCAGGATGTCCTCAATGCGGTGCTTGCGTTCGTCGATCAGGCACCGAACACCGCAACTGACTCGCTGTTCGAGCGGCTGCTGATCACGGCGACCTTGACCGCACCGTCGTTCACGATTCGTGGCGGCACGAACGAGATCCTCCGTTCGGTCGCTGCCAAGGGGCTTCGGCCGTCGAGCGGACGACGATGAGCGACACCGCCGAACCGGACACGCTCGTCGTCGAGACCGTCGAACGGTTGCTGGCCGACGTGTGCACGCCGGCGTCGGTCGAGCGCGCCGAATCCGTCGGGTGGTCGGCCGCCGTTTGGGACGCACTCGCCAACGCCGGGTTCCCCTGGGTATCGGTGCCGGTCGACGCGGGTGGGTCCGGCGGAACCCTCACCGACGCTGCTGCGATCCTGCGTTGCGTGGGTCGCCACGCTGCTCCGGTTCCCGTCGCGGAGACCGGCGTGCTCGCCGGCTGGTTGCTTGCCGGAGCCGGGATCGCACTGCCGGCCGGCCCGGCCACCGTGGTCCCCGACGCGTCCGCGATCACCCTCGTCGACGGGCGGCTCACCGGCCGAGCGACGGTGGCGTGGGGACGGCGGGCGGAACGGATCGTCGCCCTGGTCGCGAACGGGTCGGATTGGATCGTTGCCTCGTGCCGGCCCGAGCAGCTCTCGATCACGCTCGGCCAGAGTCTCGCTGGAGAGCCACGTGATCGGGTGTGGTTCGACGTGCCGCTCGTTGCGACTGAGCACGCCCCGGCGCTGCCCGGCACCGACGGCGACGCGCTGCACCATCGAGGCGCATTCACCCGAGTCGTCATGACAGCCGGGGCACTCAGCGCGATTGCCCAGATGACAATCGACTACACGAACGAGCGGCAACAATTCGGGCGGCCGGTTGCCACGTTCCAGGCGGTCCAGCAGCATCTCGTGACCGTCGCCCAGTGCGCCGTGCGAGTGGAGATGGCGGCAGACCTCGCGACACGTGCCATTGCCCGCGGCGCAGTCGGTATCGAAATCGCTGCGGCGCGACTCATTGCCGACGCCGCCATCGTGGCCGGGACGCGGGCCGCCCATCAGGCCCACGGCGCAATGGGTGTCACCCGCGAGTACCCACTTCATCAGCTGTCGCGGCGCCTCTGGGCTTGGCGTCACGAGTACGGATCGGCAACCACGTGGCGGCGCAGGCTTGGCCGCGATGTTCACGCCGGCGGGGCCGACGCGCTCTTCCCGCTCATCACCGGCTGGGTCGCGCACGACTCGGTCCGACCATGACAGAAGAAGAAACGACGGGAGAAGATATGACAGGCGCATCCAAGGACACACCAGCACGACGTTTTCTGCATGTGTGCTACTGCTGCCGCGATACCGGCCCGGTCACGGCATTTTTCGTCGACGGACTTGCGATGCGGGACACCATGCGCACACCGAGCGAACGCAGCCCCGGCGCGCTCCTTGGCATCGATGGTGAGATCGAAGGGAGTGCCTCGTTCGTGTACGACCGGCGCGGGCCGCGCACCAGCCCGGCGATCGAGATCCAGAGCTGGGTTGACCCGCCGCTTGCGGGCACACCTTCGACCGACCCGTTCGAGGTCGGTGTCAAGGCGCTCGGATTCGCCGTTCCCGACCTTGCTGTGGCCGAGACCCGCCTCACGGCGATGGGCTCGTCGTTGATCTCCAGCGGACCGTCTCCGTTCGGCGCCCGCTGCTCGATGCTTGTCGACGCGACTGGCGTCACCCTTGAGCTGGTGGAGAACAACGCGCTCGCCGACGATGCCACGCAGATGCACCACCTGCGCATCTCGTGCACCGACCTCGCTGTCTCGCTGCCCTTCTACGACCAACTCGGATTCTCGGTGGTGGATCGCGGATCGCTCACCGACGCATCGTTCGTCGGCCTCGCCGAACCCGTCGATGCCGAGTATGCAAGCCTTCGGCTACCGGACGAACCATTCGAGGTGCTGTTGATCCAATGGAACGAGCCGTCATCGCACGGCCGTCACTACACCGAACCGAACCACGCCGGCCTGTTCCGCGCCGCGCTCGGTGTCGATGACACGCGTGGCGCATACGAGGCGTTGACCGGCGCGGGAATGGTGTTCGAACGCGCTCCGATCAAGGTCGAACTGCGCGGCACGCCAGTGCCCGACATGTGGATCTGCTTCGTCAACGACCCTGACGGCGTCGCCTATGAATTCGTCCAGCGGCCGCGATCTGCCTTCCGATGACGAGGAGCAACACCACGGCCGGGCCAGATTCGATGATCACCGCCGTCGGCACCTACCTGCCGCCGTGGGGTGCCGCTCGCCGCAGAACGCCCGGCCTCGACGAGGACGCAGTCACGCTCTGCGTCGCCGCGGGCCTTGCTGCGCTGCGATCGGTCGATCCCGCCGATGTCGGCCGCGTCGTCTTGGTCAGCCGCGACCTGCCGCTGATCGAGGGCAGTAACTCGGCCGCCGTGCTTGCAGGTCTCGGGCTGCGGGCAGACACCGAGATCTGCGAGGTGATCGGCGGAGCGCCAGCAGTGCTCGACGCGCTGACGGGCGCCGCTCCGGGCACGCTCGTGATCGGTGCCGACACCAGCCCAGCGGGTGCCGCCGCTGCGTACTGCGGTACGAGCGGCGCGGCGCTGACTGCGAGCGGGCGGATCACGCGCAGCATGCCCGTCGTCACACGAGATGCGTTCGGTCGTCGTGCCGATTACGCCGATCCGCGACTCGTGCGCGTCCGCGGGCTCGGCGCGTCGCTCGATCAACTCGACCGATCGGTCCCGATCGCTGCCGCAGCGGGACTCGCCGGGCGCGACGCGAAGTCTGTGTGCGCCACCGAGCCACGCGACTTGCCCACGGAGGGCCCGAGCGCTGCGCTGTTCGCGCTCGCCACACTCGCCGAGTTGGGCCGGCCGGCGGGGCAGATGCAGCGTCTGCTCGCGGTCGAGCAGGCCACTCTCGGGCTCGCCGACCTCGGCCCGGGCGAGATCAACGTTCAGCGCGACGAGCGCGCGCCGCGTCCGGTGCCGAGTGGAACGACCGCGCCCGGATCGGAGATGTCGATCTCGCTCGCGGCGTACGAACGGGCCTTCGACGCGAAGCTACGCCTCGTTGCCGCCAGATGCCGCCGCTGCGGCACCCTCGCCTACCCTCACCGGTACCGCTGCCTCGGATGTGGATCGGAGGACCCTACCGACGCGGTGGCGCTGCCGCGTGATGCCGAGATCTACACCTTGTCCACCATCCACGTGCCTGTGCCGGGTCTCGTGAGCCCGTACACGATCGTCGTCGCCGAGCTCGGCGACTCAGGCGTTCGCGTGACGGTGCGCCTCACCGGCGCGGCAGCGGGGTCGGTCGGGATCGGAGATCGGGGCCGCCTCGTGTTCCGGCTCGTGGCCGTCCGATCCGGTGTGCCCGACTACGGCTACGCATTCCTGCCCGACGATGACACGGAGGTCACAGCATGAGACGGGTCGCGATGGTCGGCGCCGGGATGACGCAGTTCGGCGAACTGTTCCACCTCGGCATCAAGGACATGCTGCCGATGGCGGTCGGCGAGGCCGTAGCCAGCGTCGACAAGGGTTTCGACCGTGGCGATATCGGAGCCGCGTGGTTCGGCGAGCTGGTGAGCACCGACGGGTTCGCGTCGGGCATCCTGGCCGACTCGTGCGGTCTGCTCGACATTCCGGTGTCGCACCTCGAGAACGCGTGCGCCACGGGCAACGACGCCGTCCGGCATGGCGTGATGGCGATCGCCAGCGGCATGTACGACGTCGTTCTCGTCGTCGGTGCTGACAAGGTGCGCGAGACGTCGACCCGGACCACGTTCTGGGACTGGATGGGGATGACCCGAGACAGCGCCTGGGACTTCCCGCTCGGGCTTGTCGCTCCGGCGAACTTCGCGCTGCATGTCAACCGCTATCTCCACGAGTCGCCTGCCACCCGCGAGCACATGGCCATGGTCGCGGTCAAGAACCACCGTCACGGTGTCTCCAACCCGAAGGCCCAGCTGCGCTTCGAGATCACGATCGAACAGGTCCTGAACGCCCCGATGGTGGTCGAGCCGTTCGGGCTGTTCGACTGCACGCCGCAGAGCGACGGCGCGGCCGCTGTGATCCTCGTCGCCGAGGACGTCGTCGATCGCTACACCGATCGGCCTGTCTGGGTGCGAGGCGTTGGCCTCGGCGTCGACCGGGTGATGCATGCTCACAAGCGCGACATGACCACGTTCCCGCCGACCGTGAAGGCCGCTAAACAGGCGTACGCAATGGCGGGCGTCGGCCCCGGCGACATCGACGTCGCCGAGTGCCACGACTGCTTCACGGGCGTCGAGTTGATCAACTACGAGGACCTCGGTTTTTGCGAACGCTTCGGTGCCCACAAGCTCGTCGAGGCCGGCGAGACGTCGGTCGGTGGCCGAATTCCGGTCAACCCCAGCGGTGGCCTGAAGGCGAAAGGGCATCCCCCTGGCGCAACTGGGGTCGCTCAATGCGTCGAACTGTTCGAGCAGCTCCGCGGCGATGCCTCGAACCAGGTGGATGGTGCTCGCGTCGCTCTCGCGCACAACATCGGCGGCCCAACGGCTGTCTCTGCCGTGACCATCCTCGGCACCGCGCGGGGCGGATGAGCGAGCGGTCCGGCGCCATGCGGAGCGCGGTGGTGCACGTCAGGCGAGTTCCGCGACGAACTCCGCGTATCGGTCGATGACCGACATCGTCGTCGTCGGATCGTCCCACCCTTCGTGCGCCGTGCCGAGAATCACTCTGTTGATCCCGAGCTCTCGGTAGCGATGCAGCGTGTCCAAGGTTGGGTCGCCGAATGTAACGAGCGAGATCGGAATATCGCCGCGCCCGGCCTCGGCGGTCGCCTGGCGGAACTTGTCGATGTTCTTCGCGACATTGCCGAGCGCGATGTCGATCGGCATCCATTCGTCAGCCCAACGCACTGCGTGCTCGGTGCCGAGCCGCCCGCTCGTGCCGAGCAGCACCGGCGGGTGCGGGCGCTGCGCAGGCTTCGGGAAGGACCAGACCGGATCGAAGTCGTAGAACTGCCCGTGGAACTCGGAATCGTCGTCACACCACAGGCGCCGCAGCGCCCCGACGCACTCCTCCAGCGCGAGGTACCGTTTCTTCCACGGGATCGGGCGATGGTTCGCCAGTTCCTCCTCGTTCCAGCCGACGCCGACTCCGAAAAGTAGCCGGCCACCCGATATCAGGTCGAGCGTCGCCGCCGATTTGGCGAGGTCCATCACGTCGTGCTCCAGAGCAAGCGCCACGCCGGCGCCGAGGCGCAGGGTCGTGGTCGCCATCGCCGCCATCGTCAGGCTGACGAACGGGTCCATCATCCTCAGGTACTGCGGCGGTAGCTCACCACCAGCCGGATACGGCGTCTTGCGCGAGGCCGGGATGTGCGAGTGCTCGCCCATGAACAGCGAGTCGTATCCACGCTCCTCGAGCGCTCGCGCCAGCACGTCGGCGCGCACGTCATCGGGGGTGTTCATCGTCGAGAAGCCGAGCTGCATGCCTTCCAACCGTACTCGCAAGGCCCGGACGTCGTGCCATGACGTCCACCGAAAATGGGCCGGCCCCAAACTTCAGCCGAGCCACACGTCGAGCGACGCCGGTCAGGCCCATTGATGGGGGTCCATTGTAGAATGAGCGACCGTGGGAACTCCCGATCTCGACGTAGCCGAGCTCCTCGCCCTCGCTCGAGCAGGGCGCTTGTCGACGCTGTTCGGCGCTGCTCGCAACGAACCCGTCGTCGTCGTGCATCTCACCGCGCACGACGACTTCGACCCAGCGGTCGAACTGGCCACCAGCGATCTCGGCACGCTTTCTGCCGTCTTCGTCGGCGTCGGACCCCGCGACCACGCTGCTGGCGCACTCGTCGACGTCATCACCAGCACCGACAGCGAGGCCCAGGCGGTCGCGGCCGCTGTTGCCGACCGACCCCTCGCCAGTACGGCCCTCGCCCTCATGCTGCGCCACGGTTCGTGTCGGTCGATCACGGCCGGACTTGTCGCCGAGTCGACCACCTACTCGATGCTCCAAGCCGGACCGGAGTTCGCCGCCTGGCGCGCCCGCCGGCCCGGTCGGCGCATCCGCGCCCCGTCGCCCGACCCAGAGGTGCTCGTCCACCACGACGACATCATGACCCGCATCACGCTCCATCGCCCGGAACGCCACAACGCCGTGGACGCCGCCCTGAGCGAGCAGCTCGTCGAAGCGCTCACCTGCGCCCTCAACGAGGCGGACCGCGGAGTACTGATCACCGGTGACGGGCCATCGTTCTGCAGCGGCGGCGACCTCGACGAGTTCGGCTCGTTCGGCGACCCCGCCAGCGCGCACACCGTGCGCCTTGCCCGCAGCGCCGGACATCTGATCTCGATGATGGCCGACCGCGTCGAGGTCCATCTCCACGGCGCGTGCATCGGCGCCGGGATCGAACTACCGGCGTTCGCAGGCACCATTGTGGCGGCTGCGGATACGTGCATCTCGCTCCCCGAGCTGTCACTCGGGCTCATCCCCGGCGCCGGCGGCACCGTCAGCCTCCCCCGCCGGATCGGCCGCCATCGAACGGCTCTACTCGCACTCACAGGGCTCGAAATCGACGCCAAGACCGCGGTCGAGTGGGGTCTTGCAGACAGCCTCGTCGAACGCTGCCAAACGAGGTGCAAGTAGTGAAGCCGTCGACACCGGGGTCGAGCCAAATTCGGACGGCATCGATGTCCGAAGCCGTGATCGACCACCTCGGGGAGAACGCGGACATCATCGTGCCCCTGGCGAACGGCGAACCCGTGACGCTGCTCGATGCGGTTGAACGCGTCGGTGATCAACTCCAAGGCGTGCGGGTCCACCAAATGCACGTGATGCACGACCGCCCGTATCTGCACGGCGCGTACGGGGAGCGGCTCCGGCATGTGTCGTACTTCCTCTCCGACATAACTCGCCCGTGCTTTCGGGAAGGCACCATCGATCTCGTCCCGAACAACTTCAGCGAGATGCGCGCGATCCTGAAGGAACGCACCACCGACCCACTCGTTCTCGCCGCTGCCTCACCGCCGGATCGCCACGGCTACTTCAGCCTCGGCCTGAACGCTGACTACGTCTCGTCCTTCGTCGGGCGGGCGCGCTTTTTTCTGGAAGCGAACAAGCGCATGCCCCGAACGTTCGGCCGCAACCAGATCCACATCAGCCAGATCGCGGGTTGGGTGGAGGCCGACTATTCCTTGATCGAGGTGGCGCCTGCCGCCGTCGCGGAAGCCGACCGTCGAATCGCCGCCCTCGTGGCCGAAAGAATCCCAAACGGGGCGACCATCCAGGCCGGAATCGGATCGATCCCGAACGCCGTCCTTTCGAGCCTGTCCGAACACAAGAACCTGGGAGTGCACACCGAGCTGATCTCCGACGGCGTGATGGATCTCGTCGAGCTCGGCGTCGTGACGGGGGTCGAGAAGCAACTCAATCGCACCAAGACCGTCGGTACGTTTGCGCTGGGCACCAAACGCCTGTACGACTTCCTGGACGAAAACACTGCGTTCGAGCTGTGGCCGGTTCGGTACGTGAACGATCCCCGGGTCATCGCTCAGGAATCAGACTTCGTGTCGATCAACTCCACGATCGCCGTCGACCTGCTGGGCCAATGCGCGTCCGAGACACTCGGCGGCGCCTACTACTCCTCGAGCGGTGGCCAGGCCGACTTCGCGCGTGGGGCCATGTATTCGGCAGGTGGGCAGGGTTTCGTCGTGCTGCACTCCACCGCCAAGAACGGCACAGTGTCCAAGATCGTCTCCCAGTTGGCCGCTGGTGATGTCGTCACGACGCTCAAGAACACCGTCGACAAGGTGGTCACCGAGTGGGGCGTCGCGCAACTGCGCGGTCGGTCGATCCGCGAACGCGCCGCAGCGCTCATCCAAATCGCGGACCCGGCCCATCGAGATCGACTCACGGCAGACGCCCGCCGCTTCGGCTACCTCTGAGGACAGAGGCCATCCGGGCGTAACGTCTCTCCTTGCCCGGTCGGCGGAACCCTCTTGCTACTGTCGTCACGCGGAGGTTCAGTAACCTGCCCATACAATCCGTCTCGGTTCGAAGGTGAGGTATGTTCTGATGGGCGTCCGGGCCCCCTTGTTAGGCAAGTTTGGTGACGATTTCGCGTGGTCGCTTCTCGATGCAGCGCCTGATGGCGTGTTCGTCGTTTCGCGCGCAGGCGAAATCGTGTTCGTCAACGATCATGCGGCGGCGATGTTCAGAACCGAGCCCGCCGTACTCCTCGGGCAATCGGTCGAGAGCCTGCTTCCCGACGACGTGCGCCAGGCCCACCGCGCCCACCGCACTCGCTTTCAGGCCGAGCCGAAGCCGCGCTCGATGGGCGTCGGGTTGATCCTGCGAGGTCGCCGTTCCGATGCATCCGTGTTCCCGATCGAGGTCAGTTTGAATCCGCTCCGACTGGGCGACGAACTGTTCGTGGTGGCCGCCGTACGCGATGTGACCGAGCGAGTCGAGACCGAGGAGCATCTGCGCCGCGTACTGCAGACACTCGATGCAAGCGACGACGGTGTCTTCATCTTCGACGCGCAGACCCTGCGGTACTCGTATGTGAACGAGGGCGCTGTTCGTCTTGTGGGCTACGACCGCGAAGCATTGTTGACGATGACGCCGATGCATCTGAATCCCTACGACAACGACGTCGTCTATCGCGCCCTTGTCGAGTCCCTCCAGTCGGACGGCGGAAACGCTGTGGTCAGCGAGGCCCGACTCCTCCGCAAGGATGGCGTCGAGGTTCCGGTCGAGACGACGTTTCAATGCACGAACGCCGGGCACAACGGCGAGAGATGGGTCATCGCATTCGTTCGCGACATCTCGACACGGCTCGCTGCGCAGACGCAGCTGCGCGACAGTCAGGACGCCTTGCGTCAGGCCGAGCAGGTGGTCGCGATCGCGGGTGATCGTGAACGAATCGCGCGCGATCTGCACGACACGGTCATCCAACGGCTCTTCGGAGCGGGGATGAGCCTGCAGGCCACGCTCGCGTTGCCGATCGACGCCGCTCGCGCCCGGGTCGAGAACACGATCGACGTGATCGACGACACGATCAAGGAACTCCGAATGGCAATCTTCTCGCTGCAGGGCGGCGCCGCGTCGGTCGGCGGGTTGCGAGGTCATCTCCTCGAGGTGTTGACCGAAGCCGGTCCAGCGCTCGGTTTCGAACCACGCCTCCAATTCGACGGGCCGATCGAAGGCATCGAACCTGAGATCGCCGAACATCTGACGGCAACGCTGCGAGAAGCGCTGTCCAACGTCACCCACCATGCTCAGGCAACGAGTGCCCGCGTGATCGTGGGGGTCGGCGACGAGATCACCCTCACCGTGATCGATGACGGCGTCGGCGTGCCGACCCAGGTATTGGGTGGTCGGGGTCTCACCAACATGAACCGTCGCGCCCGGGAACTCGGCGGCACGTTCGACATCTCCCGTGAACCAACGGGCGGGTCGCATCTCACGTGGCAGGTACCGCACAGCCCGCCCGAACCCCTCGACGCCGACATCGACATCGACTCGGCATCCGAATCCGCCGGCGGCGGTCACGGCTAGCTCTTTTCACGAAATGACCGCGAGCAGATGACATTGGACCCTGTTGAGTCGCACGGCGAAGGATTCATCATTGGGGCATGACGAGTCGGACCGATAGCCGTGTCGAGGAATTGCCAGCGGACGAGTGCTGGGCCCTACTTCGTAACGAAGTCGTCGGCCGTCTCGGAATTGCCATCCTCAATCGGCCGGACATCTTCCCGGTGAACTATGTGGTCGACCACGGGACGATCGTCCTGCGCACGGCCGAAGGCACCAAATTCGCTGCTGCAGTACTGGGCGCTGCCGTGGCCTTCGAAATCGACCACTACGACGCCGCCAAAGGCCAGGCGTGGAGCGTCGTCGCCAAGGGGCACGCGGCGGAGGTCGAGGGAATGCACGAACTGTTCCGGATGGCGGAACTGCCGCTGTTCCCATGGCACGACGCACCGAAGTACCGCTTCGTGCGAATCGTGCCCGACGAGCTCACCGGCCGCCGCTTCTTCGTCGATCCAACAGCCCTGACAGCGCGCGAGGCGTACCACAGCCCGGCCAGCGCGGCAATCGAGTGACCATGACTCGAGACGTTTTCCCAAGGGAGTGCTCAACGTGATGACAGACAAATCAGTCAACCTGGCCGAGATCCCGACCTGGGAGTGCCACCAGCTGCTCGAGGGTCGCGAGATCGGCCGGATCTGCGTGATCGACCACGGCTATCCGGTTGCCGTCCCTATCAGCTATCGAATCCTCGGTCTGGGGGCGTCGCCATACATCGTCATCCGCACCGCGCCGGACACGATGGTGGCGCGGCACCGCGGATTCGCGACGTTGGAGGTCGACCACATTCTGGAGGCCGAAAACACCGCATGGAGCATTCTCGTTCGCGGAACATTGCAGAAGATCGACGGGCCACATGACTTGCCGGATCCGCAGCCGTGGGTCACCGAGAATCGGCACCAGTGGATGACGCTCGATGTCACCGCGATCACGGGTCGGCGCTTTGTCCCGAGCAAGCGCCACGACGGTTTCTCGGTGGAGTGGCAATTCGGGTGACGCAGACGATCGCGATTCGCTACGGGCCGGCGACACTGCCGTCCTTGCCCATGGTCCACGGGATCCATCGGGCTATCCACCAGAGCTATTCGGCCCGACATCCAGACATTCTCTGATCGGGTGCACAACGGCGACCGGGCAAAGGGCATGTTCGGCCAAGGAGATCGCGACCGAGCCGGACACGAACGAGCGGAACCCGCCCCTACCCCGCGATCCGACTGCGACGATGTCTGCATCGCGGCTCGCGTCCACCAGCGCGTCGGTGGCGGTTCCTTCGACGAGCTCTCCTCGGACTGGGCCGCGACCCCGGGCACGACTGCGCTCGACGGCCCTGTCGAGCGCGCATCGTCCGTCGACTCGGGTGAGGTCGCGGGCCCGAGCCGATTCGAGATCCGTTGCGACGTCCGGGTACTGCCAGGCATGAACGATCACCAGTTCCGCGTCCCGCCGATCGGCCTCGTCGGTGGCCCAATCGACGACTCCGTCGCCAGCCGCGGAGCTGTCGATACCGGCGACGATCCGCCCTGTTCGAGCTTTCGGAACAGCCCGAGCGATAACGACGGGGCAGGGGCTCTTTCGGACGGCCTGCTGGACAACGGACCCGCACAGCCAACCTCTCGCCATCCGGGCCCCAGACTCTCCCACCACGAGGAGGTCGGCCGATGCCGCTTCGTCGATCAGTACATCACGGGGATCGAGATATGTTGCGACGGCCGCGAGCTCAACCCCAGGGTACTTCGCGCGCGCCGCGCTGAGAAGTTGTTCGAGCGCTGCCCGGCTCGTCGCCCCGAAACCGTAGAAGTCCACTTCCACCGGTACGGCAGAGCAGGTCAGAACCCGCAGGGCGACCCCTCTGATGTCTGCCTCGGCTGCCGCCCACCGCACGGCCGCGGCCGATGCGGATGAGCCGTCGAAGCCGACGATTAGGCGATGATGCCCGGTAGTCATCGCACGACGATCACGGGACATGTCGAGTGGGCAGTCACAGACTGGGCCACCGAGCCGAACACCATCGAGCGGAACCCACCTCGACCACGGGAGCCGACGACGATCATGTCAGCCTCTTTGCCTGTGTCGAGTAACGCCCCGGCAGGAGCGCTGTCGATGAGTTCGCCGCGTACGTTTCCCGTGCCATGCTCTCGGCTCATCTCGACGGCACGGTCGAGCACGCACGCTGCATCGACCCGCGTGAGATCTGCGGCCTCGGCCGATGCTTGCGTGATTGACCGATACGGGTACTCCCAGGCGTGCACGACGATCAACTCTGCTTCGCGCAGGTCCGCCTCGTCCGTCGCCCAGCGCAACGCGTCATCGCCTTGCTCTGACCCGTCGATGCCGACAACGATTCGACCGATTCGCTCGCCGGCTTGCCCCCCTCGCACGACAGCGACAGGGCAGGGACTCAGACGAATCACGGCCTGCGCCACCGATCCCAGAAGAAACGCCCTTGCCGCTCCGGCACCCGAGGATCCGACGACCAACATGTCCGCCTTCGCGGCCGCCGCGATCAACATGTCACGGGCCGGCTGATTGATGGCATCGTATTCGAAAGCGACGGCACGGTGTTGCGATCTGGCGGACGCGACCACGGCGCCCATGCCTGCCATCGTCATTTCTCGCAACGAACTCAACTCCGCCGGCGACACTGTGGCGGCGCCGATGCCGTAGTAGTCCGTGAGCACCGGCATCGAGTACGAAGAGACGACACGCACGGAGGCCCCTCGGATCTCAGCTTCGGCGGCCGCCCAGTGAACCGCCGAAATTGATGCTTGCGAGCCGTCGAATCCAACAATGAGCCGATTGTTCATACCTACGAGAGTGCACTCATCGGCGTCGGCAGGGTAGGGACTTCAGTCCCTCATTCGCCGGGCCGACAATTCGGGCGGAAACGGCCGCTCGCCTCCACCGGCGGTTGACCGCCGGGAACATGTCGGTAACCGTCGTCACCGCTCGGGCCAGGAGTGTTCGTTGCGCACGAGCAGTCCCCAGATCCATGTGTCGACGAAGGCCGGTGAGGTCGGGGTGGAGATGTCGGTGACGGCGGCGAGCGCGGCCAAAGCGTCGGTCTGTTTCTGGCGGAGACGTCCGGAGGTGTAGGTGTGCAATGCGGAAGCGGACGGTTCCTCGAGCGCCGCGACTGCTTGATGGAGACTGCGGAACGGATAGAACTCGGCCTGCACCGTGGCGATGACGACGTCGGCTTGTTCGGTCGTGATGATTCCGTCGGTGGCGGCTTGGGCAACGAGGATACGGACGTCGACGAGTGCGTCGCTGAGTTGGCGGTATCCGTCTTCGATGCCGGCGTGGACGATGGCGACTTCGTCGTCGCCGTCGATTTCACCCGTCATGTACATGTCGAACACTTTGCCGATTCCGACCATGCCGCACGCAGCGAGCTCGGTCGCGCGCATCGCACCCATCGAGGCGGCACCGATGACTCGGATGCCGTTGGCGAGCGCCCACAGGATCTCTTTGTGCCACGGGGCCGGCACGGTCGAGTATCGGCCGTCGATCAGGACGATCGTGTGGGCGCCAGCGCGAACGGACCGCCAGATGTCGCCGCACTCGGCGGGAGGCAGCCATGCGGCGTCGAGGAGGTCGCGGCCGAGCCGACCGGGCAGGGTCGGGCCGCAGAACACGGCGATACCGGTGCGACGCAACGTTTCCAAGTCCAACCCGTCCACGACACCGGCTGGTTCGTCGGTCGGGACGTCGGGCATCGGGCGTGGTGGTGGACCGGATGGGTCCATCAGCCGCATGCCGGGTACGACGACTTGGGCGACGTTCATCGGTGCGTCATCCAGGGACAAATCGATGACGACGATCTCGTCGAACCCGCGTTCGGCGACAGCGGAGGTGGTTGCGGTCAGGTCGTCGCGTAGATCCTGGTGGGCGCGGTTTGGGATATCGGTGTATGACACTTGGGCAGGTGCGGCGAGGACCATTCTCACGAACTGGCTGGGTGCTTCCCAGTCCGTGTAGACGGCGCGCGGCAGGTCGTCGCGAGAACCGGCCGTGACGATGGCCCGGTCTTGTGCCGCCTCGGTGAGGGCGCGGGACACGGCAATCGCACGTGACAGGTGCGTTCCGGCGCCGGCCATGAATGGCATCGGGTTGATCACGTTGTCTTTCAGTTCGGCTTCACGTGACACGTGCGCCATCGCCACGACCGACGGGACCCCGAGATCGGTGGTGCAGTCGACGACAGCGACATCGATGCCGGCGTCCGCGAACGCTTTGAGTTGCCCGGCGATCACCTCATCGTCGATCGTGGACAGGTCGATCCGGCGGGCGCCGCTCGAACTCACCCCGAACATCCCAGGATCCGGACAGTCATACGCGCCGGTCCGCAGACTTTCGCGTTCGATCAGTTCGTACAAGGCGTGCACGACCGCTTCGCTCAACACGTTCCCTGACGCGAGACCGTTCGACCCGGCCTGGAACACGCCTTCGGTCGGATGGTACGGCAACGAGTAATCACCGTGGACGATCTCGTATGGGACCAACCGCGCCGATTTGGACACGAGGTCATAGCCCGCGACGAAACGCAACGGCGCATCCACATCAAGTCCAATGTCTTCGTAGCGTTCGATCCGTTCGATGTTCGCCAACGGCGCCCCAGCCCCACGCAGCTGCGCAACCGAGGTCTCGATCACTTCGACCAGATGCAGTTCCGAATGCCAGCCCTCCAACGACTCCATCAACGCCGAGGCACGCGCTGCAGCGGCAGTCGCACCCTTCCCGGACGACACCGACAGGTTCTTCGCCAACGGCCGGATCGCCGAGTACACCGGGATCCCGATCGTGTCCAAACCGGTGATATCAGCCAAACGAGTCACACCAGCCCGCTCCGCCAGCGTCCGGACCCGCTCCAAGGTCTCCTCCGGCGCGAACACACGATCCGTTCCCGTGCGGAACACCTTCGGGTACGACCGCGCCAGCGATACCTCCGTCGCTGCCAGACGGATTGCAGTCGCCCGGGAGAAACCGAACGGGGCCAACAGCTCGAAGAACTCGTCGGCACGGGCGCCAGAGGGGTCGGAGCCGTCGAGCAAATCAGCGTTCATACCCCGACCGTACAGGTCGCTTCAGGACCCTGCCAACGCGCAGCCCGGGCCGTGCGAGCGCCGAAAGGGGCACCTCAGCGATCAAACCGACCAATGGCCCTACCTTCGCTGCTCGCTGAGTGGCACCCTTCGCGGTATGGATGACGAAGAGAGTATTTCCGGACCACACAACCTGGACCCGGCCAACTGTCTCATCTTGTTGCGCAGCCAAAGTGTCGGCCGCATCATCGTTGCGGGTGCCGATCCGTACGTGGCTCTCGTCAACTACGCGGTGATCGAAGGCGGCGTCGTGTACCGATCCGACGGCGGCAGCCACCTCGCAGAGTTGGAAGGGGAGCGGGTTGCGTTCGAGGTCGACTGTGTTGTCACCGCCGAACGAATGGGTTGGAGCGTCGTCGCGCGAGGGTTCGTCACGGATGTGACCGAATCGTTGACCGCGGACCTCGAACCTCCGAATCTCTCGTCATGGGCGCCCGGACCGAAGGAGTGCTGGATGCGGATCCGGATCGACGAGGTCACTGGGCGCTGGGTGCACAAAGACGACGGTCCGAGTGAAGCAGATGACCGCGGCTATCTCTGATCAGAGAGGGCGAAGCGACGTCCGCTGATCATTTCGGTGTTCAGATACGCGAGTACCCCGTGATGTCTCTTCGACCAGCGCTCGAGTTCCAAGTGGCGGGCCATCTCGATCTGGATCGGATCGTCGACGACACCCAGCGGCCCGGTGACGATGACGCTCCATCCGTCCGAACCCGACGCGTAGACCCCGTCGCTCTGCAGGCAGACGACATGTCCGTGGAGCGCGGATTGCTCCATCCGTTCGGTGGCCGCTCGAAGAACGATGTCGTCACCGAGCACCGCAAATTTGACCGGCACGATGAGCGGGAGGGCGCGGTTCGTCAACGCGATCCGGCCGACGCGCCCATTCGCGAGCAGTTTGCGACATTCATCTGCGTCGAGCACCTCGAGGCCGTCGGAATCGATCTCCATGCACATCAGTGTGCGGACTCTGCACGCCCCGCAGTAGGGGCCAAGGACTCTTCTGAATCGGCCCAATCGCCGCGGGTCGGGAACTTTGTGTCCGGTCGATGAGCGGCCGGGTCGGCCATCATCTCGTCGTGGGAACTAGATTCGTACCAGATTCGATCCGTCCACGACAAGAGGAGCACTGAGATGATCAGCGTGTTTCTGCTCGACGACCATGAAGTGGTCAGACGAGGTGTTCGCGATCTGCTGGAGTCGGCCGACGACCTCGAGGTGGTCGGTGAGGCGTCGACGGCGGAGCAGGCGCTTCAACGCGTTCCGGCAATATCTCCCGACGTCGCCATCCTCGATGTGCGACTACCGGACGGCAACGGCATTGAGGTCTGTCGAGACCTCCGGTCCATTCTCCCCGACTTGCGTTGTTTGATGCTCACGTCGTTCAACGATGACGAAGCCTTGTTCGATGCGATCATGGCGGGCGCGGCCGGGTATGTGTTGAAAGAAGTCCGCGGCGCCGATCTCATCGACAGCGTTCGGCGAGTCGCCGCCGGCCAGTCACTGCTCGATCCCCGAGTCACCGCCCGAGTGCTCGAGCGTCTCCGCAACCCTCCACCCGACGATGAACGCACCACGAACCTGACCCAGCAGGAAAGGCGGATCCTCACGCTGCTCGCAGACGGACTCACCAATCGCCAAATCGCAGATGAAATGTTCCTCGCCGAGAAGACCGTCAAGAACTACGTCTCCAACATGCTCGCCAAGTTGGGCATGCACCGCCGAACCGAAGCGGCCGTCTACGCAGCCCTGCTCGCCGACCGACGTGCAAAGAAAGCCGGCCACTGACCTACGTCTCGACGAGTTCGATCATGCCGGAGATCGTGATCGAACCCGACTCGTCTCACCGTTCGCGGCTACCTCGAGAACGTTCAACTTGCGGGGCATCTGCGCTGTCGGTTTCGGATCCTCGCAGGGCGATGGAACGTCCGCTGAGATGTACGATTTCGATCGCCACCCAGTGCGTCTTGTCGCCGGGCGCCAACACCGTGATCTCCAACCTGCGCAGCGCGTCGTAGCGGTCGCCGAGCGCAGTGGTGACCTCCCGAGCACGGCCTTGCACCATGACGCTCCATGCGCTGGTCGAGCCATCGCGTCCATCGATTTCGAAGGCAACGGAACTCATCGGAATGTTCGACAACTTGGCGCCTGCGTCGGTCCGGAAGACAACGAGCCCGTCGTACAGCGCGTAGTTGACCGGGAGGATGGTCGGGTATTCGCCGACCACGAAAGCAACCCGGCCCATGGTCCCTTGCGCCAACAGCGCCTCACACTCGGCCTGGCCGAGGGTCTCCGTCGATGCTTCGAGGTCGTAGCGGGTCATGAACTCATTGTCCCACGGTCGAGGCCAGAACCGGTAGGGCTTTCGGTCCCGGGATGTGAGGACTCGCGAATGACCCTGCGGGGCAGGGTCATTCGCCCCTACTGAGCGGGCGGGTCGTGACAGACACTGGTGATGTCTCCAGCAATGCGCTGGGACCTGATACCGAGGAGCAACATCATGAAACGCCGAACCCTTGACCTTCTACTCATCGTCGGTGGTGTCCTCATCGCCGCGCTCTTGGTCGTGCTCGGCCTCGTGATGAGGAACAACGCCGACTTCGCGAAGTCTTACGTCCGCAACCAACTGAGCCAGCAACAGATCACGTTCACGCCGGCAAGCGCGCTTGCCGAACCGGAAAAGGCTTCCTCGTGCCTGATCAAGTACGCCGGCACCCCGCTCGACAGCGGCAAGAAAGCCGAGTGCTACGCAAACGACTACATCGGGCTCCACCTGAGGGAGTCCGCAACGGGCGCCGGGCAAGACGGCGCGACCTACGCAACCCTGGGCGGTGTGCAACGCGAGGTCAAAGGACGTCTGACCGCTGCCACCGACGCCGGACAACCGACCACAGCGATCCAAGCCGAACTGGACAAGGTCAACGGCCTCCGGGAAACGATGTTCAAGGGCGAAACGCTGCGCGGCCTGCTGTTGACGTCGTACGGTTTCAGCGTCTTCGGTGAAAAGGGCGACCTCGCCGCAACGGTCTCGTTGCTTGCCGCCGCAGTACTGCTGCTTGCCGTGCTCGCCGGCCTCGTCCACTTCCTCAAGACCCCGAGTGACCCGATGGTTCCCGAAACCGTCGGCCACACCGACACAGCAACAGACAAGACGCTGTCCAAGGTCTGAACCGGCCGAAGCAACAATGGCGGGAGCGCCCCTTTCGGGGCGCTCCTGCGCGTCACCGGCTCCGAGGATCGCCCGATGACCACACCGATCGGCGTCGACTAGATCGATCGCCGACGCAGACGCTGGATCGCGTGTGTGGCCAAGCCGAAAAACGCAGCGACCCATGCGATGAGGGCGGCGCCGAGGGTGATCTGGGGCAGCCATCCCAGCGCGGTCAGCGCGATTGCCGCCCTCATCCGAAAGACCGCGACGCCATACATGCCAAGTGGGAAAACGAGCGCCCAGTAGGAAGGGTGGTAGCGGAGTGGTACCCGCCGGATCAGGTGGCGCCACACGCCGATTGCGATCATGAGCGGGAACCAGAACGTGGCCGTCGCCCACGCAAGCATCACGGCGCCTTCGATGGAGGGAGCCAATCGGGCGATGCGTGCCGATTTGTCTTTGGCGAGGAGGATGTTCGCTCCTGCGAGGACCGTGATGGCAACAGCTCCGGCCGCGATCCATGCGGGTGGGTCTGCTTCGGTGGGCTCGAGTTCGTGGAACGTCCAGCGGAGAAACACCATCGTCATCACGATGAGGTAGAGCACGATGCCCAGAGCAAACGCGCTGAGGACTGTGAACGCCAGCAGGTCATTGCTCGTCCGCCCGAGGAGCAGCGCACCGAGGACCGCGACGGACTCGGTGGCGACGGTCAGCAAGAACCACGAACCGTTGAGGCCCGCAGCGAGGCCTGGTTTGGGGCTGTGGATCACGACCGCGAGAAGAGTGCTGTAGACGAGCAACCCCCACTGGGCAAGACTGATCCACCACAGTGTCCAGGCGAGTCCCCACCAGCCGTGGACGACCGCTGAGCTTGCGCCGAGCACGTTGGATGCGGCGACGACGGTGAGAAACGCGAAGCCCTTGGCGTGATCGGTGAGGTCTTTGACGAAGAGGCGGGGGAACAGCACGATTCGCAGGACGAGCAGGCAGACGAGGATCGCGTAGGCGGCAACGGCAATGGCGTAGAGCCCACTGGCCAGCCACGTGAGCTTCTGCTGGCTCGCCGCGATGGCGATGATGCCGGTGGCCATGACGAGCGCGAAGTAGCCGGGAAACAGCGTCGCAATGGCAGAGCTCGTAGCTCCTCGCCCAACGGAGTTCATGGGCGGAGATAGCGCAGGAATGCAGCCGCGGCGCCGGCAAGGACGACGGACACCGCAGCGGTTGCCCAGGCCAGTGATTCGGCGTCGGTCTGGAACGCTTCCATCGCAACAGTAACGAGGAACAGTTGGAACGCGACGAGGATGATGACGTACAGCACGACCGTCGATGATGTCTTGCGGCGGCGGTCGGAGGCTCTCATTGCGGCTTCCCGAGCGCCCATATCTGACCGTCGTCGCGGATTTCGACGTCGATCCGTCCGAGTGGCCGGGTCGGCGGACCGGAGATCACTCGCCCGGTCCTCGCTTCGAAATTGCCCTCATGACACGGACAGTGCCAGCGGTCTTGTCCTGCCTCGAAGTAGACAACACATCCGAGGTGAGTGCATTTCTGGCTGAACGCGACCACTTCCCGGTCGGCGAGGCGAACGAGGATCGCGGGATCGTTCTTGTTCGGGTAGCGGAACAGGAACGGCTCGCCGATCGCCACGTCCGTCAACGCGACCAGCGCGCGCGGCTCGCCGGTGTTGATGGTGCGTAGCTGGGTCCACACTGCAATGCCAACGTTGGCGACCGCGATCGTGCCGGCGCCGAGTACGAGGTAGCGGGCGAACTCGCGCCGAGTCACTTCCTCTTCCGACGCTGCTTCGTACGGGAAATCGCGTCGCCATACTGGCGTCGGCAGTTGTGTCACCCGCTCGTCGGTCATCCGTCGAGCGCTTCCTGCTCGAGACCGAAGGGGTCGTCGAGCCAATGACTGCGTGTCGGGGCAAAGACGTCGAGCGCGCCAGCGCCGAGTTCGTCGACGACGGTGTAGACCTTGGTTCGAACTTCTTGGCGGCCGAACATGAAATCACGCAGGAGTGAACCACTGCGGGTCTCGTTGAACTTCTCGATCGTGCCATACCACAGTGCTTCGCTCGGACAGACCGATGCGCACATCGGCGCATAGCCTTCGGAGGTGCGGTCCGTGCACATGTCGCACTTCATCATCTGGTCGAAGTCGGCGATGTATTTGGGGACCCCGAAGGGGCAGGCGAGGACGCAGTTCGAGCAGCCGATGCAGCGCGGTTTGAGAGCAGATTGGACGATGCCGTCCTCGGTCTGTTTGATCGCATCGGCTGGGCACACCTGGGCGCAGGTCGGGTCCTCGCAGTGCATGCAGACCATCGGTGCGGTCTGGGTCGTCGTGGCTTGATCGATGCGCTCGAGATGGATCAGCGATTGGCCGCGGTGGGTGCCGCATTCCATGCAGGCCTGCACGCACGCTTCGCAGCCGATGCACCGGCTCTGATCGATCACGAACACCGGGGAATCGTCGATGCCGTATCTCATGATGGTCCTTCGTGAAGCTCGAGGTCGCGCCGATCGGTGGTCTCGACGTGGCCAGGGCTGCGAGCGATGCGTACGGCCGCAACCTTGAATTCGGGCATTTTCGAGATCGGGTCGACGGCGCGATTGGTGAGTTGGTTCGCGGCTTTGGCGCCCGGCCAGTGGTACGGGATGAACACGGTGTCCGGGCGGATGGTGTTCACGACCCGGGCGGGAAGCGTGATGTCGCCGCGTCGGGAGGTGACGGTGACGATGTCGCCGTCGGTGACGCCGATCCTCTCGGCGAGTTGTGGATGCATCTCGCACAGAGGTTCGGGGTACTGCGCCACGAGGCCGGCGATGCGACGCGTTTGGGTTCCTGAAAGGTACTGGCTCACGACACGGCCGGTCGTGAGCCACACCGGGTACTCGTCGTCGACGACTTCGGCTGATTCCTTGAACGGCACACCGTGGAAACGCGCCTTGCCGTCGGGATGGAAGAACCTGCCGCCCTCGAACAGGCGCGGTGTGCCGGGGTGACCGATTTCGGGGATCGGCCAGAACAACCCCATCTCGTTCTCGATCCGGTCCCAGGTCGCGCCGAGGTAGTCGGCGGTTCCGCCGGCCGACGCGAGACGGAGTTCCTCGAAGATCTCCTGGGTGTTCTTGTACGGGAAATATTTGCCCTTGCCGAGGCGTTCGGCGATGTCGAGCAGGATCTGCCAGTCGAGGTGCGCCTCACCGGGGGGTTCGACGGCCGCGTTGATCTTGATGATCCGCCCTTCGCCACTCGTCGCCGTCCCTTCGTCTTCTTCGTGGAGCGAACCGGGAAGCACTACGTCGGCATGCTGGGCAGTTTCGGACAAGAAGAACTCGATCACCGAATAGAACTCGAGCCTGTCCAGCGCAGCGGCCGTGAAGTTCGAGTCTGGTGACGACACAAGGGGATTGAAACAGATCGACAGCAACCCTTTGATCTTGCCGGCGTGGATCGCCTCGATGATCTCCTGGGCCGGGATGCCCTTACCCGGAATCTCCGATTCGTCGCAACCCCACACCGATGCCACGTGGGCGCGATGTTCCGGGTTGGAGATGTCCCGGTTGCCGGGCAGCTGGTCGCACTTGTGACCGTGCTCACGCCCTCCCTGACCGTTGCCCTGACCTGTGATCGTCGAGACACCGCAGCCGGGCTTGCCGAACTTGCCGGTTGCGAGCCCGAGGTTGATCGCAGCGAGCACGTTGTCGACTCCCTTGGTGTGCTGCTCGATACCACGCGCGTGCAGCAACATTCCCGTCGCCGACGAGCCCCACCACTCCGCCGCCTGTTCGATCCGGGCGGCCGGCACACCCGTGATATCGGCCGCCCACCTCGGAGTCATGTCGGCAACGGCAGCGACAGCGTCGTCGAAGTCGAGCGTGTGGGCGTCGACGAACTCGTGATCGAGCCAGTCCCTGCGGATCAGGGTGTGCAACACGGCACCGAAGAGCGCCGAGTCGGTTCCGGGTCGGACCCCGAGGAACAGATCGGCCGTTCGCGCGAGCGGAACGACTCGCGGGTCCTGCACGATCAGTTTCGCTCCACGATCGCGGGCTCGCCAGATGTAGCTCGTCGTGATCGGGAACGTCTCCGCCACGTTCGACCCGGCGATCCACACCACGTCCGCAAGCGGAATGTCGCTCCACGGGTTTGGCGAACGGTCGACGCCGAGCGCCTTCTTACTACCGGCGCCGGCCGACACCATGCAATACCGCCCGTTGTAGTCGAGGTTCGCAGTGTGCAGTCCGAGGCGGGCGAACTTGCCGACCAGGTAGGACTTTTCGTTCGTGAGCGAAACACCTGACAGCATCGCGAACGCGTCGTCGCCGTATGTCTGTTGGATCCGGCGGATCTCGCCAACGACACGGTCGAGAGCGTGGTCCCAGGAGACCTGGCGGAATCCACCTGGTGCTGCCGGATCGCGTTCCATCGGGTGCAGCAATCGATCAGGGTGACTGCCCTGCAAATAGCGTTTCACGCCCTTTGGGCAGAGTTTGCCCTCGTTGAACGGGAACTCGTACCACGGCTCGAATCCGACAACGGCGTTGTCCCGCACCTTCAACTTGATGCCGCACTGTTGCCCGCAGAAGCAGCAGTGAGTGTTCACGACGCGGTCTATCTCGAGGCCGGCGTCCCAACCCCCAGGTGGAGCCTCGTTGAGATGGGGACCGTACGCCTCGATCAGCTGTTGCTCGGTGAGCGGTAGTTTTGCCATCAGCCGAATCCTCCAACGCGTGCAGATTGAGCCAAGGTGAGCTGGACTCGGCGACAACGCGGGCACGTATCCTGATAATTTCCGCCACCGTCCATTCCGTAGTCGAATCCCACTTGGGGCAGTACTTCCTTGAGATCGGCGACCTGCTGCGCGCTGGCGAAAGCGAGGCCGCAACGCCGGCACACCGCCGGCGGGCCTTCGTCGTTCGCTCGCTTGTAGTAGACGACACCGAGGTTGCCCGGACGCTGGAAGATATGGAACAACTTCCCGAACGGCAAGTACATCAGCCCCAAGATGACCGTGAGGGCGTGGATCGTGTTGAGCGCCGAGTAAAAGCGACCCTCCAGCCACTTGCTCGACACGGTGAGGAACAGACCGGTCACCGAAACGGCGAACAAACCGGCCAACGCCAAGAAATCGCCGCTGCGTTCCACGGCCATGGCACCCGGATCGCGCAGGCGACGACGCAGAAAGATGAAGACACCGGCAAGTACGAGCACAGCCGCGATGTCGAGCGCGTGGAAGATCAACCAGCCGAACGTGCTGGCCGCGTCGAAGCGCAGCGTGCCGACGCGGGAGATGAACACCTGATATCGGTCAGCTTGCTGGCCGACGCTCTCGAAGTGCAGTAATCCGAGCGTCAGCGGGAACGTGACGAGCGCAGCGAGGATGCATCCCCAGAAAACCAGCTGATGAGCGAACCACCGCGTCCGTGACCGGCGCCGGATGAAACCCTGCGTCAACAGCTGCGTTGCCACGAGCGACGGCAGGGCGGCGACATTGCGCGCTTTGCGTTGCCGAAACGCGTCCCATCCGCGACGGTTCAACATCGCAGTCGGCGGACGCCGGATCCACACCGCATATCGGTAGACCACACCGAACACGGCGAAGATCAGACCGAACAGGTAGCCGAGCAGTGCGGCGTCGAACCAAACCAGCCTGTCGCTGCCGAGGAAGGTGAGCGCGAGCGTGACGGCGACACCAACGAGTCCCCAGATCACACCCCGGCGATCGAGCGACACCTGCGATCCGGCAGAGTCCACAAGCGTCAGACTAGTTCGCTCGGCGCAAACTCGCCGACCGAGTGGACCTCGTCGCCGAGCTCAGGGTTGCACCATCAGTCGACGTACCATCAGACATCATGCAACGAGGAAGGTGCGACTGCGGCGGGGTTCGGTTCGAGATCACCGGCGAACTGCGCGACGTGTACAACTGCCACTGCGGCCGGTGCCGGCGGATCACCGGGCATCACATGGCTGCGACAGCGATCCATCCTGATCAGATCGCGTTTGCGGCGGAGCAAACACTCACGTGGTACCAGCCCGACGAAACCGTGTCGTACGGATTCTGCAGGGTGTGCGGATCGACGCTGTTCTGGAAGGCGGCCGCGATCCCCGAAAAGCTGTGCATCGCGGCCGGTTCGCTGGACCAGCCAACCGGCTTGGTCACAACGAAGGCGTGGTGGGTGGACGAGGCCGGCGACTACCATCAACGTGCTCGAGGCGTGCAGGAATTCGACTTCGAGGACTGATGGCGGTGTCCGTCCGTTGATGAAACGGGTGGTTGGCCATGGTCTCGGTCGTATGGTGTAGGCCGTGAATACGACCAAAGCGCACATCGCCGCACTATCCCTTCTCGACCGCGCTCTCATCGCCACAACCGACGAAGAGCTCGCCGCTCTCCTTGCCGGGCTGCCGGAGGATCACGTCGTCGCGATCAAGCGGATCGCTGATGTTCGCGTCGAAGACGAAGCACGCGTCGAAGACGAAGCACGAGACGAAGACGAAGCACGCGTCGAAGACGGCGCACGAGACGAAGGCGCGGCGGCCGGCGTGATCGCGGCGATACGGGCCGCCGCCCACAAGGGCCGGCTCAACGGTGACCTGCAGCGCCTCGGTGTCGTGCTGTCCGACACATGCCTCGCCGATTGTGTCACCCAACTCGGCGACAAGTCCGACTTCCCGACTGAGGAAGAGCTCCAAGGCGTGATGCCCGGCCTGATCGAAAAGCACGGTGTCGGCGCGGTGCGCTTGATGCTCGCCTCCACCGTGGTCGGCGAGGCTCCCGCTTCATCGATCATCGTCGCGATGCTGAAGAACGACGACGCCGTCAAGCTCCCGCCGGTGGATCCCAAGCCGCTCGCTCCATTACTTCCGTTGAAGCAAGAAGACGCCGGCCGCCTCGCACTCAAGGCACAACGCAAGGAGCGCAAGGCCCAGGAGCAGGGCGCAGCCCGACTGCGCCGCGAGCAGACCGCCCGCGCCAAGAACCGGGCTTGAGCCGCATCAGCGGCTGGTCGCAGTCACGACCGCGACTCCAGCCACACCCGGCGCTCGTGGTCAAGCAGCCACGCCTTTGTCTCGACGCCCGCTGCGAAGCCCGTGAGTGACCCGTCGGCGCCGACGACGCGGTGGCACGGCACGATGATCGAGATCGGATTGCGGCCATTCGCGGCGCCGACAGCACGGGCCTTGCGCGCGTCGCCCATCCGTCTCGCCTGCTCGCCGTAGCTCACTGTCTCGGCAAACGGGATCGTGCAGAGCGCCTGCCACGCTGAACGCTGGAAATCGCTGCCGACCGGATCGAGGGGGAGATCGAACGTGTGACGGTCGCCGGCGAAGTATTCGCCGAGTTGCTCGACCGCTGCGCTGAGCACACCGTTCGGATCATCGCCTCCACCTTCGATCTCGCCGAGCCGGACGCGGCCTTGCTTCTCCTGCTCCCACAGCACCGCGCGCAGGCCCTTGTCGGAAGCGATCAGGGTGAGTGGCCCGACCGGGCTGTCGATGATGGTTTCGTACAACATTGGTGTCCTCGTCCTCTTCTTTTGTTTCGTCGTTCGTTTCGTGTTCGTTAGGTTCGTTGTTCGTGTCGACGAGCAGCTACGACAGCTGGGCCCACAGGTGATGGAGTGCGTACGACCGCCATGGCCGCCACGCTTGAGATGCGCCGAGTGCGCCCTTCGGCGAGCCGTCGAGACCGAGTCGTTCGAGCCCATGACGCACGCCGAGGTCGGTCGGCAAGAACACATCGGGGTCGCCGAGCGCACGCATCGCGATGTACGACACCGTCCACGGCCCGAGGCCGGGAAGGGCCAGCAGCCGTTCGGCCATCTCGGCCCGGTCGACGCCGGCATCGATGACGATCTCGCCGCTCGCCAACGCTGCGCACATCCGCTGCAACGCGTTCTTGCGCGATTGCGGCATCGCGAGTTGCGCTGGATCCAGGTCGGCAATCGCGGCGGCTGTCGGGAACGCGTGGGTGACTGCACCGACTGGATACGACAGAGGCTCGCCGAGCGTTTGGACGAGACGTGCCGCGAGTGTTCGAGCGCCGACGACGGACACCTGCTGGCCGAGAACCGCGCGTACGGCGAGCTCGTCGCCATCGACATGAGCCGGCGAGCGCAGACCCGGCCGCGCCGCGATCAGCGGTGCAAGTACTGGGTCACCAGCGAGGACCGCGTCGACCGCGACCGGGTCCGCGTCGAGGTCGAGCAGGCGACGGCATCGCTGTACGCCAGCTTGCAGATCGCGCCAGTCATCGAGGCGGAGCTCGCAATGAATGGCGCCGTCGATCGGGCGCAAGGCGACGGTGCCGTGACCGTGGGGAAGGGTGAGCGCCCTCGCGTAGGTGACCCCATCCCAGGACTCCACGCGAGGCACGGCGCGCATTCCGAGGAACCCGAAGATCGATGCGGCGTCGTAGGGGACGCGATGTGGCAGCTGTACGGTGACCGTGCCGGGGCCGACGGGCACCCTGGCACGCCGCGAACGCAGCTCGGAGGGAGCGACTGCGAACACTTGCCTGACCGTCTCGTTGAATTGGCGCACGCTCGAAAATCCGGCAGCGAATGCGATGTCGGTGAACGACATGCCCGTCGTCTCGATCAACAACCGCGCGGTCTGGGCCCGCTGGATGCGGGCGAGCGCGAGCGGGCCGGCGCCCATCTCCGCAGTGAGCAGGCGGTTGAGTTGGCGGTCGCTGTAGTTCAGCCGATCTGCGAGCCCGTGCACTCCCTCACGATCGACCACGCCGTCGGCGATCAACCGCATCGCCCGCCCGACGACGTCGGCTCGCGTGTTCCACTCCGGCGAGCCGGGCGTCGCATTCGGGCGGCACCGCTTGCAGGCTCGGTATCCATTGCGCTGAGCAGCGGCAGCGGACGCGAAGAACGAGACGTTGGCGCGGTTCGGCCGGATCGCCGGGCACGACGGCCGGCAGTAGATGCCGGTCGTACGCACGGCGGTCACGAACCATCCGTCGAAACGGCTGTCTCTACTCGACACCGCTCGGTAGCACTGTTCCGGGTCCTCGATCACGTCCTGAGTCTGGCGGATTTCGGACAGGCTTCCCAGCGGAAATCGGACATGACTATCGCCGCTGGCGCCGCCCGGCCCCGGCCCCGGCAAAACTGCCGCTACCACTCACTGCCCGTCCAATCCCGCGCCGGTACGATGATCACGCGGGCAGACGCGGCGCTCTCAGCCCGACGTGACAGCGCAGCAGTTGAACTTCGCTTCGGTTGTACGGCTTGACACCTCGGTTCACACGGCGTTCACATTCGTCGAACATGCGAGAAACCCGATTCTTTTATGGTCACCTCAATGTTCAGCCCTGCTCTTGTGATCCCCGGTCCGGATGCCTCCGACCCCCTCGGGCATCTCGGTCCACAAGAGCGGGCTGTTCTCTTCGTGCTCGCCGAGAACGCCGGCCGGGTGATCAGCCGCCGTGAGCTCGCGAGAAGGATCGGCATCACCGACCGCAGTGACCGCCGGTGCGATTCGCTGCTCGTCGGCGTCCGCAGAGCGCTCGGCCCGGATGCGATCAGGACGGTGCGCAGCCGAGGCTGGATGCTCGATCCCGACGCCGTACCATGGCCGTTGGCCATCCCGCCAGGCGCAGGGGGATCGGCCCCGCAGAGGTGACCAGACGCAGAGGTGACCAGACGCAGAGGTGACCAGACGCAGAGGTGACCAGATGCAGAGGTGACCAGATGCAGAGGTGACCAGATGCAGAGGTGACCAGATGCAGAGGTGACCCCGATGCAGAGGTGACCCCGATCGGGCGCCCGTTCAGCCTCCGTCGATCGGCAAGCAACTCTCAAGACGGCCTACACGTCGTCCTTGACAAACCGCTCAGGGTGACGTCCTGTCACGGAGCGTGAGTGCCGTGGTACTGTGTCGGCACCGGCTCGAACAGGAGATTGCCATGGACATCACCGATCTGCAATACGGCACGTTGGTTCGCGGGCACAACGTGGACACGACCGCGAACCGTGAGCGCCAGCGCCAGCGCCGGCTCGTCAAGCTCGTGGTGCTCCTCGGCATCCCACTGCTGTGGTTCTGGTACCGCGAACTGAGCGGCGATCCGGTCCGTCCCGGCCTGCCGAGCATCATTCGCAACAGCCCCGAACTGACCCTGCTCGTCGTGTTGCTCGTCATGATGGGAGCACTCGCGCTCTTGCCGTATCTCGGCGCCGGCCGTTCGCCGCATACCCTGCTCCGTGCTTCGGACTCGAAGATCCGCCTCGCCGACGTCGTCGGCGCCGAGGCGACCCGCCGCGAAGCCATCGACACGCTCAACCTATTCCTCAATCATCAGACCTTCGCCGACGAACTCGGCGGTTCCCCCCGCCGAGGCGTGTTGTTCGAAGGCGCGCCGGGCACAGGCAAGACATACCTTGCCAAGGCGTTGGCTGCCGAGGCCGGAGTTCCGTTCCTATTCGTGTCGGCCAGCGAATTCCAGTCGATGTTCTTCGGGCAGACGAACCGCAAACTGCGCACGTTCTTCAAGGCGATGCGCAAGGCGGCCAGGGCTGAGGGCGGGGCGATCGGCTTCATCGAGGAGTTCGATGCGATCGGCGGCTCGCGCAGCGGGATGAGCTCCAACTCCTCGCGGGAGGGAAGCGTCGGCATCGTCAACGAACTGCTCGTCCAGATGCAAAGCTTCGACCTGCCCACCGGCTGGCAGAAGACGAAGTCGAAGATGATCGATCGAATCAACGCATTGCTGCCAGAAGACAGGGCGATCTCCCGCTCAAAGCCGACGACGGCCAACGTCTTGCTGATCGCGGCGACCAACCGCGCGGCCGATCTCGACCCGGCGCTGCTCCGCCCAGGTCGCTTCGACCGCGTCATCCACTTCGACCTGCCACCACACTCGGACCGGGTCGACATCGCCAACTACTACCTCGACCGCAAGTCGCACACCGAAACGGTCACAGGACAGTTCATCGCCGATGTCTCCGGCGGCTACTCTCCGGTCCGGATCGAGCGCCTCCTCGACGAGGCATTGATCATCGCGCTGCGCCACGGCCGGCGGGCCATGACGGCAGATGACATCGTCGAGGCCCAACTCATCACCGAGGTTGGGCTTGCGCACGAGGTCGGCTATCACCCCGACGAGCGCAATCGGGTCGCGATCCACGAGGCTGGCCACGCACTCACTGCTGCGCTGTTCGGGCGCGAAATCCGGATCGCATCGATACTGCGGCGCGGCGCGGCGCTCGGCCTCGTCTCGCACGCCGATGCCGACGAGAAGTATCTCCGCACGCCATCAGAAGCGTCCGATCTCATCGTCATCGCGCTCGCGGGTCGCGCCGCCGAAGCGCAGGAGTTGGGGGAGGCGAGCAGTGGCATCGCATCCGATCTCGCCGTTGCGACGACGGTCGCCGCGCAGCTCGTCGGACAACTCGGCGCCGGTGACAGTCTGATCAGCCTCGAGGCCGCAATGATGCCGGGGGCCGGCAACCTCGTCGCCAAGGTGTTGGCCGACGATGTCAGCCGCGCCAGGGTCAACAGCATCCTCGACAGCGCCGCCGACCGGGCTGCATGCATGGTGCTCGAATACCGGGATGCGCTGATGAGCATCGCGAGGGCGCTGCTCGAGTCCGACGAGTTGACCGGTGCCGCAGTGCACCGCATCGTCTCCGAAAACGCCCATTCCGCCGCTGCGTGACCGGGCTGCGCGATGGAGTCAGAGCCTACGAATTCGTCCGACGCGGAACCACCACGACAGTGCCGTCCGGTTCGTGGTGCACGGACACGCTGACGCCGTAGAACTCCGCAAGGGTCTCGGCCCGCAGCACCTGCGCGGCGGTGCCGCTCATCACCATGTGGCCCTCGTGGAGCAGGGCCAGCCGATCGGCATAGAGGCCGGCGAGCGTCAGATCGTGCATCGCCGAGATCACCGTCAGACCGTGTTCGTGGCGGAGCCGATCGACAAGTTCCAGCGCCTGCTGCTGATGGCCGATGTCGAGTGAGCTCGTCGGCTCGTCCAGGAGCAGGATCGGCGCCTCCTGGGCGAGCGCCCTCGCGATGACGAGCCGCTGTTGCTCGCCACCGCTCAACGAGCCGAGGCTTCGGTCCGCGAAATCGAGCATGTCCAGGCGGCCGAGCACGTTCGCGACCATCGACCTGTCGTGTGCCGTCTCGGTGCCGAAGTAGCTGATGTAGGGATTGCGGCCGAGCAACACGTAGTCGAACGCCGACATCTCCGCCGGCAGCGACGGCGACTGTGGTACGTATGCCACGAGTTCGGCGCGCCGGCGTGGCGAGCGAAGTTTCAGCGGTGAGCCGTCGACGCTGACGTCGCCCGAGTGTGAAGCGAGGCCGGTGATCGCCCGCAGGATCGACGACTTGCCGGCGCCGTTCGGCCCGATCAGGCACAGCCAATCGCCGGGCTTGACAGTGGCGCTGAACTCGTGCACGACCGTGCGCTTGCCGTACCGGACCGACAGCCGCGAGAGCACTAGCGAGCTCACTGCGCTCGCCGCCTTCTCATCAACACGACGATGAAGAACGGGGCGCCGAAGAACGCCGTGACAACTCCGATCGGCGTCTCTGCGCCATGGCTCAACACCCGCCCGGGAATGTCGGTGAGGATCAGGAATGTCGCGCCGAGCACGATCGTCAGCGGCAGCAGCCGGCGGTAGCTTGCTCCGGCCATCATCCGCACGGCGTGGGGCACGACGATGCCGACGAAACCGATGAGGCCGCTCACCGACACCGCCGCTGCCGTGCCGAGGGTGGCCGCAACCACGACGATCAGCCGTACCCGGGCGACCTGCATCCCGAGCGATGCCGCTTCGTCGTCGCCGACGCGCAGCACGTCCAATTGGCGACGATGCAACAACAGCACGATGCAACTGATCGCGATGTACGGCGTGACGAGCCTGACGTCTCGCCACGTCGCGGTGCCGAGGCGACCGAGGATCCAGCTGTACACCTCGCGGATCACGTCGTTGTTGCGGTACAGGATGAATGTCTGGATCGCCGTCGCAAGTGACGTGACGGCTACACCCGCGAGCACCAGCGTCAGCGAGGAGCGCGACGAACCGAACGCTGCACCGATCAGGTAGGTGACGAACACCGCGGTGAGCCCACCGACGAACGATGCGAGGGGCAACGGGTCGATGATCCAGCCGCTCGTATCGGAACGGCCGGCTACGAACACGATGGTTGCGCCAAGCCCCGATCCCGCTGCCACGCCGAGCAGATACGGGTCGGCAAGGGGATTGCGGAACGCCCCCTGATAGCTCGCGCCGGCGACGGACAGCATTGCTCCGACGAGTGCTGCCAAGGCAACCCGCGGCATCCGGACCGTCCAGATGAGATGCCAGTTGGCACTCGTGATACCACCCGCCGGACCGATGTAGGCACCGAGGACGACGGCACCGACGAGCACCAGGATCGAAGCGGGCAGCCACCAGCTGGGTCGAGGCGAAACCGCCCCGACGCTCTCGAAGGCTGAAGGCTGCCCGTCCATCCGGATCAGCCGGCGGGTACTTGCGCAGCAGTCTTCACGGCGGCGACAACGGCTCGGAGATAATCGACGACACGGGGTCCCCAGCGGGAGGCGATGTCATCATCCATCGCGATCACCCCACGGTTCTTGACTGCCGGGATGTCGGACCAACCATCGCGGGCGGCGACGGTCGCTGGAGTCTGGCCGCAGCATTTCGTGTCGGCGAGGAAGATCAGCTGCGGCTTGGCCGAGACGATGAATTCGGAGTTCAACTGGGGGTAGTCGTTGCCGGCCGCGGCGCCGTCGGCGATGTTGTGCAAACCGGCGAGCGAGTAGATCTGGCCGATGAACGTGGTCGACCTCGTCGAGAAGTACGTCGGATCGAGCTCGTGGTAGTACGTGAGCGGCGTCCCCGACTGGGGCACCTCGGCCAGGATCGACTTGATGTCACTCTGCATGTCGGCGACCAGCTTGGTGGCGTCGGCGATGTGGCCGGTGAGAACGCCGAGTTGCTCGATCTCCGTGTACACATCGTCGAGCGAGGTCGCGGCGGGACCGGACCACACCGGGATCTTGAGCGCACCGAGCTGGCTCGTCAGCGCATTGTTCGTATCGTCACCGACGACGACGAGATCGGGCTTGTAGCCCGCGATTGCCTCGACGTTGGGCGTGAAGCCGGAGAGATCGGACTTCACGGCGACGGCCCCAGCTGGGTAGTTCGACTGATCGTCGACGGCGATGACCTGTGCACCGGCACCGATCGCGAACAGCATTTCGGTGTGCGTCGGTGAGAGCGACACGATCTTCACCGGCTTGGCGGCGAGGGTGACGGTGCCATTCGCTGCCTTGACGGAGTACGCGACACCGGCAACCGACGTGCCGGCAGCCGACGTGCCGGTCGCCGACGTGCCGGTCGCCGACGTGTCCACAACGGAGCCGGCCGATCCGGCGGCGCCCGACGGCGAGCTGGCGGCCGTCGGGCCGGGGCTCGCGGTTGTCGGGCCGGGGCTCGCGGTCGACGGAGCGCTCGCCGTCGTCGGTTTCGACGTGGCTTTGTCGCTGCCACAGCCCGCAATGATCACGAATGAAGCGCCGAGCAGAACGGCGGTTCTCCTGAATCTGGACATCAGAATCCTCCAAGGATTTTGGAGGACAAGAACGGATCCGAACGGAGGTTTCCCTCCACGCGAACCACCCTTGCCTCGAGGGTTTCGGTTGCGCACACAGGCCAGGCGACCGGACTCGTCCGCTCAAGACTTTCTGAGCGGCATCGCCGTTGCGGGACAGCGCCGGGTTCTCACCGACTTCGCTGGAACTATGCGGCTCCGGCGGACCGGAACGGGATCGAACATAGCAGCCCGTGCCTAGACTTCGCGATCCAATGACGCACATCACCCCGACCAACGACGGCTCCGATTCCGCAAGCGCGTTCCTCGACGACCCGCCGGTCGAGGATCCCCGCCCTGATGGCCTGCGCTCGGCGAAGTCGTTGCTCGTCGTGAACACTGGCAACGGCAAGGGCAAGAGTTCGGCGGCGTTCGGTGTGATGGTACGCGGTGTGGCGCGCGGCTGGAAGGTCGCCGTCCTGCAGTTCATCAAGAGTGGCGACTGGAAGGTCGGTGAGGAGACGGTGGGCCGCCAACTCGGCGTGGACTGGCAGGCGCTCGGGCACGGTTTCACCTGGGACTCCGACAACCTCGATCACGACAAGGCATTGGCCCGCGAGAGTTGGGAGACGGCTCGAGCGCTGATCGAGGCCGGCGAGCATTCCCTCGTGATCCTGGATGAACTCACGTATCTCATCAACTGGGGCTGGATCGACACCGACGACGTCATCGCGACGCTGCGCGATCGCCCGCCTCACGTCAACATCATCGTCACCGGCCGCGATGCCAGCGAAGCGTTGCAGGACATCGCCGACACTGTCACGGAGATGCGCGAAGTGAAGCACGCGTACAACGCAGGCATCCGTGCCAAGCGCGGAATCGACTACTAGTCGTGGATGGCCTGACGCTGCTCATCGGTGGGGCGCGCAGCGGCAAGAGCGATCTTGCGGTGCAGATGGGCCAACGTCACGGCAACGCTGTCACGTTCATCGCGACGGCGGAGGCCCTCGACGACGACATGGCCCGACGGATCGCCCGCCACAGGGCCGAGCGTCCGCCGTGGCCGACGATCGTGGCTCCGCTCGGGGTAGGCGACGCGCTCTGCGCCGCGCCGGCGGACCACCTCGTGATCGTCGACTGCCTCACCCTGTGGCTCGCAAACGCGCTGCTCGGTGAGTGGACCGACGACGCCATACTCGCCGCCACCGCCAGCGACGCGCTCATTGCTGCGGCGCGCCCCGCACCGACCGTCGTCGTCACCAACGAGGTCGGTTTGGGCATCCACCCCGACAACGAGCTCGGCCGCCGCTACCGCGATCTGCTCGGGCGCGTCAATCGCCACTGGGCCGGCGCCGCGCGCCGGTCGTTGTTCCTCGTGGCGGGCCGCGCCGTGCCCCTTCACAATCCATGGGAGTTCCTGACATGAACGCATCGGACTGGCTTCGCGAAGCTGTCGCCACTCTGCCGACCCACGACGAAGTAGCTTATCAGGCTGTCGTCGAACGGGCTGCGAACATCCTCCGCCCGAGTGGCGCGCTCGCGCGCCTCGACTCCGTCGCAGCGTGGGTAGCAGGATGGCAGCGCACGTCCAGCCCGGCCGTACGCCGACCGGCCGCGTTGATCTTCGCCGCCGACCACGGCGTGACCGCCGCCGGCGTCAGCAAGTATCCGGCCGACGTCACCCGCGCGATGCTCGCGGCGTACCGCGCCGGAAAGAGCACCATCACTGCGTTCGCTGCCGTCGCCGGCGCTTCGGTCGAGGCGATCGACGTTGGAGTCGGCCGTCCCACAGGCGACATCCGGTACGAATCGGCGATGTCCACCGAACGTTTCAACGAGGCCGTCGCCGCTGGACGCGACGCGGTGCAGGGCATCGACGCCGACCTGCTCGTGCTCGGCGAGATGGGCATCGGCAACACCACTGCGGCAGCGGCCGTCGCCGCCGCGCTCGGCGGTGGCGAGGTTGCCGCGTGGGTCGGACGCGGAACGGGCGTCGACGACGAAGGGTTGTCACGCAAACGCAAAGCCGTACGCGAAGCCGTTACCCGCATCGTCGGCGTGCTCGATCCGCTCGAGGTCCTGCGCGAAGTCGGCGGCGCCGAGCTCGTTGCCATGGCCGCCGCGATCGTCGCCGCGAGGCACCGCCAACTGCCGGTGCTGATCGACGGTTACGTCGTGACAGCGGCCGCGATGCCACTCGCCAGCATCGCACCGACAGCGCTCGACCACTGCCTCGTCGGCCACTGCTCCGCCGAGCCCGGCCATCGTCGCCTGCTCGAGCGTCTCGACAAACTGCCCCTGCTCGACCTCGAAATGCGCCTCGGAGAAGGCAGCGGCGCGATGGCCGCGGTGCCGCTCGTGGCGATGGCGTGCGCAGGCATCACCGAGGTGCCGACGTTCGGGGAATGGTTCGGCTGATGCGCAACCTTCGCGGTGCCATCGTCTTGCTCACGCGGGTGCCCGTGCCGACCGGTGGTCCGCCGAGCCTTACGGCCGCCGTGCCGTGGTTCCCGATCGTCGGCGCGCTCGTCGGCGGAATCGTCGGCGGCGCTGCAGCCGGCCTGTTCCACATCGTCCCACCGTTCGTCGGCGCCGCTCTCGCAGTACTACTCGGTGTGCTGATCACCGGCGCGTTCCACGAGGATGGTCTCGCCGACACGGCCGACGCGTTCGCGGGTGGGTGGACCCGCGACGATCGGATCCGCATTCTCGACGATCCGCTGCACGGCACGTACGGCGTTGCAGCGCTGTGCGGATCGATCGTCGTCCGTGTCGCGTGCCTTGGCTCACTCGGCTTCTCCCCCGCCGCAGCGTTTGCATGCACGGTGGCAGCGCACGCGCTCGGCCGGGCAACCGCGGTCGGGTTGATGGTTGCCGTCCCCGTCGCCCGCCCGGATGGACTCGGCGCAGAGTACGCACGATCACTTCCGCGCGGACGTGGGCTTGCCGGCGTGTCGAGCGGCGTGATCATCGCCGCCGTGGCCACCGGATGGTGGGTCGGCCCGTTCGTGGCCGGATCGTTGGTCGCAGGTTCCAGCGTCGCGTGGTTGACGAAGCGCAAGTTGGGTGGAATCACCGGCGATGTGCTCGGCGCGGCCGAACAGGTCGTCGAATGCGTCGTGCTGGCGACGGCGACGGGTCTTGCGATCCGCTCTTCACTGTGGTGGAGATGACCGACTCGCTCGCAGCTAAGTTCGCCGTGTGACGACAACGCCAACTTCACGCCTCGCCGGCCACCTACTCATCGAGGCATTGATCGAGCAGGGCATCGACACGTGCTTCGGCGTTCCCGGTGAGAGCTTCCTCGCCGTGCTCGACGGGTTCCACGAGCACCGGGATGCGATCCGGTTCATCGCCTGCCGGCAAGAAGGTGGCGCGGCGTTCATGGCCGAGGCGCAGGGCAAGCTCACCGGCCGCCCCGGTGTGTGCTTGGTGACCCGCGGTCCTGGCGCTACGAACGCGAGCATCGGTCTCCACACGGCATTCCAGGACAGCACCCCGATGGTGCTGTTCATCGGCCAGGTGGCTGCTGAACAGCGCGATCGCGAAGCGTTCCAGGAGGTCGACTACCGCCAGATGTTCGGCCCCGGCACACTCGGCATGGCCAAATGGGTCGGCGAGGTGCACGATCCGGGTCGCCTGCCCGAGTACGTCGCGCGGGCGTTCCACACCGCGATGCAGGGCCGTCCCGGTCCGGTCGTCGTCGTCCTGCCCGAAGACATGCTGACCCAGCCCACCGAGGCTCCCGTGCTGCCCCGCGTCGAGGCTGCTCAGTCGTGGCCGACGCCCGATTCGCTCGAAACGCTGCGCGAGATGCTGGTCGCGGCACAAAGGCCGTTCGTGATCGTCGGGGGCAGCGGATGGGACGGGGCGGCCTGTACGGCCCTCCAACGCTTTGCGGAGGCCTGGCAACTGCCCGTTGGTTGCGCATTCCGGTTCCAGGACCTGTTCGACAACCGCCACCCGAACTATGCGGGCGACGTGGGCATCGGCCTCAACCCCGAGCTCGCCGAGCGAATCCGCAGTGCCGATCTCGTCGTGGCCGTCGGCGCCCGCCTCGGCGAGATGACGACCGGCGGCTACACCCTGCTGCGGGCGCCGCGACCGGCCCAGAAGCTGGTGCACATCCATGCCGGTGCGGAGGAACTCGGTCGGGTCTACGCAGCCGATCTCCTGATCCAGTCGTCGATGGCGTCGGCCGCGCACGCGCTCGAGACGATGGGCGCTCCACCTGTCGCACCATGGGCCGCATCAACGGCTCGGGCCCACGCCGACTACGAGGCCAATCTCGTTTCGACGCCTGTCGAGCCGATGGACATGGCCGAGGTGATCATGACGATCCAGCGGCTCGCGCCGGCCGATACCGTCTACACCAACGGCGCCGGCAACTACAGCGGCTGGCTTCACCGCTTCTGCCGCTACCCCGGCCTGCAGCACTTCGGCCGAACTCAACTCGCGCCGACCTCGGGCGCGATGGGATACGGCGTGCCCGCTGCCGTGGCGGCCGCGCTGCTGTACCCGGATCGCACGGTCGTGAACATCACCGGAGACGGTGATTTCTTGATGACCGGCCAGGAGCTCGCAACCGCAACGGCATACGGCGCACGAAAGCTGATCAGCGTCGTCGTCGACAACGCCACGTTCGGAACGATCCGGATGCATCAAGAACGCGAGTACCCGGGCAGGGTCAGTGGGACCGACCTGTTCAATCCCGACTTTGCTGCGCTCGCGGTGGCCTACGGATGGAACGCCGAGTCGGTCGAGACCACTGGGCAGTTCGAACCGGCGTTTGCTCGGGCGCTCGGGAACGGCCGGCCGACTCTGCTCCACCTGCGCCTGCCGGCAGAAATCAGCACCAGCCGCACGACTCTGTCAACCTTGCGCGCGGCGGCGCTTGCGAATCAGCCGTGAGCGAATTCGGCGATACGGCGGATGCCTTCTGCGAGGTCGTCGTCGCCGAGCGCGAACGAGAACCGGGCGTAACCCGGTGCTCCGAACGCTTCGCCGGGCACGAATGCGACCTTGGCCTGACCGAGCACCACGTCTGCGAGTTCGAGTGTGCTGTTCGAGACGTGCCCGCCGAGCGGTCGGCCGAGCAAGCCCTGCAGGTTCGCGAAACAGTAGAACGCGCCCTGGGGCTCGATGCACGTCACGCCGTCAATGGCGTTGAGCATCGTATGCATCGTCTTGCCGCGCCGCTCGAACGCTTCGCGCATCATGTGCACGGCCGAGAGGTCACCGCTCACCGCTGCCAGCGCGGCCTGCTGGGCGACGTTGCTGACATTGCTCGTTGTGTGTGACTGGAAGTTGATCGCGGCCCTCATCACATCGCTCGGCCCGAGCATCCAGCCGACGCGCCAGCCCGTCATCGCGTAGGTCTTGGCGACGCCGTTGACGACGACGCACTGATCGACGATGTCCGGCACGACGCTCGGCATCGACACGAACTTGTGCGGCCCGTAGGTGAGGTGCTCGTAGATCTCGTCGGTGATGACCCAGACGCCCTTCTCGACGGCCCAGCGACCGATCGCCTCGACCTCTTCCGGCGGGTAGACGGCCCCGCTCGGGTTGTCGGGAGATACGAACAGCAGCACCTTGGTACGGGTCGTCAGCGCAGCTTCGAGCTGATCGACCGTGACCCGGAAACCCGTCTCCTCGGTCGTTTCGATCACGACGGGTACGCCGCCGGCGAGCGTGACGGCTTCGGGGTAGGTGGTCCAATACGGCGCCGGCAGGATCACTTCGTCGCCGGGATCGCACAACGTCGCGAACGCCGTGAACACCGCGTGCTTGCCGCCGCAGGTGACCAGTACCTGGCTCGCCGTCGTCTCGAATCCACTGTCGCGCAACGTCTTGGCAACGATCGCGTCGCGCAGCGCGGGAAGGCCGGCAGCCGGCGTGTAGCGGTGGTTCCTGACATCCTTGCAGGCCTTGACGGCTGCTTCGACGATGTGGTCGGGGGTCGCGAAGTCCGGTTCGCCCGCTCCGAAGCCGATGACGTTCTCGCCCTTGGCCTGCAGCGCTTTGGCCTTGGCATCGACGGCCAGTGTCGCCGACTCGTTGATCGCCCCCAGACGGGCGGATGCTCGGCGTGGCGTGACGGACCCTATGGAGGAAGACGAACTCATAGCTGCCATGCTGGCACAGTGACAGCGACCGGCCAACGCTCCATTTCGATCCCCGCCAACCTCCTCCCCGCCGATGGCCGTTTCGGTTGCGGCCCGTCCAAGATCCGCCCCGAACAGATCACCGCGCTGGCGGCGGTCGGTGCCGGCCTGCTCGGCACGAGCCACCGTCAGCCTCCGGTGAAGAACCTCATCGGCGCCATTCGCTCCGGCCTGGTCGATCTGTTCGGACTGCCTGATGGCTGGGAGATCATCCTCGGCAATGGCGGCTCGACCGTGTTCTGGGATGTTGCCTCGTTCAGCTTGATCCGTTCCCGCAGCGCACATGCCGTGTTCGGTGAGTTCTCGTCGAAGTTCTCGCAGGTCTCCGCATTGGCCCCGCATCTCGGTGATCCACTCGTCGCGCGCAGCGAGCCCGGAGACCACCCGACGCTGACGGGGGCCGCCGGCATCGACGTGTATGCGCTCACTCACAACGAAACCTCCACCGGAGTGATGATGTCGTTGCAGCGTCCGGCTGGCGCCGAAACGGATTCACTCGTTGTCGCCGACGCGACATCGGCGGCGGGCGGCCTGCTATGGGACCCGGCCGAGGTCGACGTCTACTACTTCGCGCCCCAGAAATCGTTCGCGAGCGA
>JANYKS010000053.1 GCA_025358125.1 Actinomycetes bacterium
CGATCAGCGGCCGCTCGATCAGTCGCCACAGGGACACCAGCTCGGGCCGGCGGCTGCCAAAATCCCCTCGGCTGATCGCCGCAGGTCCGCTGGATCGAAACCAGGGCGCGACGACGCACTCTTGGCCCGCCCGCGCCGTCAGTTCGAACGGGCCGGACACTCCCCGTCGTTCAGGCACCGAGCAGCGCGCTCGGCGATCGCCCGCATGAGTATTCGAGCGGTCAGGAGCCGTGGCTCTCCGCCGATCACCACGGCGACGTCCCACTCCCTCTCGGCGAGGAGGAGTGCAGCCTGCCGCAACGTCAGCGTGGCGGCGAGTGTGTCCAGTCGGCGGAAGTCCTCGGGTCGCAATGGCTGATCGGCGCGGGAGCGACGCCGAAGGGCGCTGCGGAACATCTCTCCCGTCGTGAGGTACCGGTACCCCCGGCGGTCCTTCAGGAGGCACTCCTGGAATGGCCCGAGAATCATCAGATCCCACGCGACCTGCCACGCCGTGCCGGCGGGCAGAACGGCGACGTCCTCCACAGCGACGTCAGAGAGCGTCGCCGATGCGAGGAGTCCCTCCCACTCGCCCTGAGGATCGCTTCGGTGCGCGCTGTCGTGGGTGCTGGTCGTGTTCATCGTTGCTCCAAGCCGGCGTCGATTGCCGCGGCGTTCAGGTCTACTGCGTTCGGCGTCATGGTGGTGACCGTACGAGCGGAGCGCGATTAGCGGTAGGGGCCTTGTGCCTCTTTGGGTTGCGCCTCGACGGCAGATCGGCCACGCTTGTGGGACTGCGGCCCGTCAGGACGGCGGTCAGGCGTGAGGCGGGCGTATCACGACGATCGGGCACGGAGCGTGTTCGCTGACGGCGCGTGCAACCGATCCGAACAGCAGTGTCCGGAACCGGCCGCGGCCGGTTCCGCGTGAGCCCATGACGACCATGTCGGCGTGGTGTCCTTGTTCGACCAGGGCAAGGTGCTGCGCTGTGCTCGAGCAACTGGCCTCGAACGTTCACCCCGACTCTTTCCTGGCAGCGTTCGACTGCTGCGCCGAGCGCGAGGCTCGCGTCGACTCTGGTGCGGTCATGCATCTCGGACGACGCGAGCTCCGTCGCGCTGTAGGAATACGACCAGGCATGGACGACGACGAGGTCTGCGCCGCGGCGGTCGGCTTCGTCGACGGCCCGGTCGAGCGCGTCGTCCGAATGCTCGGATCCGTCGTGCCGACCACGATGCGGTCGGTCTTGTGGTGCCGATCGGTGCCGGGGACGAGTACGAGCGGGGACGCGCAGGTTCGCACGAGGCCGAGGGCTGTCGAGCCGAGAGGTGGCGCCTCGACGAACCGCGCACCCTGTCGCGCCGACGACCACCATGTCGGACCGTTCGGACTCGTGGCCGAGAACGTCGAGTGTGTGCCCGTCCACGACGTTCGATTCGAACGCCACCTCGGGATGGCTTCTGGCGACGTCAGCGAGGACACGGCCGAGATCGGCCTCGGTGTCGGCGCGCATCGATTCGACCTTAAATGCGAACAAAGGAATCTCGCCCGCCGGCCAGATGGGGAACAGCACCGGCACGAAGACGCACGCGATCGCGTCGACCTTGCCCGACGCAGGTGCGCCTCGTCGGCCGCCCATCGCAGGGGGACGGAAGGTTGCGAGCCATCGAACCCGACGACCAGTCGATCGAACATGCTCACATCCTCCGACGCCGGGCTCGGGCCCGGTCAAGGCTCAAGTCCCTGGGTCTGACGCGATCGCCATGGCCGACCGAAAAGGGGACCTTGGACCCTTTCGAGCAGATCAGCGATGCGCGACAACAGAGAGACCGGAAAGCCCGCGACGACCGCTCGCGAGGAAACTGGAAGGAGACGCGATGAAGGCGCACGTAGGAGATCAGCTGCGGATACGCGGCCGGGCGATCGGAGTTCCCGACCGGCTCGGCGAGGTGATCGAGGTCCGTGGTGCTGAAGGAACCCCCCCGTTCTTGGTGCGCTGGGACGACAGCGGGCACGAGGGACTTCTCTTTCCCGGAAATGACGCTGAAGTCGACCGCCCCCGTGAGCACCACGATGAACTCGCCGACTACATCAAGCAGCAGCCGGCAGGCACGCGGCCAGCTTCACGGTGAACTGGAAGTCACGGAGCCGATCGTGCCAGAGGGTCGGCTGTGCGGCGCTGCGATGCGGTCGAGCACCGCAGTAGGACGTCGTCAACTGCTGGGAACGTGTCGACGGTCGCTGCGTTCGGCTGGCCCGAGCCGTTCGGCCTGGTGATGTCGAGGCTCTCGCCCGCGGCACTCCGGTGCTCGCCTTCCCGGAGGTGAGGCGCCCGAGATCGTGGAGCACGGCCGGACCGGCTTCCTCTGCACCGAAGAGGCGGACATAACAGCCCGGCTCGCCGACGTGATCACCGAGCGCTTCTCCTCCGACGTGGCCCGTCGAATCCACGGCCGTTGGTCCCGATCTGGGCCGCCGTGAGTGCCGCCGCACCGGACGGGCGGTGAGGCTGACGCATGGCGCGCAGCGGGTACACGACGTGGGGCGCTACGGCGACGCGGGCATCGACCGCCACACATCCATGCGAGGCGGCGATGACTGGGTTGAGATCGAGCTCGACGATCTCAGGCACAGTCGCCATCAGCAGCCCGATCCGGCCGATGATGTCCACCAGCGGATCCACGGGCACGGCCGGCCGGCCGCGAAACCCGCGCAGCCGCGGGAACGTTCTCAACCGCTCCAACGCCCACCGGGCGCGGGCTGCGCTGAGCGGGGCGAGCAGCACCGACCGGTCCCCGAGCAATTCCGCTTCGGTGCCACCCGCAGCGACGACGACCATCGGGCCGATAGCAGGGTCACGGACCGCGCCGATCAGCATCTCGACACCCGGTTCGGCCTGTTGTTGAACGACCACCTGGCGGAGCCGGTCACCGAAGCGGTGCCGAAAGCCGGAGACCACCCGGCGCACCATGGCAGCCGACGCCACACCGAGCACGACGGCGCTTTCGTCGGACTTGTGCACGACTCCGACGACGTCGGCTTTCAGGACACATGGGAAGCCGAGACGTTGGGCATGCTGAACGCATTCGCGTCCGCTTCGGCCGACGGCCCATGGGGCGATTGGGATCCCGAGGGTCTCGAGGAGGCCGAACGTGTCGGCCGTCGTCAACCAGGCCGGCTCATTGAGACCATCGGGGGGTGCTGGAAGCGAGTGACGGACCTGACGGCGCAGTGCCATGAGGTCGACGTGTACGTCGGTGATGCGCTCGTCGGCAGTCGTCGCGAGCCAGGTGCCGCGAGTTGCGGCGAGCCCGAGCGCGTCCATGGCCCGTTCCGGTGTCGGGTAGGTGGGCATCGTCCCGGTGGCGTCCAGGCCGCCGAGGAGCACGGCGACGGCAGGGACGGACGTGTCGGTCCAGTCGAGCTGCCATGGTGTCACCGCTTCGCCGCCGAGATTGACGCTCACCACTGCGCACGCATCGACCTCGCCTGATGCTGCGATCTCGCCAAGGACCGCATGCATGGACTCAGCGTTTACGGTGGCCAGCAAGTCGACGGGATTGGAAGTGGAGGCCGCGTCGGGCACGAGCACGCGGAGGCGATGCTGCAGCTCCGCGGAGAGCTCGACCACGTCCAGACCATTCGCCGACGCCGAATCGGCGGCGAGGACCAGCGGTCCGCCGGCGTTGCCGACCAGCGCCACACGCCGGCCCGACGGCGCCGGTTGTCCGGCAAGCAGCGCTGCGACGTCGAGCATCTGGTCGAGCGTGTTCGCCCGCAAGACGCCCGTGTGGGCGAACAGTGCATCGATGGCGACGTCGTCGGTGGCCAGCGCCGCCGTGTGCGAACGGGCCCCGCGCTTGCCTGCCTCGCTACGGCCGCTCTTCAATGCGACGATCGGCACCCTCCGTGACACCGCCCGGGCGACCCTCGCGAAACGGCGCGGATCACCGATCGACTCGAGATACATCAACACCACTGAAGTCGATGGATCATCAGCCCAGTACCGCAACACGTCGTTGCCGCTGATGTCGACCTTGTTGCCCAACGACACGAACGACGAGACCCCCAGACGTCGGTGCGCGACCTCGGCGGCCAGCACGATCCCGATACCTCCGGATTGCGAGGCGATGGCAATTGACCCGGGCGTCATCGACTGGCGCATGAATGTGGCATTGAGACCCAAATGCGTCGACACCAGACCGAGGCAGTTCGGCCCGAGGACCCGCATCCCGTAGCGGCGCGCGGTGGCGAGCAGGTCGCGCTCACGGTTGACGCCGTCGCCGCCGGTTTCGGCGAACCCTGCGGAGATGACCACCACGGCTGCGACACCGGCACGGCCGCACTCGTCCGCGACGCAGACCACGTTGGCGGCAGGCACGACGATCATTGCGAGATCAGCAACGGCATCGAGATCGGCGACATGGGCGACCGCAGGGACACCGCCGACGGTCTTCTCGGTCGGATGCACGACGCTGACCCGTCCAGGGAAGGACGAGACGAGGTTGGACAGGAGGATCCGGCCAACCGACCATGGATCACGACCGGCACCGATCACAACGATGTGTGCCGGCGACAACAGCGGACGCAACGACGCCACAGCCGCCGTCCAGTCACGACCTTCTGCGTTGTCCTCGAGCAACTCCTCGCCGGCCAAGTCGAGCTCGACATACACCTGGCCCTGCTCGTACCAGGTTCGCTGGGTCAGCCCGACCGTCCTGAACACGAGCTGCATCGCATCGTTGCCAGCCAGGGTCTCGGCGACCAAGCAGCGAAACCCGGCCTCGCGTGCAATCAGAGCAAGGTCCTCCAGCAGCACCGTGGCGATGCCCTCGTGTTGGTGGGAGTCAGCCACGGCGAACGCAACCTCTGCTTCGTCCCGTCCACGAACACGCGAGTACTCACCGATGCCGATCACCTCGAGATGATCGAGGGCCAACATCACGACGCGCTCGCGGATGTCGTTACCCCCGGGAGGATGCAGCCGTTCGTCGAACAGCACCGGCCGCAACCCGAAAAACCGCTGGTACGTCGAGCGGTCACTCAACCGATCGTAGAAGAGACGCAACGCATCCAGATCAGACGCCCGCGATGGCCGGATGCGCACGACCCGCCCATTCGCGGCCGACACGTCCCGGTCGAACACTCCGAGCACAGCTTCGCCGTCCTTGCGGCCGCCGCGTGCGCCTGCCGGACTGCCCACGGAAGCGTTCATCGGGGGCCTTCCGCCAACAGCGCAACCGTGGTCGACCGTGGTCCCTCCTGCGGGGGATCGGCCCTGGTCCACAGGACGACCCGACCGTGCGAAACGCCCGATTTCACGGTGGAGCTGGCCAGTTGCGTGTTGCGCATACCAACGAGCATCGTCGTACGGTCACCAAGAGGCTAGAGGCTTCGGCCCTCTTGACGCGGGATGGGTCGAGGCGAAAGACCTTTGCCATCTCTACTGGCTGTCCGTGCTTCACCGACGCCTCGCCTACGATCGCCCTCATCGTTCGAATGCCGTGCTCGGGGCAGCGGCTTTGGAACACGCCCGCCGCGGTCCGTCCCGTCGCTTACGCCCGGTGACTACACCACTGGCACCGCAATTCGTGATGGTCCCGCCCCCGCAGCGGCGTCGACGGGAGCTGCTCCGCCGCACGTTCGAAAGTCGCGTCAGCCCCGCCGGTTGCGCTCTGCCTCCACGACGGTCGCCGGCCCCGGTCATGACCACGCAGACGCTGCTTGGTCGGTGCCATCGCTGTCGACAGACCCGACGTCAACCCGACCCGGTCGGCCAAATCAGACAGCAGCCGGGCACCCACATGACCAACAACACCACGACCGTCCGCTGTGACCTTCAACCGTGGACGAGACTGATTACGATTCACCATTGGAGTGCCCTTCTGGGGTGGACGACTGGAACTTCGCAAAGCTCACTCTCCCGCACCAGAAGGGCTTCTTCGCGGACGCGACCCCACAACCCCCAACCCCTACTGAAACAGCCGGTCTAGACACGCCGAGACGATGCGCAAGCCCCGTGTCAGGCTCTCGCGATGAGACGACGAGCAAGCGGGCGTTGTCGTCGGTGCAGTACCCGTGCTCCTCGCGGCGCACCGTCCCAGCGGCATGCTCGAACAGACCGCGATGGTCGCTCAACCGACCCAAATGTTCGAAGCTGAACGTCTTGGGCGCGCTCATATCGCGATCGGTTCGCCGGTGTGCACCAGTTCGTCGGACAGACGGGCGTACTGGTCGGCGACCACGGACCAGGCGAGTGACGGTGCGAGACGGCGAGCCTCCGCAACCATCGACGCCCACATGTCGCAATTGGACACGATCGATCGGATCGCGCCGGCCAACGCTGCGGGATCTGCGTGAGGCACCACGATCCCGGCCCCGGTGCTCAGCAGCTCGACAGCATGCGGGAAAGCGGTCGCGATCACGGGCCGTCCAGCGGCGATGGCATCGACCAGTACTCCCGAGGTGACCTGATCGCGGGAATCGTAAGGGAGCACCACCACCGACGCCGAGGCGACGAATCGTTGCAGTTGGGCGACATCACGATAGGCGTCGTCGAAGGTGACCGAGCCGGCGACCCCAACCGCGAAGGATCGTTGGACCAGCGCGTGCCGGTACTGGTCGCCGTGTCTCGCAAAAACGTTCGGATGAGTGACCCCGGCGACGGTGTAACGCGGACGGTGGTGCAAATCGCCCAGCAACGCCAACGCGTCGATGGTGTGCTCGATGCCCTTACCCGGACCGAGCAATCCCCAAGTCAGCAGTTGCGGACGTCCGCCGCCGAATTGGTCAACCTCAAGCCGTTCCAGAGACGGCGCCGACGCGCCATGTGGGATCATGACGACTGTCCTCGGGTCGATCGAGTACAAGGCGATCAACCCATCATGAGCGGCCCAGCTCATCACGACCACACGGTCCGCAATGCCACCGACTGCCTGAAGGACCGACTTCTGGTGTGGCGTCGGGTGTAGCGGAATGGTATGGAGGATCACCATCGTGGGCACGTCGAGCGCCTTGAGTAGTTCGATGACTTCGTCGCCATCGATTCCGCCATAGATGCCGTACTCGTGCTGGATGATGGCGACATCGCACCTCGACAGCACGGCGGCAGCGTTGCGGATCGATGCCGGCACACCGTTGACGAGATCAGCGACGACTTGTCGCCCGATCGGGTCGGTGTCGTCGCCATCAACGATGCGCACCACGTCGACACGGTTACCGGATCGCCTCAGCTCGGCCTCGAGGGCGGCGGCAAAGGTGGCGAGTCCGCAGAGCTTGGGCGGATAAGTGCTCAATAACCCGATGCGACGACTCGTAGTGGCCGCTGAACGGAAGGATGAATCTTGGAGCATCGTCTCTTCGCAACAATAGGGGTGGCGGGAGCTGGTTTTCTTCGCTGATTCGCTCGACGATTGCCCATCGGTTTGGACCCGCGGCGAGTTTGTCGTCGCTGAGTTCGCAACCTTGGGGGTAGCGGATGCCAAATACTTCTGCGCCGTCAGCCGATCTGAGGTTCGTTGTTCGCTGGGCAAGTCAGCCGATGCGAATGTTGTCGTGGACGATCTCGACGCCTGGCGCCGACCATGCCGCGGCTACAGCCTGCGTACGCGCTGCGTATGACCGCGTATGCCCGCTCAGCCACACTTCATGTCCGGTAGCCACAACGAAGATGCCCCTTGAGTCCCAATCCGCGTTGCGATGCATCGCGGAGACGATCTTGGAGCGGACCACCGTCTCCGAAGCGTGCGCCTTCACGACGATGTCGTTCTGGACCCGGGAGACGCCTTTGATGTCCCTGACCGCGCGAAAGGCGGAGTTCTTCTGGAACTGGTAGTTGACCGTACCGGTCAACGTGACGAGACCAGCGCGAACGGTGGCCTTCAGGCCCGCTGGAACGATGCTGCTGGACTCCAGGATGCGTTCGATGGTAAGCCCAACGTCTTGATCCGATGTTCCATGGCTGCTGATCGGAACGACAACGATGTCGTCGATGATGGCGTGGACGCCCCTCACCCGGCGTGCGGCTTTCACGGCAGCGAGTCGGTGCGCCAACGTGTGGACTGTCCCAGCGAGGGTGACGGCATGGTCGGTCACCGAGATGCCGATGCTCGTGGAGGGCACTGCCGGATCCCACTCCAGCTCGTCTTCCACATCGGACCGAAGATCACCGTCGGCGATGATGTTTGGTAGGTTCGCAGTCAGGGTCATGGTTATTGCTCCTTGTCAGTTCGTGTCCATTGGGTTCACTGTCATCGTGACCCGATGCCGCGCTCCGCGCTAGTGCCTTTAGTCCTACGAGACTGCTGTGCCGGTGTCCCGATCGCCAACCGACCCGCCGTCGACCGGCCAACGTTCCTGACGTCATCGAGAATCCGTCGCGCCGATGACGGTCAGGCGCAAGTAGTTCGAAGCGGTGACCTCGAGCAGTTGCCCACGGGAGCTGCGGACGCCAACCCCATTCGTCGCGCGGATCTCAGAGCGTTTGGAAGCGCTCACTCGGGACGTGAGCGACTCCCGTCGATGGACGTCTCGACGACGATGCCAGCGTTTCGCAACTCATCAAGTGCACGCCCGGAGGATCCGAGAGAAACCCCGGCCACCATGTCAGCGAAGACGCGAACCGCAAGGCCGTGCGCTCGTGCGTCCATCGCGGTTGCCTTGACGCAGTAGTCCGTGGCAAGACCGACGATGTCCACGGCGCCGATCCGCTCACGCTGAAGGTTTTCCGCCAGCGAAACCCCGTGGTCGTCATGACCCGCGAACCCCGAGTAGGCAGCAGCCTCCTGCCCTTTGCGGACCACGACCGCACTCGGCGGGAGACGGAGGTTGCGATGAAGCCGTGCTCCGCATGTGCCCTCGATGCAGTGCGGAGGCCACGTCCGCATATAGTCCGGATGATCAGAGAAATGGGGGAACGGTTGCGTTGGGTCGGGTCGGGGATGCGAGTCCATCGTTGCGACAACCAGGTGGTAGTCGTTGCCAGACTCGATCCATCGGCTGATCCTCGTGGCTACCGCGTCGCCGCCGGCGACGGCAAGCGATCCGCCTGGGCAGAAGTCGTTCTGCACGTCGACCACGATCAACGCACTTTGCATCGTCACCTCTTCCGGCATGGTCGGGTGGTCGACGTGGTCAGCGGGGCACGATGCTCCGGGTTCAGTTGGTGAAGTCCTGAGATCCGCAAGGGTGCATGATTCGCCATCGTGGCCGTCAGCTCAGCGAGGCGGGTTCGTTCGCTGACGGTGGCTGCCAGAGATCGCGGAGGTCCTTGGGCAGGACCGCCGCGACGTCGACCGCCTCCTCGGGAACCAATGAGCGCAACGCTTGCAGCACCGCGCGTGCCACCTCGGTGGCCTCGTCCAGCGTCAGGTCCCTGCCACTCCGAGCGACGATGCTGCGGACGAGCGCGTCGGCATGTCGGGGCGCGGTCGCGCACCCTCGCCGGCGGGGTACGACGAACAGGGCTTTGACATCGGGCGGAAGGTGCGTCGCGACATGGCCGCGTTCACCGACCGGTAGACGTTCGGCGAATGTCGCGAGGACCGCTCGCAGGACCGGCACCACGGCATCGTCGTCGACGCCGGCACATGCGACTGCGTCGATGAGCACCTTGTGAGCCGTCGAACGCTCCGCGTCGTGGGCTCGGCGTCCCGTCGATGGCCGCGTGTCCCCGGGCGCGAGCCCGATACGCAGGTAGGACTCGGTGCCGCGGACGCCCGAAACCGACAGCGCAGCGTGCTCGATCTGCTCTCGCTCGGCCGGGCTTGACGCTGCTCCGTGGAGCACGACGAGGTGCTCCTCGACCATCACATGAAGATGCGGAAGGTCGAGTGTCTTCACCAGGGGTCCGAGCTGTGAGCGCACGCGATCTGCGAGCACCGCATCGGACACGGTCGGGTCGGGCCGCTGATCGGCCCGCCGGTACAACTCCCCCTGAACCCTCCCGCACGCATCTCGAAAATGCCGCCCTGCACGACGCGACGCGCGATGCATCCAGCGACGCGCCGGACCACCTTCGCGACACATCCAGGCGACGCCAGCCAGGGCGGAGATCTCGATCACCACTCGTGTCGATCGTCTCATGCGCTGCTCCAGTCCGGTGCTTGTGCCTGTCATTGGTCACGATCGCGCGAACGCCACGCGCCGACCAGAGCCATAGGACCTCTTCTGGGGCTGCAACAGGGCATCGATGCCATTCGGCCCTACTGGGTGCCTCACATCTTTGCCAGGCTCCGAGGATGGAGGTGCAGTGATGAAGCAACGGAAGACCAAGGCGCCGTACTCGACGTCGACCGGTGATGATCTGGAGCGGGAGATGGGACCGCTGGTACGGCAGTACCAGGGTTTGATCGATGGACTGCGGATCGACTGGCTGAGCAGGAGATTGAAGGCGTCGGATCTCGTTGTTCGTCGTAGCCGAGCCAACCTCCGCGGTGATCGTGTCACCCTGGTTCTGATGGATGGTTCGATCGTGAAGCTGAACCTCTTGCGGCCCGAATGGAGGCCGTTTGCCGCGCTGAACTCGATCACCCGGCGCGATGCGCGGAGCTGGATCGTGTGTGGTCGTTCGACGCGCGGCGAAGCGCTCGCGTGTGACGCATGGAATGCATCAGTGACGGTGAGTGGCAGACTCGTCGACTCGGCCCCGGACTGACGCGGCGCCGACCGACCTGTCGGCGTGAACAAGGTCGAGACGTTCGATCACTTTCTCCACGTCGGTCGGCGTGACGATGCCCGCAGGGAGTCCGTCGTCCAGGACGAGGATCCGTCCTTCGCTCCGGCCGGCCCGGCGGACGGCGTCGAGGAGCAACTCGTCGGACCGCGCGAGGGCGAGCTGATCGATCGGCACGGCGATCGCCCCCAATGTGGAGTTCGACCACGCATCGCGTGGCAGGGTGCGGAGCCGACGAGAGTCACCAAACCCGTCACAGAGCCATTCCCGTCGAGGGCCGGAAAACTGGACACATGACTCGTTGTGGCGACGTGACGGACGAACTGGTCCACGACCATCGCGGCGTCAGCAGTTCGGACCGACGCGGACATCCCGTCCGCAACCTTCACCCGGCCGAGCACGGCGACGACCGCCTCGGACGCTTCCTCCGTGCGAGCGGCCGACGTCAGGAACCACCCGAGGGAGACGAGCCAGATCCCACCGATCCCGCCACCGAGCGCGTATTCGACGATGCCCAGCGCGTGAGCACCTGGCCGAGCGTGCGGCCGAGCCGCAGCCCGACGCTTCGATTGGTGCTCGGGCACAGGCCACCACAACGCTCATTGCCGGTCCAGCAATCGCGATCCGCAGCTCCGACCCCCCGTCGCGAGCATCTGTGTCGAACTTGGAGACGCCACCGAACATCCACAACGTGATCTCTTTGACCTCCACACCCAACCGTTCAGCCACCACGGCGTGGCTGAGCTCATGGGCCAAGATCGCCGCGACCAGCCCCAACGCGCCACAGGTGGCCGCGAGCTGGGTTGCCAGTATGCGGCCTGCCCGAACCCTGGCGCGGTGTCCGGCAGGATCGCGCCTCCCAAGCTCCATGTGACGACAGCGATGATCACGAACACCGTCCAGTTCACGCCGACCGCGATGCCACGAACCGTTCCAAGTCTGAGTGTCTCGTTCATGTGCGCGACCAATGCCGAACGCCCTGTCAATGTGCGCCGTCCGACCGACCGCCGCTACGGGCAAAGGTCCTCTCACAGATCGCGATATGTAGTGGGTCGTCAAAACGATGGCTGGTTGTGATTCGTTGCCGGAGTATCTCCGCAGTTCGTCGAAGGACGGTCACGAATCATGATCGCTCTGGACAGCCGACGCCGATAGGGCCATCCTGTCGTCCCGGATGTTCCCGCTCGGACATATGGGCAGCGCAGACCTGCCACACCGCATGCCAGCTCGCCGGACGTGACGGCGACCGTCTCACCGATCATCGCCGCGGTGCACGCTCGTTGCGCGGAACGCAAAGCGTTGCTCACCCGCCACGTCACCACGACCGCCATGTTTCACGGCGCTGCCGCTGGGAAGTCGCGAGCGGACGACCGGTTGCAGCCCGAGGACGACCCGGTGCTCCCAGTTCGACTCCGAGACACCTCTGATCGAAATCGCCGCCTCTGTGTTGGGGCCAATTGGGAGGTGGTGGTCCTCACAGGAAACACGACGGCTCTCATCACCTCCGATCCGTCGTCCGAGAGCTCCTCCGATCCGCAGAAGTCGAAAGTGGCTGAGGCCCAACGGGCTCGACGCAATCGCGGATCTCAACACGTCGTGTGTGGCTGGTGGCCCTGCGACGAGCAGACCGCGAACGTCAGCGCCGACTCGATCGCGCTCCGATTCGACGGCTCTGTCGAGCAACAGCTGCGAATCGATTGTCGCCATGTCGCAGGGCCTGGGTTGTCTTGACGTCCACCACCGCGCACGGCGACGAGTACGCGTGCACCACAACCAGGTTGACCTGATGCAATCGGCTTCCTCGCCCGCCCACTCGAGCGCAAGCGGGACTCGGCCGACCCATCGAGCCCGACCACAACACGCTTCGGAGCACCCTCGAAGCCCGAACGAACCACCACGACCGGGCTGCAACTGTCGCAAACGACCCGACGAGCCGTGCTTCCCAACCAGAACGCGCGACTACCCGCACGGCGGCTCGCGCCGACGACGACGAGGTCCGGGTGGGGTTCACCCCGGACATCGCGCCGCTCGTCAGACGCCAACGACGCTGTTGCTGTCACAAACGTTCCGGCCCCTATCGAGTCGGTCGGGCTACCGCGCGGACAGAGTCCTTGGTCCCATCGATGAGCTGAAAATCGCAACGATCAGGCGCGTGTGAGACGACCATCATCGCCAGAAGTCGCCGGAAGGGACTTTGGTCCCTGTTCCCGAGGCGGTTGCATCGACGATCATTGAGTTTCATCAACGAGGACTGGAGCGCGATGAGCGCCACGCAACTGCGCCGACCGAAGAACCGATGCGCGCGACCTCGCTCGTCGAGGACGGTCGAGCTTCGGCTGGCCCCACAGGCTGCCCTGCGAGCTGCCGCGGTTGCGGGCAACTTCACCGCCTGGGTCCCCGTCGAGATGGCCCCCGCCGCTGATGGAGGTTTTGTCCTGCGCGTGTGCGTTCAGCGAGAGATCGAGCTCAGCTGCCGGGTGCTCGTCGACGACGAGCGGTGGACAGTCGACGACATCACAGTGGTCGACCTTGGTCGGAGGTCGCTTGTGCCTAACTCGACTGCTTGGCGAACGGAGAACTCCGCGTTCGTGCGAGCCCCTGCGGGACCCGGCCGTCGGAGCTCAGTCGTCAGTCCGGCTGAGACTCGTGACGGCGTGGGCAGATCACCCAGACCCGTGGTGTCGATGTGCTCGATCACCGCCGGCAGGATGTCGACGACAGGCGGGAGCGTTCCGATGCCGAACGCGCCCGGCCAGGGATCGAAGTGCTGCGCCATCCGCGCCGCGATCTCGGGATCGGCGTCTGACGCATCCGCACGGTAGGCATGCCGGGCGATCAGGCGGGCCGCTGCTTCTGCTGTCGGTAGCAAGCAGCGAACCTCGTAGCCGTCGGCCGCCAGTGCCGAACGTGGACGGTGCAGGATGCAGCGAATCCAGCCCAGCGAGTTCTTTGCGGATCACGTCGGATTGGGGCATCGTCCAGCCGAGTTCGTCGCCCAAGGCGGTGGCCAGGGTCGTCTTGCCGATCAGGTCACCCCAGCGGGAGGCGTCGATCTGACGGTGTCACGGAGGCGTGCGTGGCGTAGCATGTGATCGGCTGTCCAGATCGGCCACGGGCGTGGATTATCCATCCGTCCTCGTGTCGAGGCTCGAGTGCCGACAGGCTCACGACAGTTCGCATTTCTGGCCACGACAGCCGGGCCGACAACGTACAACCGTTGGCCAACATCAGGGTCAACTCGTCGATGCGTTTCTCGGGGCGACATGTGCGAACGGTGATCGCTCCATTCGCGGCGAGTTCGTGGGCGAGCCGACGAGGATCGGTGAAACGCCGAGGCGGCGATCATCGACGGCGAAGTTCTCGAAGGCGAGATCGAGGTCGACGTTGGCACGTTCTCTGTCTTGAAGCAACATATCGACCATCGTGCGCTCCCGCCGGCCCGTCGCACAGAGGCCGACTACCCAAAGAAGAATGGGCGTCGAGCATCTCCCGGACATGACCTTCGGCCCTACGCAGCGAACTCGCCGGCAAACGGATCGGGCAGGGTCCACAAGCCGCTCGCGGCCGGGGACCGCCGTCGGGGACCGCCGTCGGCGGATCGGCGAGCGCGCTCAATCGGCAGCTGGGCGAACGACAACGACTGGCACAACGCTCTGTTCGAGCACCCCGTTGACGGTCGACCCGAACATCGCTGCGGCGACGCCACCGCGACCTCGTGACCCGACGACCAGCAGATCGCCGTCGCGGACGACCTCCAGCAAAGCCGTCACCGGCGTCTCCTCGAGCAAGAAGGCGGACACCGCTGACCCGCAGCGGTCGCGCGCCGCGTCGACGGCACGATCGAGGACACGAGCCGCATCGATCTGAGTCAGATCGCGCGCGGGAACGTTCGCGCTTCCGACAGGTAGGTACGGGTACAGCCAGCTGTGCACGACGACGAGCTCGACATGGTGCAGATCCGCCTCGTCGGCTGCCCACCGCACTGCGGCGTCGGAGAGCGCGGAGCCATCGATGCCGACCACGATCCGATCGGGGCGACCGAGGGTTGCTGCGGAACGCACAATCACCACCGGGCACGGACTGGTCCGTGCCACTCGGCGCGGTGTGCTACCGAGCCAGAACGACGCGGCGCCGGTGTGACTGCTCGCCCCAACGACGATCAGATCGTCGGCCGTCGCGTCGTCGACGAGGGCAGTCGATGCCGGGCCGGGCAAGGCGTCGGTCACTATCTCAAGGTCTGGCACGACCTCGTCGACGATCCCTTTGATTCGCAGGAGCTGCCGCTCTGCGCGCTCCTCGATCGACGTGTAGGTACCCGCGGGAATCAATCCCCACGTCGCGTCGACCGTCGGCTCCTCGTAACTCGACACGATCCGCAACCGAATGCCGCGTGCGGACGCCTCACCAGCTGCCCACAACACAGCCTGCCTTCGAGGGGTCGGTCCCGTCATACCCGACAATGATCACCATGCTCATGGCTCGATGATCGACGACGATCGACTGGGACGGTAGGGCCTTCGGACCCGATCTCTCAACCGGCACGGCGGCGGACCAGCAGCAATCCGACACCCGTGGCGAGCAGCAATCCCGCGACGATCACGATCGACCGATTCGGTCCGCCCGTGTCGGGAATGCCGCTGTTCGGCCATCCAGGAGTGTCGACGACGAGATTGAACGACTTTGTCACCTCACCCAACGACAGAGACTGCGCGGGATCACCAATGGCACGGACCGAGACCACGACGGGGCCCGGCATCGGGCCTGCAGCGAAGATTGCGAGACCGCCGTTGGAGTCGGTGACGGCTGAGGCTGTCTCACCGCCGGGGTCGCCCACCCCACCTCCCGCTCGACGAATGACCGCGGTCCCCGACTCGATCCTGACGCTGATGCTCACTCCCGCGACCGCGTTGCCCGACGAATCGACCGCGAGAATACCCAACGGCGCCGGGAACACAACCGCGTGTTGGTCACCGCTGAACTGAACCAAGTCGCCATCGGACGCCGCGGACGCGACGCTGACGCTCATAAGCGGCAGGATCAAACCGACAGCGAGCAACCGAACGTCGACTTCCATCCTCTGACGAACGCCATGTGGTCGCCCGCTTCGACGCTGACGATCCGTTCCCCTCGATCTTCCATGTGTCTCTTGGTCATCAGAAACCCTCCTTCTACGGGCCGAAACCGCGCCCCCGGATGAACTCGCGGGCTCACTCACCTGCGCGCCGTTTTCGATCGCGCCGCGGGCAGCTGCCGCGAGATCCTGGCGGGCCTCGTTGGCGGCTCTCAGCTGTGTCAATCGTCGGGTCGTTGCCGGAACCAATGCGTCTCGATGAGAGAACGGGATCCCCGCCATGATCGGCCTAGCAACATGCGGTAAGGCCGAAGGTCCCGCGCACAGCTGAGCAGCTGAGCAGGCGCGCCACAACGTCCACGCAAGCAAGCTATTGACACCGCGGCCGATCGCCTGGATTACGGCATCGAACTTGCCTGCGTGGGCGCAATCGTTGCCTGGGAACCCGTGCAGGTATTCAGCTCTTCGTGATCGCGACCTTCGTCGCCTTCTCCGGGGCAGCGGCAGGGGTGGGGGCAGGCACCTTGATCTCGAGGATTCCGTCCTTGTAGGTGGCGCTGACGTCGGACTCCGAGGTGCCTTCGGGAAGCGGCAGCATGCGCATGAAGCTTCCGTAGCGAAGCTCGCGGCGCGTGTACCCCTTCTCCTCCTTGCTCTCCTCCTCACGACGCTGCGCTTCGATGTGCAGCACGCCGTCCGAGACCGTCAGGTCGACATCCTTGTCCGGATCGATCCCGGGAAGCTCGGCCCGGATGACGAGGTTCCCGTTCTCACGGAACTCGTCGACGCGGATCATCTCCACGTCCGAGCCCTCTCGCCCGAAGAACCGCGCAATGGGCCTGCTGTGTGTCCAGTCCTCGAACATGCGGTCGAACTTGTCGAACAGGTCG
>JANYKS010000091.1 GCA_025358125.1 Actinomycetes bacterium
CGTGTGCGCTCAGGCCGGCAACATCAACACCGGCGCCGTCGACCCGCTCGACCAGCTGGTTGAGATCGTCCACGGACACGGTGGATGGATGCACGTCGACGGTGCGTTCGGGCTGTGGGCGGCTGCCAGTGCACGCCGGCGCGGGCTGCTTGCCGGCTACAAGCAGGCGGACAGTTGGGCGACCGATGCCCACAAGTGGCTGAACACGCCATACGACTGCGGTCTCGCTTTCACCGCCCACGCTGCCTCCCACCGCGCCGCAATGTCGGTTGATGCCGCCTACCTCGTCCAGGGTGTCGGACGCGACGGTCTGGATTGGGCTCCGGAGTTCAGCCGTCGGGCCCGTGGCGTTCCCGTGTGGGCCGCGCTGCGTTCGCTCGGAAGCGATGGCGTCGAGGATCTCGTCGATCGATGCTGCGATCACGCAACACGCTTCGCCGACACGCTCCGCACGATGCCTGGGACCGAGGTCCTCAACGACGTGGTGCTGAACCAAGTGCTCGTGCGGTTCGTCGACCCCGACGGAGACCATGACGGTCGGACCAAGGCGGTGCTGGCCGCGATCCAGGCCGACGGCACCTGTTACCCGACCGGAAGCACATGGCACGGCATGTCTGTCGTTCGCATCTCCGTTTCGAATTGGCGCACCACCGCGGACGACGTCGACCGCTCACTCGAAGCCATCAGGCGTGTCCTCACGCGTTGAGCGTCAGTTTCGAGGACGCTCGATGCTGGCAGTGCACTTTGGTTCCCACCCGGCCGTTTTGCTATAGATGAGCGTCCGGTCAGCCTCCCGAAGGGTCCATTCATGTCCACCGCGTCCCCCGTCGTCATCACCGACAGCATCTGGTCACCTCCGACTGCACGCAGCGCTGCGTTGCTCCGAACCGCTGCGTTGGTCGTCGGCTTTGCCTTGTTCACGGCGCTCCTCGCTCAGTTCAAGCTGTCGTTGAGCTTCACGCCGGTGCCGATCACCGGCCAGACCCTCGGCGTGCTGGTAGCCGGTGGCGCCCTCGGCTGGCGCGCCGGCGCGGCATCACAGCTGTTGTATTGGGTGCTGGGGCTCGTCGGCCTGCCCTTCTACGCAGGTGGTCAAGGTGGTTGGCGCAGCGGTACCGGGGCCACCCTCGGCTATTTCGTGGGATTCGTCGTCGCCGCCGGGCTCGTCGGTTATCTCGCCGAGCACAAGCAAGACCGCAATCTCGCCTCTTCGATGTCGGCAATGGCACTCGGATCATTGGTCATCTACGTGTTCGGAGCGGGTTGGCTCGCCCACGACCTGGGCATCCCCGTCGCCACTGGGGAGACGAACGCTCTTTCGCTCGGTGTCACACCATTCCTGATCGGCGATCTGATCAAGTTGGTGATCGCGGGTGGGCTGCTTCCGGCGGCCTGGGTCGTCGCCAAACGCAACCGCTGATCAGTCCTGCAGCACCACGGCCGAGACGTCGAACAGGTAATGGATGTTGCCGGCGTTGTTGTAGGCCTTGATCTGGTCGTCGGCGCCGAGCTTGACGACGGCCATGTTCGCCACAGCCAAATTGACGCCTTCTGTCAGGTTGATGTTGCTCGACAGCGGCCGTGACGGGGCATCGCTCGGGTACAGCGTGAAGTAAGATGCGACTGGGGCGGTCGGATAGACGCGACTGAGTCCGGTTCCGGTGAGGTTGCCGAGCAACGCGATCTCGTTACCGACCGGCTGGCCATCGAGTGTGACCGACGAGACGAACTGGCTGAAGCTCCAACTCTCGGCCTGTCCCGATCCGAGCTGCGCGCCACCGAAGGATGCCTCGCGTGTATCGAACGCACGGAACGGCGACGTCAGCGGGATGACCCGGCCGAGCTTGGTGACAGGATTTTGATTGGCCAACATGTACCCGACGACGTCGACCGCGAGATGGGTCTTACCGGCGTTGTTGTACAACCGGATCGCCCCGTCGGCATTCGTGACCGGCACGATCACCAGGTTCGCTTTGACCTGACCGGGCACGAGGTTCAGGTTGGACGTCGTCACGGGTCCGGTCGGGTCTTCGGGCAGCACGCTGACGAAGGTGTTGGTGCTGCCGGTCTGATCGTTGATGCCGGTGACGTTGAGCACGACGCCGACGACGTCGGGACTGCTCGGAACGACATCGGTGACGGTGGGGTTCTGCGCGTCGGCGCCGCGGATCGGAACCCTGACGACGTCGGTCTGACCGAGCGGCTGGGCCGTCGGGTTGAACGACGGCTCGCGCGAGTCGTAGATGCGCGCCGGTCCGACCGGGATCAGCCGGGCGCCGCTCGTGGCGAAGTTACTGGTCGAGAACCAACCGAACACGTCGATCAACACGTCGCCGGTGCCGGCGGTCGGCGTCACGAGCTTGACGGTGATGTTGCCACCACTGCCGACCGTCAACACGGTGAGGTTCGGAACGGTCTGGCCGGCTGAGAAGTTGAGGACGCTGGAAATGCCTGTCGTCGAGCCGGTCGGGTAGACCTGCAGGTACCCCTCCCTCGTCGGCTTGTCGACGGTGATATTGATCGCAACCGCCAAGACGTCGGAGGAGGATGCGGGGATGCCGCCCTGGCCGAGGATGTGGACGTCGACCGAACCACCGGTCGAGTTCGTCGGGATCGCGCCCGACGTGCTGTTGATCCCGGGGCTTCGGGTGTCGAAGATTCTCGCCGGGGTGAGCGGGTGATACTCACCACCGGCGCCGAGCCCGGCCGCGTGGGCCGGCGGTACCTGACCGATGGAGGAACCAATCGAGACCGTGAGCACCCCGGCGAGAACGGCGCCGACGATGGCCGCGCCTCTGCGACGACGATTCAGCATTGGATTCGGACTCCTTGCTCTGCCGCCCGGCCCCCCGAGCGTAACCGCAACCAGCGCCGAAGTGCCCGCATCAGGTGGCGGCCAGGAACGTGGGGGCGAGGTTGCGGTCGGCGACGACCTTCATCAGCCGGTCGTGCTCGGTCTGGTCGACGTGCGTCGCCTCGTCGATCAACATCACCGGGATGTCATCGCGCACGGCGTAACTCAACTGCAACCGGGGGTTGTAGAGCGCTGCTTCATCAGCGAAGTAGTACAGCGGCCCCTTGTCCTTCGGGCAGGCGAGGATGTCGAGGAGGCGCTGGTCGAGAGCCATGGCGGTCTGCTTTCGTTCGGTCAGACGCTGGTGATCAGCGACAGCAGTTCGGCTACATGCTGATCGCAGTCGTCGCGATTCGGTGCTTCCAGATTGAGACGCAGCAACGGCTCGGTGTTCGATGGGCGAAGGTTGAACCACCACGGTCCACAGTCGACGGTGAGGCCGTCGAGGCGGTCCTGCCCTGACGACGAGAAGTGGTCGGCGACGATCTCGATCACTGCGTCGACATCGTCGACGTGGGTATTGATCTCACCACTCGAAGAGTATCGCTCGTACGGCTTGCGCACGACCGACAGATCCTGCTGGACGCGGCTGACCTCGTCGAGCATCAACATCGACGCGATGAGCCCGCTGTCCGCGCGGTAATTTTCCTTGAAGTAGTAATGAGCCGAGTGCTCGCCGCCGAAGACGGCGCCTGTCTCGGCCATGATCTGCTTGATGAACGAGTGCCCGACCTTGGTCCGCACGGGCACGCCGCCGTGCTCGCGGATGATCTCCGGAACGGCACGCGAGCAGATCAGGTTGTAGAGGACCGTGGCACCGGGGTGCTTGCGCAAGATGCTGGATGCCAAGATCGCCGTTGTCGTGGACCCGCTGATGCCGCGGCCGTGCTCGTCGACCACGAACACGCGGTCGGCGTCGCCGTCGAACGCGAGCCCGATATCGAATCCGCCGGATTGGACGCGGGCCTGCAGATCGCGCTGGTTCGCCGGTTGCAATGGATCAGCGGGGTGGTTCGGGAACGTGCCGTCGAGTTCGCCGTACATGACCTCGAGGTCGATCAACGGCAGCCGTTCGAACACAGCCGGAACGACAAGGCCACCCATGCCGTTGGCGGTATCGGCGACGACGCGCAGCGGACGCAGTTGGGCCACATCGATGAACGAGATCACATGGTCGACGAATGCCGAGAGGAGATTGCGATGCGTCAGCCGACCGCTCCGTTCGGCCGGCAGCGGGCCATCACCGTCGAGGACGGCTTGAGCCATCTGTTTGATCTCGGGCAGCCCGGTGTCGGCACCGACTGGGCGCGCACCGGAGAGGCAGAGCTTGATGCCGTTGTACTGTGCCGGATTGTGCGAGGCCGTGAACATCGCACCGGGCGCATCGAGCCGGCCGGCAGCGAAGTAGAGCAGGTCGGTCGAGGCCAGACCGACGTTGACGACATCGACGCCTTGCTCCATCACGCCTCTCGCGAACGCGTCGACGAGCTCGGGGCCCGACGGGCGCATGTCGTTGGCAACGATCAGATGCGGCGCCTTGGCGAAGACTGCGAAGGCGACGCCGAGCGCATGCGCGACGTCGGCATCCAACTGGTCGGGCACCGTGCCTCGAATGTCGTAGGCCTTGACGATCGCATCGAGTTGCGAAGTATGGGAAGTCTCTGTGTCGGACATAGCTGGTGGCAACTTTATCGGGGCGGTTCGGAATCGTCGAGGACCCTTGCGTCAGCGCCCGGTGGACCTGGGCGGATGGGCCCGAGGGCAGGCGGCGTCAGGCCGTCGGCCGGAGTTGGGTCGCTCGGATCCCGTCGTGCAGTGTCGGCTGACGGCACGAACTCGAACGGGTGAGCCGAGCGGAAGGTGATCGGCACGAACTTCTTGAACACGAACAGCAAGATGATGCCGAGCAGGGTCAACAGATAGGCGATGTAGTCGGTCGTGGTCCTCGTGAATTCCATCGTCACGTGATTCGACGTCGGGACGACCACCATCAGGTTCGGTGCGATCCGGTACGGCCCGTCGGCGCCGGTGGCCTCCCAATTCGGGAAGTAACTGACCTTCACCAGCACCGGAACCCCGATCTGGTCGACATCGAAGCTGACGGTCTCGTTGCCCATCACGATGTTGGAAACGGTGACTTTCGGCAGCGCCTTTGGCACGATTGCACGCTGGGGAGTGACCACGTCGACGCGATCCTTCTGGACACGGGTCCTGTCGACGGCGACGTCGATCCGCTGCCAATCCTTGGGCCCGCCGCCAGCCGGGATCGCAGCCCAGTCGCCCGGGTTCTGGAACCAGCTCGTACCAAGTTCGAGCCAGGTCTCGCGCGTGTTCGTGCGTTCCGAGACCACGACGGGCTGTACCGTCAGCGGCACAACGATGTCGCTATTGCGAACTTTGTAGATGTGCCACGGCCCGCTCACGGATATCGGCTCGAGCTCGCTCGACTGATCGGCTTTGGCGACCGCCTGGTCGGTCCAGGCCAAGTAATAACGGATCCCGAGCTTTTGCAGGTATGGCACCCCGACGGCGGCGTTGCTGTCGGCGTAGCGCAGCTGGCGGACCGGATTCGAGCTGTTGGTGGACATCGCCGCTGCAGCGATGAAGTGATACGGCGTCGTGCCCGACGCCTCGAAGAACAGGCCCTCGCTACTGCCGATGCAGCCGTCTGTCCAGTGCGGGAGGAGCATCAACGCCATCGTCGTGCCGTATCGGCCGTTGTCGCCGTTGTTCTCCCACAGCGCCCGGCCGCAACCGTTGTTGGGATCCTTGCCGATCGACGCCATCGTGTCGATGAGCGCCTTGTACTCTCCGTACGCACCCTTGCCCTCATAGCCGGTGAAGTTGTACATCGCCCAACTGTCGGCGAGCCCGCGAGTGCCCGTCGCCCGCTTCTGGTACAGGACCAACTTGTTACTGCCGACACCCAAGCTCAGCGCATATCGGCCCGACGCTGTTCGACTGCTGGCGAAGAAGTCGACCTCGAACGTGACGGCCAACATCAGCAGGACCACGATCAGGGTGAACACGGCCGTGAGCGCGCCGCCGATCGTCGTGGCCTTCGAAGTCGGCAACGCGACCGCCGCGCCGGTGCGCCCCTGGCGACGCTCGACGGCGACCGCGTAACCGACCCGCGCCCGGCTGACGAGCCAGACGACGCCGCGACCGACCTCGACGATGCCGACCATCATCAGCATGTAGCGGAGCAGGTTGATGAACGGCAGGATCCGCGGGTTCCACAGCAGCCCGATCAGCGGGATGTTGGTGTGCTCGTGCTGGGTGAATCGGGCCAACAGGGCAAGGGCGACGATGCACAGGCCGATCCACGCACCGCTGAGTTGGCGCCGCTTGACGGCGGCGACGAAGCCGATGAGGGCGAACACGAACACGATCCGGTCCAACGTGATGTCGAGGTTGAAAAACATCTTCCAGTACGAATCGTTTGCGCCGCTCGGGCGGGCCTCGTACTTCATGTCGGTCATGTAGGCCGAGCCCGACGCGAACGGGATGATCCAGAACGCGGTCAGCAGGCCCATCGGCACCAAGGTGGTGAGGCAGTACTTGAACCGGGCCTTGTCCATCCAGACGAGGGCCATCAACGAGACGGCGATCAGGACGAAGATCGCGACGATCCCGTGACTCAACACCGCGAGGGCCAGGATCACCGCCGTTCGGGCGCGGTACTGACCCGTCTCGAGTCCACGGGCGAAGAGTCCGAGTCCGAGTATCGCCAACGACAAAGCGATACTGAACGAGAACTCTCCGGCCATCGTGCTCTTGATGGTGCCGCCGAGGATGCTGAGGTCCTTGGTGTCTTCGAGGAGGAAGATCAGCGCGGCAACCGAGAACAGCTCGGGGATCGGGAACATGAACCTGCCCAGCCGCCCGAACGCCCAGCAACAGACCGGCAATGTCATGATGCCGAGCACCACGATGAGCTTGAACGCGATTCCGTACGGCAACACGATGTTGAGCGCAACGATCATCAGCGCCGGGATCACCATGTAGAACCGGTACATCGGGAAGCCGTCGTACCAATACGGGTTCCAACCGTTCAGCCGGAAGTTGCTCAGAAGATGATCGCGGAGGTACGCCGGACCCATGACGTGAGCACCCATGTCGCCGCCGGTGGGGGTGTTGCTCGTGGTGATCAGGTCCCAGTGCACGACGTTCAGCGTGATGATGGCCGTCACCACCAGGAAGGAGAATGCGGTCAACGTCTTGATCGTTCGTTCGAGGGTCCACGGGGCGTCGATCCAGTTGAGCGGACGGCGCAAGATGCGTCGTGCCGAGCGAGCGAGCCAGCCCTCGCGTCCGCGATCATCGCCGGACCAGGTGGTGGTCAGGCCGGGGTCGTCGAGCGTGTCACCGGCACCCACAACTGCGGGCGCTACGCCGCCTTCTTCGGCGGGGTCGGCGAGATCGAGATCGAGATCGACATCGGCGGAGTCAGACACGTGCGTCATGGCGGTCGACATTCTCGCATCTGGAGGTTGTGAACTCACGTCACGGATCGCGAGTTTCGCGAAGTTCGATCATCGCGCGACCAGTGCAAGGGCGGTCGCATTGAAGCTCAGGTGGGCCAAAATGCTCATGCCGATCCGATCCGTAGCGAGGGCGCAGACGCCGAGCACCAGGCCGAACGCGAACAGGCCGGGATACTCCACGGGTCGGAAATGGACGAGTGCGAAGAACCCCGCAACGAGCACCACGGCGAGGACGTCGTTCAAGCGGCGACGGGCTGCGCCCTGGAGCAGGCCCCTGTAGACCAACTCCTCCACCAACGGAGCCCCGACCACGATGACCGCGACCAACACGACCAGCCACAGGCCGTTGGCGCGATCATACAGATCTCGCGCGTTCCGCTCGAGGTGCTGCTTGGAGAACGCATCCGGCCAGGCCCCTTGCAGCGGCCAGTAGACGAGCCGCAGCACGACGAGTTGGCTGAGCACCCCGATCGGAATGCCGACGAGATCGATCGGGCGGAAACTCAGTCCGTAGTCCAACGCCGGTTTGCCGGCCGCGAAGCGGCGGCTGACAACTACCAAGACGGTGATCTGCGGCGCCCAGAGAGCGAGTGCTCCAACGACCGGAACCCATGCCGGGCGGGCGGCGGCCGCAGTCGATGCATAGCCCGACGACGACAACACGATGCTGCCGGCGACGTTGCCGGCCAGCCACCCGACGAGCCATGCGAGTGCTGCCACGCCGAGCGTGATCGTCGGCGTGGCGCTGATCGGTGTGACCGGCGGAGACGAATTGTGTGTTCGGGCTTTCCGGGCCGCTCGGTCCACAGGCACCCGTCCCACGGTACAGCGCGTCGCGTCGCGAGCGACGGGCTGCTATCCGGCGGCCGCGTAGACGAACTCGCTGCTGGTCCGCCGATCGTCCATCCGCCAGCCGTGCGGAACCGACAGCCGCGAGCCGTGGCGCCGGCACAGGTCGTACGCGTGCAGATCGCGTTCTGGCGAGAGGTCGTCGAGCCATACGGCCGACCGCGCATACTGATACGTGAGAGTGACGACTGCCGCTTCGGCACACCCGGAACGAGAACACTGACGCACGGGGTCGAAAATAGTCCGCCAGCAATTGCCAAAGGGTGGATGCTCGAGAAAGTGTTCGGCACCCGATCGTCAGCGGATGAGTGACTTCCGGCTACGGTCACAATGCCGTCGCGACCGCCTCGGGCAGGCGGAATACCCGTAGCATGGTTCCATGAGCAACTTGCCTCCGCCACCACCACCGCCTCCCCCCGGTCGCGGCTCGGGTGCCCGCGGGCCGAGCGGCCCGACTCCTCCGACTCCGGGTAGGCGAACCGCTCCTCCCGGACTGCCGAAGTGGAGCATCGCCCTGCTCGTCGTCGTCGTCGTCGGCGCTCTCGCCGCAACACAGTTCTGGCCGTCGCCGAGTTCGCAGAAATTGACCTGGTCCGAGTTCAAGACCCAGGTCTCCAACGACAAGGTCAAAGAAGTCACGATCGACAACGGCAGCCGCGGAGTCACGGGCACCCTCACGAGCGGCGAGCAGTTCACGACCACTGCCGACACCCAGGTCAACGTCCAAGACACCACGCTGTTCCAAGAGCACCAAGTCAAGTACGGGTTCAAGCAGCCGGACAACAACTGGTGGGCCGGACTGCTGACCCTGCTACTCCCGTTCGCATTGATCATCGGGTTCCTCATCTGGATGCAACGCCGAGCCTCTGGCCAGATGGGCAACGTCATGTCCGTCGGGCGCAGCCGGGCCAAGGTCTACGACGCGGACAAGCCCTCGACCACCTTCGCCGACATCGCCGGTTACGACGGTGTCAAGCAAGAGATCAAAGAAGTCGTCGACTTCCTGCGGATGCCGGAACAGTTCCGCGAGATCGGCGCCCGCGTGCCAAAGGGCATGCTGCTCGTCGGGCCTCCAGGCACCGGCAAGACCCTGTTCGCGCGCGCCGTTGCCGGCGAAGCGGGCGTCGGCTTCTTGTCGGTCACCGGCTCCGACTTCATGGAGATGTTCGTCGGTGTCGGCGCAAGCCGCGTCCGCGACCTGTTCCAGCAGGCGCGCAAGATGGGCAGGGCGATCATCTTCATCGACGAGATCGACTCGATCGGCCGCAAGCGCGGCGCCGGCCTCGGCGGAGGGCACGATGAGCGTGAGCAGACGCTGAACCAGATGCTCTCGGAGATGGACGGCTTCGAGACGAGCGAGGGCATCGTCATCCTCGCTGCCACGAACCGGCCCGACATCCTCGATCCGGCGCTACTGCGGCCCGGCCGCTTCGATCGCCAGATCGTCGTGCCGTTGCCCGAGTCCGGTGAGCGGCTCGCGATCTTGCAGGTCCACAGCCGAGACAAGCGGATGGGCGCCGACGTCGATCTCGACGTCATGGCGAAGGCAACACCGGGGATGAGCGGCGCCGATCTCGCCAACCTCGTCAACGAGGCCGCCTTGGTCGCGGTTCGCCGCGGAGCGAAGGAGATCGAGCGGATCGACTTCGAGAATGCACGCGACCGTGTCGTGCTCGGTGCCCTGCGCGAGTCCATGGTGCTCTCGGTCGAAGAGCGGTTGGCAACGGCCTATCACGAGTCTGGCCACGCCATTCTTGCCACCGTGCTCCCCCACGGCGATCCCCTGCACAAGGTCACCATCCTCCCCCGCGGGATGGCCCTCGGCGTCACCTGGAGCCTTCCCCAGGAGCGGCACACGTACTCGAAGGAGTACTTCGAGGACACCATCTGCAAGGCGATGGGTGGCCGAGTCGCCGAGATGATCGTCTTCGGTCATCTCAACAGTGGCGCAGCCAACGACCTCGAGCAGGCCACCAACATCGCCCGCCACATGGTGCGCGAGTGGGGCATGAGCGACCGCATCGGCCCGATGGCCTGGGGCAGTCAGCAACACGTGTTCCTCGGTGAGGACCTGATGAGCAGCGGTCGTGAATACAGCGATCAGACCGCGCGCATCCTCGACGAGGAGATCTCGACGATGCTCCACGCCCAACAGGAGCGGGCGCGCGAGTTGCTGCTCAAGCACCGGGCCGGGCTGGATCTCGTCGCGGAGGCTTTGCTCGAGTTCGAAACCGTCGACGGCCCCGAAGTCGCCCGGCTGATCCAACGTGGTCTCGGCGAGCGGGTCAAGACAACCGGCCTCGAAGACGCCAACGTGGCGCTCGCGGTCGAGCCGTCAGGCGCCGAGGCGTCAGCCGCCGATTGATCCTCCGCCCTGGCCGACACGGTCATGACCTCGACCTCACAGGTCAGCGGACGCAAACTTCGAACTGCCCTGGCAATCCCGCGGCATGACCGGTATCGGACGGGCAGACCCTGACTCGACCCGACCCGACCCG
>JANYKS010000096.1 GCA_025358125.1 Actinomycetes bacterium
CCGCCATCGGCAACCCACGAGCCAGCCACCCCGTGGGCGCCCGCGCACAGCCCGGAACGCTCGCCCTGCCCGCCACCGACCGGCCATGGCGTCGGCCACAGCCCTGAACAGGCCAACTGTACCGAAATGGAGAGCCACTCAACAGAGTTCGACCGGCGGGTGCAGAAGTGGGCGCTTCAGCGGATCACACTGCACGGGCTTCGCCACACGTGGGCAACCCTCGCGTTGCGGGCTGGCGTGCACCCGAAGGTCGTGCAGGAGCGACTCGGGCATTCGACCATTGGCGTCACGCTGAACATCTATTCGCACGTGTCAGTCGGGATGCAGCGCGACGCGGCGGAGAAGGTCGCGGGCCTCATCTTCGGAGCGTGACCCCCGGATACTCCCGAACAGGTATGACACTTCGTGATACGCTTGCTGGATGTCTTCCGCCATCTCCGTGCGACTTGACGATGAATCGGAGCGCGCGCTCCGGGTCCTCAATGCACGCGGCATGTCTACCTCAGACGCGATTCGGTCGTCGCTGATCGAGTCAGCCCGCCGAGTCCGCCGAAGCGCTGAACTCGTGAAGGAAGTCGCTGCACTGGAGGCGGACGAAGCGGACCGCGCAGAGATGCTTGCCGTCGCTGGCCTCATGGAGTCCATGCGTGCAGCGCGGTGAAGTGTTTCGGTTCAAGATCCCGAAGGGGCTCGGACACGAGCAACATGGGGTTCGCTTCGGGGTCGTGGTGCAGGCAGACGAGTTTCTGCCGAGGTCCGTCGTGATCGTCGCTCCGACGTCTCGCAGCGCCCGACCGGCATCGTTTCGACCTCCGGTCGAGGTCGACGGCGAGACGACGCTGGTCTTGATCGAGCAACTCGGCGCCGTCGACGTTCAGCGACTCGGTCGACGAGTCGGTCGTCTCACGATGGAGGAGCTGTGGAGTGTCGATGAAGCTCTCGCCACGTACCTCGGGCTACGCCTCGCATGACTGCTCGTGGTCACAGAATGGTCACAAAAAGATCACAACGGGACAACATCAGACCAAACGGAGAGGGCCTACGAAAGCGCAAAAGCCCTGCTCAAGTGGACTATTCGACATCGGCCGACACAGCCCAAAACCGGCGAAGTAAGTGTTCAAGTCCCCCTTCGACACTGAGCTGAACGTTCGCCGGCAGTTGCCTCACGTTCCTACGGCGATTCCTGTGAGGACATGAACCGACTGCATGTTCATGTGCTCACAGGACCAGCAAACGTCAGCGTCGTTCCTTGACAATCCGACTCCACGGTGCCCTCAATGACAGCTTCCATGCAGAGGGGGTTTCCTGTGGCGAACGCAGAGCATTTGAGCTTCGATGCACCTAGTGAGGTTCGGGAGATGCCGCTCGGTCGAGCGGAGGTCATCGAGATCGGTGGAGGCAAGGTCATGCGGATGACCTTGCAGCCGGGTTGGCGGTGGAGCGAGCACGTGAAGCCGATCGCCGGCACCGAATTGTGCGAGGCGCCTCACTTTCAATACTCGATCTCTGGACGGATTGGTGTGCGTATGGCTGACGGCACCGAGTTCGAGGTCGGTCCAGGAGAGGTGAGCATGCTCGAGTCCGGTCACGATGCTTGGGTCGTCGGGGACGAGCCGGTCGTCGCGATTGACTGGGGCGGCGCGCACGTCTGGGCGAAGCACGATTAGAACGGTTCGATCGGTGCGCTGCGCACCGCGCCGAACGAAGCGCTTCCGCGTCCTTCTTCCCTGACCGGCGCGAGTGCTCCCTTGACCGCGCCACAGTTTAGAGCCGGGCTGCTGCTGCAGAGGCGAGCGCTTGTGCTTGTGCGGACGGGTTCGGTGTGTGCGGGTCGGCAAAGCGGATGAACACGACGACGATGGTGTCGCCGGTGTGAAAAGCGATGAGCGCACCGGGGCCGAGGAGCACGGCGAAGGCGCCGTCTTTGAGGCCGTTGACTGTGTTGAAGCCGTTGCTGGTCTGGCTTTGTGCGGCGGCGAGGCTCTGCTGGAACACCGCGTCGTCACCCTGTCCGGGTCCAGTCCGCATGGTCACGGTGATCGCTCCTGGCGTGCCGGAGCCGTACTCGCAATGGGTGCCGTCGTCGGCGCCGGGGCCGGGGTCGTAGCCGAGTTCTGCGGCGGCTTCGGCTTCGGTGACGAGTGCGCAGGGGTCGATCGAAACGCCTGCCAGACTTGTCAAGGTCGTGCTGCTCGACGTGGTCGTCGTGCTCATCTCGTGATAGACGACCGGTACCGACGCATAGCCGTTGGTGTCGAGCAGGGCCGGCAGCGCGCCGAGCACCTCGGCGAGGATCGGCTCCAGGATGGGAACCAGGATCCCCCGGACAAGTGATGGAATCTGGTCGAGCAGCAGCCCGGAGACTTTCATCTGCAGATCAGCGATCTCCTTGCGGCGGATGCTCGCATGGGCCTTCACAATGCCGACCAAAGGGTCTCCCTTGGCGACGTCCTCACTCTCTTCCGTCGTTGCGTATCCCGCTTCCGCACGCGCGTTGTGGTCGAGCACAGTCGCCCGGCCGGAATCCTCGGTGACCAGATCGCCGGGCGATTGCTCGATCGTCCAGGTGATCGGCGCGCCCTCGGGCTTCAATGGCGGCAGTGGAACCCCGGCCTGCTGCGCGCAGTCGGCGATGTCGGCCGGCCACTGATCGAGTCCGCCGAGATCGACGGTCGCGCTCACGGTACCGGGCAGGCCCGGCTCCTCGCCGACCGCCTTGCGCGTGGCCCCCGGAACGGCGTCCATGCGCAGCGTCCACGGTCGTAGCAGCGAAACGATGCTGGTCGCAACCGCGAGAACACCGGCGACGCGGGCGATCTGGTCGAGGATCGGCTGGGTCGCGAGCTTGACGCCGTTGACGACGAGAAGCGACCGGCATCGATCAAACCGTTGACAATGCCTGCTCCGAGATCGAACGCGGCTTGCAGCCCTGCGCCGAACGATCCGAGAATGCCCGTGCCGGTGCTCGGTGCCTGTGGCGCTTCCAAGTGCCCCAGCGCGTCGAAGACCGCGCCGATGGTGCCGTCGATGAAGCCCTGCACCTTCGAGCAGATTCCCACGACCGTGGGCCGCATGCTGATGAAAGCTGCTGCCGCAACGCCGGTCGTAGGCCTGACGAATCTCGCCGCGGTTGTTGCCGGCGACGAACCGCCGGTCCGGCTGTTCACGCCCCCATTCGGGGCACTGCTCAGTGCATTGGCGTACAGACTGGCATCGCCCACGTACAGCGCGAGCACGAGTCCGGGAAACACGATGGACGGCGCTTGTGTCCAATCGCGCACACCCATGATCCGCCGCGCCAACGCCGCTGCCGGGCTCGCGGATGCGCTGACCCATCCCGCGAGGAGGTACGAAGTAGGCGGAAGCCCGGCGTCGGAGGGGATGAGCGCGTCGAGGTCCGCTCCGGCCATCCCTTGACCGGCTCGCGCTTCGAGCAACATTGCCGTTGCTTGATCCTGCAGCAGTTGGAGGGGCATTGGAGCGGCCGACGGATCGAGCGCAACGATTGGTTGGAGATGATCGACATCGGCGACAACGGCGATGCCGACGCTGGCCAGGTCGGCAACGCCGATCGTGTTCGTGTTCGTGTTCGTGCTCGACGGGTCTGCGCTCGTCGCGACCGGTGATCCATTGATTGGGGAGGGCGTGGCAGTGTCAGGGCTCGCCGAGGGCACCTCGTCGGAGCCCGCTGCCGTGGCTGCCGCGCCCGCTGGGGACTTCGGGCTGGCGCTTCCGCACGATGCCACGCCGACGAGCGCGACGGACAGCGCGACGCAGAGCGCGACACGTGTAGCGCCCCTCGCCTTCGAGCGGCACGGCTGAGATCTCACAGCCGGGCCAGAACTGCGTCGGCGAGAACCTTGGCCTGCGCTAGGCCATGGTCGGTGGACGAGCTGATCGTCGGCCAATCGAACGACAGAAGGAAGCCGTCATTGCCCTTGCGCACGTACAACAACCCGTCCCAGAGGAGAGCCTCGTCGCCGATACCGGCGACCGCGGGCGGGGTCTTCGTCCCGTTCTCCGTCGCCGCGTTCTTGATCGCGGTCCAATCGCTCACGGACACATCGATGCTGGTGGTGAAGTCACTGTTGGTCCATTGGCAGTCGTCGAGAACGCTGATCGCCTTGCCAGGACTGAGCGGCTGCCCGGCCGCTGTGTCGACCTCGGACTGGGTGAGCAGCGCGCACGGGTCCTTGGAGTTGGTCGACACACCGGCTGCGACAGACGACGTGGGCGCGCCATGGGCGATCAGCGGCGCAGCCTTGCCCGCCGAGGTGCCGCACGCTGTGAGCGCGGAAAGCGCAGCGGCGGCCACAACGGCGGCAGCCCAGCGGGATGCCGCGCCCGATATTGGCCGGCGGCGCGAGGAGTGGTCAGATTTCATGGGCACCTCTTGGTGTTGATCGACGGGTCGGAGATGTGCGGGTCTTGATCGACAGGTCGTCGAGTGCGATTGCCGCGCTCAGGCGATCGACGCGGAAGCCATGCGCTTCGTTCACGGAGGTCAGGTCCACTGCGGACGCAGCCTCGAAAACGCAGAAGCACGTGTCCTCTGACGGGATGTACGTGGAGTGCAGATAGCGCAGGTCCGTGCCGGCGGCGCGCAGTTCGTCACAGGATCGGGCGACCCGAGCCACCACGGCGCGGAGCTCGTCCACATTGGCGGCGGGCAGGTACCGCTCCACCAGGAACAGATCAGCAGGAGGACGGGATCGGGCCACGACGTCGACCGTAAAGATGCCGGCCCGAGTCGGCATCGGTACTGCTACGCAAGTTTGCCGGCCTCGACCGTTACGTCATCGTGCCGTCGAGGAACGCTGGTCGAACGGAAGCCGAGCGAGTTCGGTTCGCGACCGCAGTCCGAGTTTGCGGTAGACGCGACTGAGATGGCTCTCCACCGTCCGCACGTTGACGAACATCGCCGCGGCCACCTCCAGGTTCGTCATGCCGTCGGCGACCAGTTCGGCCACCCGCGCTTCGGTGGTGGTGAGCGCGAGATGACTGGTGACGCGGCCACCGATTCGGCCGAGCTCGGAGCGGGTCCGCTCGGCGAACATCGGCGTGCCGAGTTGTTCGAAGAGCTGCAGCGCGGCGTCGAGCGCGAGTCGTGCATCACGGAGATGACCGGAGCGGCGCAGCACGGCCCCGAGCCACAGCCGGGTCCGCGCCTCCTCGAACGGCATCATGACTGCGGCATGCTCGCCCACCGCTGCAGCCAGCGCAGCTGTGGCGCCGGCGAGGTCACCTTTCGCGGCCGCAAGCAGCCCACGGCAGCGATGCGCCATTGCCTGCGCCCATCGCGACTGCACACGATCGCCTCGTTCGAGGTCAGCGGTGATTCGCTCAGCCTCATCAACGCGGCCGAGTCCGACGAGAGCTTCCACTGCGTCGGCGTGGATGCGCAGGATCGAGGGCTCCCGCACACCGAGCTCATCGGCGATCGACAGCGCGCGGAGCAAGTGCTCGGCTGCCTCCGTCAGATTGCCGGCGGCCAGTTCGGCGAAGCCGAGGCTGCGGAGATCGCACGCGACGTCGCCGATGTCGTTCCGCGCCTCATCGTCGGCGACTGCCGCCTCCGCCACGCGGCGCCCTTCATCGATGTCGCCCATAAGCGTCTCGATGAGTGCGTTCGCCGCTGTGACCGACGGCGAGCTGACACCGGTGATGACAGCGAACGCGTTGCCCTGCTCGACGTACTCCATCGAACAGGCATACTCCCCAGCCCAACATTCGAGCAGCGCGAGATGGCCGAAGATGGTCGGCAGCGCGCTCTCGTCGCCCTCGTCGCGTGCGCAGCGCAGCATCGTCAGCAGCCACGTGCGCGCGGGCTGGAAATCGCCTGCGAAGCGCAGCAGCATGCCCATGTACATGCCGACCCGTTCGAGCACGGGCAGCGGCTGGCCCTGCTGCTCGACGGCGACCGCTCGTTGAAGGACCGTCAGCGACACACCCTGGCCGAGACGCAGTTCGTGGTAGGCGACGTTCTTCAGCGCGTTGGCGAGCACGTCGGCGGGCTGGTCGGCATCGCCGATCAACTCGACGGCGCGGCGGGCATGGGCCAGGAGCCGAGGCGCGTCGAACGGGGCGAGATCGGCCAGACCGGCGTGGCATCGAGCGAGCAGAGCCGGATCATCGCCGGCCTCGTTCAGCGCCTGTTCGCACCGTCGTGCTGCAGCGGGGCTGCCCTCGGTCCAATACTCCATCATGGCCAGCAGCAGCAGGCCGTCGACACGGTCCGGTCCGGGCGGCACATCGTTGCAGCCTGCCAAGAGCATCGCCTGCGCGCTGGCCGGTTCTCCACTGTGGAACGCGTATCTCGCCGCGGCCACTCGACGGCGAAGCAGTTCAACGGGATGGCCGGCGGGCGTTCGGCTGACCGCCAGAACGGCCAGTTCCGCCGCAGCGGCTGTGCTCCCGCGAGCACGCGCTCGCAGCGCAGCGAGGTCCAACGCGAGGGCAACGACCTCATCGGGTCCATCGGTTCCGAGCGCGACATGCCTGGCGTGCTCCTCGGGATCAGTAACGCTGCCTGCGAGTCGCCGATGCAGGGCTCGACGACGCTCACCGCTCAGCTCCTCGTACGGAACGGATGACAGCAACGGATGGCTGAGCCGCAGCCGTTGGTCGTCAACCTCGATAGCGCCAGCTCGGGTGAGCTCATCGAGGCACGCGACCACCGACGACGGGTCGCCGAGTGCGTCCGCGACGGTGCGCACGTTTGGGTGGGCCAATGCGCCGGCGAGCAGCAGCACATCGCGAGCGGCTTCGGAGAGGCCTTTCAGCCGCTCGGTTACCAGGATCCTCAGGTCGCTCGGCACCGGCAGCGGCTCGTCCGGGCTCGGCTCGGAGCCGCGGCGCTGCAACGCCCGCCCCATCTCCAGCGAGATCATCGGGTTTCCGCCTGTCGCGTCATGGAGACGGGTCAGCGTGGGCCGCGACATCGTCATCGACAGCCGCGCGCCGACGATCTGGCGGAGCGCGCCGACAGTGACCGGCCCGACTGCCAGACGTGTGCCGGCCATGCCGAGGCACGACGCGGCGGACTCGTCGCTTGGCGCAGCCTCGGACCGTTGCGTCGCCAGCACGCGGATACGTTCGTCTCTCATCCGGTGGAGCGCGAACGTCAACACCGAACGGGACGCGTCGTCGAGCCACTGCACGTCGTCGATGGCCAGCATCAGCGGGGCAGCGAGGGAGATCTGACGAAGCACACCGAGCACCGCGACCCCGACAACACGGTCACTCGGCGTTATTGCCGAAGGGGTCTCGAGCAACAGGGCCGCGGCCAGTGCGCGGCGTTGTACGTCGGGCAACTCGTCGAGCACATCGCCAGGAATGCCGTCGAACAGGTCCCCCAAGCCGGCGAACGCCCACGCAGAATCGGCGACAGTGCAGCGGCTCGAACGAACGGCCACTCCCTGCCGTGCCGCCTCGCTCAGCCCATAGGCCCACAGCGACGTCTTGCCGATGCCCGCGACGCCGTCCAGCATCAGAGACGCCGATGGCCTCTCGCCGCCCGCCACGAACGCGTCGATGACAGCCAACTCGTCCTCACGCCCGACGATTGCCGCCCTCGCCTCGATCACAGCACACACTCCCAACTCGGCGCAGCGCACCGCACCCGAAGCTAGTGCCCGCAGGGCCTCCGAATCACCCGGCTTCGATGCGAACTTTCGGCACTCCTCGCGAGAGCAGTGTCTACGGAAGTTGGGGCACATCAGGTACGTCAGCAAAGTTGCGTACTGCCACGGATGCCGAGCTGCCTGGCGGTCCTTACCGTTGCTGTCCATGAGGCTGTATTCGAGTTCGAGCATTGAGGTCACCGATTTACGTGTTTGCGGTCGCGGTTCGAGGCAGCGACCGTGTTGGCGCGACGATGGCCAGCGAGCCGGTTCCTCCGCAGCACCAGGGAACCACATAACGGCCCAAGCGCGGCCGCGTCGAGCCCGGGCGGTCGTCGTAGCCGTGGCGGTCGCCGTCATCGCCAGTGGGTGCGGGGGTGGAAGCGCCAAGACCAGCAACGCGACGATTCCTCGGAACACCCCCGCCACGATCGATGCCAGCCAGACGAGTTCAGATGCTGTCAACGGGTCTGGCACCGACGCCTCTGCCTGCCAGCTGCTCGGCGAAGCGGACGTCACCGCCGCGATGAAGCAGCCAATGAAGGTCGCCGGCGGTGCTGGTGGCGCCATCTGCGAATACGCTGCGCTGGCTGATCCCAGCGTGCTCCTCGCCGTGCAAACCTTTGCCACCCGAGCAGACGCGGCTCTCTATACGCAGATCGAGTCGAGCTCAGAGCACGTCGACGGGCTGGGCGACGACGCGTTCTGGAACTCCACGCTCGACATGGTCTTCGTCTCAAAAGGAGACCGAGGCTTCGCAGTGAGTTCTCCGTCGCTGGTCAACCTCACTGGCGACCCACAAGCATCCAAGGCAGCCATGGTCCACCTTGCCACGATCGTGCTTGGCAAGTTCTGAGCCGACGCAGCCGCACATCCACGCCGATCGGCCAACGAACTTGCCACTCGGAGGGCCTTGGTTTACCCCGTCCTTGGGAATGGGTACCTGACTGATTGCCCATAGCTCTCGGGATCGGAACCCAGTTTCATGAAGGTCGTCGCGATCAATCACATCACGCTTGACGGCGTTACACAGGCGCCGAGCAGCACACGCGCCCACCACGAAACGACGGAGTTGACGTGCCGAAATACGAGGTGAATCAGCAGGCTGTCGCCCACGCCCGCCAGCTCATCGATGCCCGACGCTACGTGATTCGCAGCAGATGGCAGGAGGCACAACCCAGCGCGAGAGATCAGAACATCTACCTGAAATCGCACACTTGGGACGAGTACGGCTCGTGGCACCTTGGGCTGAAGGTCGGCGCGACCGAAGAGACAAAGAGTCGCTATGGGTTTGTGTTCGGGGACCTACGTCGCTTGCACCGCTCCGGCCTCATCGCCTGCCACTATCGAGCAGCCGAGTTCGACCACAAAGAAATCGAGTTGGCAGCCCACGAATTGCTTCAACTCCTCGACGACAAACGCCGCTGACTCTCGCACACCGCAGCGAGCACGAGGGTTTGGTGTTGACCGCCACACTTGTTGAGCATCGTGGGGTCGTTGGCCGCCGCCGAACGTGAGCACGGTTTGGTGAGCGCGGTGGCGGCGCCGTCGGCGTTGAGGATGAGCGGGGTGGCGGTCGGGTTTGTCGATGGGAGCGCAT
>JANYKS010000097.1 GCA_025358125.1 Actinomycetes bacterium
TTCGGCTTGTCGGACCGGGGGCGGTGGAAGCCTTCGAGTTCGACGCCCGCTGGAAGTACGCGTGCAGCGGCCTCGACTTCGATCACCCGGGGTTCGTGCACACGGTGCTGGTCGACATGCGAGCCCGCCTGGATCGTTCGCAGCGGCCACGGCGGATCTTCGAGGTCAGCCTCGACGCTGCTCGCAGCCGCTGCTGCGGTTGACGATGTCGACCTGGCGACGGGGCTGCGGGCGGTCCTGTGCCGTGATGACGACTACCGCTCGGGTGGCAAGCCGGTTTGCGACTGGGATGATCGCGATGCCCGGCCCAGCTCGTGGCTAACCTGGCGGCTGACGCGCTCGCCTGCCAGGGCGTGCTCGACGGGTTGACGCTGACGGTGACGGTCGCCCAGCTGAGCTGTTGGCCACCGTGGTCGGCCAGGATCTCGAGGAGGGGGAGGACGGCCGGTTCCGCATCGCTCGCAAGGTGGCGAAGGACCGGGTGATCGCCACGGTCGACCCGGCCTCCACACCCACAAGATCGACAGTCACCGGGTGACCCAGGCAGGTGGAGACCGCCCTCACCACTCACGAACGTCCTCACGTGCCCATCACGACCGACGAGCCGAACGCGAAGTTGGTCGACGACGACGCCACACCCGCATCACGAGGCTCACATGAGCCGGACAAGGCCCACATGAGCCACCATTCCTCGACCCCGCCGCCGGAGCGGACCCCGTTCGGCACCAGCCACCCAGAGCGACCAGCGATCGACCGCCACGTCGATCTCGTATAATCCACCCTGCCGCCCGTTGTGTCCGCTACGCTACGAACCTGTGTTCGTCATGCGGTCTCCACAAGAGCCCCTCGTCGTGTTGGGGATCGACCCGGGTCTCACCCGCTGTGGCTACGCCGCGATCGAAGCGCGGGGTCCGAGTTCTGCCCACGCGCTCAGCCTCGGGGTGATCCGCACTCCGGCAACCGACCCGTTGCCGAAGCGGCTGGCCGATCTGCGCGTCGAGCTAGCAGGGCTGATCGATGAGTTCCGGCCCCACGTCGTCGCGGTCGAGCAGGTGTTCTTCCAGACCAACGTGCGCACGGCGATGAGCGTCGGCCAGGCCAGCGGGCTCGCGCTCGCCGAGGCCTGGGCGTGCGGCTGCGATGTCGTGCAGTACACGCCGAATCAGGTCAAGGGCGCCGTTGCCGGATGGGGCGCAGCCGACAAGGCGCAGGTTCAGAAGATGGTCCAGGTCCGGCTCGGTCTGACATACCTGCCGCGCCCCGCCGACGCGGCCGATGCCGCCGCGCTCGCGCTGTGCCACCTCGCGGTGGCCCCGTTGCGACGCAGCGTGAACAAAGCACTCGCGGCGGGTCGGTCATGATCGGCTCGCTACGAGGAGCGGTCCTCGAGCGGGGGGCCGATACCGAGGTCTTGCTCGAAGTCGCCGGTGTCGGCTATCTCGTCACGGTCACTCCTCGAACGCTCGCCGAACTCGAGCCCGGCGCCCCGGTGTTCCTGCACGTGCATCATCACATCCGCGAGGACACCCAGACCCTGTTCGGGTTCCTGCGCCGCGAGGAGCGGGCCACGTTCCAGATTCTCATCGCGACCCATGGCGTCGGCCCAGCGCTGGCGATGGCCATTCTCGGTACCCATACGCCGATGGCGCTCGTCGACATCGTCACCGGCGCCGACCTCGCGTCGCTCACGCTCGTCCCCGGCGTCGGCAAGAAGACTGCGGAACGACTACTGATCGAGCTGAAGAACCGGCTCAACCTGCCCATGCTCGATCCGATCGGCGCGGCCCACAACGGCGTCGCGAACTCCACGTTCGGCGATGTCCGCGAGGCCCTGTTCGGCCTCGGCTATGCCCCCGATGAAGTGCGCGACGCACTGCGCGAACTCCCCGGTGGCGGCGACGCGGCAACAGTGTTGCGTGAGGCGCTGCAACTGTTGGGAGCTCGTCGTGCGTGAAGAATTTCTCGACCCGGGCGTGAACGGCGAGGTGGAGGAGACCGACGAGATCGGTCTGCGCCCACGCCGTCTTGGCGACTTCGTCGGCCAGCGCGAGCTCAAAGAGCACCTCACGATCGTGCTGGAGGCCGCTCTTCAGCGTCATCAGCCGATCGATCATCTGCTCCTCGCCGGACCTCCCGGCCTCGGCAAGACCACGCTGGCCGGTATCGTCGCGGCGGAGATGGGCGTGCACATGCACATCACCTCCGGGCCGACGCTGGAGCGTGCCGGCGATCTCGCCGCCATCCTGACCAAGCTCGGTGAGGGCGACGTGTTGTTCATCGACGAGATCCATCGCCTGTCGCGCGCCGTCGAAGAGATCCTCTACCCGGCGATGGAGGACTTCCAGCTCGACATCGTGGTCGGCAAGGGCCCTGCCGCATCCTCGATTCGCCTGCCACTGCCGCCGTTCACGCTCGTCGGTGCCACCACACGCACGGGGATGATCACCGGCCCGCTGCGAGACCGGTTCGGTCTCGTCGCCCGACTCGACTTCTACCACGACGACGAACTCGAGGCCATCGTGCGCCGCGCCGCCGGCATTCTCGATGTCAGCATCGATTCCCAGGGCGCCTGGGAAATTGCGAAACGCAGTCGGGGAACCCCGCGCATCGCCAACCGGCTCCTGCGCCGGGTCCGTGACTACGCCCAGGTGCGCGGCGACGGCACGATCAACCAGGACACCGCCCGCACCGGCCTTGCTGTGTTCGGTGTCGACGAACGTGGCCTCGACAAGGTTGACCGGGCAATTCTCACTGCGATCTGCCAACAGTTCCGCGGCGGTCCGGTTGGGCTCTCCACCGTCGCGATCAGCGTCGGAGAGCAGACGGAGACCGTCGAAGACGTCTACGAGCCGTTCCTGATCCAACAGGGCCTGCTTGCGCGCACGCCGAGGGGGCGGGTCGCGATGCCGTCGGCGTGGGAACACCTCGGTCTGGAGATGCCGACGATCACCGGCGACAAGCCACGTTCGCTGTTCGGCTGAACCAGCGGCGTGCCCGACCGCTTCTTTACGACCGCGTGTGCCCGACCGCGTCTGCCCGTCGCGGTCAGCCGGCCGCGTCAGCCGACTGGCAGGTACAGATCGAGGAAGGCCATCGTCTTGGCCCACGCGGCCTTGGCCGCAGGCTCGTCGTAGAACATCGGCGCCTCGTGGTTGTCGAATGCGTGACCGGCGGCCTCGACGTTGACGACAATGCCTTCGCGCCCGGCAATCGCGGCTGCGACTGCGTCTATCGCACCCTCCGGCATGTACGCGTCGGCGTTGGCGAAGTGGAACAGCGTCGGGCACGACACCTGATCGAACATGGCGAGCATGTCCGGGACACCGGAGCCGTAGTAGCTCACGCACACGGACGGCTCGCCGGCCGCGGCAACACCGAATGCCAGCGTGCCGCCGAGGCAGAAGCCGAGCACGGCCGGAGCCTGGGTGATCCCGTCCAGGCCGCCGAGGTGTTCGAGCGCGGCGACGCAATCGCTGATCGCCTGCTGGAAATCGAGTTGCTGGACCTTGCCGATCGAGGCGCCGAGGCCCTCCTCGGTGTGATCGGCCTCCCAGTTGCGCTCGAACCGCCAGAAGACATCGGGTGCGCCGACGATATAGCCGGCCGCCGCGAGCCGTTCGGCGACCGCTCGGATGTATGGGCCGACACCGAAGATCTCCTGGATCAACAAGATGGCCGACGTGCCACCGCCGTCCGGGGTCCACAGATGGAGATCCATCTGGCCGTCATCACCACAACCAACCGAATCGGTGCGAAGAGTCGTCATGGCGCTCATCGTGTCACAGCGCTCGTGACGGGCTCCGAATTCAGCCGCCGATACAGCTTTGCGTGAGGGATTATGTGAACGACCACGTAAGTGCTCACACAAAACTGTCGCGGTTGGGTGGCGGTGGCGGGGGCGGGGCAACTCGGTTTCGACATCTCCACTCCGGCCCTTAGCCTGGTGCGCTGTGCTGCTCGCCGATTTCGACTATGAACTGCCCGTCGAGCGCATCGCTCAGACGCCCGTCGAACCACGCGATGCCGCCCGACTGCTCATCGACCGAGGTCGCGAACCGCCAGCTCATCGGCATGTGTCCGACATCGCGGAGTATCTGCAGCCAGGCGATGTGCTGGTCGTCAACGATTCCAAGGTCATCCCTGCCCGCCTTCGGCTGCAGCGCCACAGCGGGGGAGCAGCGGAGGTGCTGCTGCTCGAACCGGTGGCCAGCGTCGATGGCGATCGGCGGGTGTGGGAAGCACTCGTACGCCCCGGCAAGAGGTTGTTGGTCGGCGAGCAACTGCTCACCCCGGCTGGTGAGCCGCTGATCGAGATCGACAGGCGCACCGACTCCGGCGACACGTTCTATGTGACGCTGCTCGGCGATGACGATCCGCTCGACATCCTCGCCCGCTACGGCGATATGCCGTTGCCACCCTACATCACGACGCCCCTCGGCGAGCGCGACCGCTACCAGACGGTGTATGCGAGCGAGCCGGGATCGGCGGCCGCACCGACGGCCGGACTGCATTTCACACCGGAGTTGTTGGCCGCGACGCTCGCAGCCGGCGTGACTCTGGCCCGCGTCGAACTCATCGTCGGTCTCGACACATTCCAGCCGATGAGCGTCGCCGACCCACTCGATCACAAGATCCACAGCGAGCGGTACCGCGTCGGCGCGGATGTGCTCGATCAGTGCCGCGATGCGCGGCGCGTCGTCGCCGTCGGCACCACGGCGACCCGCGCCCTGGAGTCTGCGGCCACGTTCGGAGAGCTCCAAGGCCGGACGCGGCTGTTCATCCATCGCGGCTACGAGTGGAAGCTGGTCGATCTGCTGATGACGAACTTCCACCTCCCGCGCACCACCCTGTTGGTCATGATCGAAGCCTTCATCGGCAGTCGCTGGCGACTCCTCTACGACGCAGCGCTCGCCGGCGACTACCGGTTCTTGTCGTTCGGCGACGCAATGTTGCTGAACAGGAGCCTGTGATGCATCCGGTCCGTTTCCAACTGGTCGCACACGACGGTGCGGCACGTTCGGGGATCGGTCACGCGGCCAACGGTCAGTACCGCACACCGTGTTTCATGCCGGTCGGGACGCGGGCTGCGGTCAAGTTCTTGTCGGCCGCCGACTACGAGCGCCTCGGAGCCGAGATCGTTCTCGCCAACACCTATCACCTGATGCTGCGCCCTGGGACCGAGACGATCGCCCACTTCGGCGGGATCGGCAAGTTCAGCGACTGGCACGGGCTCACACTCACCGACTCCGGTGGGTACCAGGTCTTCTCGCTGGGGCCCAAGATGGACGACGACGGTGTCACCTTTCGCAGCACCTACGACGGGTCGACCCACCGCCTCACGCCCGAGAGTGCCGTTGCCACTCAGGAGTTGCTCGGCGCCGACATCCAGATGGTGCTCGACGTGTGCGCGCCGCTCCCTTCGCCGCCCGAGGTCATTCGGCTCGCGCTCGATCGCACATCGGCTTGGGCCGCTCGGGCCCGAACCGCCCATTCTCGACCCGACCAGGCGCTGTTCGGGATCGTCCAGGGCGGCATCGATCCGGTGCTGCGCGGCGAGTCGGCCCGACGTACTGCCGAGTTGGACTTCGACGGTTACGGCATCGGCGGGCTGAGCGTGGGTGAGACCCGGGTGGAGATGCTGCCCGCGCTCGCTGCTGCGCTCGAACACCTGCCCCCGGATCGTCCCCGCTACCTGATGGGTGTCGGCGATCCGGCCTCGCTCGTAGAGGCTGTGGCGTTGGGGGTCGATCAGTTCGACTGCGTGATGCAGACCCGGCTCGGTCGCCACGGTACGGCGCTCACCAGCACCGGCAAGTTGCACGTGAAGAACGCCAAGCATGCGCTCTCGGAGGAGCCGATCGACACTGCGTGCGCGTGCGAGGTGTGCGCACGTCATTCTCGTGGCTACATCCGGCACCTGTTCCAGGTCGGTGAGCCGACCGGGCAGCGACTGGTCAGCCTGCACAATGTCTCCTGGACGTTGCAGTTGATGGGGCAGATGCGCGACGCGATCGCGGCTGGCGCGTTCGATTCGCTTCGCCGCCGGGTGCTCGCCATTTGGGGCTGATCCGGCAGTAGGCTTTCCCGCTGCCCGGCGCCCCGCCGGTTCGTGAATCATTCTGGATGTCGTGATGTCTTCTCAACTTGCCGTTATTGTCGCTGCCACGAACAACAGCGGCGGCAGCATTGTCAGCCTGCTGTTCCTGCCACTCATGTTCGTCGGCGGATATTTCCTGCTGATCCGCCCGCAGCGCCGCCGTCAAAAGGCCCAAGCCGCGCTGCAGACCGGGCTTGTCGAGGGCGACGAAGTCATCACCACTTCTGGCATGTACGGCTTCATCACCGGCTTCGAGGGTGACATCGTCTGGCTCGAGATCGACGACAACATCCAGATCCGGGTCGCTCGCGCGGCGCTGCAGCGCAAGGTCGACACCTCGGGAAGCGCCGATGCCAAAGCGGGCGGATCCAGCTCGATCGACGACCAGCCGGCCGACGACGACGACAAATAGTGCGTCGCAAACTCATCACTTCCCTCGTCAGCATCGCTCTCCTCGCGGTCGGCCTGCTCTCGATCAATCTTGCCCTCGGCTATCGCCCGGCGCTCGGCCTCGACCTGCGCGGCGGCATCTCGGTCACGCTCAAGCCGGTCGGCACAGCGAGCACCGCAAGCCTCAACCTGGCGGTCGAGAGAATCCGAGAGCGCGTCGACAGCGTCGGCGTCGGTGAGCCCGAAATCGTCCGCCAGCAGGACGCGATCGTCGTCAACCTGCCTGGTGTCAACGATCAGGAAAAGGCGCTCGACCTCGTCAAGGTCAGCGGCAAGGTGTATCTACGGCCGGTGCTGCAGTGCATCAATGCGCCGTCAGCAGCGACGAGTTCTTCGTCCACCGTCGCCGGCAGCGCGACATCGACGGTCGGTTCGACCGTCGCCGGATCAACGGCCGGCGGATCGACGGTGACGAATTCCTCCACGTCGGTCGCTGCGTCCGTCACCGGCAGTACCGTCACCGTCGGAACCGGTTCTCCAGGGCCGTCACGCGTCGTCAACGGCGCGGCGTCGACCGACAACGGACCCGCCCTCTCCGGCACTGCGACGACGTCGGCCCCCCCGACGACCGCCCCGCCGACGACGCTTCCGGCGTCCACGAGCGACGCCTCGTCGACCACCGTGGCGAGCGGCTTGTCGACGACCGTGGCGAGCGGCTCGCCGACCACCGTGGCGGGCGGTTCCTCGCCGACGGCGGCCGGCGCCACCACCACCGTTCCGATCCTGGTCTCGGATCCGACCAAGACCGAGTATCTGCGGACACGCGGCGGCGAAGTGTGCCAGGTCGGTCGCTCGGAGGGCACGGGCGAAGTGTTCGAGAAGGACTCGGCAAGGGCTCGCATCCTCGGTGCCGGCTGGGGCGTTACCGTCAATCTCAAGACCGGCAGGGCCGGCGAAGGTGTCTGGAACGCGCTCGCGACGCAGTGCTACAACGCCTCGGCTGCCTGCCCGACCCGCCGCCTGGCGATCCAGCTCGATGCCGAAATCCAGTCGGCGCCGTCGGTGAACGCCCCGACCTTCACCGGCAGCGTCGAGATCACCGGATCGTTCACCCGCAAGCAGGCAGAGAACCTGGCCCAGGTGCTCAACTCGGGCGCCCTCCCGATCACGCTCCAGAACGTCGCAGTCGAGCAGGTGTCGGCCACGCTCGGCAAGGATTCCTTGCGGGCCGCCGTCATCTCCGGCGCGATCGGCGTTGCCCTCGTGCTGCTGTTCATGATGCTGTACTACCGCCGTCTCGCGCTCGTCGTGATCGTCGGTCTCTGCATCTCCGGTGCGCTGGTCTATAGCGTGACCGCACTGATCTCCCGGTTCTACAACGGCGTCCTCTCGCTCTCCGGGGTGGCCGGACTGATCGTGTCGATCGGTGTCACCATCGACTCCTACGTCGTCTTCTTCGAACGCTTGAAAGACGAGGTGCGTGGTGGTCGTTCGCTGCGCAACTCGGCCCAGCGCGGCTTCAAGTCGGCGTTCCGGACGATCCTCGTCGCCGACGCGGTGTCGCTCATCGGCGCAGCCGTGCTGTGGTACCTGTCCGTCGGCGCCGTTCGCGGCTTCGCGTTCTACCTCGGCCTCTCGACGGTGATGGACGTCTTCGTCGCCTACTTCTTCACCAGACCGGCTGTGTTGCTGCTCGCGCGGAGCCGTTTCATGAGCGGCAAGCACGTGCTCGGTCTCGACTCGGCCGGAGATGGTGCCGCTCGGGTCGCAGGAGCAACGTCATGACCGCTGTCACCTCACCGATCGAGATGCCGGTTTCTCGCCGCCGGGTCTGGGGACGTCTCTACCACGGCGAGACCTCGATCGACTTCATGGGCCGCAAGCGGTGGGGCCTCGGGGTATCGGCTGCACTCATCGTCATCACCCTCGTCTCGCTCGTGGCGCAGGGCCTGAACCTCGGGCTCGACTTCAAGGGCGGGGTGCAGTGGGAAGTGCCCGCCGCGAACATCTCCCGACAGCAGGCCCGAGACATTCTCACTGCCAACGGTGTGAATGCGGTCGACGCCAAGATCGTCACCGTGTCGGCCAGCGGAGTCGACCGGCTCCGGATCCAGGTCGGCGAGCAAACGCAGGAAGTCAGCAAGAAGGTGATCGACGCGCTCGGCGCGGCTGCCAAGGTCCCGATCGCGGAGGTGAGCAGCAATTCGGTCACCTCGTCGTGGGGCAGCGAGATCACCAAGTCGGCAATTCGGGCGCTCGTCGTGTTCATCATCCTCGTGGCGCTGTTCATCGCCTGGCGGTTCGAGTGGCGAATGGCGCTCAGTGCGATTGCTGCCATGGTCCACGACGTACTGATCAGCGTCGGCGTGTATTCGGTCCTGCAACTCGATGTCACCCCGGCGACCGTGATCGCGTTCCTCACCATTCTCGGATTCTCGCTCTACGACACGATCGTGGTGTTCGACAAGGTCGACGAGAACACGGCGCGCTTCTCCGGGGCGCGGTTGCCGTACGACGACGTGATCAACGTCTCGATGAACCAGGTGCTGATGCGCTCGCTCAACACCAGTATCGCGGCCGTGCTGCCGGTGCTGTCGCTCCTGGTGGTCGGAGCGGGTCTGCTCGGTGCGATCGCGCTGCGTGAGTTCTCGCTCGCACTGTTCGTCGGACTGATCACCGGTTCCTACTCCTCCATCTTCATCGCGTCTCCGCTGCTCGCGACACTCAAGAGTCGCTCACCCAAGTACGTCAACCTGCGCGCGCCGCACGCCACGGGTGCAGATCTCGAGCGGCTCGTGCTCGGCGGTTCGCCGACGGCCAAGCGAGAATCCGCCAGAGTCCGGGCAACCGCCTCATCGGCCAGGCCCGAGGGCGACACCACGCCCAGTTCGGCCACGGTGCGCACGCCGCCGACGGCCGATGCACTCCTGTCGCATCCGCCCCGACCTCGCAAGAAGACCAGGCGCTGACCAACCTTGGCTGATAGCGGCCTGGCTCCCCGACGGTGGTCTGCCTCGGTAGTCTGGATCCATGTCTGCTGAATCGCATCCCACAAATTCTTCGTGGATTCGTGGCCTCGTACGCGATATAGCCGACTACCCCCAACCAGGCGTCACCTTTCGCGACATCACACCGTTGCTCGGCAACGCGTTCGGCTTCCACCGCGCAATCGACGAACTCGTCGAACGATTCAGCGGTGCGCCGGTCGATCGCGTGATCGGCATGGAGGCCCGCGGTTTCATCATCGCGGCCCCTGTGGCATTCCAGCTCCGCGCCGGCTTCGTGCCCGTGCGCAAATCCGGCAAGCTCCCCTGGGCGGTGGTCCGCGAGGAATACAGCCTCGAGTACGGCACCGACAAGCTCGAGATGCATCGCGATGCCGTCCATCCCGGAGAGCGGGTGCTCGTCATCGACGACGTGCTCGCCACCGGCGGCACGGCAGCGGCCACCTGCCGGCTGGTCGAGGAACTCGGCGGGCTCGTCGTCGGTCTCGGGTTCATGATCGAAATCGGCGCGTTGAGGGGCCGGGAGAAGCTCGGCGAGCGCCACGTGGAGAGTTTGGCGGTGTACTGACAGATGGGCACAGTCGATCGCGTCTTGCCATGGCGGCGCCAACAGCAGGTCACTCACGACGAACTCGCGCCGATTCTCGCGTCGTACCGCAAGCGTCACCCGAAGGCCAGCACGTCGATGATCACGCGGGCGTTTGCCACGGCAAGCGAGGCCCACCGCCACCAACTGCGCAGTAGCGGTGAGGGCTACATCAACCATCCGCTGGCTGTGGCCCGGATCGTCGCCGACATCGGCCTCGACGAAACCTCGCTCGCCGCCGCGTTGCTGCACGATTCGGTAGAAGACACCGAGATCACGCTCGCCGAGGTGGAAGAGCAGTTCGGAGCCGACGTCGCGGCCATCGTCGACGGGGTCACCAAGCTCGAACGGTTGCAGTTCGACTCGAAGGAGGCCCAGCAGGCCGCGACGATGCGAAAGATGCTCGTTGCGATGGCACGCGATCTGCGTGTGCTGATCATCAAGCTCGCGGACCGGCTGCACAACATGCGCACCATCGCCGGGATGCCCGCAGAGAAGCAACGCCGGATCGCCCAGGAAACACTCGACATCTATGCTCCGCTTGCGCACCGGCTCGGGATGCAGGAACTCCGCCAGCAACTGGAAGACCTCAGCTTCGCCTCGCTGTACCCGAAGCGGTTCGCCGAACTGGATCATCTCGTCAGCACCCGCAGCCCCGGGCGCGACCTGTACCTTGCGAGGGCGTTGGCCGAGGTGCGTGGTCGGCTGGCCGAGCTCAGCATCAACGCCGAGATCACCGGTCGTGGCAAGCACATGTGGAGCATCTACGAAAAGATGATCCAGAAGAACCGCGACTTCGACGAGATCTTCGACCTCGTCGCGATCCGGGTGATCGTCGATTCGATCAAGGACTGCTACGCAGCACTCGGGTGCATCCACGGCCGCTGGAAACCGGTGCTCGGCAGGTTCAAGGACTACATCGCGATGCCGAAGTTCAACCTCTACCAGAGCTTGCACACCACCGTCATCGGCCCGGACGGCAAGGCGATCGAGGTGCAGATCCGCACCCGTGAGATGCATCAGCGGGCGGAGTGGGGTGTTGCTGCACACTGGGCCTACAAAGAAGAGGCACCGACGCAGGACATCGACTGGCTCAACCGGATCATCGACTGGCAGGCGGAGGTCAGCGATCCGAACCAGTTCATGGAGAGCCTCAAGACCGATCTCGAGCAGGAAGAGGTGTTCGTCTTCACGCCAAAGGGCCGGGTGATCACGCTGCCGATCCACTCCACGACGGTGGACTTCGCGTACGGCGTGCACACCGAGGTCGGCCACAAATGCATCGGGTCAAAGGTCAACGGGCGGCTCGTACCGCTCGCTCACGAACTCCGCAGCGGCGACACGTGCGAGATCTTCCTCTCCAAGCTGGAGACCGCAAGCCCGTCGCGGGATTGGTTGACCTTCGTCGCGTCGCCACGGGCGCGCAACAAGATTCGTCAGTGGTTCAGCCGTGAGCGGCGCGACGACGCGCTCGAGTCCGGCCGCGAGGAACTCACCCGTGAATTCCGCCGCGAGGCACTGCCGGTGCAGGGTATGTGGGCCTCGGACGTGCTGCTCGAGGAAATCCACTCCCACGGCTACGCCGATCTCGACACGGCACTCGTTGCGATCGGCGAGCGGCACCTGTCGGCGCGCTCGCTCGTGCAGAAGGTGGCCCGCGAGATCCGAACCGGTGATCAAGAAGAGCAGATGTCCGCCACGATCCTGCGGCCGCGGGGCTTTCAGCGGGCGCGGTCCAAGGTCGGAATACACGTCGAAGGACTCGACGACGTGTTGGTCCGGCTGTCGCGCTGTTGCACACCCGTGCCCGGCGACGAGATCATGGGCTTCGTTACCCGCGGTCGCGGCGTCAGCGTGCACCGTTCGGACTGCGCCAACGCAGTGTCGTTGATGACCGATCAGGCGTCGCGCCTGATCGATGTCGAGTGGGACGGCGAGAATCGCAAGACCGTGTTCCGAGCGGGGGTCGAGGTCGTCGCGTTGGACCGTTCCCGCCTCCTACGCGACGTCGCGAACGCGTTGAGCGAGCAGCACGTCAACATCGTCTCGTGCAGCACCCACACCGGCAACGACCGTGTCGCCAAGATGCGGTTCGAGTTCGAACTCGCCGACCCCGGCCATCTCGAATCGGTCCTGCGCACGATCAAGGCCATCGACGGCGTCTACGACGCCTATCGCCTCGTGCCCGGCAAGGGCTCACACATAGCCTGACCCGATTCGCATCGTCGCCTGATGTGACGCAGACGGACGTGCTCGTGAACGACGGGGCCAACCCATGCGGTTTGCAACGGATACGAGGCCCACGCTCTAGCCTTGGTGCCCATGCCCGAGTTCCAGACCAGCCCAGGGATGCGCGACATCCTGCCGCCGGACTCTGCTCGTTGGCGACGGTTCCAAGCGGTGTTCGCCAGTGTCGTCGAGGCAGCAGGATATGGCGAGATCATGCCCCCGCTGATGGAAGACCTGGGCGTTTTCATGCGAATCGGCGACGCAACAGACGTCGTGACGAAAGAGATGTACGACTTCGTCGACAAGGGCGAACGGCGGGTCGCGCTGCGACCGGAGCAGACGGCCAGCGTCTGCCGTGCTTTTACCCAGCATCGCCCGCTCACGCCGTGGAAGGTCTATTACTCCGGGCCGAACTTCCGCTACGAGAAGCCCCAGCGTGGCCGGTACCGCCAGTTCGATCAGGTCGGTATCGAGGTGCTCGGCGCGGACGACCCGTACCTCGACGTCGAGGTGATCGCGCTCGGCTGGGAGTTCTATCGCCGGCTCGGCCTGCGCCGGGTCGACCTGCTGCTCAACTCGCTCGGCGAACCAGAGGATCGGGCCGCCTATGTCGAGGCGTTGCAGACCTACTTCGACGACAACAGCGGCGCGCTGACAGCGCAGAGCCGGGTCACCCTCGCCAAGAACCCGTTGCGAGTCCTCGATTCCAAGCGCTCGCCGGATGCCGCCGTCATCGCCGCGGCGCCGCGGATCGGTGCGTTCTACAGTCCGCAAGCCGCAGCTCATTTCGAGCAGGTGCAGAACGGCCTCACCGACCTCTCGATTCCCTTCACCATCGACACCACGCTCGTGCGCGGGCTCGACTACTACCGCCGCACCACGTTCGAGTTTCAGGGCGGCACACTCGAGTCGGCCCAGAACGCGCTCGGCGGCGGCGGGCGCTACGACGGTCTCGTCGAGTCCCTCGGTGGCCCGCCGACCCACGGCATCGGCTTCGCGCTCGGCCTCGACCGCACACTGCTCGCCTGCGACGACGAGGGCGTATTCGCTGCGCCGGACACGTCGGTCGATATTTTCGTCGTCGATACAACCGGCGGTCGAGAAGCGCTGAGGATCACCGCCGAATTGCGTGATTGCGGCTTCGCGACAGATCGAGCGTTCGAGAACCGCAGCATGAAGGCTCAGATGAAGGCCGCTGATCGCAGCGGCGCCCTGCTCGCCGTGATCATCGGCTCCAACGAAGTCGAGGCCGGCACAGTCGTGGTCCGCCCCCTTCGCCAGCCGATCGGCGAAGCGGCCCGGCAGTATGACATTCCCCGCGACACCCTTGTTTCAGAAGTGACCCAAGCCTTGGTGAAGGCTGTGAGAGAGGCATCAGCATGAGTGCTACGAGCATGCGCACCCACATGAGCGGCGAGCTCCGCTCCGAGCACATCGGCCAGGCCGTCAGCGTCTGCGGCTGGGTCGCGAGCCGCCGCGAACACGGCACTCAGCTCGCGTTCGTCGACCTGCGTGATCACACAGGAGTGGTCCAGTGTGTCGTCGACAACGGCGTCGACGTCCGCAGCGAGTTCGTCATCCGGGTCACCGGCGTCGTGCGTGCCCGGCTGGAGGGGACGGTCAACAAGAATCTGCCGACCGGTGAGATCGAGCTGGGCGAGTGCGTGGTCGAGATCCTTCGAACGGCAGAGCCACCGCCGTTCCCGATCGATGCGCGGGCCGACAAGGTCGAGGAGAACACCCGCCTGCAGCACCGCTATCTCGACATCCGCCGCGAGCGGATGCAGAGGAACCTCCGTGTCCGGGCCAAGGTCAACTCGGCCATCCGTCGCGCGATGGAGGCCCAGGATTTTGTCGAGGTCGAAACGCCGATGCTCGTGCCGTCGACGCCGGAGGGCGCCCGCGAGTTCCTGGTCCCGAGCCGCAAGGAGCCGGGCTCGTTCTACGCCCTGCCGCAGAGCCCGCAGCTGTTCAAACAACTGTTGATGGTGGCCGGAATCGACCGCTACTACCAGATCGCGCGCTGCCTGCGCGACGAAGACCTGCGCGCCGACCGTCAGTACGAGTTCATGCAGCTCGATGCGGAGATGAGCTTCGTGAGCCAGGACGACGTGCTCGAAGCGATCAGCGAGGCCGTCATGGCCGCTGCCGAGGCGGCGACGGGGGAGCGCCCACCCGCGATCGAGCGGATCACATGGCACGATGCGATGAACCGCTTCGGGGTCGACAAGCCCGACCTTCGTTTCGGGATGGAGCTGACAGAGCTGACCGACGCGTTTGCGAGCACCGAGTTCAAGGCGTTCGCGGGAGCGGCCAGCATCAAGGGCATCAACGCGTCCGGCAAGGCCGAGGAGATGGGCCGTAACAAGCTCGATGGCCTCACCGACCGAGCCAAGAAGATCGGCGCCAAGGGGCTCGTGTGGCTCAAGGTTGGCGCCGACGGCAGTCTCGATTCGCCGGTCGCCAAATTCCTCAGTGCCGACGAGCAGGCCGAGTTGCTGCGCCGGCTTGCCGGCGTGCCGGGCGACCTGATCCTCATCGTCGCGGACGACTGGGAGATGACCTGCGAGGTGCTCGGCACGCTGCGCAACGACCTCGGTCGCCCGCCGGTGTGGCAGGGGCCGTATCGCTACGTGTGGGTCACCGAGTTCCCGTTGTTCATCGGCAGGAACAAGGAGACCGGCAAGCCCAAGCCCGGTCACCATCCGTTCTGCCGTCCTCATCCCGACGACCTCGACAAGTTCGAGACCGATCCGATGGCGGTCCGCGCGCTCGCCTACGACCTCGTGCTCAACGGCTGGGAGCTCGGTTCCGGCTCGATCCGGATCCACGAGAGCGATCTCCAACGCCGGGTCTTCAATGCGCTCGGCATCAGCGACGAAGAGGCCGACAAGAAGTTCGGCTTCTTCCTCCGTCCGTTCGAGTACGGCGCCCCGCCCCATGGTGGCTTCGCGTTCGGCATCGACCGCCTCGTCGCGATCCTGGCCGGCGAGGAGAACATCCGCGAGGTCATCGCCTTCCCCAAGACCCAGAGCGGCTCGGACCCGATGACGAACGCACCAACACCTCCGAGTCCGTCACAACTCGCCGAACTCGGCATCCGCACCCTCCCTGCGAAGGTGTAGTGCCAGCGGCCGGATGACGAAGTACAGCTGCAGTGCACGGTGACGGTGCGTTGCAGCGCTACATCGCGGGATTTGCAAGAGTCGCGGGCGCCGCGTCGTAGCCGCCCTCGTCGTTGTGGGTCTCGGTTCCCGCGACCGGCGGGTTGAACACGCAGACGAGGTGCAGGTCGCCCGTGGTCGCGCGGATGATGTGCTCGTCATGTTTGTCGAGCGCGTAGATGGTGCCGGGTCGGATCGCGAACGTCTCGCCCGTCGCGACATCCACGACCTCGCCCTCACCCGCGATGCAATAGTTCGTCTCGAGATGGTTCTTGTAGTGCAGGTGCGATTCCGTACCCTCATGGACACGGGTCTCATGGACCGAGTAGCCCATGCCGTCGGCCGCGACGATCATCCGCTTGCTGTCCCATCCCGACCCGGCGACGTGGCGGGCGGTGTCTGCGACATCTTCGGAGCGGATCACGATCATCACCCGAACCTAACACTGACACCGCTCGCCGAAAGCGTTGGCGCGGCCGCGGACGCGAGACATCGGCCGGCGAGCCCCGACGGGTAGCCTCGGCCCATGGTGAGTCCACATTTTCGCGCTGGGGTCGTCATCGTCGTGCGTGGTCTTGATGACCGGATCCTGGCGTTCGAGCGCAATGACATAGCTGGCCAGTGGCAACTACCCCAAGGTGGCCTGGAATCAGGCGAGGAGCCGGTCAACGCCGCCTGGCGCGAGCTGCACGAAGAAACCGGCCTCGGCCGCGACGACGTGATGGCCATGGCCGAATACCCCGGCTGGGTCGTGTACGAGTATCCGCCAGCGCTGAAGAACGCCAAGGGTCGCCTCGGTCAGGCCCATCGGTGGTTCCTGTTCGATGCCCTCCGCGCCGACATCGTGCCGACACCCGACGGCAGTGAATTCGTCGCGTGGCAGTGGGTCACAAAGGAATGGATGCTCGAGCACGCGGTCGAGTTCCGCAAGCCCGGCTACGAACTCGTGCTCAACGCGATATGAGCAACGATCTGTTCAGTTCGGCCGCCGCCGACCGACTCCGCCAGCAAGCGCCGCTGGCCGCCCGACTGCGACCCAAGACGTTGGACGAAGTGGTCGGTCAGACCCATCTCGTCGGGCCGGGGAGACCGTTGCGCCGTCTTGTCGAACAGGATCGCCTGACGTCGGCCATCTTCTGGGGGCCGCCCGGCACCGGCAAGACAACGCTCGCGCTCGCGATCGCCGGCAGCACCGAGCGCGCGTTCGAGCAACTGTCGGCTGTCACGGCCGGCGTCAAGGACGTGCGCGAGATCATCGAGCGCGCCCGCCAGCGACTCGGCGAGCACGGGCGGGGCACGATCCTGTTCCTCGATGAGATCCATCGGTTCTCGAAGTCTCAACAGGATGCCCTCCTGCCGGCGGTCGAAGACGGCACGCTGACGCTGATCGGAGCGACCACCGAGAATCCGTTCTTCGAGGTCAACCCACCGCTGCGCAGCCGGAGCACCCTGTTCCGCCTCGACCCGCTCGACCGCGAAGCCATCGTGGCCCTGATCGAGCGCGGCTTGGCAGCAGAGGCGACGACTGCGACGCCCGACGCGATTGCGCTGCTCGCGGACCGGGCCGGGGGCGACGGTCGCCAGGTGCTGACGGCACTCGAGGTTGCATGCACACTGGCCCATCCCGAGCAGATGACGATCGAACACGTCGAGGCCGCGCTCGGAACGAGCGCGCTGCGCTACGGCCGCGACGACCACTACGACGTGATCAGCGCATTCATCAAAAGCATCCGCGGCAGCGACCCGGACGCGGGCCTCTACTGGCTGGCCCGAATGCTCGAAGCGGGGGAGGACGCGCGGTTCATCGCCCGCCGGCTGATCATCCTCGCGAGCGAGGACATCGGCATGGCCGACCCGCAGGCGCTCGTCGTCGCGGTTGCCGCGGCCCATGCGATCGAACACGTCGGCCTGCCGGAAGGCCAGCTCAATCTCGCTCAAGCCGTCGTTCACCTCGCAACCGCGCCGAAGAGCAATCGCAGCGCGCTCGGGATCTGGAACGCGCGCACGATGGTGAAGGACGGCGCAATCGGTGAAGTACCTGCTCACCTGCGCGACAGCCACTATCAGGGCGCCGCAACGATCGGCCACGGCTCCGGCTACGTGTACCCTCATGACGACCCGCGTGGGTGGGTTCCGCAGCAGTACAGTCCTGACGAACTGTCCGCAACCACGCTGTACGAGCCGAGCGACCACGGGTTCGAACACGAGGTGTCCGAACGGATGAAAGAGCACCGCCGACGGGAGCAGACCACGGTGCAGAGAGAGGAACGATGATCGCAATGACCGCTGGAGAACTGGCAATCGTGGTCGCCACGGTGCTGTGCGCGATCGGATTCGCGGCCCTGATCGTGGTCTTGCTACGGGTCCTGGACACGTTGCGATCGCTGCGCCGCGAAGTCGAGTCGTTGCGGGCCGCGACGCGGCCGCTGTTGACCGACTTGCAGGTGTCCACCGACCAGGCGCGGGTCGCGATGGCCGAGGCCCGCGATGACCTCGATCGGTTCGATCGCGTCCTCGGATCCGCCGAGGCGATCAGCGGCGCGGTCGCCGGTGCAAGCCGCGTCGCCCGCGTTGCGCTGTCGACACCCGTGATCAAGGCGGCGGGAATTGCCACGGGCACCGGCCGCGCGTTCAGACGCCTGCGCGGCAACGACTCGAAGGCGCTTGCGGCGTCGGAACGAGCGAAAGGTATCAAGCGATGATGAAACGGATCTCGTGGTTCATCAGTGGCGCAGTCGCCGGCATCGCCGGCGCCGGGTACACCAAGCGCAAGCTCAAGGCGACCGCGTCGCATCTCGCACCGACGAACGTTGCCAGGGCCGCCGTCGCCAAGGTCAGAGCGAGCAGCCACGATGTCGTCGCAGCCGTCCGCGACGGGCGCGACGCCATGCATGCGAAGGAGACCGAGTTGTGGGCGCGCGTGCACGGCCGTGCCGATTCGCCGGCCATCGAGACCGGCCCCGACGACCAGGTTCTCTTCGTCGGACCCGACGACCAGGTTCTCGTCGACGGACATCCCGTCGAGCCTGGCCAGGTGATCGTGCTCCGCGAGGTACGCGATAACGACCACGCCGGCCCTCGCCGCAATAGCCGTCGTACCCGCCGCGGCACATGACCTCGCTGGTCGCCGCACTGCGCGCTGCGATCGCGCCGGATCGAGTTCGGATCGGCGCAGCCGAGCTGAGCCTGTACCGGCGCGACGCGTCGAATTTCGACGGTAACGCATCCGTCGTCTGCTTCCCGATCACGACCGTCGATGTGCAGGCCGTCGTGAGGGTCTGCGTCGAGCACCACGTGCCCTTCGTGGCGCGTGGTTCGGGCACCGGCCTCGCTGGAGGTGCCACGCCGCTCGACGGGGCTGTCGTGATCTCGCTGACGAAGATGAACCGGATCCTTTCGGTCGATCCCGAGTCGCGTCAGGCGTGGGTCGAGCCAGGGGTTCTCAACCTCGACCTCACCAAGGCAGTCCAGCACCACGGGCTGCATTTCGCACCGGACCCGAGCAGTCAGCAGAGCTGCACGATCGGCGGCAACGTCGCCAACAACTCCGGCGGCCCGCACTGCCTCGCCGACGGCGTGACGTCGGCGCACATCCTCGCGATGGAGGTCGTCCTTCCCGAGGGCGACATCATCACGATCGGTGGACAAGACCCCGAACCCCTCGGCCTCGACCTGCGCGGCGCATTCGTCGGCAGTGAGGGAATGTTCGGTATCGCCACCAAGATCTGTGTCCGCCTGACGGAGACCGCTCCAACGGTGCGCACGATGCTGCTCGATTTCGAGAGCGTGGAAGACGGCGCATCCACGGTGAGCGCGATCATCGCCGACGGGATGGTGCCCGCCGCGCTGGAGATGATGGATGCACTGTGCACGCGGGCGGTGGAGGAGTATGTCCACGCCGGCCTGCCGATCGACGCCGCGGCGATCCTGCTGGTCGAGGTGGCCGGGTTGGCGAACGGGCTCGAGCACGAAGTCGAGCGGATCATCGCGATCGGCAAGGCGCACGGCGCGCGCACCGTGCGCGTCGCCCAGGACGAAGCCGAACGGGCGCTGCTGTGGAAGGGCCGCAAGACTGCTTTCGGGGCGATCGCCCGGATCAAGCCGAACTATTATTTGCACGACACCGTGGTGCCACGGCGAAAGCTGCCTGAGGTGCTCAACAAGGTCTATGAGATCGCCGAGCGCCATGGGCTGCTGGTGATGAACGTGTTCCACGCCGGCGACGGCAACCTGCACCCACTGCTCGTGTTCGACAAGCGCGAGCCGGGTGTGATGGATCGTGTCCACGCGGCGGGCGACGAGATCGTGCGCGTCTCCGTCGCTGCCGGTGGTGTGCTCAGCGGCGAGCACGGCATCGGCTTGGAGAAACGCGATTACATGCCGCTGATGTTCGGACCCGAGGACCTCGCGGCTCAGGCCGCATTGCGGGCCGCTTTCGATCCCACCGGTCTGGCAAACCCGACCAAGGTGCTGCCGAGCCCGAGCGCGTGCGGCGATGTGCAGCACGTCCCGGAGGGCGCGTGGATCTAGCGGCATTTGCCCAGGAGGTCGGCGGCGTGGCCGACGGCCCGGTCACGATCACTGGAACATCGAGCCGCGGAGGGGGAGTGCCTGGCGTGCGCTGCGTGGAAGCGCCCGGCGGCATCGAGTGGATCCAGGCCGACGAGATGATCGTGTCGTGTGGGGCCGCGACGCTCGTGGAGCACCTCGATGCCGAGCTCCGCGCCGTTGGCCAATGTGTCGCGCTGCCACCGGCGGGCACGGTCGGGGGAGCGCTCGCCGTCGGACAGAGCGGCGTCCGCCGTCTCGGCTACGGCCCTGTCCGCGACGTGTTGTTGCAGGCTCACTACGTCGGCGCTGCCGGCAGCATCGTGAAGGCTGGGGGGCCGACCGTGAAGAACGTCTCCGGGTTCGATCTGTGCCGGCTGCTCGTCGGGTCGCGCGGCACACTCGGCTTCATCGGCGCCGTCATCCTGCGAACCCGTCCGCTCGCAGCCGCTTCACAGTGGTACACGACCGATGCCGACCCGTGGTCGACGCACGCCCTGCTCTACCGTCCGGTGTCGGTGCTGTGGGATGGCGTCACGACGTGGGTATTGCTCGAGGGCCATCCGGACGATGTCGGTGAGCAGGCGGCCAAGGCCGGGTTGGCGGCCGTGTCTGCGCCCCCGCCGCTGCCGGCGGTTTCGCGTTGGTCGCGCAAGCCCGGTGATCTGCGCGCGCTTGGCGGTACCGGTCGCTTCGTTGCCGAGATCGGCGTTGGCATCGTGCATCACTCGCAGCCGGCGCCGCCGCGTTCCCTGGAACCGGCTGCGGTTGCCCTGCATCAGCGGATCAAGCGGCAGTTCGATCCGACCGGACGACTGAATCCGGGCGTCGAACTGCATCATGTTTGAACAATTCCCGCTCGTCGTCGAGCCACCCGGTGACGCCGCGCCATTGATCGAAGCTGCCGCCAGAGCCGCCGAGATATGGCATCTGCCGCCGCCCGAGCTGCTGCGGGTCGGCGCAAACGGCGTGTTCGCCAGTGATGACGTCGTCCTCAGGGTCAGTCGCGCCACGGCGCCGATGGGCGTGGCGTTGAAGTTGGCCTCACGCCTCGGCGCGCTCGGCGTGAGGGTGTCGGCGCCGGCGCGCCGCGACTGGTTGGACTTCGACGGTGGGCTGTCCGTCACGGCATGGCAGCGGATCGACGTCGAGCCTGGCGCCCCGATCGACTGGGAGCGTGTCGGTGCGATGGTGGCCAAAGTTCATCTCCTCGATCCGGAGACCGTCGAGCATCCGCTGCCGTTCTGCGCCGACTTCCCGTGGTGGAACTTCGACGAGATGATCCACGAGGCAGACCGTGTCGATCCGGAGGCGCGCGCCGGTCTGACGCGCGCTCTCACCGACAACGAATGGTGGATCGGTGCCGCCCGCCGATCTCGGCTCGTGGTCTGCCACGGCGACGTTCATCCCGGCAACGTGCTCGTCGATGCGCACGGTCCGGTGCTGATCGACTGGGATCTGCTGTGCGTCGGCCCGCCGGAGTGGGATCACGGACCCTTGATGACGTGGACCGAGCGCTGGGGCGGCGAGCCGGGCATCTACGAGGCCTTCGCCGCCGGCTACGGGAAACCGATCGATGGTGACGTCGCCGAGGCGATCGCCGGGATGCGCCTAGTCGCGGCGACGCTGATGCGGCTGCGCAGGGCACGGCTCGACCCGCAGTATTGTGAGGAGGCAAACCGTCGACTCGCCTACTGGCGCGGCGATCCGCACCCACCGATGTGGCGGGCGCAGTGATGCCCGAGCAGGATTACGCGAGCCCGATGCACTCTGTTCACGCAGTGACATCGGGGCGTCGGTTGTCGCGCCTGTCGGGACGGTGGTTGCAATTCTGCGTGGCCTTGTTGATCGTCGCGACGGCGTTGCAACTCCGGCATGCGTGGGTCGCTCTCGGCGACAACGCGCTGATGCAGATGTGGACAGACGCCGTTGGTGGTCGTGGCACACCGCTCGTGGGCGGAGACGCTCGTCTCGGTTGGAATCATCTCGGTCCGTGGGCCTTCTACCTGCTCGCGATTCCGTACAGGCTGCTTGGTGGCTCCTCGCGGGGGCTCTTGGTCGGTGCGGCTGCGATCAACATCACCTCCCTGGTGGTGGCCACCCGCTGCATCCGCGCGACATTGTCGGATCGGGCCGCCGCGATCGTCACGGGTGGAGCACTCGTGTTGATGCTGACGGCCCAGGGCACACGTCTGGTCGATCCGTGGAATCCCTACATCGCGTTGATGCCGTTCCTGTTGGCGGTGGTGAGCTGCTGGGCCGTGTGCTGTGGCCAGTGGCGATGGCTGCCGTGGCTGCTCGGCGCCGGAAGCTTCTGCGTCCAGAGCCACATCGTGTTCGGCCCGCCGACCGCGGTGTTGTTCGCCGTAGCGTTCGTGGCGATCCGCCGTGGCCCGTTCGAGCAGACTCGGCGCTCGATCTCGCTCGCGGGGATCGTCGCCCTGTTCGCCTGGTTGCCGCCGGCCATCGACATGGTGCTTCCTCACCGCCACAACGTCTTGCGCGTCGGGCGGTTCTTCACCTCGGATTCCCCCGATGGGCAAGCCGGCTTGCGAGCGGGACTCGGCGTCGTCCTGCGCGAGACCGGGCTCGGCGCGAGCTGGCTCGGCAGCCACCCCGGATTGACGTGGCAGCGGCAGGCTTTCGACGGTGGCCTCGGTTTCGGTCCCGGTCTGGGCATCGTTGCGTTGGCAGCGGCCGGCGTGCTGGCCTGGCGGGCGCGGAACCGTCGCCTGTGTGGGCTCGTTGCGATCGTCGCGGCGCTATTGGCGGTCGGAGTCGTCGAGCTGGCATCGACTCGCGGTGACCTGTATCCCTACCTCTTCGCCTGGGTGGGCGTCGTCGGGATGTTGTGTTGGATGACACTGCTCGTCGCAATCGTCGAGCTGTTGCGGGTGCCGACGATCACCGACGCGCTACGCGGCGGCGTTGTACTGGTGTCGCTACTGGTGACGATCGGTACAGCACGTTCGGCCCATCCGAGGAGCCCTCTCGAGCGCCCGCAGGACGCCGGCATCGTGGCCCAGCTCACCCGCGCCACGACGGCCCGCCTCGACCCTCGCCGCCAGTACCGAATCGTGCACGGTTTCGATTCGTACAACTCGATCTACGAACACGGTCTCGCGATGCAACTGGTCGAGCATGGCTTCGATGTCAAGGTCACCTCGGACCTCTCGGTCCTCTTCGGTTGGGGGTTGGTCGACAACCGGTCGGCGAACGCCCCTGGCCTCTCCGTGATCGCGCCGTTCAAGGGTCTGCCGTCGACCAATGGAATCCTGGCGCTCAATGATCCGTTGACTCCCGCTGAGCGGCTCGAGGAGATCCGCCTCACGATCTTGCTCGACGCCGCGTATCGGGCTGAAGGGCATCTCGACGCCGCCGATGTCATCGAGCACGACCAGGATTCGAGCGTCGAGCTGGCCGGCTTCTTGGCTCCGAGCGATATCCGTCAGCCGATGCTCCACCGTCTCGCCGTGTTGCGCGGACGTGGCCGACCGGTGGCCGTTGTGCTCATTCCGGCGCCGAACGCGGCGATCGGTCCGTGAACCGTCGATCCGTGGGTCAGGGCGTTCGTTCGTAGACGACTACGTATCCGATGGATGTGACCCGTTTGTACGACTGGCGGAGGATCGCGTCGACCCGGCCAGATGGATCGCACGTCGATGCCCGCTGGTACTGAGCGATATAGCGCGGGGCCAGGCGCGGATCGCCGAGGTACGACACGAGCATGTTCTGCGCGTTCGGTGCGTCACGCACTTCGATGAACCACAGGTACGGGTAACCGGGATCCTGGTGCGCATCGGCATACGCGGCAGCGCTCGCGCACAGCACATACAGGTTCTCACCCGGTTTGCGATGCGCTTTGAACCATCGCGCGACCTGTTCGTCCAGAGGCGACCGACGATCCGCTGCCGCGCGCACGCTGAGTGTTGCGTTCGAGCCGACGAAGACCCATCCGGAGATCGCGAGGCACGGCACGAGCAGCGCGGTCACGGCGATCGCCTTGAACCTGCCCGCGTGCGACAGGGCCACTCCGGCGAGTGCGCTCAGTGGAGCGGCGAGGAGGAGCCAGTAGTGACGCCAAAAGCCGCCGCCGACGAGGAACGCCCCGGTAGCTGTCAACACCCACAGCACGAGCACCACCGACGCTGGCAGCATGCGGGCGCGAACGTGGCTGCGGAGTGGGCGGACGACGATGAATGCGCCAACGAGCGCGGCGATTGCTGTCGTGCCGAGCGTGACGACCGCGAAGCGCCCGGTGTCAAGCAAATTGGCCCAATCGGACCCCGAAAATGCACTCTGCGTCTTGAGCCGGTATCCGGCAACGGCCGACCACCACCGGGCCCAACCGGTCAGCGCGGCGTGCAACATCAGTATCGCGATGACGACGCCGAGCCCGGCGAGCATGGCTACGCCCGATTTGAGGGCACGCCTGCGTTCACTCCGGCGCAGGGCTGCGCGGAGCACCAACCAACCCAGGATCGCCGTTAGCCCGTCGAATCCCGACTGTTTCAACGACAGCGCGAGCCCGCCGAGCAAGCCGGCCGAGAAGAACCACAGCAGCGGGCGGTGCCTGCCGGCAGCGTGAACAGCGACGGCGATACCGGCGGCGGCGACCGCCCCGCTGATCAGTTCGCCATTGGCGCTGTGGCCTTCGAGCACGGGCGTTGCCGACACCACTCCACAGATGATCGCCGCCCACCGAGCCGCGTTCGAACCGGCGACCTCGCGTACAACGAGTGCGGTCGACACGACGAGGACGACACCGAAGAGCATCGCCATGATCCGGATAGATGCCGTACTGCCACCCGACAACCAATCCCAGGCCCGGAACAGCACAAGCAGACCTTGCGGGCGGTCCACCCAGACGTCGCGATACAGCACTTGACCGTGCGCCCAGCCCCTCGCAATCGCGAGAAAGCCACCTTCGTCCACGCTGACCGGACTCCAAAACATGCGCAGCCGCATCAACACCGACAACAGTGCGCCGGCGCCGATCCACACCCAGGTCTGGCGCCGCTCCGCGATCATCAGCGCAGTATGACCCAAGCACGTTCCGGCGGCGGGTCGGGATCTCGAAATAACCGTAATCGCCGACTTTCTTACGAACCGTTTACCAATCGGTCGCCGACGAGGACGCGGTGGCGTGCGTACCGCTTGGAGACGCCACGAACGACGAGCACTGGATCACCCATAGTGGCTGCAAGACTACGCCTCCACCCGGGCTCACATGAATCGGCGGACCAGCCTGTACTTCCAGCTCTTGTACGGCGGGTACAGGATCGACGGGTCGGGCTTGGTCGGCTTGCGCAGGACCGACTTGCGATGGCTGAACGTATCGAATCCGGCCTTGCCGTGATACGACCCCATCCCGCTCGCTCCGACACCGCCGAACGGCAGCTCGCCGACGCCGACCTGGAGGACCGCATGATTGACGCAGACCCCACCGGCCGACGTGCGCTCGATGACCCGGTCGACGGTGTCGTCGCTACTCGAGAACACGTACAGCGCGAGCGGCTTGTCGCGGTCGTTCACGAACCGGATTGCCTCGTCGATGTCGTCGACGGCGAGCACCGGCAGGATCGGCCCGAAGATCTCCTCGTGCATCACAGCGGCATCGGCCTTGACCCCGGCGAGCACGGTCGGCGGCAGGAACTTCGTTGCCCGGTCGCCATGGCCTCCGCACACCGTGCTGTCGTAGCCCCCGGCGTCGAGCAGGGCCGTGAGCCGGTCCCAGTGACGCTCGTTGACGATCCGGCCGTAGTCGGTCGAACTCTTCGGGTCGTCGCCGTAGAAGTCGTGAACGGCGCGCAGCAACGCGCCCATCAGCTTGTCCTCGACGGTCGCGTCGACGAGCACGTAGTCCGGTGCGACACAGGTCTGGCCGGCATTGAGGAACTTGCCCCATGCGAGGCGCCGAGCGGTCACGTCGATGTCGGCGTCAGCTGCGACGATGGCCGGGCTCTTACCCCCCAATTCGAGCGTGACCGCCGTCAAGTTTTTCGCTGCCGCCGTCATCACGATCCGTCCGACCGTGCCATTACCGGTGTAGAAGATGTGATCGAACTTCTCGGCAAGCAGCGCCGTCGTCTCCTCGACGCCGCCAGTGACGACGCGCACGAGGCGCTCGTCGAGGTATTGCGGGATCAGCTTCGCCATCGCGGCTGCTGTCGCCGGGGCCACCTCTGACGGCTTGAGCACGGCGGTGTTACCCGCCGCGAGCGCCCCCACGAGCGGGGCGAGCAACAGCTGAGTCGGATAGTTCCACGGGGCGATGATCAGCACGACGCCGAGCGGCTCGGGCACGATCTCGGCTGAACCCGGCTTGAACGAGATCTGCACCTTCACCCGCTCCGGCGCACACCACGCATCGAGGTTCTTCAAGGCGTGCTTGATCTCGGACAGCACGAGGCCGATCTCGGCGGCGTATGCCTCCATCGGCGGCTTGGCGAGATCCGCTGCCATCGCGGCAAGGAGCGCTTCCTCCTGCTCGATCAACATCCGCTGGAGCTGGCGGAGCTGGCCTTGACGGGAGTCGATCGTGCGCAACCTGCCGGCGTCGTAGGATTCTCGGAGCAGCTCGACGATGAACGGGATCGATTCAACGGCTGGCGCAGGGGAATCTGTCATGGGCCACAGGATACGCCGACCGGATGATCACCGCGGCTGGCACACCGGGCAGAAATAGCACGGACGCCCAGCGAGTTCCACGGTCTGCACTGCAGTGTCGCAGCGCAGGCAGCGGTCGCGGTGATAGACGTAGGTGCCCTCGCCGCGGCGGAGTTGGCGGCCAGCGGGCAGATCGATGTGGCGGCGGTCGACGGTGACGATGCGGTTGTCCCTGACACCCTTGCGGAGCATGCCGGCGACGGTGTCCCACAACGCATGCAGCTCTGTCGGATCGGTGTCGACGCCGGCACGGCTGGGGTGGATTCCGATCACGAACAGTGCCTCCGCCCTGTAGACATTCCCGACCCCGCACAGCACGGACTGATCGAGCAGCAGCGCACCGAGCGGTTGCTTGGACCTGCGCATCCGCTCGACTGCGAGCGCGGGTTTGGCATCGCGGCGCAGCGGATCGGGGCCGAGCCGGGCGAGGATCGTTGCCCTGTCATCTGGTGTGCCGACCGCGCAGTCGGTCGGGCCGGCGAGGTCGATCGTTGCGGCATCGGACTGCAGCCGCATCCGCACCATGCCCACCGGCTCGGGCGCATCCGGACCGAGCGAGACTCGGAACTTGCCGAACAGACCGAGGTGCACGTGGCCGACGTCTCCGCTGTCCCAGTGGTAGAAGAGGTGCTTGCCGAACGACTCGACCGAGGTCAGGATTCGTCCATCGATTCGGGCGGCGTCGGCGGCGAACCGACCCTGCGGCGACGAAACCTCGATCCGTCTTCCTCCGAGTAGCTTGGTTTGGTCCTTGGCGAGGCGAGCAACGGTATGACCTTCTGGCATAGACGTCGAGGGTACAGAACGCAGGGGTTCGGTCCTGGGGGCACTTCCGTTGATCGAAATCGCACCCCCGGGTTCGGCGGTCCACGCAGTAGGTTGGGTTCGTCATGAAGCTCACCCTCAACGATGCCGAACTGGCGAGCTGCGTCGGTTGCGGATTGTGCCTCCCGCACTGTCCGACGTATCGGGTCACCGGCGAAGAGGGGCTGTCGCCGCGGGGGCGGATCGCGGCGATGCGTACGGTCGTGTGGGAGGGGGCTCCCGTCGACGACGCCTTCGTCGGCTTCATGGACACATGCGTGCAGTGTCGCGGCTGCGAGCCGGCATGCCCGTCGGGCGTGCCCTACGGGCGGTTGATCGAGGCGACCAAGCACGCTCTCGCCGACGAGCATCGTACGACGCCACGGTGGCAGCGGGCCGGGTTCAAGGTGCTCGGCCATCACCGGATCCTGCTGATCGGCTCGACGATGCTCGCCGTCGCCCAGCGGCTGCGGCTCGTACCGAAACGAATGGGGCTCTCGAAGCTGTCCCTGCGGCGCGGCGCACGGATCACCTCGAGCGGCACGGATGGCTGGCTTTTCACCGGCTGCGTGATGGATGCCTGGCAGCGCCCGACACACCGCGCGACCCAGCGTGTGGTCGAGGCAACCGGTGCCCGGTGTTGCGTCGCCGGACGGGGTGGCGACTGCTGCGGCGCGCTGCATGTGCACGCCGGTCTCGCCGACGATGCCAAGCGGCTCGCCCGGCGCACCATCGCCAGCATGCCGGGCAATGCGCCCGTGCTCGTCAACTCCGCGGGCTGCGGCGCGGCGATGAAGGACTACGGACACCTGCTGGGCACGGACCAGGCGCTGTTGTTCTCTTCCCGCGTCCTCGACGTCCACGAGTGGCTCGCCGACCGGATCGATGCAATGCCGGCGCCCGATCTCAGTCGGGCCAGGCCGGCGATCATCGTCCAGGACCCGTGCCACCTCCGCCACGTCCAAAAGGCGCATCTTTCCGTTCGCGCCGTCCTGTCGCGCTACGCCGACGTCGTCGAACTCGACGACGATGGCCTGTGCTGCGGAGCGGGCGGCGCATATTCTGCACTGCAACCAGAACTCGCCGGGGAGATCAGGAACCGCAAGCTCGAAGCGATCGGGCGGGCCACGCTTGCCAGCGGCGCAACGGTCGTCGCGAGCGCGAATCCGGGATGCGCGATGCACCTCGCGACCGGTGGCGCGACAGTGATGCATCCGCTCGATATCGTCGCCGATCTGTTGGCGTGAACGACTCGCTCCGTTCGCTGGCCGAACGCCTCGATGCGATCTCGGAGGAGATCGCGCAGAGCGCGTTGACGGAATTGAAGCTGGCGGTGCGCAACGGCGCTCAGCAGCGGCCGGCAACGGAGCGGACGCTCACCCAGGCCCGGCGAGCGATCGACAAGGCCGCCCATCTGCTGCGTCGCCTCGATGCCGACGAGCCGGGCGGCGAGTCAGACCAGGCCGACTGAATCCCCGGTCTCGATCCGCCCGCCGCTGACGACGGTGGCGTACACGCCCAGGTTCTGGTCGAGTTCGCGGATCACATGGCGCAGCACGCTGCGGTCAGCTGGCAGGTCATCGCAGAACTCGCGGGTGACGGTGACACAGCGCGGGCACCCCGAACCGATCTGCACCTCGGTCATGCCGATCCGCAGCCGCCTCCCGATCCAGCCGAACTCCGGATGGCCCAGGGCGTCAGCGGTGTCGATCACGAGCGACGGCCGGAACCGGCGCTCGTCGATCGCCGCGCCGGGCAGCGCCTCGCGCATGCTGCGCAATGAGGATGTCGTCATGATCATCAGCGGATAACAGTCGAAGTAGTTGCCCGGCGGATACTCGAACTCGGCCATCTCCGGCGGGAAGATCGACAGGTCGGGGAGTGGCTCGTCGTCGAGTCGCCCGAAGATCGTGCGCAGCTCGGTCATCACGTCTGCGTTGTCGGGGCGACCCCGCCGGTAGTGGTCGGTGTTCGAGGCCGGCTGATGCCCCCAGAGCGTCACCGGATGGTCGACGGCGCGAGACAGCCGGACGTCGGCATCGGCATCGTCGCTGGACACGATCGAACCATCGGGTAGTGCAATCGTGACGCGCCCGGCACCAGCGTACGTCGCGGCCAGACGGCTGATCCCGGCAACTTTGCGGGCGCTCGCGATCGCACCCCGTACTTCATCGCGCAGCGCCCACAAACGGTCGCCGACGACGCCGTTGGCGGCCAGCTCGGCCTGCTCGACCCGCGCCCCGAGCATCGACTTCACGGGATACCTCCAGATCTGGTCGACTTGCATGCTCACTCCTGTGGTGCTTCGACGTAGCCGTTGACGGTGTCGATCAGTTGGCGGAGATCGCCGTACCAGTGCTTCGCGAAAGCGAACCCAATGCGCGGGAATTCGATTCGATCGTTCTCCTTGACCTCGAGCGGCAGGGCGTCGATCCGCTCGATCCTGCCCTTCGTGACGAGATGGCCGAACGTCTTGTTCAACTGTTCGAGCTGGTCGTCGGTCGGCGCGTGGCGGAGCCGGATCACGAGCAGATCGCCGGCGTAGCGCAAGCTGTCGTAGTTGGCGTAGAAGCGGTTGATCTCGCGAACGGCGTCGTCGCAGGTGTCGGTGATGAAGTAGAGCTTGGTGTCGGCCGGGGCGACGAGTCCACGAGCAACGAGCTGGCTGTCGATGAAACTTGCGACCCCTTCCCAGTACGGGTCGCCCGGAGTGTCGAGCAGCACGATCGGAACAGGAACGCCCTTGCCTGTCTGGGTCAGCGTCAGCAATTCGAACGTTTCGTCGAGCGTGCCGAATCCACCCGGCAGCGAGACGAACGCACTGCTCTCCTTGATCAGCATCAGCTTGCGGGTGAAGAAGTACTTCATGCTGACATACTTGGCGTCACCGGCGATGATCGGGTTCGCGCCCTGCTCGAACGGGAGCCGGATCGATACGCCGATGCTCTTTTCGCGCCCGGCGCCCTCCATCGCAGCCTGCATGATCCCAGGGCCTGCGCCGGTGACGACCATCCAGTCCTCGTCGGCGAGCCGCTCGGCCACCAGGCGCGCCTGGACGTACAGCGGGTCGTCGGGCTTGGTCCGCGCCGAGCCGAAGATCGCAACCTTGCGACGACCCCGAAACGGGGCGAACATCGCGTAGGCCTCGCCCATCTCGACCACCGCCGACGCCGCGATCTTGAGGTCGAGGGTCGCCGGGCGGTCGGCGATCATCGCTGCCGCGGCCCGCAGCAGTTCCTCGGCGTGGCGACGATCGTGCGGCGGGTCGAGCACGTCGAGCAGGTTCTGGACGGCGGCCGCGACTGCGGGGCTCAGCGCGAGGGTCACAACAGCACTGTAGGTCTGCCCGGGAAAACTTTCAGGAATCTTCGGATGTCGGCGTAGTAGGTGAGGAGGCAAGTGCCCAACCGAGGACCTGATCCATCGAGTCGGCGATGTGGAACGTGATCGCGTCACGAACGCGCTGGGGCACATCTTCGATGTCGTCCTCGTTGCGGCGGGGCAGGACCACCTCGGTCACGCCCGATCGATGGGCAGCGAGCACCTTCTGCTTGACCCCGCCGATCGGCAAGACCTTGCCCTGCAGGGTGACCTCGCCGGTCATTGCCACTTCGGGCCGAACGGGACGGCCCGTCAGTGCCGACACGAGTGCGGTCGTCATGGTGATCCCCGCCGATGGGCCGTCCTTGGGGATGCCGCCGGCCGGAACGTGCACATGAACCTTCTGCTCCAGCAGCGACTGATCGATGCCGAGTGCGGCCGCGTGCGCACGCACCCAGGAGAGCGCGATCTGGGCCGACTCCTTCATCACGTCGCCGAGTTGGCCGGTCAGCGTCAGGCCCGGCTCACCGGGGCTGGCCGAGACCTCGATGAACAACACGTCGCCACCCGCACCGGTGACGGCGAGGCCTGTCGCCACACCCGGATTGTCGCGAACACGGTCGGCCACCTCATGATGCACCTTCGGGCGGCGCAGGTAGCCGATGAGGTCTGCTGCATCCACGACGATCGGCGTCTCGGTCGCGGTTGCGATCTTGGCTGCCACCTTGCGCAGCAGTGTGGCGAGCTCGCGTTCGAGCGAACGAACGCCGGCTTCACGGGTGTAGCCGCCGATCACGGCTCGCAGAGCCTCGTCGGTGATAGTGATCTCATCGGCACGCAGACCGTTGCGTTCGATCTGGCGGGGGAGGAGGTGATTGCGGGCGATCACGAGTTTTTCGTCCTCGGTGTAGCCATCGAGGAGCACGACCTCCATCCGGTCCAACAGCGGAGCGGGAATGGTGTCGAGCGTGTTCGCGGTGGCGAGGAAGACGACGTCGCTGAGGTCCAGTTCGACCTCGAGGTAGTGATCGCGGAACGTGTGGTTCTGCGCCGGATCGAGTACTTCGAGCAGCGCCGCGGTCGGGTCGCCGGCCCAACCACCGGCCGACAGCTTGTCGACTTCGTCGAGCAGGATCACCGGATTCATCGACTTGGCCTCGCCGATCGCGCGGACGATACGACCCGGCTGGGCACCGACGTAGGTCCGCCGATGGCCGCGGATCTCGGCCTCGTCGCGAACCCCTCCGAGCGCAACGCGCACGAAGTTGCGACCCATCGCATGGGCAACCGATTCGCCGAGCGAGGTCTTGCCGACCCCGGGGGGACCGGCGAGCAGGATGATCGCGCCGTCGTTGCGCTTTGGCTGCTCGGACGGTGTCGTCTGCTGGGCGCGCTCGCTGCGCAACTTGCGCACCGCGAGGTACTCCACGATTCGGTCTTTGACGTCGTCGAGGCCGGCGTGATCGGCGTCGAGCACGTTGCGGGCCTCGGTGATGTCGAGTTGCTCGGAGCTGCGCACCGACCACGGCAGATCGAAGACGCGGTCGAGCCACGTGCGGATCCAACTCTGCTCGGGTGATTGGCCGTTGGTGCGCTCGAGCCGCTCGAGTTCTCGCAACACGGCGGTTCGGACGGTATCGGGTAGCCGATTGCCCAATTCGTCGAGCTTGGCCCTGTATTCCTCGACAGCAGCGTCTTCTTCGCCGAGTTCCTTGCGGATCGCGGCCATCTGCTGGCGCAGCAGGTACTCGCGTTGCTGCTGCTCCATGCCCTCGGTGACGTCGTCGCGGATCTTGGCGCTGACGCTCAGTTCGCCGAGGAAGTCTTTGGCCCAGGCCACCACGAACTCCAGCCGTGCACCCAATTCGCTCAGCTGGAGCACGGTGAGGCGGTGATCGGGCCCGGTGTCGGACCATGCGGTGACGGCGTCGGCCAGTTCGCCAGGATGCGTGACCGTGCGCAGGATCTCCGGCAGGCGCCGCGAACGGCGGGCCTCGGCGATGCCTTCGGCCAGGGCGCGGAGCTCGCGGCCGAGTGCTTCGGCCCGCGGTGTCGCGACGGGCTCGGTCATTGGCTCGACCGTCATCCAGCGCCCGCTGCGTTCGCTTGTCTCCTCGCTGACCACGAGGGCGCGCCGCAGAGTTCGCACAATGAGGACCTGCGTGCCGTTTGGCAGTTCGGCTGACTGCTCGATCGATCCGATCACGCCGATGGTGACGGTGCGACCCTCGACCTCTGGAAGGAGCAGCACCTGCCCGCCATTGTCGTTGGCGGCAACGGCCGCGCTGCGCGCCTGGGGCGAGTCGAGCGTGATCGTGACGACGACGCCGGGGAAGGCAACGGCTGCCGGGAGGGGCAGCACGGGGAGAGTGGGCGTTGTGATCGATTGCTCAGCCATGATCGAAAGATAGCGAGTCGGATCCAGAAAACAACGCGATCATGAGTCAATGTGACTCAAGTCTGCTGAGCGCCAGATTGGGAATAAATCTACTTGGCCCCGAGTTCCGTCGACTTTTGCTGCAACGCGTCGATCAGTTCGTCGAAGCTCTTCTGGAACGACGACACGCCTTCTCGCTCCAGCTTCGCCGCGACATCATCGAGATCGACACCGACGGCGGTGAGATCGTGCCAGACCTGGACCGCGGCATCGACGTCGACGTCGACCCGCCGGGCGAGTGTGCCGTGGTCGGCGAACGCGTCGATCGTTGCGTCGGGCAGGGTGTTCACCGTGTGTGGGCCGATCAGTTCGTCGACGTACAGAGTGTCGGGATACGCGGGGTTCTTGGTGCTGGTCGACGCCCATAGCGGACGTTGGACCCGGGCGCCCTTGGCGGCGAGCACCTCCCAACGAGGGCCGCTGAAGGTCTCCTGGAACGCGCGGTAGGCCAGCTTGCCCTGGGCAAGCGCGCCCTTGCCGCGAAGGGCGAGTGCCTCAGCCGTCCCGATCTCGTCGAGACGGTGATCGATCTCGGTGTCGACCCGGCTGATGAAGAAGCTCGCGACGCTGGCGACCCTGGACAGATCGGCGTTGGCTGTGGCGGCATACGTCTCGAGCCCGGAGATGTAGGCCTCCATCACCTTGTCGTAACGGTCGAGGCTGAAGATCAGCGTGATGTTGATACTTCTGCCTTCTGCGATCATCGCCTCGATCGACTCGATTCCTTCTGCGGTCGCGGGGATCTTCACCAGCAGGTTCTTGCGGTTGACACGTTGATGGAGGTCACGGGCCGCCTTCGTGGTACCCGGACCGTCGTGGGCGAGGGCGGGGGCGACCTCGACACTGACGTAACCGTCGACGCCGTCGGTTGCGGTGTGGACCGGCTCGAAGATCTTCAACGCGCCGTTGATGTCCTCCAGCACCATCGCCCAATAGTCGTCGATGATCGCATGGGCCGGCGCGGCGGCCAACTCGGCGAACTGCTCGTCGTAGTCGGGCGATCCCTGGATCGCCTTCTGGAAGATGGTGGGATTCGATGTCAGGCCGCGAATTCCGCGATCGACCAGCGCCTGGAGCTGACCGGACGTGATGTAGCCACGCTTGAGGTTGTCGAGCCAGGGGCTCTGGCCGAATTTGGTGGCGAGTTGACCGAGACGATCCATAGGGGCCTCCTATTTCTTGTTCGCCAGGGCGGTCGCCCTGGTGACGATGTTGGCGACGTTGATGCAGAGCTTGTCGAGCACGAGCGCACCCGGTGCGCTGGCGCCGAAACGGTCGATCCCGATCGAGTCGTCGGCGTAGCGCGACCATCCGAACGTGACGGCTGCCTCGACCGACAGCACCGGCACGCCGGCCGGGAACACGCCGGCCCGGTAGTCATCCGGCTGCACCTCGAACCGGTCCCACGACGGCATCGAAACGACGCTCGCAGCGATTCCCTGTGACGCCAGTTGCTCGGCCGCGGCGACGCACAGATTCACTTCGCTGCCGGTGCCGACGATCACGAGCTGCGGGGACTGCGCCGACACGATGGTCTTCGCGCCGACCTCGACAGCCGAGCCATCGGTGCAGACGGGAATCGCCTGGCGGCTGAGCACGAGCGCCGTCGGACCGTCGTGTTCCACCACGATCCGCCAGGCCTGTGCGGTTTCGTTGGCATCCGCCGGCCGGATCACCTGCAGATGGGGGATCGCCCGCAGCGTCGCGATGTGCTCGACCGGCTGATGGGTCGGGCCGTCCTCGCCGACCGCGACGGAGTCGTGGGTGAACACGAACAACACCTTGGCCTTGGAGATCGCGGCGAGACGAACGGCCGGGCGCATGTAATCGAGGAAGACGAAGAACGTGCCGCCGGCGGGCAGGACGCCGCCGTGCAGCGCCATACCGACCATCGCCGAGCCCATCCCGTGCTCACGGATGCCATAATGGATCTGGCGCCCGCCGGGCGTGTCGTAGGCCTGAATGACCTGGCCCGCCAACTTGGTGCCGGTGTTGCCGGTGAGGTCGGCGGCGCCGACGACGAGGCCCGGAACGCCCGCGAGCGTTGCATCGAACGCCTTCTGGATTGCTTGCCGGGTGGCGATCATTTCGCCCTGCTCGAACGTCGGCAGGGCGCGGGCCCAACCGGGCAGCCCGGTGGCCTCCCAGCACGCGGTCCACTCGGCTACGTCGATCTCGGCGGCGTCGAAGCGGGTCTGCCACGCGTCGATCGCGGTGGCGCCGCGCTCCTTGGCGTGGTTGCGGACGGCGTCGACAAGTTCAGGAGGTGACCAGAACGGCTCATCCGGGATTCCCATCACCGCTTTGGTGCGCGTGACTTGCGCGGGCGTGAATGGGTTGCCGTGCGCCTCGTGGTTGTCGGTGAGATCGGGCGACGGATAGGCGATGTGGCTGCGCAGGATCAACAGGCTCGGCTTGTCGGTGACGGCCATCGCCCGGCGCAGGGCAGCCTCGAGCCAGTCCAAGTCGTTGGCCATTTCTCCGAGTTGTTCCACATGCCATCCGTATGCCTCGAACCGCTGTCCGACGTTGTCGCTGTAGGCGAGCGAAGTGTTGCCATCGATGGTGATGTGGTTGTCGTCGTACACACAGATCAGGCCGCCGAGTCGGAGATGACCGGCGAGAGACGCCGCCTCGTGGCTGACACCCTCCATGAAGCAACCGTCGCCGGCGATCACGAACGTGTGGTGAGCCTGGACGTCGGCGCCGAACCGGTCGGAGAGTATGCGCTCGGCGATGGCCATCCCGACCGAGTTGGCCAAGCCCTGCCCGAGCGGACCCGTCGTGACCTCGACGCCGTCTGTATAGCCGACCTCGGGGTGCCCCGGAGTCTTCGATTCCCACGATCGGAAGGCCTTGATGTCGTCGAGCTCGAGACCGTATCCGTTGAGGTACAGCAGCGAGTACTGGAGGATGCTGGCATGGCCGTTGCTGAGCACGAATCGATCCCTGTCGGCCCAGTGCGGGTTGGCGGGATCGTGCTTCATCACTCGGCTGAAGAGCACATGGCCGAGTGGGGCAAGGGCCATTGCCGTCCCCTGATGGCCGCTCTTGGCATACAGCGGCGCGTCCATCGCGAAGCCTCTGATGAGGTTCACGGCGGCGGAATCCTGTTCGGGTGTCAGGGCGGAGGGCACGTCTCCAACTGTACTTGCCGAGGCGTGGGGCTGAGGCCGGCTTATACCGGCGGGAGGAGGGTGAACGGCACGAGGTGCCACGAACCGTGGTCGACCCGGCAGTGGGCGAAGATCTGGCCGTACTCCGTGAACTCGAGTTCACCGCGTACGAGGCGGTACGTGAACTTGCCCGGCTCGACCGTGAACGGGCTGACGTTGCGGGCGATCTGCTCGTCGGCCTCCGCCCGACCCTTGCGGAAGATGACCTCGAACACACCGCTGCCGGCCTCGTCGGGCGCGCACGAGATCAGCGCAACGAGGTGCGGGTCGATGGTCACCGGTACCGACGACGGGGCCGCCATCGAGAACATCGCGCCTTTGAGGTCGATCCGGGTCGAGGGTCCCGGGGCTTGGCGGAGCTCGAAGTTTTCGACGAAGAGCGCGGAGACGATCTGCATGGAGCCGAGGGTACAGGCCGGTTCAGTGGTCCGCCCCGCGCTGGCGCACTTGCACGCCGCCGAGCCAAACAGCACCAACCCGGAGGGCATCGTCGAGGCCGACAAGGTCTGCGCGCTGACCAACGGCGATCGCGCCTCGATCCTCGCAACCCAGCAGCCTGGCGGGATTCGTCGTCGCCGATCGAACGGCCTGTTCCAGGGTGATGCCACAACGGCGCACGACGTTACGGATGGCCTGGTCCATCGTCACGACGCTGCCGGCGAGCGTGCCGTCGGCGAGCCGGGGAGCTCCGTCACGGACCTGGATCGCGAACTCGCCGAGGCGGCCCGATCGTGACGCGACGGCATCGGTGACCAGCACGGTCCTGTCGCTCGGCTTGCACCGGAACGCGAGTTGCAGCGCGAGCGGGTGCACGTGGACGAGGTCGGCGATCAGTCCGACGGCGAGGCGATCCTCGACGAGCGCCGCTGCCGCAAGTCCCGGCTGGCGATGGTGCACGCCGGACATGGCATTGAACAGATGGGTCACCATCGTCGCGCCCGCTACGACTGCTGCATCCACCGCGTCGAGCGATGGCGTGCTGTGGCCGAGAGCCACGACGATGCCGTTGGCAACGAGCAGTCGGATCGCCTCGACCGCCAGGGGCAGCTCTGGTGCGATGGTGACCAGGCGCACGATGTCCGGTAGGGCTGCGAGCCAGTCGAGATCGATCGGGGCCAGCAGCGCGCGCTGATGGGCGCCGGGCGCACCACCGAGGAAGGGACCCTCGAGATGGGCGCCGATGATCCGAGATCCCTCACGACGGCGGGCCTCGGCGATGCGTTCCAGCGGCGCCGCGTACCGATCGAGGGCATCCGTCACGAGTGTCGGGCACCACGACGTGACTCCCTGATCGAGCAGCAGATCGGTGATTCGGCTCCAGTCCGCGCCTCTCGCGGAGGCGACGTCGATGTCGCCGATCCCGTTGACCTGAACGTCCACGAACCCGGGAACGACCGTCAAGTCGGGCGTGATGGCGGTGGTCGGCTCGATCGATGTGATCAGGCCTGCGTCGTCGACCGCGATCATGCTGGGGCCGCGAAAGCCCTCTGGCGTGAGCGCCCGACGGGCAGGGATGAAGAGCACTCCAGCTACAGTACGCGCGATGGTCGACGCCGCTGAGCACCTTTCGACGCGCGATCAGATCGTGTTCGAGGCGCTGCATTGCTTCGCCGAGTCCGGTTACGACGGCACCTCGCTGAACGATATCGCGGCGGCGGTCGGCATCCGCCGTCCCAGCCTGCTGCATCACTTCGCATCGAAGGAAGTTCTCTACGGTGAGGTTTTCGAGCGCCTGCTCTCGGACTGGTTCGATCGGCTCACCGACGCGATCGGTAGCAACGAACGCGGCTGGGACAAGGTCGAGTCCGTGTTGACGGCCGGGTTCTTGTTCTTCAGCGACAACCCCGACTACGTGCGCCTGATGCGCCGCGAAGCGCTCGACAACGGCGCCCACCTCGGCATCGACCTCGCTGGGGTGCTGCGGCCGGGGTTCGAACACGCCGCCGCCTACTTCCAGCGGGAGATGGACGCCGGCACGTTCCGCCAACATGATCCCCAGCAGTTGCTGCTGACCGGGTATGGCGCGCTGTTGAGCTACTTCTCCGACGCCCCGTTCCTCGGTGGCCTGCTCGGTGACGAACCGCTCGCCGGCCCGCTGCTCGAACGACGGCTTCAGCACGTGCTCGGATTCTTCCGCAGCGCCCTTCTGCCGTAGTCACCGCACTCCCCTAGGTCACAGCACTCCGATGGTCAGCGGAGTGCCTGCTGAACCAACATCGCGCCGAGGTACTGCTGAGCGAGAACGGTGGCCGCGTCGACGCTCATGTGAACCCCGTCGGGGCGCCACGTCGGGTCGGTTGCGGATCCGGTCACTTCGGCCCAGCGGGCGAGGTCGACCAGACCGAGTCGGCCCGGCATACCCGCGACGACGGCGCCGATCACGTCGTGCTGCACCTGGTAGCGAAGCGGGTCGTTCAGGTCGGCGTACCTCCACAGAGCGGCCGGTCGCGGTGGAACGATCCACACGACGTGCGCCACGCCTTGGTCGAGGATCGCCGAGGAGATCGCCCGGTAGGCGTCGGTCATCCGCCCCCGAAACGCCGGATCGGACGGCGCGAGCGGACCCTCCGAGTCGCTCCACTTCCGGTTGGCGATGTCGTTGACCGTCGTCATCAGCACGACGACATCGGGCTGCAAGGAACGGATCGTCGTCGGAAGTTCGCCGTACACGATCTCACGGGCGCGTTCGAGGTAGTTCGCCGCGTCGAACGTGGTGATCGTGCCGTCGAGGATGAAGCCGAGGCCCGGATTCCAGATCAGCGAGGATGTGGCGACGGTGGGATTTTGGACGGACCATGCCGCGATTCCCTGCCCGAGGAGTGCAGCCGTCGAATCGCCGACGACAAGGATTCGGACCGGCCGCGATGGGATCTCGGTCACCACGTCGGTCGTCGGGAAGGTCGTCGCGGTCGTCGCGGTCGTCGCGGTCGTCGCGGTCGTCGCGATCGTGGCGGTCCTAGCGGTCGCCGCGAAGGTCTTCGCTGCCGTCGCGGTGCCGTCCCGAGCGACGGTACTGGGGGCGGTCGGCGTACCGGCGGCGCCGGTCGCGAATGGCGCCGTCGGCGCCGAATCGATCGTTGGCGACAGAGGCGACGCGTGGAGCGGTCGCAGTTCGCTCAGCGAATTCGTCGGCTGGATGTCGGCCTGTTGCAGCACCGCCCTGTCCAGTTGGAGGAATGGCACGCCCCCCGGAGCTATCGCAATGACCGCGAACGCGGTCGCCGCCCCGAGCAAGGCCAGGATCGCGGTGCGCTGTGGCTTCCACCGCGAATGGCGGATCGGCTGCTCGATCAGCACGTACGACATCAGTGCGCAAGCGACGGTCAGCGAAGCGGCGACGGCAAATCCCCAGACCGTCGCGAGGTCCCAGCCGTGGTTGCGCAACAGTACGAAGATCGGCCAGTGGAAGAGATACAGCCCGTAGCTGACCCGGCCGCTCGCCACGAATGGGGCCGTGGAAAGCAGCGCGCGGACGCGGCCCGGTGCCTGGAGGGTGTAGATCAGGCCGGCGCTGCACAGGGCATAGACGGGCAGCAGGCCCTGGTATGCGGGCCCGCTCCCGGACGGAAGAGCCGAGGCGAGTGCAACGACGGCGAGCAGTGGCAGCACCGCGAAACGGCCGGCGCGCGATGAAACCGGCCCTCGTCGGCCGCTCCATGCGGCGAGCACGCCGCCGATGAGGATCTCGGCGAGGCGAGCCGGTGTCGACCAATACGCGGCACTCCCGCCGTAGCGGTGGGCGATGACGGGCGCAGCGATCGCGAACGCCGTCGCCACGACCGCGAGCATCCGAACGATCGACCAGCCCTGTCGCTTGGCGAGCGTCAGCAGGCCGAGCAGGACGAGCGGCCAGACGAGATAGAACTGCTCCTCGATCGCGAGCGACCAGTAGTGCTCGAGCGGCGAGGTGGCAGCGGGGTTGGCTCCCGCGAAGAGGTCGGCGTAACTCGTCGTGCCCGCGAGGCGGACCCAGTTGAGACTTTGCAGCAGCGCGCCGTATCCATCGCGCCGAAGCCCGTCGACGCGGTCGAACTCTCCGGCGGATCGGGCGACGGCCACCAGCACGAGACACAGCAGACTGGCCGGCAGGAGGCGCTTGGCGCGGCGGCTGTAGAACCGGCCAAGCGACACTCGACCGGTCGCCGACTGTTCCGACATCAACAACGTGGTGATCAGGAATCCTGACAGCGTGAAGAACACCGACACGCCGAGGTAGCCGGCCGACATCCACGAGAAACCTGCGTGGAACGCCAAGACGAGCACAACGGCAAGAGCCCTGAGACCATCCAGCGCCGGCTGATAAGAGTGTTCGCGATCCGCGCGGATGCTGCGAGTGTAAGCACGTCGGCTGTCCCACTCCGATTCGCGCCCGGAGGTTCGCTACCGTGGCACATGCCAACGCTCCAGGTCCGTGACGCAACGGTCGTCCACGCAGTCGAGGGGGAGGGAATCCCGCTGGTCTTGTTTCACGCCACGACGATGCCGACCGGGCGATGAACCGCGCTGACGACTTCGCACTGCTGCCGCCGGAGGTGGCGTCGCGGTGGAGCAGGTTCGGCAAATGGGATCGCGTGTTCTACCCGCAGCTGCTCGGCATGACCGTTGAGGAGGTGCGCGTGGACTACTGCCGAATGAGGCTCGCGTACCGGCCAGAGCTCGAACAGCCGGCAGGCCTGGTGCACGGTGGTGCGATCGCGTCGTTGCTCGACGCGGTCGTGGTGCCGGCGGTCGGCGCCGCGTACGGCCCAGACGCGCGTTACTCGACCGTCGACATGCACGTGCAGTTCTTGAGTGCGGTCGACAAGCACGACATCGTCGCAGAGGGTTGGATCGTCAAGCGCGGACGCAGTGTCGTGTTCTGCGAATCGGAGGCCACGAATGCAAACACGGCCAAAGTCGTCGCCAGGAGCGTGCTCACCTACAACGTGAGCGCCTGAGTCGCTACGGTGGAACCCGTGTCTGTAGCTGGTCGAACCCTGTCCGAGTCGGCGTCCAAGGCGCTGCTGCGCGAGTTCGCGATACCCATTGCCGACGAGCGTGAGGTCACGACCGAAATCGATGCCGCGGGGGCCGCGGACGCGTTCGGCTATCCGGTGGTCGTCAAACTCTGCGGCGATGGCATCGCCCACAAGACCGAGCGTGGATTGGTCAAGCTCGGCCTCGTCGACGCAGGCGCGGTCGCTGCCGCGGCGCGTGAGCTGCTCGGTAAGGCGACACCGGACGACGGTGACGTTTCGCTACTCGTTGCTCCGATGATCTCCGGCAATCGCGAAATGATCGCGGGCCTTCTGCGCGATCCGCAGTTCGGCGCAACGGTGATGCTGGGCGTCGGTGGTGTGCTCGCCGAGGCGATCGCCGACGTCGCCTTCAGACCCGCTCCCGTGAGCCGGCTCGAGGCCGGCGAGATGATCGACAGCCTCGCAACTGCGAAGCTGCTCGGGCCGTTCCGCGGTGAGGCTGCGGTCGATCGTGAGCGACTGATCGACGTGATCGTCGGCCTCGGCGCGGTCGCCGAGGCGCGGCCCGATGTGCTCAGCATCGACGTCAATCCGCTGATCGTGCGCGCCGACGGCAGCCCAATCGCGGTCGACGCGCTCGTCGAGATCGGTGCGGGCGACGCGACCCCGGGCGAGGTCCACGTGGCTCCGACGCGAGAGCAGTTCGAGGCGCTGTTCAACCCGCGCGGCGTGCTCGTAACGGGCGCTTCCACCCACCCCGGCAAGTTCGGGTTCGTCGCGCTGCACAACATCCTCGCCGCCGGGTACGCGGGCGCCGTGTTCGGCACCAACCTGCAGGGTGAAGAGGTGCTCGGGATCCGCACCGTCCCCGACATCGCGTCGCTGCCGACTGATGTCATCGACCTCGTCGTCGTCTGCACGCCCGCCTCTGCCAACGCCGATCTGCTCCGGGCATGTGCCGCGAAGGGCGTGACGGCCGCGTTCCTCACGAGTGCCGGATACGGAGAAGCCGGCCCGGCCGGGCGCCGGGCCGAGACGGAACTGATCGAGCTCGCCAACGAGCTCGGCATCCTGCTCGCCGGGCCGAACGGGCAGGGCGTCGTGAGCACGCCCGCGAAACTCTGCGCCCAGATCGTTGCGCCGTACCCGCCGGCCGGCCGGATCGGCGTGGCAAGCCAGAGTGGCAACTTCGTCAGCAGCTTCCTCAACTACGCCCGCGCCTCCGGCGTCGGGATCAGCCGGGCGGTCTCGGCCGGCAACGCGGCAGCCGTCAACGTCGCCGACTACCTCGAGTTCTACGCCGACGACGACGCAACGGCCGTTGGCCTGGCCTACGTGGAGGGCATCACGGACGGCGCCAGCCTGCTCCGCCGGTTCGGGGCGGCCGCGGCGCGCAAGCCGCTCGTGATCGTCAAAGGCGGCGAAACCGAGGGGGGAGCGGTGGCTGCCGCAAGTCACACCGGCGCCCTCGCCGCGAACGACAAGGTGTTCGACGGAGCGTGCCGCGCGGCCGGCGTCACGAGAGCTGCAACCGTCGAGGAGGCGTTCGAGGCAGCCGCCACGTTTGCGACCCAGCCGCTGCCGAAGGGCCCGAACGTGATCGTGCTCACCACAGCGGGGGGTTGGGGAGTCGTCACCAGCGATGCGATCTACCGCGATGGCGCGCTGCAACTGATGGCGCTGCCGGCCGACCTCGAAGCCGAGATCGACACCAAGCTCCCACCACGGTGGAGCCGCAACAACCCGGTCGACTGCGCCGGAGGCGAAACACGTGACACGATTCCGGAGATCATGGAGATGATCGCAGCTCACCCGGATGTGCACGCCGTCGTGTACCTCGGGCTCGGGATCCAAAGCAATCAGGCGCGCCTGATGGCGGAGGGACCGTTCTATCCCGGCAACGGCCTCGCGCGGATCGTCGCCTATCACCGTCGTCAAGACGAGCGCTTTGCCGAGGCTGCCGACGAGTTGTCGCGGCGCTACGGCAAGCCGATCCTGACGGCAACCGAACTCGCCATCGCCGATTCGGACAATCCCGGTCCCGTCGCAGTGAGGGCGAGCGGCCGACTCTGCTATGCCTCCGGCAATCGGGCGATCACCGCGCTCGGCCACCTCTACCGCTATGCCGAGTTCCGCCGGACGAGGGGGCTCGGGTGAGGAATCGATCCTTTCCGCGCGAGCGGCTCAGCCCGATCTTCATCCTGGTCGTGATGGCGATGATCCCCGCCGCGATGTTCGGTTACGTATGGCGCTGGGCCGCCGCCCGCCAAGTGCGTCCCGCTCCGGCCGAAGCCGTCGCCGTCGCCGCCCTCCCGGCCCCACTGACAACGCCGGTTCTCTCGTTGCGCCGGGCACCGCAGACGCTCGCGTCGACCACCAACGAGGCCGGTTTCGTCTCGAAGCTGTCCGATCTGTCGGCGTTCGTCGGCGACACGTCGTGCCTGGTCGTGCTGCTCGACGGGCGGAGCATCCTGAACCACGGCGGTGACATGCCCATCACCCCGGCCAGCAACGAAAAGCTGCTGACCGCGTCGGTCGCGTTGGAAGCGTTGGGTCCCGACTACACGTTCTCGACCAAGTTGCTCGGCGCAGTGACCAACGGTGTCGTCGCCGGCGATCTGTACTTCGTCGGCGGGGGAGACCCGTTGCTGTCGACGGCCGACTATCCCGCGTCGATCACCCTCGAGAGGCACCCGCCGACGAACGTGACGCAACTGGAAACGCTGGTGGCCAACCTCATGGCTGCGGGGGTGACGAGTATCCAGGGCAACATCGTCGGCGACGATTCGCGCTACGACACCGAACGGTTCGTGCCGAGCTGGGGAAACCAGATCGCCGGCATCGAGGCCGGGCCGCTCGGTGCGCTGATGGTCAACGATGCGACGCGTACGTTGGGCACCGTCGTGCGCTATCCGGACCCCGCCGTCGGCGCCGCAACCGATCTGAAGACGCTGCTCGTCAACGGCGGGATCACGGTCAGGGGCCGCCCAGTTTCGGGCACGGCTCCGCCTGATATCCCCGAGATCGCCGCGGTGCAGTCGGCGCCGCTCGCCACGATCATTGCCGGGATGCTGACGGCGAGCGACGACAACACCGCCGAATTGCTGCTCAAGGAGATCGGATTCCACTACAACGGCAGCGGCACCCGTGCCGCTGGTATCGAAGTCATCAAGGGAACGCTGACCACGTGGGGCATCGATGCAACCAAGGTCGCTCCTGTCGACGGGTCGGGACTCGACGGGGGCAACGTCGTCACGTGCGACATTTTGCTCCAGGTACTGCTTCACGCCCCACTCACCGGGCCGGTTGGGGCAGGACTGCCGATAGCTGGTCAGACAGGCACGCTGTACAACCAATTCCTCGACACGCCGATGGTCGGGCGGCTGCACGCCAAGACGGGTACGTTGCGCAACGCGAAGGCGCTGACCGGATACGTCGACACGACGGCCGGGCAGATCGAATTCTCATTGATCCTCGATTTCGACAATGCCGCTTCCAATTATGCGGGAGTCTGGCAGGCACTCGGTCAGACGTTCTCGACGTATCCGACCGGGCCCACCATCGAACAACTCCAGCCGCGATAGACCGCGACGACGCGCCCAGCTCTCGGATTCGACATAGTGTCGGCGAGTGGCGACGATGCCGATGTTCCCGCTGGGTTCCGTGCTGCTCCCTGGCGCCGTGCTGCCCCTGCACGTTTTCGAGCCGCGCTACCGCCGACTCGTCCAGGACTGCCTCGCCGACAACGATCACGAGTTCGGTGTGGTGCTGATCGAGCGCGGCGTCGAAGTTGGTGGTGGCGACTACCGGAGCATGGTCGGCACCGTCGCGAGGATGCTGCAGGTCGCCGAACTCGAGGACGGTCGCTATGCGCTGGTGACGGTGGGGACACGGCGGATCAACGTCAAGGCGTGGCTGCCCGACGATCCGTATCCGCTGGCCGTTGTCGAGGATTGGCCAGACGTCGACGACAGCGCAGGATCGCACGGGTCGCCCGCAGAACGAATCACCGCGGTTGCGGCCCGCGTCCGCCATCTGAACGCGCTTGCGGCCGAACTCGGGGATCCGAGCGCAGATACCACGTCGGAGATCAGGCCCGATCTGCTCGTCGCCAGCTATCAACTCAGTACGCTCGCGCCGCTCGGTCCCGCCGACCGCCAGCGCCTGCTCGGCGCCCGGGGTCCGAGCGAGCGGATGGACCTCCTCGACGTTGCGCTCGACGAGGTCGAGGACATGCTCCAGTTCCGGCTCGCGCATCACGCCGAGGGCGGGGCAACGGCCACGGATTTCGATGGCCCGTAGGAAATCAAGTCCCTGACGTGCTACACATAGAGGCGTGCCAGACCAGACCCGCAAGGCAGATGCTGCCACGAAAAAGGCCGATCCCGGCGAGATCGGCGAGGTCATCGACCTTGTCAAGACGTATGTCCGCCAGGAGACCCTCGGACCCCTGAAGGGCATCGGACGCAAGATCGGCTTCGGCGTCGCTGGCGCCTTCGCGGTGGGGCTCGGCCTGTTCTTGCTGTCGCTCGGCCTGCTCCGGCTGGTCCAGGACAAGATCCCGCGGCTGGCCCGTGGCGGGCTTTCGTGGATCTCCTATCTCATCGTGGTCATCTTCTGCGTCGCCGTTTCGGGGATTGCGGTGTGGCGCATCACCAAGATCGAAAAGGAATTGAACTGATGGCCGATTCGCACAAGCGGGTGTCGCGCGACGACCTCGAAGCAAAATTCCGCGACCTCCAGGGTGGGGTGCAGAGCAAGGTCGAAGACCGTAAGACGACTCTCGTGATGGGCGCGGTGGTGGGTGCGCTCGTGTTGTTGCTGCTCGTGTTCGTGGTCGGCAAGCGCAGCGGCAAGAAGAAAACCACTGTGGTCGAAATCCGTCGGGTCTGACGGATGGCTCGCCGTCGTCGGCCCTCGATCCTGTCGCTCTCGGCACTCGCGCGCCGCAATGGCATCTACAAGGGGCTGCTCGGCGGCGACCGCCGTTGGCTGGCCATCGGCGGAGTGTTCTGGGGCGTTCGGGTGATGAAGAGGGCGCTCGCCAAGACCGAAGAATTCGTGACCATCGAGAAGCTGCAGCCGGGTCAATGGTTGAGCCTCCAGGCGATTCCGACGCCGACCCGCCAAGAACGCAAGGCCGACCGAAGATCATCCCGCAGGTCATCCCAAGAACCATGCCAAAAGACATGCCAAAAAACATGCCAAAAAACATGAGGGTGCTGCTCCGCAACCCGCGCCGTGAACTCGACATCGCGGGCCCTCGGCGGGTTCACGCGTTGCTGGCCGATCTCGAGCTCAACCGCGAATCACATCTCGTCATCCGCAACGGCACGCTCGTGCCGAGCGACGAAGAGTTGGCCGCCGACGACGTGGTCGAGATCCGCCCCGTCATCAGCGGCGGAGCCGTGTGAAGTGCCGGGTCTGTCGCGAGCCGGCAGTCATCGACGTTCCCCGTCATAACGCCAACTTCTGCGCGCCCCATTTTCTCGACATGTGCCGCCGCCAGGTGCGCAAAGCGATCGACGACTTCGACATGTTGGAAGCCGACGATCGGATCCTCATCGCAGTCTCGGGTGGCAAGGACAGCCTCGCCATCTGGGACATGCTGATCGATCTCGGCTATCAGGCCGATGGGCTGTACATCGGCCTCGGTATCGGCAGCTACAGCGACGTCTCCGGCGAATATGCGCGGGCGTTCGCAACCGAACGTGGTCTTCATCTGATCGAGGTGTCGTTGCGCGACGACTACGGCTACGACGTGCCGACCGCGACGGCCGCGACCCGTCGAGTTCCCTGCTCGGCGTGCGGAATGAGCAAGCGTCATCTGTTCGACAAGGCGGCGATCGACGGCGACTACACGGTGCTCGTCACCGGACACAACCTCGACGACGAAGCCGCCGTGCTCTACGGCAACACGCTGCGGTGGGAATTGGAGTACCTCGCCCGCCAGCTCCCGACACTGCCCGCCGGCAACGGCTTCCCGAAAAAGGTCAAGCCGCTGGTCCGCCTGTCTGAGCGGGAGACCGCGGCATGGTGCATCATCCGCGGGATCGACTACCTCGTCGACGAATGCCCGATCGCGGCGGGCAACCGGCACCTCGGTTTCAAGGCAGCACTCAACACCATCGAGGCCGAGTCGCCCGGCACGAAAACGGCCTTCTACCTCAATTTCGTCGAGAAGGTGGCTCCACTGCTGGCAGCCCACGCCTTTGCCAACGATGTCACGCTGCACCCGTGCACCCGGTGTGGGGCACCGACGACCGGCGAGATCTGCGCGTTCTGCCATCTCGTCGAGACCGCGAGTGCGCACGAGCCGGTTCCGGTCGAGCTGATCACCGGAAAGGGCGCCAGACGCCGATGAACAAGCCATTCGAATACGGCGACCGCGTCCTGCTCCTCGACAACAAGCAGCGGCGCTACCTCATCATTCTCAAAGAGGGCGGAGAGTTCCACAGCCACAACGGGTTCGTGCCCCACGCCGACATCGTCGCCAACTTCGAGGGCTTGCTCGCCAAGTCCACCAAGGGTTCGTCGTACATCGTGCTCAGACCGACGCTCGAAGACTTCGTGGTCGAGATGCCCCGCGGCGCACAGGTGATCTACCCGAAGGACCTCGCACCGATCTGCATGCTTGCCGACATCGGCCCCGGCGTGCGGGTGTTCGAGAGCGGCGTCGGCAGCGGTGCGCTGTCGATGACGATGCTGCGTTACGGCGCCGAGATCGTCGGCTACGAGCTGCGCCAGGATTTCGCCAACCGGGCCACATCCAATGTCCGCTCATTCCTCGGCGAGGACGCGCTCAGCCGCTATCACGTCGAACTCCGCGACTGCTACGAAGGCATCGACGGCACCGACTTCGACCGGGTAGTGCTCGACATTCCCGAGCCGTGGAAGGTCATTGCGCACGCCGAGAAGGCACTGCGCCTCGGTGGCATCCTCGTTGCCTACACCCCATCCATCACCCAGGCTGTGCAGGTGCGCGAGGCGCTGGCACGGAGCCGAGCGTGGAACATGACCCGAACGCTCGAGGTGCTCCATCGCGGCTGGCACATCGAGGGTCAGGCAGTTCGGCCCGATCACCGGATGGTCGCCCACACCGCGTTTTTGACCACGGCCCGGTTCCTCGGCCTGCACGACAAGCCGCCGGTCGGCGACGAGGCGCTGGAGGACGAAGTGGCCGGCGATCAGGCTGCTACAGAACCGCTCGCTGCAGCCAATTGCGGAGCTGGCGATAGTTGACATCCGGCCAGCCCGAATGGCCGGCCCCCTCGGCGACATCGAGCCAGACCCGGCCTGCGTCGCCACTGACACGGGTGGCCAACGCCTCGAACGGAACGGCCTGCGAGGCGGGCGGCACGAGTGTGTCGCCTCCCCCCGCGAACAGGTAGCCCGTCGGGTCGGCCGGGTCGAGCCACGTCGCAGCCGACGCCTTGGCGACCTCGTCCGCGTCGCAGATCGCTGTGCGGTCGGCTTGGATCACACAGCTCGGGAACAATGCGGCCGCGCTCGGTGCGAGGAAGTTGCCGAGCAGCTGATCGTGTGAGGTGACGACGGCCTGCATATCGGTCGGTCCGTTGAAGTCGACATATCCGCGAACGTCCGAAGTCGCGGCGGATACCGCTGCGTCCATGTGCTCGAACGGCGGTTCCATCGAGCCGGGGGAGAGGGCCGCGATGGTGGCGAGCTGGCCGCCGGCCGAGTAGCCGGCCACGATGAGCCGACTCGGATCGATTCCCAGCTCAGACGCGTGGCCTTTGACGAAGCGGAGCGCAAGTTTCACGTCGGCAATCTGATCGAGGAAGCGAGCGGCCGCGCACAGCGGTTGAGCGGCGCCTGCGCACGTCAGGCGGTAGTCGATCGAGACGACGTTCCAGCCGTATCCGAGCAGATCGAGTACCAGTGGTGGCACCTGCGTCCTGTCGCCGCCGCTCCACGCCCCGCCGTGGACGAACACGATCGTCCGACCGTCTCGCTGCGTGGCCGTCGATGCGTACAGATCGAGTCGCTGCGCCCGCAGCGGACCGTACGCCACGCCGCGCGTGATGTCGGCGTGCGACGTCGCGGCCGCCGGGTTCCAGCGTGAGGCCCGACTCGGATTGCCGACGAGACAACCCGACGTAGCGGCCGCCAAGAGAGCAGCCGACGACAGCGCGCGCAGCAGCCGAAAACGGGCGATGGGGCGCCGAAGCGCCCCATCGTTGGACTGCTGTGGCGTCAACATGCCACTGGAACCCGCTACGGCTCGATGAAGATGCACTCGCCGGGGCACTCTTCGGCGCTTTCGATCACACCATCGAGCTGACCATCAGGGATATCGGCCATACCCTCGGCACCCTGGGGGTTACCCTTGGCCGTCGCATAGATCTTGGCACCCTCACGGACGTACGCCAAACCATCGTCGAGGAGGGTAAACACGTCGGGGGCGATCTCTTCGCAGAGTCCGTCTCCGGTGCACAGATCCTGGTCGATCCAGACCTTCATGATGTTGGTGTCTCCTTGGGAGGCTGACGAAGCGCTGCTCACCCTACACGCCGAAGATGGCGAAAGTGGTGTTTGATAAACGCTACACGAGTCACATCGCGTGTAGGTTCGAGACAGCGAGACGTGGCGACGAAGTCGCCCATGACGCGAACTCGGAGGTGCAACGTGACGGCAGCAGACGACGACACGAAGGATGTGCTCAGCGCACAGGTCATCGTGCTCGAAGAAGAGATCGCCCACCTCCGCAACAAGCTGGTCGACGCCCCGAAGCGAATGCGCGCGCTCGAGGAGCGGCTGCTCGAGACGAAGGGCCAATTGGCCCATCTCACCTCCCAGAACGAAAAGCTCAGCTACACCCTGCGCGAGGCTCGCGATCATATTGCGTCGCTACGCGACGAGGTCGAAAAGCTGACTCAGCCGCCTTCGGCCTACGGAGTGGTCGTCGGCAAGAACGACGACGGCACCGTCGACGTGTTGTCGAGTGGTCGCAAGATGCGGGTCAGCCTGCACCCCGACATCGAGCACGACAACCTCGAACGCGGGGCCGAGGTCGTACTCAACGAAAGCTTCAACGTCATTCTCGCGAGGGCCCCCGAGATCACCGGTGAAGTCGTCACCATCAAAGACGTGCTGGAAGACGGCGTCAGGGCGCTCGTGGTCGGCCGTGCCGACGAGGAGCGGATCTGCGAGCTCGCCGATGCCGTCCGAGGGATCCACCTGCGCCCCGGCGATTCGATCCGGATGGACCCGCGCACGAACATGCTGCTCGAGAAGCTGGCCAGGCCCGAGGTCGAGGATCTCCTGCTCGAAGAGGTGCCGGACATCTCCTACGCCGATATCGGCGGCCTCGACGATCAGATCGAACAGATCGCCGACGCGGTCGAACTGCCGTACCTGTACCAAGAGTTGTTCGCCGAGCACCGCCTGCCGGCGCCAAAGGGCATCCTGCTCTACGGGCCCCCAGGGTGCGGCAAGACACTCATCGCCAAGGCCGTCGCGAACAGCCTTGCCAAGAAGGTGGCGGCGTCCACCGGGGGCGAGAAGGGCCGCAGCTACTTCATCAACATCAAAGGTCCCGAGCTGCTCAACAAGTACGTCGGCGAGACCGAGCGCCAGATCCGGCTGGTGTTCCAACGCGCTCGTGAGAAGAGCGAGGAGGGCTGGCCGGTGATCGTCTTCTTCGACGAGATGGACAGCATGTTCCGCACCCGCGGGTCGGGCATCAGCTCCGACATGGAGAGCACCATCGTGCCCCAACTGCTGTCGGAGATCGACGGTGTCGAGGGCTTGCGCAACGTCATCGTCATCGGCGCCACCAACCGTGAGGACCTGATCGACCCGGCGATCCTGCGTCCCGGCCGGCTCGACGTGAAGATCAAGATCGAGCGCCCGAATGCCGTTGCGGCAGCGCAGATCTTCGCCCAGTACCTCACCAACGAGATTCCGATCGCGCCGAACGAGGAGGTGCCGGCGATGATCGAGCGAACAGTCGCCGAGATGTACCGCGACGACGAGGCCAACCGCTTCCTCGAAGTGACGTATCAGAACGGCGACAAGGAGATCTTGTACTACAAGGACTTCTCGTCGGGAGCAATGATCGAAAACATCGTGCGGCGGGCCAAGAAACTTGCGATCAAGCGTCTCATCGCTGGAGGAGTCAAGGGCGTCTCCACCCAGGACCTGTTCGACTCGATCAAACAGGAGTACAAAGAGCACGAAGACCTGCCGAACACGACCAACCCCGACGACTGGGCCAAGATCAGCGGCAAGAAGGGCGAGCGGATCGTGTTCATCCGCACGCTCGTCAACGAGGGCAAGGCGGCCACGGCCGTCGAGGGCGGCCGCGCGATCGAACGAGTCGGAACAGGCCAATACCTGTGACAGCGCCGAGTTCGTGTCCGCTCTCATAAGCCCTGGCCGCACCGCTATGGAGCGATAGGGTCACGCCATGGCGATCGCCAAGGTGTGCGGTATCGAAACCGAATACGGCATCCAGGTCCGTGGCGCGCAGTCGAACCCGGTCGCGGCCTCCAGCGTGCTGATCAACGCCTACGTCAGTGGAGTGCTGCGCAAGGTCGGCTGGGACTACGAGGACGAACATCCGGGCAACGACGCGAGGGGCTTCACCTACCAGGAGGTGTTCGCACCGGAGGTCGAGACCCATCTCATCAACGCGGTCCTCACCAACGGCGCCCGGTACTACGTCGACCACGCCCACCCGGAGATCTCCACGCCCGAGTGCATCGACGCGCTCGAGGTCGTCCGCTTCGACCGGGCCGCGGAGGAGATCGTTCGCACGTCGATGGAAGCGGCTGGACGACTGCTCGGCGACGGCAGTGAGATCGTCACCTACAAGAACAACTCCGACGGCAAGGGCAACAGCTACGGCTGCCACGAGAACTACCTCGTCGACCGGGCCACGCCGTTCGGTCGGATCGTCAGCCAGGTCACGCCCCACTTCGTCACCCGCCAGGTCTTTTGCGGCGCCGGCAAGGTCGGCAGCGAGTTCCCGAACACGACCTCGGCGATGGTGCCGTATCAACTCAGCCAGCGAGCCGACTTCTTCGAAGAAGAGGTCGGCCTCGAGACGACGCTCAAGCGCCCGATCGTCAACACCCGCGACGAGCCCCACTGCGACGCCCAAAAGTACCGCCGCCTGCACGTGATCGTCGGCGATGCGAACATGGCCGAGGTGTCCACCTACCTCAAGGTCGGCACGACCTCGATCATCCTTGCGATGATCGAGGACGACGCACTCGGCGGCGACCTCGCCCTGGCAAACCCGGTCGCGGCGATCCGCCAGATCAGTCACGACCCGTCGCTGACGCGTACGGTGCTGCTCCGCGACGGCAAGCGGGTGACGGCACTCGAATTGCAATGGGCGCTGCTCGAACGGGCCAAGAAGTACGAGCGCAGTCATGGCCTCGATTGCGTCGTCGAGTCCGTCGGCCAAGACGTGCTGGCGCGCTGGGAGACGGTGCTCGCCGGCCTCGAGCGCGACCGCAACAGCGTCGCCACTTGGGTCGATTGGGTCGCCAAGGAGCGATTGGTCAACGCGTTCGCGCAGCGCCACGACCTCCGTCCCGGCGACGCCAAGCTCAAGGCGATCGACCTCCAGTACCACGACTTGCGGGCCGAGCGGTGCCTGGCCCGTCGGGTGGGGCTCGAAGTTATGATCAGCGATGACGACGTCCGCAGCGCGATGACCGAACCGCCGACGACGACGCGGGCGTACTTCCGGGGCAAGTGCCTGCAGAAGTGGCCGAGCGAGATCGTCGCCGCGAACTGGGACTCGCTCGTGTTCGACATCGGGCGCGATCCGCTTCGCAGGGTACCGATGATGGAACCATTGCGTGGTACGGCCGAGCACGTGGCTAGGTTGCTGGAGGAATGCGATACGGCAGCCGAACTGTTGGCCCGATTGGGCTCATAGGCTGTCGAGAACGACCGAACACAAGGGGAGGTACGCCGACATGGCCGAGCGAACACAGAAGCAGAAACCAGTCCCGGCTCGCACCGAGGAAACCGTCGACGAGGCACCGTCGAGCGCGCCGCAGGGAGACAAGCTGAAGGCTGAACTCGACGATCTGCTCGACGAGATCGACGGAGTTCTGGAAACCAACGCGGAGGACTTCGTCAAGAGCTACGTCCAAAAGGGCGGAGAGTAGCCAGATGGCGATGCCGTTCTTCGTGCCCGGCGACGATCCGGGCGCGAACTTTCCTGAGTTGTTGCGCCGGATCGGTCTACAGGCCGCCGCGCCGACGGGGCCATCGCCCGACGTCGGCGTGCCCCATGCCACGACCTGCATCGCGCTGCGCTTCGCCGACGGCGTGATCATGGCCGGCGATCGGCGCGCCACGAGCGGCAATCTGATCAGCCATCGCTCGATGGAGAAAGTAGTCCAGGCAGACCGTTACAGCGGTGTTGCGATCGCGGGCGCTGCCGGCCCGGCGATGGAGATGATCAAGCTGTTCCAGCTGCAGTTGGAACACTACGAGAAGGTCGAGGGCTCGTCGCTGACGCTCGAGGGCAAGGCCAACCAGCTCTCGATGATGGTTCGCGGCAACCTGCCGGCTGCGATGCAGGGCATGGTTGTTGTACCGATCTTCGGCGGCTACGACTTGCGTCGTTCGACGGGCAGGCTGTGGGCCTACGACGTCACGGGCGGGCGCTACGAGGAGCAGGACTACGTGGCAACCGGTTCGGGCAGCCTCCACGCCGGCACCGTCGTGAAGATCGCTCATCATCCGCAGATGGCCCGCGACGAAGCGCTCACGCTCGCCTGCCGGGCGCTGTGGGAGGCCGCCGATGCGGATTCCGCCACTGGCGGCCCCGATGCGTTGCGGGGCATCTACCCGGTGGTTGCGACGATTACGGCCGACGGCTGGGAGCGCGTCGGCGACGAGGATCTCGGCGCCCGCTACGTGGACATCGCGGCAGAAATGAGGTCGCGCGCATGAGTATGCCGTTCTACGTCGCTCCCGAACAGGTGATGAAGGATCGGGCCGATTACGCCCGCAAGGGCATCGCCCGTGGGCGGGCGATGGTGGCCCTACGGTTCTCCGACGGTGTCGCCCTCGTTGCCGAGAATGCCTCGAACACGCTGCGTAAGATCAGCGAAATCTACGACCGCATCGCGTTCGCGGGTGTCGGCAAGTACAACGAGTTCGATCAACTCCGTGTGGCAGGGGTTCGCGCCGCCGACCTCAAGGGTTATCAGTACAGCCGCGACGATGTCGACGCCCGAAGCCTCGCGAACAGCTATGCCCAGATGCTCGGCCAGATCTTCACCCACGAGATGAAGCCGATGGAGGTCGAGATCCTCGTCGCCGAGGTGGCCTACGAGCCGGCCGGCGATCAGCTGTTCCATATCCTCTACGACGGAACGGTGATGGACGAGCGGCGCTTCAGCGTGCTCGGCGGCGATGCCGAGTCGATCTCGACCCGACTCAACGCATCGTGGGTCGAGGACATGGAGCTCGGCGCAGCGGTGCGCGCCGGAGTCGCGGCGCTCGCCGGCCCCGACAGGGTGATGGTCGCCGACGACCTCGAGGTGGCGGTGTTGTCGCGCTCGAACGGGCGGCGGTGCTTCATGCGCCTGGCGGAGGCCGAAGTCGCCGGATATCTCGGCGTGCCGACCGAACAAACGCCCGCCGCAGCTGAAGTGTCCGGACCGGTCGACACACCCGACACCGCAGAAACCGCCGACACACTCGACACCCAGGAAACGCCCGACACACCGGAAACGAGCTGAGGAAATCCTCGCCGCGGTGGATATGAACAGCGACCTGGGCGAAGGCCTCGGTCTGTGGCGGATGGGTGACGACACGGCACTCCTCGACATCGTGTCGAGTGCCAATGTGGCGTGCGGGTTCCACGCCGGGGATCCGTCGATCATGCGCAACGTGTGCGCGGCAGCCGCTGCGCGAGGCGTGTCGATCGGGGCTCATGTGTCGTACCCGGATCTGGCCGGGTTCGGCCGCCGGTTCATCGATATCGCCGCCGACGAGCTCCGCGATGTCGTCACCTACCAGATCGGCGCGCTCGACGCGTTCGCACGGTCGGCCGGCGCCAGCGTCGCGTACGTGAAACCCCACGGAGCGCTCTACAACACCATCGTCCATCACGAGGCCCAGGCGGCGGCCGTCGTTGCCGGAGTCGTCGCGTTCGCCGAACTGCCGATCATGGGCCTGGCCGGCTCAGCCGTTCTGCGCTGCGCACACGACGCCGGCCTGCCAACGGTGCACGAGGCGTTCGTGGACCGGGGCTACCGCGCGGACGGCACGCTCGTCCCGAGACGAGAGCCGGGCGCCGTGCTGCACGACGTGGAGGCGATCGCCGCGCGAACGGTGCGGATGGTGGCCGAACGTGTCGTCACCACCGTGGACGGGACCGACATCGCGCTCGAAATCGATTCCGTGTGCGTGCATGGTGACACACCCGGCGCAGTGCAGATCGCGACAGCCGTCCGGGCAGCGCTCGAACTGGCCGGCATCGCGATCCAACCGTTTGCCCGATGACCCCCCGCCTGTTGCCGTGCGGGCCGACCTCGGTCATCGCAGAGGTCGACACGCCGGGGGCAGCGCTGCACCTCGCCGAGTGGCTGAGAGCCGCTCAACTCGAAGGCGTCGTGGAGTTGGTGCCGGCCGCGCGCACGGTGCTGGTGCAATGCGCCCGTCAGCGCGACTTGACCGAGGTGGTTCGGGCGCTGGCCGCGTACTCGCCGTCGGAGTCGGCACGCGGGCCAGGCCCACTGATCAGGATCCCGACGGTATACGCCGGCGTTGATCTCGCCGAGGTCGCTGACGCGACCTCGATGACGGTCGAAGAGGTCATCGAACGCCACAGCGCGGTCACATACGTCGGCGCGTTCACCGGCTTCACGCCCGGATTCACCTACCTCACCGGTCTCGACCCGGCGCTGCATCTACCGCGTCGGGCGACGCCCAGGGCTCGCGTGCCCGCCGGCTCGTTGGCGATGGGCGCCGACCTGACCGGCATCTACCCGACGTGCTCGCCGGGTGGTTGGCACCTCCTCGGGCACACCGATGTCGTGCTGTGGGACCCAGAGCGCGACCAACCGGCGTTGATCGCTCCCGGATCTCGCGTCCGATTCGTGCCGGTGGACGATGCTTGAGATCCTCAGCCCGGGGCCGCTGTGCACGGTGCAGGATCGCGGGCGGCCGGGCTGGGGCCATCTCGGCGTCGGCAGCAGCGGCGCCGCCGACCGCCCCTCGTACGCGCTCGCGAACCGCCTCGTCGGTAACGAAGTCGGTGCGGCCGCTCTGGAGGCGACGTTCGGCGGACTCAGCGTCCGGCTCCGTACGGCAATGCTGATCGCGTTCACCGGTGCCGAATGCGCGATTGCGGTCACCGACGGTCCTGACATCGGGTATCAGCACCCAGTCGCGGTTCCCGCCGGCGCCACCGTCACGCTGTCGTCGCCGCGCAACGGCCTGCGCAGCTACCTCGCCGTCCGCGGCGGATTCGACGTACCTCGAGTCATGGACTCGCGCAGTACGGATCTGCTCAGCGGACTCGGCCCGCGGCCTCTTGCAAGGGGAGACGTGCTTGCGATCGGGGAAGACCCCGGTACCGGCGTGCCCACCGAATCGGCGCCGACCCGGCGGCACCCGGACGGGCCGATCCTGCTCTGGCCCGGTCCGCGGCGCGATTGGTTCGCCGAGGTCGCAGCACGCGAACTCGTGACGGCCGACTACACCGTGCAGACGACCAGCAACCGGATCGGCGTCCGACTCGACGGCCCGCCGCTGCGGCGCGTCGTCGAGCACGAACTACCGTCAGAGGGCATCGTCGAGGGCGCCGTCCAGGTACCCGGGGATGGACGCCCGCTCGTGTTCCTCGCCGACCATCCGGTGACGGGCGGATACCCCGTCATCGCCGTCGTCGATGCCGGCGACATCGCGCGTGTCGCCCAGGCGCGTCCGGGCGAGACCTTGAGGTTCCGCTGGCATTCACCGTCTCGCGCCCGAGAATGAGGTTATGTTGGCGCGATGGAGCGCCGGATCTATGGACTCGAGAACGAGTACGGCGTTACCTGCACACTCCGCGGCCAGCGGCGGCTGAGCCCGGACGAGGTCGCTCGCTACCTCTTCCGGCGAGTGGTCAGCTGGGGCAGGAGCAGCAACGTGTTCCTCCACAACGGGGCCCGCTTGTATCTCGACGTCGGTTCGCATCCCGAGTACGCGACACCGGAATGCGACTCGCTGTACGACCTCGTCGTGCACGACAAGGCCGGTGAGCGGATTCTCGAGAGCTTGGTCGAGTCTGCCGAGCAGCGCCTCCGCGAGGAGGGCATCCGCGGCACGATCTACCTGTTCAAGAACAACACCGATTCGGCCGGCAACAGCTATGGCTGCCACGAGAACTACCTGACCAGCCGCCGCGATGACCTCGGCCACTACGCCGAGGTACTGATCCCGTTCCTGGTCAGCCGTCAGATCTACACCGGCGCCGGCAAGGTGCTGCAGACGGCGCGTGGTCCGCTGTATTCGATTGCCCAGCGCGCCGAACACATCTGGGAGGGCGTGTCCTCGGCGACCACGCGGAGCCGGCCGATCATCAACACCCGTGACGAGCCGCACGCCGACGCCGAGAAGTACCGCCGCCTGCACGTCATCGTCGGTGACAGCAACATGAGCGAGTACACCACATTCGTCAAAGTCGGCGCCGTTGCGTGCATGCTGCGAATGGTCGAGGATCCCCAGGTCGTGCTGCGCGACATGACCCTCGAGAATCCGATCAGGGCGATCCGTGAGATCAGCCATGACACGACCTGCCGGCGCAAGGTCAAGCTTGCCAACGGCCGCGAGGTGTCGGCACTCGACATCCAGCGCGAGTACCTCGACCGGGCGCTGCGCTACGCGGACACGAAGGGCTTCCCGCCGATGGAGCACAAGGCGCTGGAGATGTGGGAGCACTGCGTCACCACGATCGAGAACGATCCATTGAAGCTGGACCGCGAGGTCGACTGGGTGATCAAACTCAAGCTGATCGAGGCCTATCGCGCCAAGCACGACCTCCCCCTCGGCCACGCCCAGGTGCAACTGCTCGACCTGCAGTATCACGATGTCAGCCGCGAGCGCAGCCCGTTCTACAAGATGCAGGACAGGGGCATGATCGAGCGGATGTGCAACGACGACGACATCGAGACCGCTGTCGACGTGCCGCCGCAGACGACACGGGCGCGGCTGCGCGGTGAATTCATCAAACGCGCCAAAGAGCGCAAACGCGACTACACCGTCGATTGGGTCCACCTCAAGCTCAATGATCAGGCCCAGCGAACGGTGTTGTGCAAGGACCCGTTCAAGAGCCGCGACGAACGCGTCGAGAAGCTGATCGCCTCGCTGTAACAGGGAGTCGGCTGGTGCCGCATCTCTGCGATCCTCAACCGATACCGTGGCACCACCATGTCTTTCGAAGAGTCCACCATCAGCCGTCACGAAGCACCCGTAGAATTGGCGTCAACCGACGACGGCGAGACCGCCGCCGCGACGGCGCCGGCCGGGCGCAGATCGAAGGCGCACTTCGCCCGCTCTGCGCGGGAGTGGGGTCTGGTCGTCGTCATCGCGATCGCCGCTGCCGTGCTGATGAAGGTGTTCGTCGTCCAACAGTTCTATGTTTCCGGCGAGTCGATGGACTACACCCTTCACAACTTCGACCGAGTGCTCGTCAACAAGCTCTCGTATCGCATCCATGATCCCAATCGCGGCGACATCGTGGTGCTCGAGCAGCAGCAGGGCCTCACCCAGCGCGATCTGATCAAGCGCGTCATCGCCCTTCCGGGCGAGACGATCGAGATCCGCAGCTGCAAGGTGTACATCAAGGCCCCGACGCCCGCAGACGCGAAGGAGCGGCTCCTGGTCGAGCCGTACCTCGACCCGGCCGTGGTCACGCCGAACAACTGCGGTGGCGACTACGGTCCGACCACCGTGCCGCCCCATAAGGTGTTCGTGATGGGCGACAACCGTCCCAACTCCGGTGACAGCCGGCAGGGTCTCGGACCCGTCGACTACGACCAGATCGTCGGTCGTGCGTTTGTCGTCATCTGGCCCAAGGACCACTGGACCTGGTTGTAGCGCCGCGCCCCGGGGCCGGTCCACTACAGCTCTGGGGTGCCGAGCTCGGCCCGATAGGCGTCCATCATCCGATCGACCCAGTCGCTGTGTACCCCGTCGATACCCATCCGCAGTAACGGGCGTAGAACGTAGTCGAACTGTAGATCCCATGCGATCGTGGCCACGCTGAACCGATGGAAGAGCGTGACGAGGCCGCCGTTCCAATCGGAGTGATGCATGTTGATCGCGTCGATGCCTTCGCTCGCCAAGGTCGCGGCGCGGCGCTCCGGGCCCTCCTTGATCCGCCCCAAGCGGGTGGAATCGACCAGTTTGGCGCCTTCGAGGTGGGGCCGCAGGGCGAGCAGGGTCGGAAGTTCGTGATGGCACAACCACAGCCGCGGCAGCAGATCAGGGCCCACCTCGCGGACCACCGCGAGCACAGCCAATCCGGCGTCGTCGCCCTTGAGGTCGAGCGAGAGGTGATAACTCGTCCCGCATCCCTCGATCAGTTCGGCCAGCGCCGGCACGTACGACGGTAGCTGCGAGCGGCGCATCTCACCGATCGCCCGCTTGGCGAAGCGGTGGCGGACGAATCCATCGTGTTCGAGGACCGGCACACCGTCGGCCGTGACCCAGACGTCGCTCTCGAGGCCCGTCGCGCCGAGTTTGAGGCCGAGCCTGAATGCCTCCATCGTGTTCTCCGGGGCGTGGGCCCTGCCCCCGCGATGGGCGAACGCGATTGGATGGTCGAGCAGGGATGGGAGTCGTTGCTGCATGCCCGGCCCATTGTGACAGGCGCGGCGCGCGCCCTCGCGTCCCGGCTTGCAAGGCCCTAGACTCGCAATCGTGTTCAACCTGTCCGGCAGCGAGGTGATCTTCCTGGTCCTCATCGCGCTTGTCGTGCTCGGCCCTGACAAGCTGCCAGAGGCGATGCGCAAGGCCGGAAAGGCCTACGCCGACTTCAAGAAGATGACCACCGGATTTCAGAGCGAGATGAAATCCGTGCTCGAGGAACCGATGCGTGAATTGCGTGAAACTGCCGAGCTGGCAAAGCGGTCGGCAATGTGGGACATCAACGAGCCGACGAAACCCGTCACCGCCCGGATGCAGGACCACACTCCGCCATCCGACGAAGCTGCGCGCCACGCCGAAGGCGCGCTTGCGCCCGACCTCGATGTCTCGACGGCTGCGCTCCCCGAGCCCGAGCCCGAGCCCGAGCCCAAGCCGAGTACCGACGAGATCCTGGCCAACGTCGAAATCACCGACGCCGCGGTCGCCAGTGGCACGATCATGCCGGGCGCGGTGCCCGTCGATACGTCGTCCGCTGCCGACGCACCGGTCGAAAAAGTGATCACGAAGTCCGACGGCGGTGAACCGCCAGCATGAGAATTCCGTTCAAGAGCGAACCTCGGCCTCAGTTGAAGAGCCCCGAGGATCGGATGACGCTGCGCGATCATCTCGCCGAACTGCGGGTCCGTATCGTGCGCAGCATGCTTGCGATCGTCGTCGGCGTGATCGTGATGCTCACGTTCTACGATCCGGTGCTGAAGTTCTTGACGAAGCCGTATCGGAACCTTTGCAGCCAGAAGCCGGTCGGCTTCTGCGACGGCAAGCTGTACGGTCTCGGACCGCTCGACGGCTTCACGACCAGGATCTCCGTCTCGCTCTACGGAGGGCTGGTTCTCGCCTTCCCGGTCGTGCTGTGGCAGATCTGGCGGTTCGTGGTGCCCGGCCTGCACGCCAAGGAGAAGAAGTACGCGATCCCGTTCATCATCTCGACGATCTCGTTGTTCGCGCTCGGCGGCTACGTCGCCTACTGGACGCTCGACAAGGCGTTGGAGTTCCTGATCTCGTGGTCCGGATCCGGTGTCGGCCAAGTGTTCCAGGTCAGCAAGTACATCAGCCTCGTCGGTCTGATGGTCGCGGCCTACGGGATCGGCTTCGAGTTTCCGGTGCTGCTCGTGTTCTTACAGCTCGTCGGCGTACTCACCCCGCAAACCCTCCTCAAGGGCTGGCGCTACGCGATCATGGCGATCTTCGTGATCGCGGCGGTGATCACGCCATCTGGTGATCCGATCTCGATGATTGCACTCGCATTGCCGATGAGCGTCTTCTACATGATCGCCATCGGCATCGGTTTCATCATCCAGAAGCGTCGGCGGGCCCGCGGCGACGGCGACGAGAACGACGATGACGACGACGACGACGGCGAGGCAATGACGGGGGCGTCCGCCTCAACCGCGCTCTGACGCGCCACACTGTTACCGTGCGCGCCGACCGGGCCGAACTGATCGCCCACTACAACTTCCCGCTCGACCGTTTCCAGGTCCAGGCGATGGACGCCCTCGACGACGGCCAGTCCGTGCTCGTTGCTGCTCCCACCGGGTCCGGCAAGACCGTCGTCGCCGAGTACGGGATCGAGGCTGCCCTGCGCTCCGGCCGGCGGGCATTCTACACAGCCCCGATCAAGGCCCTGTCGAACCAGAAGTTCCGCGACCTTGTCGGGCGTTACGGCCCCGAAAGAGTCGGTCTGCTCACCGGCGACAACGCGATCAACGGTGACGCCCCGGTCGTCGTGATGACGACCGAAGTGCTGCGCAACATGATCTATGCCAAGTCGAGCGCGCTGGACGACCTCGACCTCGTTGTGCTCGACGAGGTCCACTTCCTGCAGGACACCTACCGCGGGCCGGTGTGGGAAGAGGTGATCATCCACCTCCCCGACTACGTACAGCTCGTCTGCCTGTCGGCGACGGTGAGCAACGCGAACGAACTGACCGAATGGATCACCACGGTGCGCGGGCCGACAACGGCCGTGCTCGAGGACAAACGACCGGTGCGGCTCGAGAACCTGTTCATGGTCGGCGACAAGACGGCGGAGCACCTCCACATGTTGCCGACGATCGTCAATGACCGGCCAAACCCGGTGGCGATGCGACTGACCGACGAGGGCGCCCAGCAGTGGCGTACCGGTCGCGGCGCCAGGAGCGTGCATGCCAGGCGCAAGCTCTACGCGCCGAGCCGGCTGGAGGTCGTCGAGCGGCTCGACAACGAGAACATGCTCCCTGCGATCTACTTCATCTTCAGCCGAAATCAGTGCGACGTGGCCGCCAAGAACTGCTTGGCCGCCGGGCTGGTGCTGACCAACGGCGAACAACGTGAGCGCATTCGCGAAATCGTCGACGCCCGCCTCGCCGGGATCGAGCCGGCAGACCTCGCGGTGCTCGGCTACGGCCAGTTCCTCGCCCAGCTCGAGGCCGGCATCGCAGCCCACCATGCCGGGATGGTGCCCCCGTTCAAAGAGGTGGTCGAGGCCTGCTTCACAGAGGGGTTGGTCAGGATCGTCTTTGCGACCGAGACGCTTGCCGTCGGCATCAACATGCCGGCACGCACCGTGGTGATCGACAAGCTGACCAAATTCACCGGCGAGCACCACGCGATGCTCACCCCCGGCGAGTACACCCAGCTCACCGGGCGCGCCGGACGACGCGGCATCGACGAACTCGGGCAGGCAATCGTGCTGTGGAATCCGTTCACCACGTTCGATCAGGTGGCAGCGCTCGCGACGAGCCGGTCGTTCCACCTCAACTCGGCGTTCCGCCCGACGTACAACATGGCCGCAAATCTTGTGCGCACCTACAGCAGCGAGCAGGCGCATCATCTCCTGAACCTGTCATTCGCCCAGTATCAGGCCGACGGCGATGTCGTCAGGATGGAAAGCCGCCTCGGTCGCCGCCAGGCGCAGTTGCTCGAGCTGACAGAGCAAGCGGCGAGCCCGTACGGCGACCTCGACGATTACCGCCGGCGGCTCCGCAACGCCGAGCGGGCCGAGATCCATCAGACCGGACGGGACGACCCGGTCGATCTTGCGATCATGAAGCTCCGCCCCGGCGATGTCTTGTACGTACGCAAGGGGAAGTACTCCGGCCGCGCCGCCGTGATTGCGACCGCGAAACGCAAGGGCGGAATGCGCGTCACGACGGTCACGACGCGGCGCGACATGCTGATGCTCTCTGCACCGGATTTCGACGAGCCACCGAAGTCGCTCGGGCGGGTCGAGCTGCCGGCCGTGTTCGCCCCCAACCGCACCGACTATCAGCGCGAGGTAGCGCAGCGATTGGAAAGGGTACGCCTGTTGCCTCAGGAACCGCGCGAGCAAGTGGCAACGACGGCGGCCGAGGGGTATCACCCCGTCGAGGATGACCCCGACCTCAAGCACCGGCTCAAGGCAGCGGCGCAGGCTGACCGGATTGGGCGCGAGGTCGAAGAGATTCGCAGCCGCGTCAAGGGTCGGAGCCAGTCGATCGCACGCGACTTCGACAGGGTGCTCGGAATTCTCGAGGCATGGGGTTACGTCGACCGATGGAAGCTGACCGAGGCCGGCGAGATGTTGGCTCGCACGTTCCACGAGTGCGACCTGCTCATCGTCGAGGCGGTCCGTCAGGGATTGCTCGACGATCTCGATCCGCCCACGTTGGCCGGCCTCGCGTCGGTGTTCGTGTACGAGCACCGCAGCCCCGACGCCCCGCCGCTCGCCTGGTTCCCGAACGGAGCCGTCCGCAAGAGGTGGCTGCAGATCGCCGCGCTCAGCGCCGAGTTGCAAGAGATCGAGGAAGAGGACGGCCTGATCGTGCACCGCGCTCCGGACCCGACATTCCTTGCGATCGCCTACGCGTGGGCAGCCGGTGAGGGATTTGCCGAGGTGGTCGAGGCCGAGGAGCTCACAGGTGGCGATTTCGTGCGGACGATGAAGCAGCTGATCGACCTGCTCCGCCAAATCGCGATCAACGCCCCGGTCGCAGCGACGAGGCGCGCCGCCGATCAGGCAGGGGAGTCACTGTTCCGCGGCGTCGTCGCCGCTTCGAGCGCGGTCGAGGTCGACGTCGAAGCAGTCGAGATGGTCGAAGCGGTCGTCGCGCTGACGACCCCCACCGAGTAGCGCACGTCGTGACGATCCGCAAAGGTGAGGCGTGGGGCGTGCTCACGGTGCCGGACGACAAGCTCGTCATGGTGGCGTCGGACGGCGAACTGCGCGAGCTGATCGGCACATCCCGGGCGGCTCAGCGTCAGCTGCCGGTCGTCGGCCTGCTCGGCGGAGACCTGATGCGCACCATCGGCGGCAGCGGCGACCGTTCCCGTTTCACCGGCGACGAACCGGTCCCGCACCTCCCGGTCGACATCGTCGGATTGATCGTCGATGGGGAACGCGAAACGATCTTCGTCGCCCACCTTGTCGCCAGAAGGTCGTGGTGGCGCGGTCCGATCACGGCGGCGATGAATGCCCAGTTCCTCGGCAGTTGGGACGTCGCACCGCGCTGTCATCCCAACGACGGCCGGGTCGACATCGTTTCCGCTTCGGGTGAGCTAGCGCTGCAGCAACGTTGGCAGGCAAGGTCGCGGTTGCCGCTCGGCACGCACGTTCCGCATCCGCTGATCTCGATCCGCCAGCAGGCGACGGCGTCGATCGAGCTCGGCTCAAGAATGCCGCTGTACGTCGATGGGCGGCGCTGGGGAAGCGGCCGGCACCTCGAACTGACCGTTCAACCGGACGCGCTCGTCGTGTGCGTCTGAGACGGATCGTCGGCTACGGTCGAGCCGATGGATGCATGGATTCTCGACGAGTCGCCGGGTGAGTATCGGTGGGGTCAGATCGACTTGCCACCGCTCGGCGACGGCGACGTCCGGATCCGGGTCGTTGCGAGCGCGCTCAATCACATGGATCTCTGGGTGATGCGCGGTGCGCCCCGCCCGCCGCGGCCACACGTGCCCGGATGTGATGTCGCCGGCGTCGTCACCGAGGTCGGATCGGCGGTCATCAACACCTCGATCGGCGACGAGGTGGTAATCAACCCTGGCGTCTCGCCGGTCGAGGAGATCATCGCATGGGGCAACAACAGCCCGATGGCGCCCGGCTTTCAGATCTACGGCGAACACACGTGGGGCGGCCACGCGACATACGCCCAGGCGCCGGCGCGCAACGTGGTGTCTCGCCCTGCTGGTCGCACCTGGGCCGAATGCGCGGCATACCCGCTCGCCTATCTCACTGCCTATCGAATGCTCAAACGGGCCCGCCTGGCGCCGGGTGAAACGGCGCTCGTGGTCGGGATCGGCTCCGGCGTGTCGTGCGCAGCGCTGGCTATCGCGCGGCACATGGGCGCCGAGGTCGTGGTGACGAGCCGGAGCGAGAACAAGCGGGTCGAAGCGCTCGGAATGGGCGCGAGAGCCGCTTATGACTCGGCAGCCGACAAGTGGCCGGTCCAGGCCGACGTCGTCGTCGAGAGCGTCGGCCCGGCCACGTGGCAGCAATCGGTGCGATCGTTGAAACCCGGCGGACGCCTCGTCGTCTGTGGCAGCACCAGCGGACCGACGGCGGAGATCTCGATGTCGCGGCTGTTCTTCAAGCAACACGAGATCATCGGCTCCACGATGGGCAGCTACCAGGAATTCGCCGAGGTGACCCGGCTGATCGGCGCCGGCCTGGCCGTGACCATCGACCAGACCGTCCCGCTCGCCGAATATCGCGCAGCGTTGCACCGCCTCGAAACCGGCCAGCAGCTCGGCAAGATCGTTCTCACCCACCCAGAGGGAGCCTGAACCATGTCCGTCCACGAAGGCGAGAATCCGCAGGCCGTTGCCGAAATCGAGTCGCTCAAGCTGGCGGTGTGCGCCGAGGTCGACCGGATCGCACCGCAGTTGCTGCACGCCAGCCATGAGATCCATGCCCACCCCGAGTTCAACTTTCAGGAGCACTTCGCCCACGATCTGCTCACCGACATGTTGGATCAGGCCGGGCTCTCGCCCCAGCGTCACGCCTACGGGCTGGACACGGCATTCGAGTCGCGCGTCGGCGACACCGGCCCAGACGTCGCGGTGCTCTGCGAATACGACGCGCTGCCAGGCATCGGGCACGCGTGCGGTCACAACATCATCGCAACCGCCGGCTTGGGCGCCGGCCTCGCCGCGGCAGTGGTGGCCGGGCGGGCCCGGGGCCGACTGCGGATCATGGGCACCCCGGCCGAGGAGGGCGGCGGCGGCAAGATCGAGATGGCTCGCAACGGGGCGTTCCAGGGCCTCGACGCGGCGATGATGGTCCATCCGGCCGACGCCGACCTGATCCGGATGGATGCGATTGCCGTGCAGCAGGCAGACGTGCAGTTCAACGGCAAGGCTGCCCACGCTGCAGCCGCTCCGCAGGAGGGCCGCAATGCGCTCGACGCGGCGGTGCTCAGCTATATGAACGTGGCCGCGCTGCGCCAGCACATTCTGCCGACCGAGCGGATCCACGGCATCTTCCGCACCGGAGGTGACAAGCCAAACATCGTGCCCGCCGAGGCGACGATGCAGTGGATGGTCCGCTCGCAGACGATCGCCAGCCTGCAACCCCTGAAGCAACGAGTCCTGGCATGCTTCGAGGGCGGAGCGATGGCGTGTGGATGCACGACGTCGACGGTGTGGGACAACGTCACCTACGCCGACATGATCGACAACGGCCCGATGGTCCAGTCCTACGTCGCCAACGCGGCCAGTCTCGGCCGCACCGTCGAGAATCCGGTGGTGCTCGGCAAGCGGGTCGTCGGCTCGACAGACATGGGCAACATCAGCTACCTCGTCCCCTCGATCCACCCGATGATCCAGGTCGCGCCTGATGGGGTGGCGATCCACACGCTGGACTTCGCCCGCTGGGCCGCCAGTCCACAGGGAGATCGGGCCGTACTCGACGGCGCCAAGGCGATGGCGATGACCGTGATCGACCTGTGGTGTCAGACGGGGCTGATCGAAGCGGTCCAGACGTCGTTCGGCGAGCGGCCGAAGGGAGTCGAAGTTCTGTAACCCCTGCTCACCGTTGCGCGATGACCGCATCGCATAGCTGCCCGGCCCCTAGAGTTGTCTTTTGTGACGGTCTACGTCCCCGACGATTTCACCAGCGATGAGAGCGACGTCCTCCGTCGCTATTTTTCGAACCTCGACGGCCCCGTCTTTGCGCTCGTCAACCTGCCAGAGGTCGTCAAGGGTGCCCTGTTCGCCCGCTACAGCCGCAGCCCGAAGAGTCTGCGCAGACTGTTCCTCGACGAGTTCGTCGGCGATCTCGACATCGCCGGCGACCAGACGGTGGACGCCACGATCGGCCTTGCACGGGCCGAAGAGCTGTACGAGAAGGTGTTCTTCGAGTACGGCGATGATTCGGTCGCTCAGCTCGGTGGTGTGCATCTGGCCTGTGAGCAGGCCTCGAACATCTTGACCAAGGTGCTCGAATGGGGCCGGCTGATGAGCTACCTCGAGCAGAGCACGCGCTACATCGCCTACGACTCGCGCCTCGGCGGTCGCTACCGGTTCTATCGCGATCCGGCCGTGCTCAACAGCGCGTTCGGTACCCGCTACGTCGGCGACATGGACCGCATGTTCGATGCGTACAGCCTGCTGATCAACAAGGTCACCGAGTTCATCAGGACCTCTGTGCCTCGCGGTCCTACCGACAGCGACTTCATCTATCGCCAGGCCACACGGGCCAAAGCGCTCGACGCGGTGCGCGGTGTGTTGCCCGCTGCCTCGCTCAGCAATGTCGGTATCTACGGCACCGGCCAGGCGTTCGAGATGCTCCTGCTGCGGATGCGCGCCCATCCCTTGCCGGAGGCGCAGCACTATGCCGAACTGATGCTGTACGAGCTGCGCAAGGTGATACCCAGCTTTCTCAAGCGGGTCGATCTGCCAGAGCGCGGCGGGCGTTGGAGCCACTACATTGCGACCACGCGTGACCGCACTGCTGAACTCGTCGACGGGATCTTCGGCGGTACGCCGGTCGATGCAGCACCGTCGGTGGAGTTGCTCGACTGGGATCCCGACGCTGAGAACAAGCTGCTGACCGCGATCTGCTACCCGCACAGCAATCTGCCGGAAGCACAGATCTCTGCCAAGGTGGGCCAACTCGGCGCCGAGGACCGGATCGCCTTGATCCGGGCCTATGTCGGCGAGCGGGAGAACCGGCGTCATCGTCCCGGAAGGGCGTTCGAACGGGTCGACTACCGCTTCGATGTGATCAGCGACTACGGCGCGTTCCGCGATCTGCAGCGGCATCGCATGCTGACCATCGATTGGCAGCCGCTGACACCGAACCACGGCTACGTGCGACCCGATCTGGTCGATGGAGCGGGCATGTCGGAGGTGTTCGACGATGCGATGGCCCGCTCGGCGGCGCTGTACGACGCGCTCCGGCTCGATTTCCCCCATCAGGCCAGCTACGCCGTCTCGATGGCTTACCGGATCCGCTACTCGATGCAGTTCAACGCTCGCGAGGCGATGCACATGCTCGAATTGCGGTCGTCTCCGCAGGGCCACCCCGCGTACCGACGAATTGCGCTCGAGATGCATCGTTTGATCGCCGAGAAGGCAGGTCACACGGCCATCGCCCAGGCAATGTCGCACATGACCGACGAGGCGCCTGAACTCGAGCGATTGGAGTCCGAGCGTCGAGCCGAGCAGCGTCGTCAGCAGACGTGACGCGCCTGGCCCGACGGAGAACGTCACGATCGACAATGACGATGGGCGTTTCGAAGAGGAGTGACGGGTGTCACTATACGCTCCACGGAAGTCTCGGCGATAACGCACGTATGATCCCGCCCGCGCCGGGGCTTTGATGAGGAGAAGAGATGGCAAAAGACACGATCGATCCTGAAGACGGAGCTCTGCAAGGCGCGGACGGCGATGCGTCAGAAGAGGTCGACCCAGACATCGACCCCGACGAGCCCGACGAGGAAGAACTCGCAGCCGACGGCGAGTTCGTGGTCATCGACGACGAGTTCGCCGACACCGCCGAGGCAGACGCAGACGAGGACGAGGAGGCCGACGACGACACCGACGGGCCAGTCCGCCGGGCAGTCACCGCCGACGACGACGACGACGACGACATGCTCGCTCCTGACGACGTGGAAGCCGACCTCGACACGATCTTGAAAGACCGCCTCGTCGCTGCCGAAGACAGCGAAGACGACGACGACGAGCCGGAGGACCGAGGCGAGGCCGCCGATCGGTTGCAGCCGAAGCGCTCCGACGAACGGCTCTGCCCGAGCTGTTTCCTGCTCATTCGCAACGGGGCCCCGTCATGCCCGATCGGCGACGACGACTGCCCACTGATCCCGTCAGGCCGTAGCCGATGACCAATGGCAAGGATCCCGTACGTCAACTCATCGACGTGATGTTCTACGCACCGATCGGCCTGCTCACCTTGGCCCGGCGCGAGCTGCCCCAGTGCTTGGCAACGGCTCAGACGCGTCTCGACAACCGAATTTCCCTGGCCAGAATCGTTGGTAAGGTGGCCGTGAAGAAAGGCCGTCGCGAACTCGGTCGGCGGCTCCATCACGGCACCACTTCCGAGCAGGGCGACATCGAGGCGACTCCGACGGCGTCCATCTCGATCCCGACCTCAACTTCAACGTTAGTCTCAACCTCAACTTCACCTTCACTACCGCTCTCACTGCCGACGAGAGAAGCGACGCCGTCGTTGCCGGCCGTTCTGATCGCTGCGGTCGCTCAGTCGCCGTTGCTCCGGGAACCGATTGCTGAACTGCCAATCGAGGGTTACGACAGCCTTGCTGCGTCACAGGTGGTGTTACGTCTCGGTTCCCTGACGCGAGACGAGCTTGTGGCGGTACAAACTTACGAGCACAGCCACCGGGCACGCCGCACCATTCTCGGCAAGATCAATCAGCTCCAGGCGATCTGAGCGATGGACCCGATCGTGCGTCTGGCCGCCGAAGCCGACTGCGCCGATCTCGCCCGGTTGGAGGCACTCGCGCGGGAGGCGATTCGGGACGTTCGCGGTGGGGCACTCCGCCTCAGCGAATGCCCACCGATCGAGGACTGGACGGCGCTCGTCCGGGATGCCGGCACTCGAGTTTTCGTCGGCACCCTCGACGATGCCGTCGTCGCGTACATGGTGCTCGTCCTCCGGTCTCGACGCAACCGCGGCGATGTCACCCACGTGTATGTCGAACAGGAGGCACGCGAACTCGGCCTCGGTGACACGATGGTGGAACACGCGATCTCGACGGTGCGAGAAGCGGGCCTGGAGGGCATCGAATCGGTCGCGCTGCCGGGGGACCGGGAGACGAAGAACCTGTTCGAACGTGCCGGACTGACCGCGAGGCTGATCACCGTCTACAAAGCGCTCGTCGCTGACGCACAATAGTCGCGAGTAGCCCCATGGCGACAGGTTAGCCGGTTCTGGAGCGACTGCTCGTGACGGGAACGAGGGCGTCGGCTACTTGCCCTGCCAGTTCGGAGCCCGCTTTTCGATGAATGCGGTGAGCCCCTCCTTGGTGTCCTCGGAGTTCATCACTCGGGCGAACTCTGCGTTCGTCAGCGCCTTCAAGGTCTCGTCGTCGGAGTACGCCGCTGCCAACACGACCTTGCGACTGGCGTAGACGGCCAGGGGCGCGGCGGCGGTGATCTGGGCTGCCAATTTGAGCGCCTCGTCGAATGCCTGACCGGGCTCGACGAGGCGTGAGACGAGCCCGAGCTCGTAGGCTCGCCGGGCACTGAACGGCTCGCCGGTCAGGATCGCCTCCATGGCCGCCGCCTGTCCGATCGCGCGGGGCAGGCGGAACAGGCCGCCGGCGCCGGCAATCAGGCTGCGCTTGACTTCGGCGAGGCCGAACGATGCGCGGCTGCTCGCCACCACGAGGTCGCAGGCGAGCACGATCTCGCAGCCACCGGCCGTTGCCAGGCCATCGACGGCCGCGATGATCGGTTTACTCCGCTCGCGATATGTGAACCCGGCGAACCCGCCGCGCTTGGTGTTGAGGGCGCCGGCTTGGCCGGAGTTGATCGCCTTCAGATCGGCGCCGGCGCAAAAGACCGGCCGCTCCTGACCCTCCGAGTTCGCCCTCAGGATGCCGACCCAGATTTCCGGATCGGCCTCGAGCTGATCGAGCGCGGCCTCCATTGCGTTGGCGACGTCGCCGTTCACTGCGTTGCGGGCGTCGGGACGGTTGAGGGTGATGACCGCGACGCGGCCCAGCGCTTCGTACTGCACACTGTCGGCCATGACACACAACCTAAGGGTGCGTGGTGGCGGAGCACGAATTGACCGTGGCGGCCGGGCGCTACCTGTCGTTGTCGGCCTGTGGTACTGCCCCGACAGCGTCGGTTGCGGCAGTTGCGACCGCAGCTGCGGTCAGCACTTCGGTCGCGGCTTCGACCAGGGGATCGCCGGCGGTGGCTTCGACCGGAACCTCGGCGGCGGTCACGGCTTCGACCGGAGCCTCGACAGCGGTCACGGCTTCGACGGGAACCTCGGCGGCGGTCACGGCTTCGACCGCAGATTCGACAGCGGTCACGGCTTCGACCGCAGATTCGGGCGCCGGGGTATCCGCAGCCGCAGCAGCCGACGCAGTCGGCGTCTGGATTCGCGGCGGATTCGCGCTTGCCGGCTTGGGCGGCGCAGACTTGCGCGCGGGCGCCGTCGGGCGGTTGGGCCGGATCGGCTTGGGCATCGACGAACCAGCCGTGACCTCGATCCCGAACAGCGCAGCGATGTGCGGCAGCGCTGGTGCAAGACGTTTCATCGTGGCGGTGAGCTCGTCGGTGATCTGAGTCGGAGGTGCGGTCGGTTTGATGAGTGCGCGCACCGGAGCGAACGCTGCCGCCTCGATCACGGCCGCCCAACGATCAGCCATCGCATCGGGGGTCAGAGACGCCGTCGCTCCATCAGCGAGGCGGGTCGCCAACTCCGGTGGGAATCGAATGCCAGCTTTGGGCGGCTGCGATGAGAGCTTGAGGGCGCGGATCACGCGGCCGACGCCGAGCGCAGCAGTGATGTCGTCGAGCCACAGCAGAGTCTCGCTCTCCTGCCTCGCAATGAGCGCCTGCTTCAGTTCGGCTGCCAGGGCGCGAGTCGTTTCGTCGCGGGCAACGACGGGATCCTCGCCGGAGGCGACCACCGACCGGAGATCGGGCAGTGCCAGCTCGGCCAGATCGGCCTGTGCGGCCTCGGCCCGGTCGTGCCATTCAGCGACCCTCAGTTTGGGGAGCAACTGCTCGGCCATCTGGATCAGACCGGCTGCTGGGATCTCTTCCTTGCCCTCGGCCCTGAGGCGAACATTCTGTTCCTGCACGGCCTGGCGGACGGCCGGTATTCCGCCCTGCAGGGCGCGTTCGGCCACGGGGCGCTGGGCCTCCGGCAGGTCGGCCAGCACAGCCGAGCGGTGGGCGCGGCCTGGCTTGAGCCGCTTCGGCTTGGGGCGTTGGGGCAGCTCTGGCGGGGGAGTGAAGTTCGGGCGCGGACGGCGATCGCGCCGCTCGCCACCCGCAGAATCGCTCGGTACCCGCGGTGGTCGGTCGCTGTCGCGACGAGGGCTACGATCGCCGCCTGCGCTGTCGCCGCCGGGACCACCTGGCCCAGCCGGCCGGGCGCCGTCGCGGCGCGGATGGCGATCGCCGTCGGCGCGCGGTGCACGATCGCCGTCGGGGCGGCGCGGCGGCCGATCGCGGCGATCACCACGATCACCACGATCACCACGAGTGCCTTTGGCAAGTTGCGACGTCACCGCCTCGAACGGCGTCGAACTCGGCAGGATCTCGAGTAGGCCGATCTTGTCGGCCTTGGCCTTGACAGGCGAGGTGTTCAAGACGGTGGTGCCGTCGAGCTCGATCTCGACCTCGGCCCGCAACAGATCGCCGACCTTGGCGTCAGAGGACAGGATTGCCGATCCGAGCACACCCTTTGGCTCGCGTGCCCCGGCTGCGCGCCAGGTCCACGTGCCGTCTGGGCGCGCGCTTGTCAGTTCGATCTCAATCCTGCGGGACATAGACCGCAACGCTACCCGCAGAACCTCTGCTCTCTTCACCCATATCGAACGCGCAACTCAGTTGAAGAGCACCGACGCGCGGTCAGTACGTTTGCGAACGTGTCGATCTACGCGCTGGGCAACCAGATCCCCGATATCCATCCCGACGCCTTCGTTCATCCCGATGCCGTCGTCATCGGTTCGGTCTGGATCGGCGCCGAGAGCAGCATCTGGCCGTGCGCAGTGCTGCGCGGCGACGACGGTGAAATCCACATCGGCGCGCGTACGTCGATCCAGGACGGGAGCGTCATCCACACCACGCCGGCCTTCGCGACGATCGTCGGTGACGATTGCGTGATCGGCCACATCGTGCACCTCGAGGGGTGCACGATCGAGAATCGCTCGCTCGTCGGCAACGGCTCGATCGTCATGCACGAGGTGATCGTTCGCAGCGGGTCGGTGGTCGCGGCCAACTCGGTGCTGCTCAACGGCATGATCGTCCCCGCCGGCGCGCTCGCAGCAGGGGTGCCGGCAGTGATCAAGGAGGGCAGGGCCAAGGTCGAACTCATCGATCAGGCCGTGCAGAGTTACGTCCTCAAGGGTCGTCGGTTCAAGAGCTCGCTGCGACGCATCGAGTGATGCTCGCGCTGGTGGTCACGGTCGGACGGGCCGACGCCGAGTTGGCTTCCGACGAACTGTGGTCTCTCGGCGTCATCGCGATCGAGGAACGTTACGACACCGAGACCGGCGTCGTCGAGCTGTGGACCTCGTTGGGCGACGACGTGGAGACCGTGGCGATGTCGCTCTCCGGGTTGGATCACGAGTGGTCATGGCGATTCGAAGCGGTGGACGAACGCGTCAGCGAGACGTGGCGCGAGCACGCGGTGCCGACGTGGGTCACACACCGGTTGATGGTCTATCCCGCCTGGCAGCGACGGCCCGACGTCGGCGATGTCGTCGCGATCGCGATCGAACCGGGAGCGACATTCGGCATGGGTGACCACCCGACGACGGTGCTGTCGATGCGTGCACTACAGGCGGCGGTCGCACCCGGTGTCACGGTGCTCGACGTCGGTTGCGGGAGCGGCGTGCTCGCGATCGCAGCGTGCCTCTTCGGCGCGTCATACTCGGACGCGATCGATATCTCGCCGGCGGCAGTCCCGACGACGCGCGACAACGCGGTCTGCAACGGCGTCGCCGACCGGGTTCGCGTCTCGACGACACCGCTGCGCGAGGTTGATGGCCGCTACGACGTCGTCGTTGCCAACATCCTCGCGCCGGCTCTGATCGAACTTGCAGCCGACCTGAAGCGGGTGCTCGCCATCGGCGGGCAACTGATCGTCAGCGGTATCCTTGCCGACCGCCATGCCCACGTTCTCAGGTCGCTGGCGCCGCTGAATCTGGTGGCTCGCGATGACCTTGGCGGCTGGACTGCGATCACCCTGGGCGCGTGAGCAGCGCGTCGATCTCGGGCCGTGTCGGAAGTGACGGAACGGCGCCGGCGCGAGTCGTTGCGAGGGCGCCGGTTGCGGCAGCGAAGCGAAGTGCCCCGGCGAGGCTCGCGCCCGCTGCCAGTTCTGCTGCGAAACCTCCGCAGAACGCATCACCGGCGGCCGTCGTATCGACCGACTCGACCGCGAATGCCGCCACGACGACATCGTCCGCACCGGAGGTGCACAGCTTGGCGCCGCGCGCTCCGAGCGTGACGACGACGGCTCGTGCACCGAGGCGGAGCAACTCGGCGACACCGCCGAGGATCTCGACCTCGTGCTCGTTGGGGATCACCACGTCGCACAGCGCCAGGATCTCTGACGACAAGGTCATTGCCGGTGCAGGGTTGAGGATCGTCGTAACGCCAGCGGCTCGCGCCGCCGACAGCGCAGCCCGCACCGTCGCCACCGGTACCTCCAACTGGACGAGGAGCACCCGCGCGGATGTGGCGATTGCGCTGACGTCGCTCTCGGTGAGCTCACGGTTCGCACCGGCGACGACGATGATCGAGTTCTCACCGGCCGCCGACACACCGATCAGCGCCCGGCCCGTCGCAGCGTTGGGGAGCAGCCGCAGCGCGCTTGCGTCGATGCCATCATCGGCGATCACAGCCAGCAATCGGCGGGCCGCGTCATCGTCTCCGACTGCGCCGCAGAATGTGGTGCGTGCTCCCGCCCGCGCCGCGGCGACAGCCTGATTCAGACCCTTGCCACCCGCGTGTTCGGTGTAGCTCGATCCGAGCACCGTCTCACCCGGACCGGGGAGCCGATCCGTCGTCGCGACGAGATCGAGGTTCGCGCTCCCGACGACGCAGACGTCGAAACGCCAGGTCACGGCGTCGATCAGCCGACGCTGCGGGCCCGTACGCCGATCGGGGCAATCAGGCGGTACCCGGCGGCGTGGCGCTGGTCCTCGGACTCGCCACCCCAGAACCCGTACTCGTGGTTGTCACGCGCGTAGACACGACAACTGTCGCTCACCCGACAACTGGCGCACACCGACCGTGCCATCGCCTCGCGACGATCACGGGCCTGGGGCCTTTCCGCCGGGGCGGGGAAGAACAAGTTCGTCAAAGCCTTGCACGCAGCGTCGTTCATCCACCGATCGTCGGTGGCGTCGCGATGAAACATGATCTCGACAGCAGCCATGGAACCCCCTTGACCAATTCGTTGAGCACCCGGCTCGAAAATCAGCCGGGTAGAACGATCTTAGGGAGAACTAACCGCGGAGTCAATTGCATGATGCAATGAAATTTCTGCTCCGGATCGGGAGTCGGCTTGGAGCACTCGTGGCCTTACACAGCGGGTGACAGGTCGAGAAATTCGCGAACGCCTGCCGCGAACGTGTCGACGTCGGCATCGGTCGTGTCCCAGGCAGTCATCCAGCGGACCTGATTGACGGGCACGCTCCAGTCCCAGAAGAAACACCAATCCTGCAGCGGCTTGATCGCAACGGCCGGGAGGTGGGGGAAGACGCTATTGACTTTCGGCGCGGCGTCGAAGACCACGTCGGGGATGTGTCGGGTGGCGTCGTAGAGTCGGCGTGCCATCGCGTTGGAGTGTGATGCCAGCGACAGCCACAAGTCGTCGTGCAGGAGCGCGTTGAACTGGGCCGCGACGAAACGCATCTTCGAAGGGAGTTGGGTGACCTGCTTGCGAACGTAAGGGGCCGCCGCCGCGAAGCGATCGGTGAGATAGACGACCGCTTCGCCGTACATCATCCCGTTCTTGGTCGCCCCGAACGTGACGACGTCGACCCCGGCATCGACGGTCATCGAGCGCAGGGCTTCGATCGTCCCGCCGGCCGTGGCAACGGCGTTGGCCAGCCGGGCACCGTCGACGTGCACGGACATGCCGAGGCGATGGGCCGTCTCGCTCAGTGCGCCGATCTCGGCCGCGGTGTAGACCGTACCGAGTTCGGTGCTCTGAGTCAGGCTGACGACACCCGGCTGTGCATGGTGCATCTGGCCGAGCGCGTGGGCCTGCTCCTCGATCTGGGCCGGCACGAGTTTTCCGTCCGGACAATCGAGATCGATCAGCTTCGCGCCGAGGATCCGTTCCGGCGCGCCCGTCTCGTCGACGTTGATGTGCGACCAATTGGTGCAAACGACCGCTTGTGCAGGGCCGAGCATGGTGGCGAGCGCCATGACGTTCGCACCCGTTCCGCCCCATACGAGGAACGCCTGCGACTGCTGACCGAACAGTTCCTTGAACAACGCGTTGGTCTCCGCCGTCCAACGGTCGTCGCCGTACGCGAGGGCATGGCCGGCGTTGGCGGATTGCAGCGCGGCCATCACCGCCGGATGGACGCCGGCCGCGTTGTCGCTGGCAAAGGCTCGCGAGGGTGCGGAAACGGAGATCATCTGCTCAGTATTGCCGGTGATCTGCGAAACAATGGAGACGACGACACGACGAGACGCCGGCGGGCCACTACCGGGTCACTCGCCGAAGACGGTGGTGATGACCCGTCCGGTGCGCTCACCCTCGCTCGCCGAGAGGTCCTCGACCACGAATGCACGCTGCAGCCAACGATCGGTGCCATCGAAGCGGGCGGTGAACGGGGACCGACCGTGGACCACGACGCTGTTGTCGATCACGAGCAAGTCGCCCGGCTCGAGGACGACCCCACCGTGATGCTCGGTCAATGTCGTACCCAACATATGCAATGCCTCCTCGGCCTCTTCGTCGATGCCGACCATCAGGTCCTCGTCGAACACCATCGCCGGATTGGCGACATCGCCGCTGAGCACGGGCAGCGCAGGACCGAGCACGTTGGAGCGACCATCGAGATAGCTCGAGTCGACCGAGCACCGAAAGAGCGGCTGGAACAGCACGTCGATCACGTCCTGGGGCAGATGGGGGAGTGCGCCGTGGATCGACGCGATGGTCGTTCGGGCCTGGGGATCGCCGCGGAGGCAGTACAGCAAGAGGTAGCGGGGCCGGTGGGGATGGAACGCGGCCTCGGTGTGGAACATCAGGTTCACTTTCGACGATGTTGAGGTCTGCCTCGATGCCGACGCCTTGACCGGCACGATGTTCTGGACGACGTCACCGCGATGTTCGGGCAGGTAGCCAACCGGTTCGCCGAGCAGCGATGCAAAGGTGAGGAGACGAATCTCGGTCGCCGCGCTCTTCTCGGTCGCAACGGTCGGTTCGGGCGGCGTCGGGGGCAGATCGCCGACAGGGAGGCCGCGCAGGAGCAGGCAACCAGCGGGTGGCGGTGTGTTCCGGAAGGCGTCAAGCTGTGTGCGCAACACGGCCGGCACGTCGAATGCCTGCTCCGCCGCGAGGCGCACCAGAGCGACGTCGTCCAGCAATCGATTGGAATGTATATTCCACAGTCTAACCACGAACGGAACTAATAGACCCATTCGTCGGGTTCTCGCCGTCTCGGGACCGGGCGATCAACTACGCTGCTGGCAATGGAGGTCGCCGGTCGTATCGCAGAAGCGGGGACATCGCTCACCACGGCCGAGCGCCGGGTCGCCGAGATCGTGCTGAGCCGGCCGGAGCTGGTGGCGTTCGGCACCGTCGCTGAACTGGCGGAGGCTGCTCACGCGGGCGCGGCCACGGTCGTCCGGTTGGCGGCCAAGTTGGACTTCGACGGCTTCACTGCGCTTCAGGGCGCAGTCCAGAACGAACTGTCGAATCAGCTCCGACCTGCGGCAGTGCGTATCCGCGAGGCGCGCGGTGGGGTCGCGGTGCAGCGTCATCTCCAACGCGAGCTCGACAACGTGCAATCGACACTGCTCGCGATCGACGAGCAGGCAACGGCCGACGCCGTGCGGCATCTGTGCGCCCTCAGTCACTCGGTGTTGGTCGTGAGCGGCGATGCATCGACTGGAGTCAGCCTCCAGTTCGTCGGCGATCTCGGCGCGTTGCGCCCAGGTGTCGAGCTGTTGTCGGGCAATGAAGTCGCGGTCAGCCGCCGCCTGTCGCACATCGTCGACGGCGATGCCGTCGTTGCAATCGACCTGCGCCGTTACGACCGATGGGTCGTGCGGACGGCGCGTGAGGCCAAGCGCAGGGGAGCGTGGTTGCTCGCCCTCACCGATAGTGCCCTCTCGCCCCTGGCCGGTGTTGCCGATGTTTCGATCGTGCTCAGTGCCGGCGGCGTCGGACCGTTCGATAGTCACGTCGGCACTCTCGCACTCCTGAACGTGCTGGTCGCCGGCGCTTCCGACGAGCTACGTGACATTGCCACCGAGCGGCTCGACCGGGCGGAGTCTGCCTGGAGCGCTGACTCCCAACTGATCGACCGCTGAGACGATCAAACCCGGGCACCCACTGGTATGGGTATTGTTTCGTCATGACGAAAGGGACCAGACTTCGGGACGGGAGGGGAGGGCTTGGCGCGTTGCCGATGGTGTCGGCGTGTACTGCCCCCATCCGCGAAGACGGGGCGGCGGCGTGAGTTCTGCCGCCAGGCCTGCCGGCAATGGGACTGGGTCGCGCGCCAACGGGCACGCGAGTTGGCGATCAGCGAGACCGATCTCGTCGTTGCTCGCGCCGAAGTCGATGCCCTCCGAGATGACCTGTACGTGTTCGCGTGCGCGATGGACGACGTGCGCCGTGACCTCGCCGCAGCGGGGACGCGGACCGAGCGTGAGTTGCGCGAGTCGCTCGATTGGTTGCTCCAGGCGGCCGCACCTCTGCACGACCGCGAGATCGCGACCCCGACCTGACATCGTCGGCCTGCGCGCCCTTGCAGATCTACCCGTGTTTGATCAACCCCCGGTTGTCGCTCGCCAAGTCATGGTGACACCGTGAAACTGTCGTTGATCACGTTCGTTCACCGGATCAGCAATCGGCCTCTGATCACGCTCCACCGATTTCAGCGAGGGATTACCTCGACGTATCGATATTCGCTCACATGAACCAGGAACAGACGGCGACCCCCAAGTCCATGTCGGTTACACGGAGGACGTCCCCTCCGCCCACAACGCCCATAATCTTCGTTATGTCAACTCGTGGCCGTATGCCTGGGTTGGCAGTCGTGACACGCTCGGGCCCGGACGATGCTCAAGACGATGCTCAAGACGATGCTCAAGTAACAAGCGAGTTTCGCCGATGACACTCGGTGAGAGTTGATCTGTTGCTCGGTGGCATCGGTGTCCTGCTCGTCGTTCTCGTTCCAGCGGCGATCAGTCAGCGGCGGCCGTGAACAGTCCCTGGTGGCCCGTGCTGACGACGCTGGCGGGCTACAGCCTGGCCTGCCTGATCGGAGCGATCATGTTTCTGATCACCACGGGCGAGTTGTGAGCGCCACCCTGCTCCCCCATCGGAATACTGCGCAACGGCATGCAGGTCTGCTGCCGATCGTCGCACAGTGCGACAGTCGCCGAGGCCCGACAGCGATGTTTCGACAGGCCTGAACCGCCGCCTCAGCCGCTTCCCTTCTCTGGTACTGTTTTGTGCCCGTTGACCAACGGACGCCGTTGCGCGGGTCGTCATGGCTGAGCGCTGAGGAGGAACGATGGGCAGCAGACGTCGAGGGTTGGCGCACGGTATCGCGCTCGTACTGGTCTTGGGTGCACTCCCGGTGGTGGCGGGAGCGGCGGATGCAGGCGGTCAGGCACAATCGGCGCGCGGCCAGGCAGAGACAAGTCCGGCGATCCATCACGATGTCTCGCCGCCGCTGCGCGACATGTCGGCCGCGCCACGATCCGATGTGCCGCGTGAACGACCGTTGCGACCGATACCGGCCAATATTGCCGCCAGAGTGCAGCCAGATCCCGTCGTCCAAACAACTACCGGCCCGTCCGTTGCAACAACCGCCGGCCTTAGTTTCGCTGGAGTGGGGAATGGCGACCATGGATTCACGCCAAACGCGGCTCCACCAGACACCAATGGTGCGGTGGGCGCAACGCAATACGTGCAGTGGGTCAACGAATCATTCGCCGTGTTCGTCAAGACAACAGGCGTCATCGCCATCGGGTTCCCAAAGGCAGGCAACACGCTGTGGGCCGGTTTCGGCGGCGGATGCGAGGCCAACAACGACGGTGACCCGATCGTGCAGTACGACAAGCTCGCCAACCGCTGGGTGCTCACGCAGTTCTCCGTCACCACAACGCCGTATCTACAGTGCGTCGCCGTCTCCACCACCTCCGACGCCACCGGCGCGTACAACCGCTACGCATTCTCGTACGGAGCGACACAATTTCCCGACTACCCGAAATTAGGCGTCTGGCCCGACGGCTACTACATCACCTACAACATCTTCAACAACGGTACGACCTTCGCCGGCTCCAAGCTCTGCGCCCTCGACCGCGCAGCAATGCTTTCCGGTGGAGCCGCCGCCCAGCAATGCTTCCAGCTCAGTACCAGCTTCGGCGGCGTGCTGCCCTCCGATCTCGACGGCACGACTCCTCCGCCATCAGGCTCTCCGAACTACATGCTCAACTTCGGTGCGAACTCGCTCAACGAATGGAAATTCCATGCCGATTTCGCGACACCAGCGAATGCAACATTGAGCGGGCCCTTCAACATTCCGGTGGCAGCCTTTTCAACGGCGTGCGGTGGAGGAACCTGCATCAGCCAGCCGGGCACCAGTAACACACTCGATTCGCTCGCCGACCGTTTGATGTATCGGCTGGCCTACCGCAACATCTCAGGTCACGAATCCCTCGTCGTCAACCACTCGGTCAAAGTCAGCGGCGCCAAACGCAGCCAGGTCGTCGGTGTGCGCTGGTACGAATTGCGCAACCCAAACCCAAGCCCCACCGGGGGCGCAACGGTGTTCCAGCAGGGCACCTACTCGCCCGACTCGAACTCGCGTTGGATGGGCAGCATCGCGATGGACAAAGCCGGCAACATCGCAGTCGGCTACAGCGTCTCCAGCGGAACCGTCTACCCGAGTATCCGCTACACCGGCCGCGCGTCGGCCGACCCATTGGGAACGCTGCAAGCAGAGAGCACGATCAAGGCTGGCGGCGGCTCACAGACCGGCAACCTCCACCGCTGGGGCGACTACAGCAGCTTGACCGTCGACCCAGTGGACGATTGCACGTTCTTCTATACGACAGAGTACGAAAAGTCTTCGGGCTCGTTCAACTGGAGCACTTGGATCAACTCGTTCAAATTACCAGGATGTTCACCGTAGCGACCCAGTTCGCTCACCGCTCGGGGCGTTGAAGCAAGTCCCCGACTGGGCCCCGCGCGGCAGCATTCCTGTACAGGAGGCGGACCACGTTGTTGCGTGCGGGTGCGCCAGCACCGCCTCTCCCAGGAGGAGGCTACGGAGCACGCAACTGCGACGGCCGGGTTATGGAACCAGCCTGGTCACGTTCGCGGTGCCGTAGTTGGCGGTCCAGATGTTGGTCCCGTCGAATACGATTCCCCTCGGGCTGGTGGCGCCGGCGGGGAGCGCAAAGTTGACGCCTACCCCGCTGCCCGGGTTGATCCGGGTCACATTGTCCGTGCCGAAGTTGGCGGTCCACAGGTTGGTCCCGTCGAATCCGATCGCGGTCGGATTGGTGGCGCCGGCGGGGAGCGCAACGGGGGTGGCTGCCCCGGTTCCAGGGTCGATCCGGCTCACGTTCGCCGCGCCGGCGTTGGCGGTCCAGATGTTGGTCCCGTCGAATCCGATCCCGGACGGGCTGGTGGCGCCGGGGGGGAGCGCAAAGTTGACGCCCGCCCCACTGCCCGGGTTGATCCGGGACACATTGTCCGTGCCGGCGTTGGCGGTCCAGATGTTGGTCCCGTCGAATCCGATCCCCCTCGGGCTGGTGGCGGCTCCGGGGGCTCCGGGGAGCGCAAAGTTGACGCCTGCCCCGGTAACGGGGTTGATCCGGGTCACATTATTCGTGCTGAAGTTGACGGTCCAGATGTTGGTCCCGTCGAATCCGATCCCGATCGGACTGCCAGCCCCGGCCGGGAGCGCGACGTTGGCGCCGGCGCCGGTGCCCGGGTTGATCCGGGTCACATTGTTCGTGCCGGTGTTGTCGGTCCAGATGTTGGTCCCGTCGAATCCGATCCCGTACGGAAAGGTGGCGCCTGTGGGGAGGGCGAAATTGACGCCTGCCCCGGTTCCCGGGTCGATCCGGGTCACATTGTTCGTGCCGATGTTGGCGGTCCACAGGTTGGTCCCGTCGAACGCGACGTCTTTCGGGTTGGCGGCGCCTGTGGGGAGGGCGAAATTGGCGATCTTGCAGGTTGTCAGATCCCACCGCAACGTCGCCGAACAACGCTTCGCCAACGGCCCCGTGGCACCGGTCGCACCCGCGGGTCCTGCGCTCGCGGGGGTGAAGTAGCCGGTGATGTCGGCGATCAGATCGACCGTGCCACCATTGGCAAAGAAACTGACCTGACCCGACCCACTCAACGTCGCGTTGACCGAGTTCGGCGTCGGCGCCTGACCGGCAACCCAGTTCAACGACGACGACAACGGCCGTTCGACATCAGCAGGAAACACCGTCAAAAACCCGTTCGACGTCGGACTCGACGAAATCACATTCATGTTGACCGCGGTCGCCGTCACCGGGATATCACAGTTGCCGTTGACACCTTGAACCTGGATCGTGTACACCACCCCACCCACCACCGCCGTATTACGCGGCCCGACCGTGCTATCGGCACGGGTATCCATGATCCGACACGGACTGATCGGAACGAAACTGCTCGGAGCCGGAGACGGCGCAGCCAACGTCGCCACCACCAAACCACCGGCACCGACCGAAACCGCGACCGCAGCCCCAAACGCCGCGTACCGGCTCCGCCACAACGACCCACCCCCATTAGCACGTACGAACATGACCGCTCCCCTCATCCTGGAACGAAACCATCGACCCCCAAACCCGTCCAAGAATTGAACGCCACCAAAGACGCTCCACACCGGACACAAGAGCCACGACGGCACCGTTCCCCGCCATCCTGACCTCAACAATCCCGGCGGTCAAGAGGAGATGCGCGCCCGAACGCCAGGGTCAGCCGCCCAAACGTTGGGTGGTGAAGACCTGCTTGCCGTCGACGGTGCCGGTGAACTCCCCGTCGAGGGAGACCACCGAGGCACCGGGGATCTCTTTGGTCGTACCCTTCAGTTCGGCTGCGCCTCCGGCTTGGGTCTTGCCGGTGCAGCTGATGTCGATCTTGGCGACCCCGTCTTGCACCTTGGCCTCACAGGTGAGCGGGCCGCTCAGGGTTTGACCGGCGTTCTTGAACTGCTCCTCGCCCTGCTGGGTGGCGATGTTGCGGGCGAGGGCCTCAGCGGCGTTGTTGGCCGCGTCTTTGGCTGCGTTGCCGACATCGCTTGCTGCAGTCTGTAGATCGGTCTTCAACGACGAGCGCGTGTCGGAACTACAGCCTGCGATGGCGAGCGTTGCGGCAACAGCGAGTACGTGGGCGGAGCGAAGTCTCATGTGTTCCCAGTTCCCCACTCCCCCGCAGACGAAACCTTGCCCGGCTCGTGCACTCGCGAGAGATGATTGACGGGACTCGCTCAAGGACGTCCGCCGCCTGGGTGCGGCGCCCCGAGTTCGCCGAAGTACCGCTGGAGTGCACGGTGACGGGGCGCTGGAGCTGTGGTCAGGACGACGCGGCACAAAAACCGTCCGAGCAACAGCTCCGGCTGTGGTGGCAACTTGAATTTCGTCACGTGGAGATTCGGCGAGGGTGCGATCTCGACGACGGCCTCGGGCAGTGCTCGATCACCTCGGTGAGCTTCATCCGAGCAGCGAGTCAGAGAGCGTCAACGTGTGGCCGCGGCCGGATCTTGCTCGATCGGCTGATCCTCGCCAGGCCGATATCTCGCCGCGAGCCACCCGAACACCACCGTCGCGTTGCGCTGGAGCAGATACGCGAGACCGAGAACCATCGCCGCGACGACGCCGTCCATCCACCAGTGGTTGGCCGTGATCGTGACCGCCAGGGTCGTGAGCACAGCGTGCACGAGCACCAGCCAGCGCCACTTGCTGGTGCTGATCGTGATCGCGGCGATGCCGACCAGCAGCGCCCATCCGTAGTGCAGCGACGGCATCGCCGCGAGCTCGTTTGAGACACCACTCCCGCCGCGCCCGTAGACCGACAGCCCGTACTTCAACCCCGCGTCGACGAAACCGAGATCAGGCAGGAAACGGGGCGGCGCCAAAGGGACGAGGGCCTGGATGGTGAGGCAGCCGGCGATGGTGAGCGCCAACGTCGTGCGCACGGCCGAGTACTTGTCGCGATGGCGCACGAAGAGCCAGATCAGCAACGCACCCGCGGCCGGAACGTGCATGCCTCCGTAGTAGACGTCGAGGAACTGCATGATCGGGCGGTTGTCGATGAATGCCCGCTGCAGGGCCACTTCGCTCGGCAGGTGGATCCGCTGCTCGAGGTTCCACAGCGATCGCGCGTTCTCCATCGCGCCGACGGTCTTGAATGTCGCCTTGTCGCGGACGTATTGCCAGGTGCCGTACAGCGCCAGGACGATGGCGAGTTCCTTGACTGTTGCCACGCCGATCCTGATGGTGCGATGCCTGGTCCGGCCGAGCGCGACGATGACGAGCACCAGCACCACGGCAATCTCGTAGGCGACGCGCCAAGGCAACCACATCGCTCCGATGGTAGTAGCCCGATGCCGTGCCCGCTCCCCCACGGACGGCCGTGACTCGTGGCCGGTCCCAAGGTTTTCGCGTTGCCAATGTTACAGTTCGATGACGGTCAATTCGGGCCGTCAGACACCGATAGCGGGCGCCATCGGGAGATTGATATGAAAACAGCTTTGCACCAGCGTCTTGGCGCGGTCGGGATGAGTGCGGCGATCGCTGTCCTCGGAGGCGGGGCCATCCTCCGCCAGTGTTCCCCGAGGCCGCCGGCACCAGGCCCCGCTCCGGCATCGGCCATCGGGGGAATCCTGCCGATCAGCGCCGAGTTGGTCGCCTCGGTGAACAGCGTCAGGGCGGCCAACGGGCTGGCCCCGGTCGCGGAGAACGGACTCCTCGACCGCGCGGCCGAGGATCACTCGCTCGATCAGGCTCAGCGCAACACCATGACCCATGCCGGGTGGGACGGCTCGAACCCCGGACAACGAATTGTCGCGGCCGGCTATTCGTCCAGCACCTGGGGTGAGAACGTGGCATTCGGCCAACCGACCGTTGCCGCAGTGACCGACGCCTGGATGAACAGTCCGGGCCACCGGGCCATCATCTTGTCGCCGAATTTCACCGAGCTCGGTGCGGCCGCCGTTGCTGGCGCCAACGGTGCTGTCTACTGGACGATGGATTTCGCAGCGCCGAAGTAGCAGCGGTCAGGCGTCGCGTTTGGTGAGCAGCCCCGTTGCCAAGATGAACGCGACGGCGATCCAGGTCAGGAAAACGACCAACCCCTGCCCGGGGGTAAGCAGATCGGGGTCGACTCGCACCGAGAACATCGCTTGACCGGCGTTGAACGGCAACAGCTTGCCGACATCGACATTCCATGGATCCGGCAGCGCCTGGGCGAGGAGCGGGAAGATCAACACGATCCCGAACAGCGCCGCGATCGCGCCCGGCGTGCGCCGCACCACGGTGCCGATCGCCAACCCGAACAGCGCAATCAGAGTCAGGTACGCTCCTGCGCCGATGACCGCCCGCATCACACCGGGATCGGTGATCGAGGCGTTGACTCCGCCGCTCGACAGAACAGCTTGACCGGCGAAGAACGCGGCGAACGTGGAGATCATGCTCACGACCACGCTTGCGGTGCCGAGCACGATCGTCTTGGCGACGAGCCCGACGCGCCGTCGCGGCACCGCCGCGAGCGAGGTCCGGATCATGCCGGTCGTGTATTCGGAGCTCATCACGAGCACCCCGAGCACGCCGATCGCGAGTTGGGCCAAAAAGACCCCACGAAGCGATCGTGAGGTCGGGTCGAACCGGAACGAGTCGGCGAGATCGCGGTGCGGGCGGTTGATGAACGCCCAGCAGAACAGCGTGCCGAGCCCGATCGTGAACACCGATGTCGCCACAAGCGACCACATCGTCGAACGCACCGACCGGAGTTTGGTCCATTCCGAGATGATCGCTGCGCGCAGTGTGGACGGCTGGCGGAGGTCGATCGTGCTCGTGCTCATGCGTTCACGCTTCCGTGGTACTCGACGCTGTCGTCGGTGAGGCCGAAGAAGACCTCTTCCAGTGATGCCCGGTGCTCGGTCAGCCCGTGGATCGCGATGCCGGCCGCGAGTGCGATGTCGCCGATCTGCCCGGCCTTCAGGCCGCGAACATCGGAGTCGTCACCGATGCTGGCGCTGGTCACGATTCCTCCGGCTCGCTGCAGCGCGGCGATCAACTCGCGCTGGTGCGGCGATCGCACCCGTACCCACTGCTCACCCCGCGACGTGAACTCCTCGACGGTGGCATCGGCGATCAGGTGACCGCGACCGACAACGATCAGTCGATCAGCGGTCATCGCCATCTCCGTCATCAGGTGGCTCGAGATGAACACGGTGCGTCCCTCTGCTGCGAGCCCACGGAGCAACGTGCGGATCCACACGATGCCTTCCGGATCGAGACCGTTGACTGGTTCGTCGAACATCAAGATGCCAGGATCGCCGAGCATCGCGGCAGCGATCCCGAGGCGTTGGCCCATGCCCAACGAGAACGTGCCTGCTCGCTTGTTGGCGACGTCGCCGAGGCCGACCAATTCGAGCACGGTGGCCACCCGCGCCCGGCCGATGTTGTTGCTCTGGGCGAGGCAGAGGAGGTGATCGAAGGCCTTCCGGCCGCCATGCAGGGCCTTGGCATCGAGCAGAGCACCGACCTCGTGCAGCGGGAACTTGATCTGCCCGTACGGTTTGCCGTTGACGAGCGCCGTCCCCTTCGTCGGTGCGTCGAGACCGAGGATGATTCGCATCGTGGTCGTCTTGCCGGCGCCGTTCGGCCCGAGGAAGCCGGTCACGCAACCGGGCATGACGTCGAAGGTGAGATCGTCGACGGCGAGCGTGTCGCCGTACCGTTTGCTCAACCCGTTCAGTTCGATCATGGTCACCTCGTCGCTGCGTGAACCATCAGCTAACACGACCGAGATGTGAAGGAGGTAAGAAGTAGCGGGGGACGTCGATCAGTCAGTCGCCGATGGCGCGCCGGATGAGGTTCTGCGAAGATCCAGTTCCGTCACTGCGCCACCGCGGACCGTCAGCTCGCGGGAGGGGGTTCCTGGCGCGTTGATGCAGTAGCGCCCTTCGAGCAGCGCGGGGTAGACCGCAACGACGACGCTGCGGTCACCGATCGGTCTGCGCCACACACCGGTATGCATCTCGAGGCTCGGATCATCGAGCGATTCGATCGGCAGTTCGGTTGCCTCCAGTGCATCGTCGAGGTACACGATGAGCGCGCCCACGTCGCCACCGATGTCGACCAAGACCGGCCCCCCGCGGGGAGCCGCCTCGGCGGGCGATACGTGGCTGTGGGCGAGATCATCGTGACCGTGCGCGTGGTGACCGTGATGGTCGTGATGGTCGTGATGGTCGTGGGAGTGATCGTGTTCGACGGCCGTGATCTCGGCATCGATGACCCTCATCGCGGAGGCTGCACGTCGTAGCCGCTGACCGGATTGTCGAGGAATGGGAACGTGTCGAGGTAGCTGACGTTGCCGGCGGTCGGCACACCCTGGGTGACCAACGCTGCAGCCGCATCGGGCGTGTACGAGGGGGCGACGAGAGGATATGTGGCACCTGCGACCGCTCGAATCTCGATGGTGACGACGTCGTCGGACACGCGACGCCCGTTCGGGAAGCCGGCCAGATCGCCACCCAGGATGCCGAGGTCGTTCGGTGTGTGCGCCGGTGGGATCGCCATGTTGAGACGCAACATGTCGGCGAGCCGCGGACCGGTGTAGTTCTGGAACCCCGGGATGATCCCGGCGGGAATGCCCGTGAGCAGGATCGCCTGCAGGTCGGCCCGGTCGGCGGTGAGGCCGGCGAGATTCGGGAACACGGTCGGGTAGAGCACCGGGAGCAGCCTGGCGAGCTCGGGCTGTCGAACGTATTGCCCGAACTGGGCGTCCCCATCGGGTGACAACTGGTTCCACCTGTCCTTGTCGGCCATCGGCACGATGACTTCGTTGAACAGAGGGTTGCCGAGCCGTGACACCTGTACGTACGGACCTGTTTCCAGCTTGAGGCCGCCCTTGCTGCGGATCTGAGCGGTGCGTCGAGAGGCCGACGCCCAGACACCGATGACCGAGGCCGGGTCCATCGGATCCGTCGACCGCACGCCGGAGCGGCTCAACGACGAGATCGGCAATTCCAACGCGATCGAGTGCACGTTGAACGAACGGAGCGCGTCGACCCCGGGCTGCGCGGCCGTCGGGATGAGGTGCAGGTTCTGGAACGGCCGCAGGTCGCCGAGGTCGAAGATCGACCCGAGATCGACGTAGAAGCCGTCGAGGCGCTGGCCGGCGAAGACCACGATATCCCCGAGGTCATGGGTGGCTAGAGCCGCAAGCGACGCATAGTCCGGGCAGGACCGACCGCCGACGAAGCACGGCGGACAGGGAAGATCCTGACCGACGATCTGCCGGCTCACTTTGCCAATCTGCCCGTTGTGGTAGGTGACTTTCGTGACCGTGTAGGACTGCCGACGGTTCCAGTTGGGATCGTCCAGCGAGCGAATTGGACCAGTGTTGTACAGAAAGGTGTTCGGGTTCGTGACGACGGTGGTGAACTGGAACTCGTAGACGATGTCGGCGAAGCCGTCGCCGTCGTTGTCGATGTGGATCTTGTACAGCACGTCGTCGCCGAACTCGTAGAAGTTCGGTCCACCGGCTGGGTCCTCGAAAGGGATGTAGTTGGTGATGAGCGTGACGGAGTCGGGCCGGTCGGGACTCACGAACGCGTAGACGTCCGTACTGTCGGCGACGGGATCCTTGGCCATCTCGGGTGCTTCACGATGTGATGACATGGCGCTACAGGGCCTTCCGGTTCATTGCCCGCTGCACGCGAGCGATCAGTTGTGGGTCGTTGAAGATCACTTCGTTGCCTTCGGTCAATATCGCCACTTCACCCTTGCTCGGATTTCGGATGACCATCACGAGATGTTCTGTGCCAAAGGGCTCGAGCACCTCGGTCTGCGACTCGGGGCGCCCGGTCGAAGCAGGTGCCGCGATTGCGGCCACAGAGCCGTGAGCGAGCGGGCCGACCAGGACTGCGGCACCGGCGGCTGCACCCCCTGCTTGCAAGAAGTTGCGTCGTGTCAGTGAAGCCATCAAAAACCGTCCTTTGTCCGTGGGAATCAGTTACAACCCATTCGGCGCCGCCGACGCGTTGGATGAACCTCTTTCCGGATTTTTGGTGGATCGGCTTCGGGCAGTGGGACGGATTGGTCGTGGACCTCGTCAGCCGCTGAGCGATTCACGTCTCATCTGGCACAGACTGCGGCGAGGCTCCCGATGGCAGTCGTCCGGCGTGCTTCGCGCAGGACGTTCTCGTCGAGTCCGTTGGTGCAGTAGCCGAGGCTCAACCCCGACGCCGGGTCACCCCACGCGATCTGACCCTTCGCACCGTTGTGCCCGACCGCGCCGGCGGACACCGTGCGGCCCATTCCGCGAAAGTTGCTGTTGCCATCGTCGCCGGCCTGGACCAGCCCGAGCGTGCGGTTCGCCTGAATACCTGTGAGGGCGTCGGGAAGGTGGTTGCGGACGTTCGTTTTCACGTCGTCGAGCACGACGGGGTCCCACATCTCGCCGGGGTTGTGGAGCACGGCCTGGTAGTACAGGGCGAGATCCGCGGCCCGCATGACACCACCGCCACCGGGCATCCCGACCCGCTGCACGGCCGCGTCGTTGAAGCCCATCAGAGCGTCGGTCGTGACTTCACCGACCTCGATCTCGCGGATGCCGAGCGCTGCGAACAACTCGTCCGGCGTCGCCGGCTCGCCGACGACGACGAGTTCCTCCGCCGGATGGGCAACATTGCCGAGGATCCGGCCGAGACCGGCGGGAGCGCACGCCCGCTCCTCGACGACATCGCGATAGTCGCGTCCGGTGACGCGCTCGATCACTTCGGCCAGCACCCAGTGGGCCGAAGACGGGTGATACTCGAACCGTGTGCCGGGCTCCCAGTTGAGCCGCCAACGAGTGAATGCGGCCGTCCTGCCGGCGCTCGTGTCGCCATCGAGAACGGCCATCGGCGCATCCGGAAAACCCGAGGTGTGCAACATCACCTGCTCGAGCGTGATGCCCTCCTTGCCGTTCGTTGCAAACTCGGGCACATAGTCGCAGACACGGTTGGCGACGTCGATCAGGCCATCGCCGATCAGTGCCCACACGGCGCCGGCCACGAAGGCCTTCGTCGCCGAGTAGACGACGAAGCGAGAAGCGTTAACGGCGTCGCCGAACGTCTCGAACGCAACGAGTTCGCCGTCGTAGGCCAACGCAACCTGGGCCGACGGCAGCAAACCCTCGTCGACTTCGCGTCGTGCCCGATCAAGCAACTTCTGCACAGCGGTCTGATCGATACCCACATCGGCCCCTTTTGTCGCGGCCGAGCGTACGAGGAAATTCGGTCGATCCGTCGAACGGGGCCGTATCCGCCCTGACAGACTCGGTGCCGTGATTCTCGACGTGCAATTCAATTCCGCCACCACGCCATGGCCGCAAATGCGTGACGCGGTGCTCGCGGCCGAAGCTGCCGGCTTCGGCGTCGCCTGGGTCCTCGACCATCTCGCCGGTCAGGTCATGGGCGGGAATTCGATGCTCGAATGCTTCACACTCACCGGAGCGCTCGCCGCCTCGACCTCGACGATCGGTATCGGTGCGCTCGTCGCCAACGTGGTCAATCGCCCGCTCGGGGTGCTCGCAGCCGCGGCGGCGACCGCACAGCAGATCACCGGCGGCCGGTTCTGGCTCGGCGTCGGCGCAGGCGCATCGCCGACCTCACCGTTCGGGGCCGAGCACGCGGCGGTCGGCATCGAACTTGAACCGGACATGGCCGCCCGCCATCAACGAGTCTGCGATTTCATCTCGCTGGCGCGCACGATGTGGAGCAGCGGGACCGTCCATGGCGTCACCGGCTTCCCGATGCCGACCGCGCCGATTCCGTTGATCGTCGGTGTCAACAGTGCCGCGCTCGCTCGCCTCGCCGCGCGGGAGACGGACGGGATCAACGTTCGTTCGAATCACCCCCGGCTCGAGGAGATCATCGAGGCCGGGCGCGAAGCCCGCCCGAACGGCGCTCCCCCGCTACTCGTGACGACGTGGGCAGCGCTGACCGACGAGCTCCGCGATCCGGATTCCGAAGAGCGTCAGCGTTACGCCAGGATCGGCGTCGACCGATTGATTGTCGTCCAGTTCGACAGGGCTGACTTGTCCGCGATCAGACGGTGATCAGACGGTGATCAGCGCGCCCCGAGCAGATCGACCACGAAAACGAGGGTCTCATTGGGCTTGATGACCCCACCGGCGCCCTGCGCCCCGTAGCCGAGGTGGGGTGGGATGGTGAGGCGGCGACGACCGCCCACTTTCATCCCGGCAACACCCTGATCCCACCCGCCGATGACCTGACCGGCGCCGAGCCGGAACTGGAACGTGTCGTTGCGGTCCCAACTGGCGTCGAACTGCTTGCCCGTGCTCCACGAGTGGCCGGCATAGTGGACGTCGACGGCCATGCCGGGCGTTGCCTCGTGACCATCGCCGATCACGAGATCTTCGAGCATCAATTCGGTCGGCGGTTCGCCCTCGGGGATGGTGACTTCGGGTCGTGTGAGTTCGCTCATGACGCTGCACGTTATCGCTGACCTCGGCGCTCGCCGTGAGCAACGTGTCGGCAAGTCTTCTCCGCCCGTTGACTCCTAGAATGTGGTCATGACACCCATCAGCACCGCAGACGACTACGCTCCGAGCCCCGCCCAATGGGTCCGCGATCAGGTCGAGGCCTACGAGGGCTCCGCTGGTCGGCTCGCCAACACGCTGCGTGAGACGGGCCTCGCGATCATCATCGTCACGACGAAGGGCAACAAGAGCGGCAAGGTGCGTAAGACGCCGCTGATGCGAGTCGAGCACGACGGCGAGTACGCGCTCGTTGCCTCGATGGGCGGGGCGCCGAAGAATCCCGTTTGGTACTACAACCTCACCGCAGATCCCGACTCCGTTGCGATCCAGGACGGCCCCGCTCCGTTCGATGTCAGCGTCCGCGAGATCAGCGGGGACGAGCGCGCCCTCTGGTGGGAGCGAGCTGTCGCCGCCTTCGCGCCGTACGCCGACTACCAACTCAAGACGCAGCGCCAGATCCCGGTGTTCGTCGCCAGCCGCCAGAGCTGATCACGGGGCCAGACGCGGGGCCTTGACTGATCACGAGGCCGAACGCGGGGCCATATAGGTTCCCTGGGCGACCGCGACCGGCTTGTCCTTGTCGTCGGTCCAGGCAACGATCGTGCCGATCAGCGAGCGCCGCCCGGCGTGGTCCAGATCGGCACGAGCGCGGATGATTTCGCCTCGTGCCGGGCGCAGGAACCGGATCGACATTTCGCTGGTGAGCGTCATCGGCTCGAAGCCGATCACGGTGAAGCAGGCGTAGTACAACGCAGCGTCGCACAGGCCGAACACCGTCGGCCCGCTGATGATCTTGCCTGGTCGCAGGCTGAGCCCCTTCGTGGTCAGGATGGCGACCGCCCACCCGTCTCCGAGCGCTTCGCAGCGATCGCCGTTGCCGGGAAACTCCGACTCGAGGAACGTATTGATCTGCTCGGTCGTGACCTTGGCGGGAGAATCGCTCATCTGGCTCACCATAGAACGCTGGTCCTAATGTTGTCGCATGGCACTCCGCACGACCGGTCTCTCCCCAGCCGACACCCTCCGGGCCCTCGACGACCTGAAGGCCGACGATGTGCGCTGGCGTGGGGGCAGGGCGTTCACGCTTGCGTACCACGGGGGCGACGACGTGATTGCGATCGCCGACGACGCGTACCGTAGGTTCAGTGGTGACAACGCGCTCAACACCGATGCGTTCCCCAGCCTGCGCACGATCCAGGCCGAGGTCGTCGGCATCGTGATCGATTGGCTGGAGGGCGACAGCGACGCCGCCGGGTTCATGACCTCTGGTGGCACCGAGAGCATCCTCTTAGCGGTCAAGGGCGCCCGTGAACGCGGCCGGCAAGAGCGTGGGATCACCGATCCGAATGTGGTGCTGCCCGCCAGTGCCCACGCCGCGTTCGAGAAGGGCTGCTACTACTTCGGACTGGAGAGCCGGCGGATTCCGGTCGATACCGACTGGCGCGCCAACCCCGACGCGATGGCCGCTGCCGTCGACGACAACACCGTCTTGATCGTCGGCTCGGCCCCGCAGTACCCGCAGGGTGTGATCGACCCGATCCCCGCGATCGCCTCGATCGCGTCTGAGCGTGACATCAATTGCCACGTCGACGCGTGCATGGGTGGGGTCACGCTCACCTATCTGGCCCGCCTCGGCCATGATATCCCGCCGTGGAACTTTACCGTCGAGGGTGTCACCAGCATGTCGGTGGACCTGCACAAGTACGGCTACACCGCCAAGGGCGCGTCGGTGATCGCGTACCGGAACAAGCAGCTGCGCGCGTATCAGACCTACGTCACCGACAACTGGCTCGGAGGCGTGTACGGATCGTCGGGCATACTCGGAACCAAGTCCGGCGGCCCGATGGCGGCGGCGTGGGCGGTGATGAACTATCTCGGCGACGACGGCTACCTGCGTCTGACCGCAGCAGCGCGACGGGCCGCGGAACGGCTCGTCGACGCCGTGCGGGCCCGGCCGGTACTGTCGTTGCGGGCGCTGCCGGCCACCACGCTCGTCACGTTCGGAGCGGCCGATCCAGCGGCCTTGGACATCTTCGCCGTGGCCGACGGGCTGTGGCGGCGCGGCTGGTACGTCGACAAGCAGGGTCCGCCACCGTCCCTGCATTTGACGCTCAGCGCGGTCCACGACGGCAAGATCGACAACTTCGTGGCCGATCTCGATGCGTCGATCGCCGAGGCCTCTGGCGCGGCGACTCAGGCCAACATCGGCTCGTACGCCACGATCGAGTAGTCGCGGCCAACAGCAGGAGGTGGAGCACCACGTGGACAATCCCATCATCGAACGGCTCGACGAGTCGCTCGCCCAACTGCAGGCCGGTGGCCTCTTCAAGCGCGAGCGCGTGCTCCAAGGACCGCAGGGCGCGCACGTTCTGACAGACGACGAGGAGCTGATCAACCTCTGCGCCAACAACTACCTCGGTCTCGCCAGCCACCCGGATGTGATTGCGGCGGTCCACGCCGCGGTCGACCGGTACGGCTACGGCATGGCGTCGGTCCGCTTCATCTGCGGTACGCAGACACCGCACCGCGAACTCGAGCAGCGCCTGAGTCAGTTCCTCGGCACGGAGGACACGATCCTGTTTCCGTCGTGCTTCGACGCGAACGGGGGGTTGTTCGAAACGTTGCTCGACGAGCAGGATGCGGTCATCTCCGACGCGCTGAACCATGCGAGCATCATCGATGGGATCCGGCTCAGCAAGGCCAAGCGTTTCCGGTACGAGAACAGCGACATGGCCGGCTTGGAGCAGTGCCTCCAGGAGGCATCAGGGGCACGGACGAAGCTGATCGCGACCGATGGCGTGTTCTCGATGGACGGGACGATCGCGAACCTCCGCGGGGTGTGCGACCTCGCCGAAAGGTACGGCGCGCTGGTGATGGTCGACGACTCGCATGCCACTGGTTTCATGGGCCGCAACGGTCGTGGCACGCACGAGCACTGCGACGTGATGGGCAGGGTGGACATCCTCACCGGCACCCTCGGCAAAGCCCTCGGCGGCGCAAGCGGCGGGTACGTGTCCGCGCGCAGGTCCGTCGTCGCCTGGTTACGCCAGCGATCGCGCCCGTACCTGTTCTCCAACAGCGTCTCGCCGATCGTGGCCGCCGTGAGCCTGCGCGTGCTCGACATGATCGAGGAGGATCCGTCGCTGCGCACACGGGTGCACGACAACGCCATGCGCTTTCGGGCGGGGCTCGCGGCAGCGGGTCTGAGCCTCGTCCCCGGTGAGCACCCGATCATCCCCGTCATGCTCGGCGACGCCGCCCTGGCCACCGAAATGGCGGAACGACTGCTCCGTCGCGGGATATATGTGATCGGATTCTCGTACCCTGTCGTCCCGATGGGTCAGGCCCGGATTCGCACCCAGATGTCGTCGGCACTCAGCGCCGCTGACCTCGACCGTGCGATCGAGGCCTTTACCGGCGTCGCCAACGAGTTGGGAGTAGTCCGCCGATGAAGGCACTGATCAAGCAACGTGGTGAACCAGGCATCTGGATGGGTGAGCTTGCCGAGCCGACGATCGGGCCGAACGACGTGCTCATCCGGATCAGCAAGACCTCGATCTGCGGGACCGACATCCACATCTACAACTGGGACCCATGGGCGCAGCGATCCATCACGGTGCCGATGGCCATCGGTCACGAGTACTGCGGAACGATCGTCGACATGGGCAGCGAGGTCCGCGGTTTCGACATCGGTGATCGCGTCTCCGGTGAGGGCCACATCACGTGCGGGCACTGCCGCAACTGTCGCGCCGGACGCCGCCACCTGTGCCGCAACACCGTCGGTGTCGGTGTGGATCGCCAGGGTTGCTTCGCCGAATACCTCAGCCTCCCGGGCGTCAACGCGTTCAAGCTGCCGGACTCGATCGGCGACGACGTCGCGTCGATCCTCGATCCGTTCGGCAACGCGGTCCATACCGCGCTCGCCTTCAGCATGGTCGGCGAGGACGTGCTCATCGCCGGTGCAGGGCCGATCGGCATCATGGCGGCGGCCGTCGCCCGTTTCGTCGGAGCGCGCCACGTCGTGATCACCGACGTCAACGACTACCGCCTCGGGCTCGCCGAGCAGATGGGCGCGACACGCGTCGTCAATGTGGCCAGGGAATCGCTCGACGACACGATGCACGAACTCGCGATGCAGGAAGGGTTCGACATCGGCCTCGAGATGTCCGGGAATCCGATGGCGTTGCGGGAGATGCTGCGCACGATGCATCACGGCGGCAGCGTCGCGATGCTCGGCATCCCGGCGCAGGAAACGGCGATCGACTGGACCGAGGTCATTTTCAAGGGCATCACGATCAAGGGCATCTACGGGCGGGAGATGTTCGAGACGTGGTACAAGATGGCGAGCCTGCTCCAGAGCGGGCTCGACATCACTCCGGTGATCACCCATCACTTCGGTATCAACGACTACCTCGAGGGTTTCGAGATCATGGGTTCGGGCAAGTCGGGCAAGGTGATCCTCGACTGGTCGAGCCTGTAACGCGTCGCACACGATCCTGACACGTTGGAATCGTCCACCGTGAAGCGGTCCACATCCAGTCACAGTGGTCGTGGCCGACAGGCGGTGTTGGCCGAGAGGTGGCTGATCCGGTTATCCTTGTCGATGCCGCTACGCCCACGCGGGAGAGACCCATCCGGCATCCAGTCGGGCGGGCGCCGAAGGAGCAACCACCCCGGAACCTCTCAGGCACACGGACCGTGTGGGTAGGCAACGCTGGAAAGCAGGTGCGTGCACCTCGCCGAAGGGGAAAGTCGGCCTCTCGCAGGAGTGGTCGGTGAAGCTCTCAGGCTCCGTGACAGCGGGGGTCATTCCCGACGCGTCTGGAGCCATCATGCAACCTCGCCCTACCCTTACCGAACTGATCGATCAGCAGGAGTTCGTTCGTCGCCACATCGGCCCCGATCGCGCCGATCAGCAGCACATGCTCGCCGCGCTCGGGGTCGCATCGATCGATGAGCTCCTTGCCGCAACCGTCCCGGCGGGCATCCGGATGCACGACCGACTCGGCTTGCGCGACGGGGTGGCGGTCACCGACGCGCTCGCGGAACTACGCGAGTTGGCCGACCGCAATGTCGTGCGAACGAGCCTGATCGGGATGGGCTACCACGGCACCATCACTCCCCCCGTGATCGTGCGCAACGTGCTCGAGAACCCTGCCTGGTACACCGCGTATACGCCGTATCAGCCCGAGATCAGCCAAGGCCGGCTCGAGGCGATCCTCAATTTCCAGACGATGGTCGCCGATCTCACCGGTTTCGAGCTCGCCAACGCTTCGCTGCTCGATGAAGCGACAGCCGCGGCGGAGGCGATGACGATGATCCGGCGCCTCAGCAGGCATGCCGGTAACACATTCTTCGTCCACGAGGACACTCACCCGCAGACCATCGCGGTGTTGCACACCCGCGCCAAGCCGATCGGCATCGTCGTCGCCATCGGCGGGTCGGACACGTTCGATCCGACGACATGCTTCGGAGCGCTGCTCTCGTGGCCGGGTTCGAGCGGCGAGCTCCACGACCACACGGAGCTGATCGCAGCCGCCCACGCTGCGGGCGCCCTCGTGGCCGCTGCTACCGACCTGCTCGCCTGCGTCCTGTTGACTCCTCCCGGCCATGTGGGCATCGACATCGCGATCGGGCTGTCGCAGCGTTTCGGGGTCCCGATGGGCTTCGGTGGTCCCCATGCCGCATTCATCGCGACCAAGCAAGCCCACGCCAGAGCTCTACCCGGCCGCCTCGTCGGCGTCAGCACCGATACTGCCGGCAGGCCTGCGCTGCGGCTCGCGCTCCAGACACGCGAACAGCACATCCGCCGCGAGAAGGCGACCTCGAACATCTGCACCGCCCAGGTGCTCCTCGCCAACATGGCCGGCTTCTACGCTGCCTGGCACGGTCCCAAGGGTTTGCGGCGGATCGCCGAGCGCGTACACCGGCTGACATCCATCGCGGTGTCCGGTCTGCGCGCAGCGGGCATCGAGGTCATCAACAGCTCGTGGTTCGACACCGTTCGCTGCGTCGTGCCCTCGGCCGATCACGTGATCGAGCGGGCGAGAGCCTGCGCGATCGAACTGCGCAGAGTCGACGATCGCACGATCGGCTTCACGTTCGACGAGACATCGACGGTGGAAACCCTCACCCTCGTGTGGAAGGTGATGGATTGCGCAGAGCCGGTCGTCGGCCACGAGTCGGCCGCCGAGGGGATCTCCCCAACGGCGCGGCGGACAGACGAGATCCTGAGCCATTCGGTGTTCAACCGGTATCACAGCGAACACGAGATGCTGCGCTACCTGCGCCGTCTCGCCGACAAGGATCTCGCCCTGGACCGAACGATGATCCCACTCGGTTCGTGCACGATGAAGCTCAACGCAACCGCCGAGATGATGCCGATCACGTGGCCCGAGTTCGCCAACATTCACCCCTACGCCGACCCTTGCGCTACCGAGGGCTACCGCGAGATGATCGCCCAGCTGGAGCAGATGCTCGTTGCGATCACGGGTTACGACGCCGTCAGCCTGCAGCCCAATGCCGGCAGCCAGGGCGAGTTCGCCGGCCTGCTCGCAATCCGCAATTATCACGACAGCCGCGGCGATCAGCAGCGCACGGTCTGTCTCATCCCGTCGAGCGCCCATGGCACGAATGCGGCGAGCGCCGTCATGGCCGGAATGAACGTCGTCGTCGTTGCCTGCGACGAACTCGGCAACATCGACCTCCACGATCTGCGCACGAAGGTCGGCCTATCCGGTGACCGGCTCGCCGCAGTCATGGTGACCTACCCATCGACGCATGGCGTGTTCGAGGAGTCGATCACCGACATCTGTGCGCTGGCCCATGAGGCGGGTGCCCAGGTGTATGTCGACGGCGCAAACCTCAACGCGCTCGTCGGCCTTGCCCAGCCGGGTGCTTTCGGCGCCGATGTCAGCCACCTCAACCTGCACAAGACGTTTTGCATCCCACACGGTGGGGGCGGCCCGGGCGTCGGGCCGGTGGCCGTGCGCAGCCACCTCGCGCCATTCCTTCCGGGGAGCCCGATCCCGTCCGATCGGAACGTTGGCGGGGGCGTCGGGGCCGTCGCAGGCGGGGCCGTCGCAGGTGGCGGGGCCGTCGCAGGCGGGGCCGTCGCTGCCGTCGCTGCCGTCGCTGCCGTCGCTGGCGGCGGGGCCGTCGCAGGCGGGGCCGTCGCAGCCGCTCCGTTCGGATCAGCGGGCATCTTGCCGATCTCGTGGATGTACATCCGCCTGATGGGCGCCGACGGTCTTCGTGATGCAACCGCCACCGCGATTCTCAGCGCCAACTACATCTCCCGGCGGCTCGACGCGGCGTTCCCGACCCTGTACCGCGGCGAGCACGGCTTCGTCGGACACGAGTGCATCCTCGATCTGCGCGCGATCACCAAGGAGACCGGCGTCACCGTCGACGACGTTGCCAAACGGCTGATGGACTATGGCTTCCACGCGCCAACGATGAGCTTCCCGGTGACCGGAACGCTGATGGTCGAGCCGACCGAGAGCGAGACCCTGCGCGAGATGGACCGGTTCTGCGAGGCGATGCTGTCGATCCGGGCCGAGATCGACCGTGTCGCAGCGGGCGAATGGCCGATCGAGGGAAGTCCGCTGCGCAATGCTCCGCACACCGCCGAGGATCTCCTCGGCGAGTGGAATCGCCCGTACAGCCGCGAGCTGGGCGCGTATCCGCTCGCCGCCTTGCGCGCGAGCAAGTACTTCCCCCCCGTCTCACGAATCGATGCGGCCTACGGCGACCGCAATCTCGTCTGCTCGTGCGAGCCACTCGAGGCGTACGCGACCAGCCTCGACTGACGCGTTCCCAGTAACTACAGCTGCAGCGCCTCGTCACCGTGCCCCGCAGTCGTCTTCGACCGACGCGTTCGATTCACTACAGCAGCAGCGCCTCGTCACCGTGCGCCACAGCTGTGCTTCAACCGACGCGTTCCCAGTAACTACAGCTGCAGCGCCTCGTCACCGTGCCCCGCAGTCGTCTTCGACCGACGCGTTCCCAGTAACTACAGCTGCAGCGCCTCGTCACCGTGCGCCACAGCTGTGCTTCAACGCGTGATGGCGGCCCACGCCGCCACCGACCCCCACCGACCCCGGCCAAAAGGAACCGAGCGGCTGACCCTCGATCGTGGTCGTTCTGGTGACGTCGGTGCATTACGGTGACGCCATGGCTGAATCCCATTCCCCCGGTCTGAGTGATGTCATCGCATTGCTCGGCGGCGCGAACCCGCTCGCCACGATCGGCAAGACGATCGAACAGTTCCGGCGCGGGGTCAATGACTTCCTCGCGACACTTGAGAACCTCAATGCCACGATGGCAACACTGAACGACGTCGCAACGCGGGTCAGTCGTCTGGTCGACGATGTCGAGGAGCCGATCCGGGCGTTCATGCCGCAAGTGACGCGCAGCATCAAGGCCGCTGACGCAGTGATCAATCAGATCAGCGCGCCCATCGACAAGGTCGCGCCGGGTCTCACCCGGTTGGCAGAGACCCTTGCAGCACCCGTGTTCGTCAACATGGCGACCGACATCGCCAGCTTCATCGAGGGAATGGGCGACCTTGCGCGCCGGCTGCAACCGTTGGCACAGATGGCGGAGAGCGCGGGAAGCATGTTCGGCCTCCGCCCCCTCGGTGCGTTGCTCGGGGGCAGCGGGCGCCCGCCGCAACCAGCTGCGCGGGTGGCTTCTCCCTCGCCCCTTCTGCCTGCGCCGGTGCCAAAGGCCGCATCCACCAAGAAGGCCGCGGCGAACCAGTCCGCATCGAACAATCTCGCCGCGAACAACGTCGCACCGAGACAGCAGGCCACAGCGAAGCAGACCACAGCGAAGCAGACCACAGCAAAGCAGGCCACAGCAAAGCAGGCCACAGCAAAGCAGACCACAGCAAAGCAGACCACAGCAAAGCAGGCGGCGCCTGAGTGAGCCGATTGTGGCGAACGAGGTTGTAGCGAAGACGCCGGCGCGTTTGCCGTCGATTGACCGGGTTCTGTCCGGCCGCGCGGCAACGATCCCCGGCCTTGCTCATGGCCCACCCGACCACGTCTCATCTCATCACTGCCCGCGTAATCCCGCGCTCCAGCAGGTTTCAGACGGGCAGACTCCGCTTCGGGCGCCAGTCCGGAATCACGTCACCCGACTGCCCGCGTAATCCCGCGCGCCAGCAGGTTTCAGACGGGCAGACAGGCAGACGGGCAGAATCCGACGCAGACTCCGACTCCGACTCGGACAGGTGACGGGCACGCGCCGTGGTTTACTTCTTCTTCGAGACGAACGGCGTCGACGTTACCTTGCCGGCCAGGATCGATCCGCGGACGTCGATGCCGACAGGGGTGCCGATCTCGACCGCAGGTGGGAGGAACGCGAGCGCGATGCCGTGGCCGAGCACCGGCGAGAAGTTGCCACTCGTCAATGCCCCGACGCGCTCGCCGTCGATGAGAACGTCGCATCCTTCACGAGGGGGCCGACGGCCTTCGGTCGAGATCCCTCGAAGCGCGCGGGCAAGACCTCGCGCTTGTTCCACCTCCAGCGCCGAACGTCCGCGGAAGTCGCCTTTGGTCCACGCGACGACCCATCCGAGTCCGGCCTGCAGCGGAGTGATGCCAGGCCCGAGCTCGTGGCCGTGCAACGGCAGCGCGGCCTCGAGCCGAAGGGTGTCGCGAGCACCGAGTCCTGCCGGGGTGATCCCGGCGTGCATGAGCGCCGTCCACAGAGCCAGCGCCGGGTCGGCCGGGACCGCGATCTCGACACCCGCCTCACCCGTATAACCGGTGCCGGCGACGACGCATGGAATGCCGTTCCAGTCGAGCCGCTCGACGTAGAACCGCTTCACCGCTGCGGCTGCCGGAAACACGGTTGCGAGACGCTGGCGTGCCTCCGGCCCCTGCACCGCGATCACAGCCCGGCCGTGAGTGGTTTCCTGCCCGCCGATCGCGTGGCGGACCCGGTCGGTGTTGGATGCGTTGGGGATGACGTCGAACGTCTCCTCGTCCACCCACCAGACGATGATGTCGTCGAGCACGGACCCATCCGACTCATCGAGCAGATGGGTGTACTGCGCTCGACCCGGCGCGATCTTGTTGAGGTCGTTTGTCAGCGCCCACTGCAACCGCTCGGTGGCATCCGGGCCGGTGACCTGAACCGTGCCGAGGTGAGAGACATCGAACGCGGTCGCTCCGGTCCGGCACGCCATGTGCTCCTCGATCGTGCCGGCGGGATAGGACAGGGGCATTTCCCAACCGCCGAACGGGATCATCTTGGCGCCGAGGGCTCGATGTGCGGCGTCGAGCGGCGAAACGAACAGGGCCTCCACGCGCGGTCAGATCGCGAGATCGACGGTCGGCCCGGCTTCGAGCTTGCTGATCGAATCCAGTTGGAAATCGACTTCGTCCTTGACGGTCGCGATGGCGAGCACGTTGAGGACCCCCTGACCTTTCTTCACCACGTCGATCAACTGATCGCCGTCGCACAGCACGACGTTGCTGCCGCTGATGACGATGTGCGCGGACGCGATGTCGGAGGTGACGTGCTCGCGCAGGTAGCTGAACACCTCGCGGACCGCTTCCAGCCTGATTCCGGCGTCGAGCAGGCTCTTGATCACACGGAGTTCCAGCAAGTTGGTATAGGAATATTCGCGGCGGCTGCCGCTGCCGGCGGCATCGAGCAACGATGGGCGGATCAATCCGGTGCGAGTCCAGTAGTCGAGTTGGCGATACGTGATGCCGACGATGCTCGCAGTCTTGGTGCCGCTGAAACCTTCTTTGCTCATCGCTGCCTCCGTGATGCTCTAAAACGTAGCCGGCGGACCGGCTCATCACACGTGCGTAGTTACGACCGTGTAAGGGATGCCACAGTACGACAATACGCGCGTACCGTCAACCCCCTCGCGCGGATCGCGCGAGACGGCGAATGCCACCTTTCTAGCTGCTGAAATCGTCGGGATTGATGCTGTCGATGAAGTCACGGAACTCGTCGAGGATCGACTCCTCCTCCTGGCCGGCGTCGAGGTCGACGGCGGTCGCCGGATCCTGACCGACGGCGTCGAGCAGTTCTTCGGTCGCGAAGATGCCGGCGCCGGCCCGCACTGCGAGTGCCATCGCGTCGGATGGCCTGCTCGAGATCGTGCGCGGCCCTGACGGGGTCTGCAGGAACAACTCGGCGTAGAAGGTGTGCTCACGAAGCTCGGTCACGAGCACGCGCTGCAGCGTCACTCCAACGGCGTTGAGCACGTCGACGAACAGGTCGTGCGTCATCGGTCGGGGGGAGGTGACCCCTTCCATCGCAAAGTGGATCGCCGATGCTTCCGGCCCGCCAATCATGATCGGCAGGATCCGCTGACGACCGGTTTGCTCGCGCAGGAGAAGGACCGGGGTGTTGTCGGGCACCTCGATGCGAACGCCGACCAACTCCATCGCAATGTCCACACCGTTGATGGTAATCGTTAGCCAACATGCGCGGGTACTCGTCCGGGGAAATCTCGTGAATCTCGTGAAAACCGTGAAATCTCGCGAAGATCGGGGGGCCGGGCCAGTGTCAGGTGCCGTCGAAATGGTGGCGCAGGAGCGAATCGACGAGCGCGCCACGGAGTTGGCTGCCCAACTCGGCGAGTTCGGCGAGGGTACCGAGTGCATTGTGACGTGATTGTGGGTTGCGCTGGCGCAAGAGCGGCATGATCCGCTGCTCGAACAGTGCGGATTCTCGCTCGGCGCTCTGGCGCCATGCACGAAGATGGCGCGCATCGATGCCCTGAGCGAGGAATCGGCCGGCGACCCGAGCGATCTCCAGCGCATCGGGAGAATACGACGCGTCGGCGCCCGACCCGCGCGGCGTGACGATCGCGAACGACTCCAGGTCGGCCAACTGGGCCGGGGAGATCTCAGCCGCGGCACAGATTTCCTCACGGCTGTAGGGAAGCCCGCTCGACGAGCCGTCGCCAGGATCCAGGCGTTGATCTGCGCGGCTCGATCGTGCATGAGTTGTCTCGGCGACAGCGCGCTGGCGCAAAGGTTGCGGCGCCGGCGATGGGGACCCCGCCCGCTTCTTCGCGGCCGCAGCCGACACGACCGGTTGCGGGGTCACCGGCGGTGCTTCGATCAACGCAGCGACGACACCGACGGGCATTGCCGGTGCACTTTCCGGCTCGGAGACAGCCGGCGCTGCCGCCTCGGCCGCACGCTTGGGAGCCGCCGGCGGAACCGGTGCCGACGACGTCACCGGGATCGCTGCTGTGATCGGCGGAGGAGGAAAAGACGTCGCCGCAGACGAAGGGTTGGAAGACCTGGCGTTGGAAGACCGATCCGTGGCACCGGAAGCCGTGGCACCGGAAGCCGTTGCACCGGAAGCCGTCGCACCGGAAGCCGTCGCACCAGAAGCCGTCGAACCGGGGGCCGGCGGATCGCCAGGGATCAGGACCCGCCCGAGGGTCCACTCCGGGCCGCCGTCGGTACGCCGAAAAACGCTGTCGCGTTGCTCGACCAGTGGTCGGGCCCCGACGTTGCGGATTCCGCGCGGTGGGGTTCGGATGCCGCTCAAGTCACCCTCCATCGCGCCGGACTCGATTCGGTCGCGGATGACTTTGAGCGGAAGGAAATTCGCCTTCTGCTCGTGCAGGATGGCGCGCAACAGATCGACATCGTGGTCGTAGAACTTGCGGTAGCCGGACGGTGTGCGCTCGGGCTCGATCAGACCCTGGCTCTCCAGGAACCGGATCTTGGAAATGGTGACATCGGGAAAGTCCTCCAGCAGGAGGCCGAGGACTTCGCCGATCGACAAGTACTGATTGTCGGGCACTGGTTACTGAGCCCGTTCGAAGAAGACGAGGCGAAACTTGCCGACCTGCAATTCGTCGCCCTGATGCAGCGGGGCCTCCTCGATCCGTTGTTGATTCACATATGTGCCGTTGAGCGAACCGACGTCTCGCGCGACGTAGCCGGTGGTCGTTTGCTCGACATCGGCGTGACGCCGCGACACGGTGATGTCGTCGAGCATGATCTCACTATCGGGGTGGCGTCCGAGACGGGTCAGCGGGGCGCTGAGGACGAATGTCTCCCCCGCCTGCGCTCCGCTGCGCACGATCAGGACACCGCCTTCGATCGGCAGATGTCCGAGATCGATCTGCACGTCGTCGGCCGGGCCGGGTGCGTCGAGCAGCGGATCGACCTTGGCGAGTGTGATCGTGTGGTCTCCGATCGTGTCCAGCGCGGTGCCACATGCAGAGCAGAACAGCGACTCGGGTGGATTGCGATGTCCGCACTTATTGCAAAACGCGTATGCCACGCAGCTTCCTAGCTTTCCGTGAGGGTTCGATAGGCACTGGCGTCGAGGAGCTGATCGAGTTCGTCCGGTGACGAGAGTTCGATCACGCACAACCAACCGTTGCCGTAGGGATCGGAATTGACGGCAGCCGGATCGTCGCCAAGCGCCGCGTTGACCTCGATCACCACGCCGGTGACGGGCGCATAGATATCCGAGACCGATTTGGTGCTCTCGACCTCGCTGAAGCTGTCGCCGGCAGCCACCTTGGTTCCGACCGCCGGTACCTGCACGTAAACGACATCGCCGAGGGCGTCCTGCGCGTAGTCGGTGATCCCGATTCGGACGCCGCCCTCGACTCGCTGAACCCATTCGTGATCGGTGGAGTACAAGAGATCGCCGGGGATGTTCATGGGCACACGGTAGCCAACTCACAGGCCCCCGCGGGACAGACCTCTGGATTTAACCTTGTGGTAAAGGATGAGAGACGCACCTCCGCCCGTTTGGTCTCGTTCGCCGGGACACGGTGAGGGGGTTCCATCGTGATCACTGTCGTAACTCCGAGCTGCTCATCACGCCTCGGCCGCACGATTCGCCCGTTCCTCACGGCCCTCGCGCAGATTCTTGCGGACTACCGGAATGTACGCGATCGCCGTCCCATAGCTGATGATGAGGCCGGGAACGGCGAGGATCCACGCGGCGATCTCGAACGCAGTGCGCAGCCCCAATTCGGACGAACCGATCAACAGCCCCGGTATCGCGAACATCAGCAGAAACGTCGCCAGCTTGCCCCACCGCGTCACATCGAACCGTTTCATCCCGGCCAGCGTTGCGATCAGGACCGTCCCGCCGAAGAGGAACTCGCGAATGAGGACAAGCCAGTAGAACCACCCCGGGCCGGCGTGGTTGATGATCAGCGCACCGAGGGCGACGATGAACATCAGCCGGTCGGCGGTTGGATCGAGGATCTTGCCGAGTTCGCTGATCTGATTGAAGCGACGAGCGATGTAGCCGTCGATCCAGTCGGTCGCACCGAGGCTACCGAGCAACCACGCGGCGCCGGCGCGGTTGTGGCGCCCGAACAGCAGATAGAGAAAGATCGGAATGCACGCCAGGCGAATGAACGAGATGACGTTCGGGATTGTGAGGATTCGGCTCATGTCGACGGTGGCCGGGTGACACGGTTCTCCCGCGCCGACAGAGCGGCCGTTCGGCCCAGGTTCGGCATGTTCCGACGTCACGCCAGCAGCGTACAACCACCTACAGTCGCGCTATGGCTGCACAGGCACTGGACGGAAAGGTCGCGTTCATCACCGGGGCGGGTTCCGGATGAGCACCGTGTTCACCCGCATCATCAATGGCGAGATCCCTGGAACATTCGTGTGGCGCGACGACCTCTGTGTCGCGTTCATGTCGATCAACCCGATGGCCGATGGTCACGTGCTCGTCGTGCCGATCGAGGAGGTCGATAAATGGCTTGATTGCCCCCCCGAACTCGTCGCCCACCTCTTCACCGTGAGTCGTCGGATCGGCATCGCCCAGCAATCAGCATTCGACTGCGATCGCGTCGGGCTGATCATCGCGGGCTACGAAGTTCCCCACACCCACATCCATCTCATCCCAACGATCCACATGGGTCAACTCGCGTTCGCGAATGCCGCGACATCGGTCGACCTCAGCGCAATCGAGGCGTGCGCTCAACGCATCCGCGAGGCACTCGCGGCCGGCTGAGCCACGAGCACTGCCGGGCGCCAGCCGCGGAGGTCGTTGACGACAGCGAGTTCGTCGCAGCGGCGGAGATCTTCGGAGCTGATCGAACGCTGCTGGACCCTTCCGGTTTCGACGAAGAGGTGACGGGCGATACCGGGGAGCCCACCGTCGGAGAGCGGCGGCATCGACCACACGTCACCGATCCGGTAGGCCAGGTTGGCAATCGTGGTTTCGATCGCGTTGCCCAGTTCGTTGACCAAGATCACGTCGTCTGCCTCCTGGTGGCGGCTGCGGGCGTCGTCGTAGTGCCGCCGGTAGGTGGTCTTGTGGCAACAGAACGGATCGTCGGAGGCCGTCGTGAAGTCGTCGATGGCCAGTCGCACCGGTGCCTGCGTCGCGACGAGCGGATGACGTTCGAGATGGAGTGCACCGACACGCTGGAGCACGATCCGCAGGCGCTCGCCGACCGGCGATGGCTCGAGGTCGGCGACCGCCCGTTCGGCTGCTGCCCGATCGAACGGAAATCCGAACCAGTCGGCCGAACACTGCAGGCGGTCGAGGTGCAGCGTTGCGTTGCGGGTGCCGACGACACTGAGGTGAAGCGTCTCGAACAGGTCGAACACCCGGCGTGAGCGGGTGAGGATCCTTGCCTTGTCGCGCACTTCGTCGTCCTCGGCCTGAGGATCCGACGACCACGTGATCCCGCCGCCCGCGCCGTAGACGAACGTGTTCGTCACCGGGTCGGCGACGGCCGTGCGGATCGGCACCGAACACTCGATACGCGGCTGATGGCCGCGAGGGGCGACCACGCCGATCGCGCCGCAGTAGACGCCGCGCGGCTCGGCTTCCAGCTCGTCGATGATGTTCATCGCCGCGATCTTGGGTGCACCGGTGACCGAACCGCACGGGAACAGCGCCGCCATCAGCTCGACGAGGCCGGTGTGCTCGTCGAGCTCGGCCTCGACGCACGACGTGAGCTGCCACACGGTTTCATAGCGCTCGAGCCGGAACAGCTCCGGCACCGTCACCGAACTGCTCGACGCGATTCGCGACAGGTCGTTGCGGAGGAGATCGACGATCATCACGTTCTCGGCCCGGTCCTTATCCGACCTGACGAGCGCCGCGCCGACCGCGATGTCGGCCTCCGGCCGGGGATGGCGGGCGGCTGTCCCCTTCATCGGCCGACAGCTGATCGAGCGGTTCTCGACACGGAAGAAAAGCTCCGGCGACGCAGATGCGACGATCGCCGTTCCGATGTCGATGTATGCCCCGTGGGAACAGGACTGCACCCCGACCAGACCCGCGTAGAGGTCGATCGCTTCGCCGCTGAAGGTGCCGTGATAGCGGTCGGTCATGTTGACCTGGAACACGTCGCCTCGTTCGATCCTCGCCCTGATCGCTTCGACCGCGGCCGGGTACGCCAGGCGATTCGGGGCACGGTCCCGGTGATCCACACTGGTGTGTCGCGGCGGCAACGGCTCGACCTGCTCGCGCTCGGTGAACGACGCCCACCACACGAACGGCGTGCCCTCGGGAGGTGACGGCTTGGTCCGCATCGCCGGCTCGAAGGCGGGCGCCGCCTCGTAGGCGACGACGAACACCACCCACTCATCGTTGTCGGCTGATCGTTGCTCAGCGGCGTGCAAGGTCGCGATGACATCGTCGATGTGATCGGCTCGCCCCCCGGCCGTCGGTTCGTGGAACTCCCAACAGTGCGCGACCTTCCCACTCAGGTCGTCGAGGCGGGCGATCGGCGTCACGACGGTACGTTGCGCAGGGCGCGATCGACGTCGAGCGCCTGGCGGTGACCGGCGACGTCGTGGACACGGACCATCGCGGCGCCCCGCTGAGCCGCGAAGAGGTGGAGCGCGATGGAGCCGGAGTCGAGGTTCGCTCCTCGGATGCGGCCGATCAATTCGTTGACGGTCCGCTTGCGGGACCCGCCGACGAGAACAGGAAAGCGATCGGAGAGCGGTAGGGCACGCAGCAGGGCAAGGTTGTGTTCGAGGTTCTTGCCGAAACCGAGGCCGGGATCGATCATCACGCTCGCCACGCCGGCGTCGAGCGAGCGCTCGGCTTGGCGCAGCAACCAATCCGTCACCTCGCTGACGACGTCCGCGTAGGTCGGGTTGAGCTGCATGTCGGACGGCGTTCCGCGCATGTGCATCACCACGACGGATACGCCGGCCGCTGCGCACGTCTCGATCATCTGTGGGTCGCGCAAGCCGCCGATGTCGTTGACGATGCTTGCCCCGGCCTCGATCGCAGCCGCGGCAACGACCGCATGGCGGGTGTCGATGCTGATCAGCGCGTTGGCGTCGGCCGCGAGTTGCTCGATGACAGGTATCGCCCTTTCCAATTCGACCGAGATCGGTACCTCGACCGCGCCCGGCCGCGTCGATTCACCACCGACGTCGACGATCAACGCGCCCTGGGCCGCGAGCAGGCGACCATGCTCGACGGCACGCTCCGTCGTCGCGAACAGGCCGCCATCCGAGAACGAATCGGGGGTCACGTTGACGATGCCCATCACGGCGCACCCCGTCCACGACACGAACCAACCCAGGCCATCGCTGTGGACACCCGTTGCCGAAGCCGGCAGGGCTCGTCTCGATCTGAGTTCCCACTTATCGTTCATCGCGTCGCCGTCATCGCACGTCATCGCCGGTTACTCGGCCGCACGATCTGCTCCTCGACGATACCGTAGGCGACGCGTGCCGCCTGCCTTTCGTTGCCCATCGTGCGCCAACCCGTTGCAGGAGTCGGCCGCAGGTTTCGGATGCGAGCGCGGACATCACTTCGACCGGGCGCGCGAGGGCTACGTCAACCTCATCCCTGGTGGGCGTCTCAGGAGCCGCCCGGCCGGCGACGATGACAGGATGGTCAAGGCCCGCAGGGCCGTGCTCGACGCCGGCCTCTACTCCCCGATCATCGAAGCCGTCGCGACGGAGGTGTCGTTGGTTCGACCGCGGTTCATTCTCGATGCCGGATGCGGCGAAGGAAGTTACCTGGGCCGGACCGCCGAACTGAGCGCTGCCCTCGGCTGGGGCATCGATGTCTCCAAGCCGGCCGTGAAGCTCGCTGCGAATCGCCACCGTGAGGCTCGCTTTGCGATCGCGTCGAGCTACACCCTCCCGTTCGAAGACGAAACGTTCGATGCCGTGATCAACGTCTTTTCCCCCCGCGACTTCCCCGAGATGCGTCGCGTCGTGCGCGCCGGTGGGGTGGCCGTCGTCGTGACGCCAGGACCGCATCATCTGGCTCAGCTGAAGGCCCTGCTCTACGACGACCCGCGCGAACACGCCGAGGTGGCGGGTGGGCAGGACGGCGCCGAGAGGGTCAGCACCGTGAGATTCGATCTCGATCTCACCGACCCCGCCGTTCGCTCGAGCCTGCTCGAGATGACGCCCTACTGGTGGAGCGCGACGGCCGAGCGGAGGGCCGTTGTGCTGGCGACGGCGCTCGAGGTCACGGTCGATGTGCGAATCGCTCGTTACCGCTTCGATACGTCCCCTGACGTGCCAGAGCAGGGCCTGTAGGGTTGGCCCATGTCAGCTATCGCGAAATTCTCCCTCGTTGCGTTCGACTGCCCGAACCCCCAGAAACTTGCGGCGTTCTACAGCGCGATCACCGGCTGGGACGTCGAACGCAACGACGCCGACTGGGTGACTCTGCGCAGCGACGGTGGTGCAACGCTCGCGTTCCAACTCGCACCTGATCACGTGCCACCGGTGTGGCCCGACCCACGCCACCCCCAGCAGGCCCACGTGGACTTCAACGTGACCGATCTCGACGAGGCGGAGCGGCAGGTGATCGCGCTCGGAGCGAGGAAGACAGCGGTGCAGCCCGGCGAGAGGTTCACCGTGTTCCTCGACCCGGCCGGGCATCCGTTCTGTCTCGTTCTCGCCCACTGAACCGTGCTCTTTCGTCTCAGCACCCCGGTGCTCGTGATCGTGGTCCTCGTGATCGTGTGCGGAACGACGGCAGCCGGCATCGCTCCACTCTGGCGTCCGGATTCGGAAATGCGCCGGAAACCGACGATCGCACCACACGCCGTCGACGGCTCGCGCCGTCCGACGCGATCGAAAGAATTCTCCCGGATCGGGGTTGCGCCACACCTTGCCGACTGATTGGATGGGGAGCTTAATCACGACTAATCCGATCATATTTAGGAGCTATCGCCGATGAGACCCCGACTCCACCGCCGTCTGCTGGCGGTTGCGGTTGCCGCAACCGTGACGATGGCAGCGTGTGGCTCGGAGTCCAACGGTTTCGCGACTGCTGCCAGGCCCGCAGGCTCGGTCGTAGGTCCATTGTCGTCGGCGGCGACATCGGCGACGACGGCGGTCGATCCGGTCACGCTGCGGCTCGGGTTTTTCCCAAACCTGACACACGCTCCCGCACTCGTCGGTATCCACAACGGCATCTTCGCCAGGGATCTCGGCCCGAACGTCAAACTCGCAACGTCATCGTTCAATGCCGGCCCAGAAGCGATAGAGGCGCTGTTCGCGGGCGCCATCGATGCCACATTCATCGGCCCAAACCCGGCGATCAACGCCTACGCCAAGTCCTCCGGCGCCGCCATTCGGATCATCTCGGGCACCACTTCAGGGGGCGCGTTCTTCGTCGTGTCAAAAGACATCCACAGCGCGGCCGACCTCAAGGGCAAAACCGTCGCCAGCCCACAGCTGGGGGGCACCCAAGACGTCGCACTGAGGAGCTGGCTCGCCTCGCAGGGGCTGGCAACGGACACGGCACAGGGTGGCGACATCTCGATTTCACCGCAGTCGAATGCCGACACGCTCACGGCGTTCAAGAATGGTGACATCGCCGGTGCCTGGGTGCCCGAGCCGTGGGCAACACGGCTGCTTCTCGAAGGCAACGGCAAGGTTCTCGTCGACGAGCGCGATCTCTGGCCGCACGGCCAGTACGTCACCACCCATCTGATCGTGTCGACCGACTTCTTGAAGGCCCACCCCGACGTCGTCGAGTCGCTCGTCAAGGGTGTCGTCGACTCGATCGATGCGATCACGGCCGATCCGGCAGCGGCTCAGGCGGCGGCGAACGCCGAGATCGCTGCGGTGGCAGGCAAGCCGCTCTCCGACGCCGTCATCGCGGCCGCCTGGAACAACCTCTCGTTCACGCCCGACCCGATCGCATCGTCGCTGGCAAAGTCGGCCAAGGACGCTGAGGCGATCGGACTGCTCGACCCCGTCGATCTCAGCGGCATCTACGACCTCGACGCCCTCAACAAGGTGCTCGCAGGACTCGGACGGGCGAAAGTGTCAGGGCCATGACGCTGCTCGACAGACCAACCGACTTGGCCGAGGTGCAAACACTCGATCAGCGCGGACACGAACGCGACGAGATCATCGCCATCCGGGGCGCGACACGGGTGTTCGGTCACGGTCCGGAACGGGTGGTTGCACTCGATCGAATCGATTTGACGGTGCGGCGGGGAGAGATGGTCTCTCTACTCGGCGCATCCGGCTGTGGCAAGAGCACCCTGCTCAACATCCTCGCCGGTCTCGACCGGCCGGCCACCGGAACGGCGAACGTGCTCGGTCGCGTCGCGTTGATGTTCCAGGAGTCGGCCCTGTTCCCGTGGCTGACCGTGCGCGGCAACATTGAAACTGCTTTGAGGCTGCGCGGCGTTGCCCGCAAGGATCGCCGGCCACAGGCGATGAGCCTGCTCGAATCCGTACGGCTCGAGGATTTCGGCGAGCGGCGCCCGCACGAACTCTCCGGTGGGATGCGTCAACGGGCCGCGCTTGCCCGAGCGCTCGCCCAGAACGCCGAAGTGCTGTTGATGGACGAGCCGTTCGGAGCGCTCGACGCGATCACTCGCGAGGTGCTCCACGCTGAGCTGGAACGGCAGTGGATCGATCATGACCTGACGGTCGTTTTCGTCACCCACGATGTCCGCGAGGCGGTCCGGCTCGGCGATCGCGTGGTGCTGCTGAGCAGCCGCCCGGGCCGGGTCGAAGCCGACTTCTCGGTCACACTGCCCCGCCCCCGGCGGATCGACGACGCGGCCGTCAACGAGCTCGTGAACCACATCACTGCGGAACTCCACCGCGAAGTGAGGCGGCATGCCAATGACTGATCTGAGGGACACGCCGCCATCACTCGACCGCGACGCCCTCGACGCGGAAATCGCCGGCCTGGACGCGCTCGGCTTCCCGGCCACCGGCCACGTTTCGTTCCTCCGCCGCTCGTGGAACTCGTCATGGCCAAAGCTCGCTGCGCTCGGCTTTGCCATCGGTGGCTGGTACTTGGTCGTCTGGAGCGGCTGGCAGAAGAAGTTCGTGCTGCCGTGGCCGCATACGGTCTGGTCCCGGTTGTGGCAGGACGTTGCCAACGGCAAGATCCCTGATGCGTTCGCGATCACGATGCACCGAGCCGTCGTCGGTTACGCAATCGCGTGCGCGCTCGGCCTCGTGATCGGCGTCAGTTTCTCGCGGTGGCGAGTGCTACGCGTTGCGCTCGGCTCGTTCATCACCGGGCTGCAGACGATGCCATCGATCGCATGGTTCCCGCTCGCAATCCTGCTGTTCCAAAAGAGCGAGGGTGCGATCACGTTCGTGGTCGTCCTCGGCGCAACGCCGTCGATCGCCAACGGGGTCATCAACGGCTCCGATCAGGTCCCTCCGCTCCTGCTGCGCGCCGGCAACGTGCTCGGTGCCCGCGGATTGCAGCTGTACCGCACCGTCACCATGCCGGCGTCGCTACCGTCCATCCTCGGAGGGCTCAAGCAGGGTTGGGCGTTCGCATGGCGAAGCCTGATGGCCGGCGAACTGCTCGTCATCGTGCCGCGCGTGTTCTCTGTCGGCGCTCGGCTGCAGAATGCCCGCGACCTGTCGGACGTCCCGGATCTTCAGGCGAACATGATCGTGATCCTTGCCATCGGCATCTTCGTCGATGCGCTGTTCTTCGGCTCGGCCCAGCGGTTCATCCGCCGGCGCTGGGGGCTCGTCGATCCGGCCGCATAGCAACAACGCCTGCGGCGACGACCGCTCACTGCGCCTCAACGGGACAGGGATAGCGTGCCACCGATGTTCGATGATGTCCTCGCAGTGAATCAAGAATTCTACGATGCTCACGAGCGGCGCGACATCGAAGCCATGCGGTCGGTGTGGGACCACTCGCAAGGCGCCGTCTGCGTCCACCCCGGTTGGCCGATCCTGCGGTCCTGGCCGGTCATCGAGGAGTCATGGCGGAGGATCTTCTCCGGACCCGGCCGCAACCAGTTCATCGTCACCAACATTGCCGCGACGGGTGCCGGCGATGTCGTTTGGGTGACCCTCGACGAGAATCTCGTCGAGGGCGGCTCGACCGGCACGATCGCCGCCACCAACGTGTTCGCGCGCATCGAGGGCCGGTGGAAGCTGACCCTGCACCATGGCTCGCAAGTCATGTGGGGCTGAGGTCGCCTCGGCCGCTCCTGGCGTCACACCGGGTCGACCTCACTGCCTGCGCGAAACCGCGCCAGGATCGGGATCGCGCGGGCACACGGAGTCGGTCCGCCCATTGTCGCGCAACGATGCGACCCAGCATGTAACAATCGTCGGCAAACGGAACGTATCGAGAGGGCGGGCATGACGACGGAAGTGATCAACAACGAGGAGCGATCCCGCTACGAAATCTACCTCGACGGCGAGCAGAGCGGATATGCGGAGTACGAGCTCGCGGATGGCGCGATCACCTTCACCCACACACTCACCGATCCAGCCAAGCGCGGCAGGGGCATCGCCGCGCGTCTGGTTCGCCATGCACTCGACGAGGCCCGCGAGGCCGACCGGTTCGTTGTTCCGCAGTGTTGGTACGTGGCCCAGTTCATCGACAAGCACGAGGAGTACGCCGAACTGTTGAGGTCCTCCGGCTCCGACTCGGCCTGATCCCCGTCGATTCGTTCCTCAGATGCCGGGAGATCGCCGGGTGGCCCCACACGCCGGCGCCGACCCGGATTTGCGTGAGGGATCATTTGAGGACGTCGCACGATCGCTCGCGCTCACCCAACGGTCAACGCATTTCTGATCGAGATCTACTCCGTGTAGCGCCGCACCTTTGGCTTGTTGCCCTTGAGGGTGGTGTTCTTGAGCGCCGCGATCACTGCATCGACGGCAGACTCGGGGACGCCGACGATCGAGAAATGATCCGACACCTTGATCGGGCCGATCTCGCGCCCGGTGAGGTTCGTCTCGTTGGCGATCGCTCCGACGAGGTCGCCGGCACGGATTCCCTCCGAGCGGCCGACCCCGATGAACAAGCGGGCGGTCGCGCCGCTCTCGAACCGGCCGGCCGAGGTGGGGCGACCCTTGTCCGCACCGCCCTTGTCCGTACCGCGCTTGTCCGGACCGCCCTTGTCTGCACCGCGCTTGTCCCGATCACGATCGCGATCGATCCGTTGCGACGCGTCGGGGATCTCTTTCTCGTCGATCGTTGCACCACTGGCCTCGTGGGTCAGCTTCACCGCCGCCAGCGCGATCTGGCGAAGATCGACCTCGGTGGAGAGGGTGTCGACAACGGCCTCGTAGTTGCCGAGATCATCTGCCAGCAGTGCTTCACGCAACACCCCGAGCGTGAGCTCGATCTGGCGAGCACGCAGATCGGCAACGGTTGGGACCTTCGCGATCGCGATCTTCTGCTTGGTCAGTCGCTCGATGTTGGCGAGCAGGCGCTGCTCGCGCGGCTCGGCCAGGGTGATCGCCGTGCCCTCCCGGCCCGCTCGTCCGACGCGCCCGATTCGGTGAACATACGACTCCGGCGCCGACGGCACGTCGTAGTTGACGACGTGGGTGAGCTGATCGATGTCGAGACCACGAGCGGCGACATCGGTGGCCACGAGTAGCTCTGTGGTTCCACTGCGCAGTCGACCCATCACCCGGTCACGGGATTCCTGGCTCAGTCCGCCGTGCAATGCCTCGGCCCGGTAGCCCCGGCCGTTGAGCGTCTCGGTCAGTTGATCGACCTCGATCCGCGTCCGGCAGAACACGATCGCCGCAGCGGGTGCCTCGACGTCAAGGATCCGGCCGAGTGCCGCCGGCTTGTGGGCCCGCTGGACCACGTAGACACTCTGGCGTACGAGCGGTGACTTGCCGGGCTTGGTATCACCGAGCCCGATCTGGATCCTGACCGGATCGCGTAGGTGGCGCTTGGCGATGCCGTTGATCCGAGGCGGCAGGGTGGCCGAGAACAGCACGGTCTGGCGCTCCTTGGGCGTGGACTTGAGAATCTCCTCGATATCTTCGGCAAAGCCCATGTCGAGCATTTCGTCGGCCTCGTCGAGCACCACGATCTGAACGTTGCTCAGCGGCAGGGTGTTTCGCGAGATGTGGTCGAGAGCACGGCCCGGTGTCGCCACGACGACGTGCACGCCTTGCGACAACACCTGTAGTTGACGAACGATCGGCTGACCGCCGTAGATCGGCACGACTTTGACGCCGAGGTCGCGCCCGTACTTGTACACCGCTTCGGAGACCTGCACTGCAAGTTCGCGGGTGGGCACCAGGATCAGCGCGATCGGGTCGACCTTGCCACTGCGCTCGGGGAGCCGCTGCAGGATCGGCAGTGCAAACGCGGCCGTCTTGCCGGTGCCGGTTGCCGCCTGACCGAGCAGATCGCGGCCCTCCAGCAACAGCGGGATGGTCTCACGCTGGATCGGCGTCGGCTCCTCGTACCCGAGCCCGGTGAGTGCGCTCAACAGCTCAGGTCGAAGGCCGAGATCGGAAAAGCCGGGTGAAGCGTCGCTCGTATCCACGACAGCAGGTTACGCGCCCCATGCGGGCAACGACTGTGACCGAATTATCGCGGTGGCCACTACCAGGATCCGGAGCTTCCGCCGCCGCCCCCGCCGCCGACGCCGCCTCCCGAAAATCCCGAGGATCCGCCCGACCCGGTGTTCGATGGCGCGGTGTAGCTGTTCGAGAACGACGACGCCATGCTGTACACGAGCAGCGGGTTGGCGGAGCCGAACTCGGTAGCCGCCACGTTGCTGTGCTCGAGTGCCGTGCCCCATGCCGCGGCTGCGCCGAGGGCCACAGCCCACGCGCTGTACTCGCGGAGAAGGCCCTGCTTCCATGCCCACTCGACGTGTTGGCCCTCGCTCGCGACGAGAAATCGGCGGAACGATTCGGTCAACAGCGACAGCGCGGAACCTGTCGCACTGCGTGCCGGCAACAGGGTGGCGTACACGCACAACGCGGCGACAGCGGGCACGACGAGACCGAAGATCAGCGCGAGTGGCAGCAGGTGGAAGACGCCGAACAGCGCCGAGGCGACGGAGCCGCCGAAAAACAACAACAGCGCGCCGGCAGCGACGACGAATCCGAGCGGGCCGCCCCCTGGCCTGCCGTCGGGTTTCGGCGGCCCTTTCCTCCACCAACCCGATGACTTGATGAAAGTGCCCTGCCGCTGTTTGACCTGTTTCCATGCCGACGCAAAGTGGCTGTCGTACTCGCCGAGATGCACCTCCGTTCGGCCGTTCATGAACTCGTCAACGAGCGCGCCGTCCGATGGATCGAGTTCGCTACGTCGCCGGCCGACCCCGACGACGAGTTTGCCCTCGTCCTGGCGGAGCGTGATCGCGTCGGTCGCGGCGAGCGCAGAAAACCATGCACTCACGGTCGAGTTGTTGATCCGTTCGCCCAGAAGGACGGCGCCGTGCCACGGGTCGATTCCCTTCGGCGGTACGAACTCGGTGGTCGCGAGATCATCCATCTTCGAGTCGGGTACCAACCTCGTCGCAACGTTGGGCACCGGGCCTGTTGCGCCCGGTGCCGCCAGTCTGCCGTAGGCAGCCTCTGCTGCGCCGCCGGCGAACACTTCGTTGCGGCCCCTGCGACGGTCGGCGACATACACGATCATCGCTGCGAACAGTCCGATCGGGATCATCGCGAGTGCGAGTGCCTGACGGTGGTCTCGGCGGCGGCCGGGCAGCGCCGGCAATGGCAGCTCGACGACGTTGGTGAAGCCGACGATCGTGCCGCCGATGGTGACCCCGTCACTCTTCTCGAGCGGCGTGAAGACGACGCGGTAGTCGTTGCCGACCGGAGCAAGCGTGCAGCCGCCGACCGTGCCGGAGCGTCCGACGTTGCACGTCGGATTGTCGAGCACCAAGCCTGTCACGATGACCTCGAATCGGCCCGTCCCGAACTTCTCGCCGGGACCGATGATGTCGAGGTTCAGGGTTCCCGTCGACAACCGCGCGTCAGGCAGCGTGTACGCGAGCACGTAGCGATGTTGGTCGGTGTAGGTCGTGTTCGGATCGCCGAGACGGATACGTGTGCCTTTTCGGACGAACGCCAGCTCGACATCGGCGTTCGCGTCTGGCGAACTGGCCGTTACATCATGGGGGCCGCCGAAGTCGTTCGGGATGATGCGTTCGTAACCGTGGCGCCTGTGGAAGCCGAAGTCCTCGTCGACGACCTCGCGAACCCGGACGCCGTCACGTCCTACCGGGGAAACGGTGATCTGCTTCGAGTCGAATCGTTCACTCCCGCCACCGCTGCCGATCAGGCCGAGCAGCGCGAGCACCGAGCTCACCACGATCGCGAAGAGGACGACGAGATGACGCCAAATTGCAAAACGGCCGAGCACCCCGCCATTGTGGCATCAGGGCTGGCTCAAGGTTGGCTCAAACCGCAGCTCTGATGGCGATGTCGGACCGCGATGTCGGACAGCGAAGTCGGCGGACGGGCCAGCGATTCGGTGTCGACATTTCGGCTTGAGTGGGGAGCCTGTCATGCCGATGAAACAAATGGGACGAACCATCGCGGGCTGGGACAGTTGAAGGTAGAGGAACATGAACAGCCAAGCCGACACGATGCCCTTCGTGTCACCAGTGAGCTCCCGACAGATAGCCCGATGGCTCGGCGTGGTCTACGTCGTCGGCGCAGCGACGGCGGTCCTGTGGGTGGCGATCCCGCATCAAGCACCAATTGGCGACGCAGTCGTGCTCATCGTGGCGTCCGTTGCGTTGGCCGGAGGGATGACGATGATCGCCGGTCACGCCGACAACTTGCGTCCGTTGTTGTTCCATCTCGTCATCGCCGCCGTCCCACTCGTGATCACCGTCGGCTACCTCGCCATCCCAGATCCGGCCAACGACGCACGGCTGTTCTACATCTGGGCCACCCCGATCGCAGCGTTCTTTTGCCGCCCGCTCGCGGTCGCACTCCATACCGCGCTCGTCGCGCTCGCGCTGGCCCTCGCACTGTGGGTGCACAACACAACCTTTTCCGACGCAGCGCGAATCTGGCTGATGACCACTGGGGCACTCGTCACCGTCACCTCACTCGTCGCCTGGGCCGCTGTCGGCGTGCGCCGCCGCGACGCGGCGATGAGCTTCGCCGCGACGCACGACCTGCTCACAGGTCTGCCCAACCGGTGGCTACTCGCGGTCCGGCTGCGCGAGGCCCTGGACCGGCGGCGCCAGAACGGCGGGCAGGTGTTCGTGATACTCGCCGATCTGGACCGCTTCAAGCTGCTCAACGACACCTACGGGCACCACGCCGGAGATGAGCTACTGAACTTGCTCGCACCGAGATTCGTGGAGTTCGCTCCCCCGCAGTCGGTGGTCGCCCGGCTGGGTGGCGACGAGTTCGCGATCCTCATCGAGGATCCGTCCGGAGAGGCCGATCCACTCGACGTCGGTCACCGAATGGCCAGGGCGTGGGCCGAACCGATTCAGCTCGCCCGCGGGCCGATCCACACCAGTGCATGTATCGGCGTCACCGTCGCCACCGACGATGACGACCCGTCCTCGCTGATCCGCAACGCTGACGCCGCGATGTATCGGGCCAAGAGCGAGGGTCGCAGCGGTGTGGCCCTGTACGACGAGGATCAGCGGGCCGATATACAGCGTCGGATGGATCTCTCCCAGGCATTGTTCAACGCCGTCACGTCTTCGCAGCTCTCGATCGTGTACCAGCCGGTGGTCAGCCTCGTCACCGGCGCGGTGATCGCGGCCGAGGCGCTGTTGCGGTGGGCCCACCCGCAGATGGGATTGATCTCCCCCGGCGAGTTCATCCCACTCGCCGAGGAGAGCGGGATGATCGATGAAATCGGGCTGTGGGTGATGGACCAGGCGATGGGCCAACTCGCCGTCTGGCGAGCCGAGGGCCTCGTCGACAACGGCTTCGCAGTCGACGTCAACGTCTCCGGCGCCCAACTCCACGGCGCCTTCGCACAGCGAGTCAGCGAGGTGCTGGACAAGCACCGTCTCGAGCCGAGCGCGTTGATGTTGGAACTCACCGAGTCGGTGCTGATGAAGGCAGGGACGGAGGCGACCGAGGTCCTGAAGGGCCTCGATGCGCTCGGTGTGCCGCTCGCGCTCGACGACTTCGGGACCGGGTTTTCGTCGCTGTCATACCTGCACCGGGCCAAGGTCCACACCGTGAAGATCGATCAATCGTTCGTCAGCGGGATGAGCAGCGACGGCACTCGCCGCGCGATCGTCGAGGCCGTCGTTGCTCTGACACGCGCGCTCGGACTGCGAGTCATCGCGGAAGGCGTCGACACCCCTGAACAGATCGATCTCCTGGTCGGGATGGGTTGTGAGTTCGCACAGGGTTTCTTGGTGGCTCTCCCGATGCCGCCGGTGGCGATGGGCGAATACCTCACTGTGGCTCATTCTCACTGTGTCGGTGGTCGGTGACCCGCTCGACGCGCCGGACTGCCCGTGCAATGTCGCGTCTGGCCTGATCCAACACGGGCAGACGCCGGTGGTCGAGTGCGTCGCTCGGGTTGGCGCGCGCGGCCCAAGCGCGCAAAGGTGTTCGACCGTGACCGAGACGCGAACTGGTGACGGATTCCTGCGATGTGGTGACGGCCGAGTCCGTTGGGGAGTGTTCGGAGCAGCGGGTGTGCTCTTCGTCGTGCGCGAGCCGAACCGAGACGCGTTCGTGATGCTGCAGAAAAGGTCTGCATTCGCTCATGAGGGCGGCACATGGTCCTGCGCCGGCGGAGCGCTCGACGAGGGCGAATCGCCGTACTCGGGTGCTCTGCGAGAAGCGTCGGAGGAGGTCGGGGCCGTTCCTCTCGAACACCGCGTGATCGGAGAGCATGTGTTCTCCCCCGCGCACGATTGGCAGTACACGACGGTGGTGATACAGGTCGACGAGCGGTTCGGATCCTCGCTGAATTTCGAGACCGACGCTGTCGATTGGGTTCGTGTCGATGCCGTCGACGAGCGAGAGCTCCATGCCGGCTTCGCTGCCGCGTGGCCGAATCTCCGTGCCATCGTCGATTCGATCGACCGTTGAGATCGGCCGAGATCGACCGAATCACGGCTCGGGCCAGAGCTGAGCGATCATCTCGATCTCGACTGCGATGTCGAACGGAAGCGCCGCCAGCCCGACCGCACTACGGGTGTGGCGGCCCCGCTCCCCGAACACATCGATGAGGAGATCCGAGCAACCATCGATGACCGCTGGGGTCTGATTGAAACCGGGCGCCACATTGACCATGCCGAACACCTTGATGATCCTGCGAATCCGATCGAGGTTTCCGAGTTCGGCGTTCAGGGTGGACAGGATCGAGAGCGCAGTCATGCGCGCGGCGCGCCGCGCGTCCTCGAGGGTCAGCTCCGCGCCGACCTTGCCGCAGATGACCGTGTCACCATCGACCGGACCGTGCCCGCCGACGTGGACGATGTCGCCGACGATGACGCAGCCGACATAGTTGCCTGCTGGCGGGAACACGGTCGGCAACATCAGCCCGAGCTCGGTCAGGCGGTCGGCGATGGTCACGCTCGCAAGCCTAGACGCCGTCCGCCATCAGTGTTCGTCGATGGGCCTACGGCGCCGGGCTGGCACCCGGACCACTTGTTGAAACTGTGATGCCGAGATGCTCCAAGATCTTTTCGATCGCCGCATCTTGCGCTTGGAGATGCTGCTGGATCTGAAGGGCTTCGTGCAGCACTGCCTCAGCGTCGTCGTAGGTGTCAGTGGCGCGCTTGTCGGTCGAAGCGCTCTGAATGTTCTGGCCGACGATGATGATCGACAAGAGCACGAGTTGCAGGAATGTCTGAGCGATCCACGAGATGATCGCCGGCCGCCCCGCCTTGATCGCGTCTGGCAGGCTGATCAGAGCGATGACTGCGAATGCATACGCGCACCACATGGTGCCGACCCCGCTCGTGATCTTGACGGCCAGCCACGAGTTGAACTGCGCGGCGGCATTCGATCGTGGCAGGTGATCGGCCACTTTCATCGGCGGAGCAGCCTGACGCGATTTGATTCGGGGATGCGGGACGTGCTCGAACAGGCTCATGGGTGCGAACTCTAGTGGCGCTTCCGCGCGATGACCGCGGGTGATCGTTGACGGGTGCCGCGTCTGGTTGTTGATTGGGGCGTTGGCGGCGTCGTGGGGTTTCGGAGTAGAAGCGACGTTGCCGCATGTCACCCGGCCGCGCACCGGAACTTCATCGCGATGCCCTCTTCATTCCGAGCCCGGCGGTTGCGACGATGTCGCGTTGGATCTCGTTGACTCCCCCGCCGAAGGTGTTGATCTGGGCCATCCGCCCGGCCTGCTCGACCTCACCGTGCAGGACTGCGCCGGGCGCGCCCTCGCGGAGGTGGCCGAACGGGCCGAGGATGCCGAGCAGCAGCTTGTAGACCTCGACCGCGCGCTCGGTGCCGAAGACCTTCACCGACGACGAAGCCTGCGGGGTCAGTGTTCCGTCGCTGACCGAACGGACGAGCTTCCAGTTCATCAGCTTCAATGCCTCGAGGATGGCCTTGCATTTGGCGAGATCGGCCTGCACCCAGGCGAGATCCAACATCCGCTGGCCAACGGCTGGCCCCGACGGTTCTGCCGCGGCCCACGCAACCACATCGTCGTACAGGCGATGGGTGAGCCCCGTCAGCGCAGCGAGACCGACGCGCTCGTGGTTGAGCTGGGTGGTGATCAGTTGCCAGCCGCGATTGACATCGCTGACGACGTTGTGTTTCGGCACGCGCACATCGCTGTAGTACGTCGCGGTCGTCACGTTGCCTCCAACGGTGACGATCGGGGTCCACGAGAACCCGGGCGAGTCGGTCGGCACGATGATGATCGAAATGCCCTTGTGCTTGGGAGCATCGGGATCGGTGCGGCACGCGAGCCAGACGAAGTCGGCCTGGTTCGCTCCGCTCGTGAACACCTTGTTGCCGTTGATCACCCACTCATCGCCGTCGAGCACCGCCGAAGTTCGCAGCGAGGCGAGATCGGTCCCGGACTCCGGCTCGGTGTAGCCGATCGCGAAGTTCAGTTCGCCGGCGAGGATGCCGGGCAGATAGGCGTCCTTTTGCTCCTGCGTGCCGTAGGCCATGATCGTCGGGCCGACGGTGTTGATGGTGACGAACGGGAACGGAGCGTGCGCCCGCTGGGCCTCGTCGAACAGGATGAACTGATCCGTCGCGAGCCGACCCTGACCTCCGTATTCCTTCGGCCAACCGAGTCCGAGCCAACCGTCCGATCCCATCTGGCGCACGATGCGGCGGAACTCCGGGTTGCCTTCCCCGTTGTCGCCCAAGCCGTCGCGGACCTCACGGGTGAGCAACTGCTCGAAGTATTCGCGCAGCTCGCGGCGGAGGGATTCCTGCTCTGGGGTTTCGGCGAGATACATACGAAACGCGACGTTAGTGGATGCTACGTTAGTTTCTGACGTTGTGTCAGAAACTTTGTCCTGCACGGTCTTGACGGCGTTTGCCACAGCTTTTCAGAACGAACAGACGAGGGGTCATCGTGTCCGGGCATCTCCAGGACGAAGTCGTTGTCATCACGGGATCGGGGCGCGGCGGCGGCCGCCAACCAAGCCCGCAACGCCTGATGCCCGACCTGTCAGCGCTGTCCGACGTGGCGTTCCGCGAGCACGTCAGGGCCTGGCTCGCGGATCATGTCGTCGGCGACTTTGCCGAGCTGAAGGGTCGCGGCGGACCAGGGGACGAAGAAGTCGGCTTCGAGGTCCGGGTCGCGTGGGAGAAAGAGCTCGGCGCCGCCGGCTGGATCGGTCTCGGCTGGCCGGAATCGCACGGTGGCCGGGGCGCCAGCGTTGCCAAACAGATCATCTGGGCCGAGGAGTACACCAGGGCTCAGGCCCCGGCCCGGGTCAATCACATGGGTGAGAACCTGCTTGCGCCGACCCTGATCGAGTACGGTACGACGAAGCAGTGCGAACGGTTCCTGGCGGGAATCCTCCAGGGCACCGAGCGGTGGTGCCAGGGTTACAGCGAGCCCGACGCCGGCAGCGATCTCGCCAACGTACAGACCAAGGCCGCGCTCGTCGCGAACGACTCCGGCGGTGAGGACTGGGTGCTCAACGGCCAGAAGGTGTGGACCTCGCTCGCCCACGTCAGTCACTGGTGCTTCGTCGTCGCGAGGACGGAGCCGGGCTCGGCGCGGCATCGGGGTCTGTCGTTCCTGCTGGTACCGATGGCTCAGGCGGGCGTCGGAACCCGCATCATCCGCCAGATCACCGGCGGTGGAGAGTTCAACGAGACGTTCTTCACCGACGCGCGCACGGGCGGCGACATGGTCATCGGCGCGCCAGGCGACGGCTGGCGGGTGGCGATGGGCCTGCTCGCGTTCGAACGGGGGATCTCCACCCTGGCCCAGCAGGTCGGCTTCGAACGCGAGCTGCAGTCCACAATCGGGCTCGCCCGTCGGTTCGGCGTGATCGGCGACGCGGTCGTCCGCCAGCGTCTGGCGAAGGCCCACACCGGATTGCAACTGATGCGTTGGAACGCGTTGCGGTCGATGGGTTCCGGCGTGCCGGGTCCGGAGGCGAGCATCGCCAAGCTGTTCTGGGGCAACTGGCACCGCGATCTCGGCGAACTGATGGTGAATCTGATGGGACCGAGCGGGCAGGCGGGCAGCGGCGAGATGACGCTCGAGCACAAGCTGTTCCTCTTCACGCGCAGCGACACCATCTACGGTGGCAGCAACGAAATCCAGCGCAACGTGATCGGCGAGCGCGTGCTCGGCCTGCCAAAGGAACCGCAATGAGTCCAGTCGCACCCATGTACGTTCCCGGCCACGGCCTGCTGGCGGGCAAGCGGGTGCTGATCACGGCGGCCGCTGGCACCGGCATCGGCTTCGCGACGGCGAAGCGCTGCGTCGAGGAGGGCGCAACGGTCGTCATCAGCGACAAGCACGAGCGCCGCTGCGGCGAGTCCGCAGCCGAACTCGGCGTCGTCGGTATTCGCTGCGACGTCACCGACGAAGACTCGGTCCAGGCTCTGATCGCGGCGGCATCTGCTCACCTCGGCGGGATCGACGTGCTGATCAACAATGCCGGCCTCGGGGGCACGGCCGAACTGCACGAGATGACCGACGCTCAGTGGGGGGCCGTCCTCGACGTCACACTCAGCGGCACGTTCCGCTGCATGCGCGCCGGGCTGAACTACATGTACGGACGCGGCAGTGGCGTCATCGTCAACAACGCATCCGTGCTCGGCTGGCGGGCCCAGGCCGGTCAGGCCCACTACGCGGCGGCCAAGGCCGGCGTGATGGCGCTCACCAGATGCGCCGCGATCGAGGCCGGTCGGCGCGGCGTCCGCGTCAACGCCGTCGCGCCGAGTATTGCGATGCACCCGTTCCTCGCCAAGGTCACCAGCGATGATCTGCTCGAAGAACTGACCGAACGCGAGGCCTTCGGCCGCTACGCCGAGCCGTGGGAGGTCGCCAACGTGATCGTCTTCCTCGCCAGCGACTACAGCAGTTACATGACCGGCGAGGTCGTTTCCGTCAGTTCTCAGCGGGCTTGAGTCGGGATGTCCGAGATGTTCCATGAGCCACTCACCGAGGCAGTGCTGACCGAAGGTTTCTTCGCCGGCCACCTGCCCGGCACCGTCGGGGGTGACCCGTGGGAGCACCTCGCCCGTCTGCGCGCAATCGGACCGCTCGCCTGGAACGGAAGCGGCGGCTATTGGGTCGTGAGCCATCACCGCGAAGTGCAACAGGCGTCGACCGATCCGACAAGGTTCTGTAGCCGGCAGGGCATCCTCACGTTCGAGATCGGACACACCTACCCGTCGCCGCCGACGATGATGCACACCGATCCTCCCGATCACACCCGCTACCGCGGACTCGTCGCGCCGGCGTTCCGCCCATCGGCGATGAGAGCGCTCCAGCCTCGCCTGGAGGCCCATGTCCGGCGCCTCCTCGACTCGATCCCGAACGACCAGGCCGTCGATATCGTCCACCATCTGACGATGCCGTTCCCACTGCTCGTCATCTGCGAGTTGCTGGGCGTGCCAGCGCAAGAGTGGGAGAAGTTCTACCTGTGGAGCGAGATCTCGATCCCCGGCGCCACCGACCACACGGCCGAGGAACGTCTCGTCATCCAGGCCGAGATGGTCGGGTATCTCCTCGCTGCGGTGGCCGCGAAGAAGGCCGACGCCGGCGACGACGTGTTCTCGTTGCTGGCCGCCGCCGGCCTGACCGACTTCGAGATCGCGATGTTCGCGGTCCAGTTGCTGACAGCCGGCAACGAGACGGTCCGCAACACGATGTCCTCCGGCCTCGTCGCGCTCGCCAACGATCCCGAGCAGTGGCAACGCCTCAGGAATGACCGCTCGCTGGTCCCGCTGGCTGCCGAGGAGATGCTGCGCTGGTCGAGTTCGGTCATCTACTTCATGCGCACCGCGGTTCACGACACCGAACTCGGCGGCACACTGCTGAGCGCCGGCGATCATGTAGCACTCGTCTACGCCAGCGCGAATCGCGATGAAGCCGTGTTCGGACCGACGGCAGGCCAGTTCGACATCGGTCGCTCGCCGAACCCACATCTCGCGTTCGGCTTCGGAACGCACTACTGCATCGGAGCGGCGCTCGCCCGCGAGGAGATCTCGGTCGTGCTCAACGAGATGCTCGATCGCTATTCGGTGCTCCGACCGTCTGGTCCTGTCGAGCGGACCAAGAGCGCGATCATCGCCGGCATTCACCGCGCCGACCTCGCAGTAGCCCGCTGAAAGCAAGGTCACGGCCGTGAAGGCGACGTGAAGAACCTGGCGCAGGCCGTGAAGAAACCGTAAGAGACCGGCTCCGAACGACCCGCGAGCGTAGAGTCGTCGGCTATGAGCCCCACACAACGTTTCTGCGACGCGATCGTCAGCGGGCCGCTTGCCACCCTCGCTGGAGGCGCGGCGAAATCGTCCGGGGGTGTGTGATGTCCGACGTCATTTTCATCGCTGCGACGGTCGCTTTCTTCTGCATCTGCGTGCTGTACGTACAATGGTGCGACCGAATCATCGGCCCCGACGAATTCACCCAGGTCTCGGCGCCGCTGCCCGATCGCCCAGGCCTGGATCTCGCTGACAGTCCCCACGCCGAGTCATCGATCGACACGGCGGTGTCGGCGTGATCGCGGCAACGAATGCGATCGACAACTGGGTCGGTCTCGGCCTCGCCGCGCTCGGTGTGATGTACCTGCTGTTCGTGCTCGTGTTCCCTGAGCGCTTCTGATGAGTTGGCAGGCAACAATCCAGGCACTGATCCTGGTCGCCCTGTTGGTGATCACCGTTGGGCCACTCGGCCGGTACATGGCAGCCGTGTACGGGGTGCGACAAGACGCCAGCGCACCCGGCGACCGGGTGTTCGGGCCGATCGAGCGCCTGATCTATCGGGTTTGCCGGATCGATTCGAAGCGTGAGCAGCGCTGGAACGTGTATGCCTTGGCGCTGCTCGCGTTCAGCCTGGTGTCGATCCTGATCCTGTACGCGCTGCAACGGTTACAGGGCAACCTGCCGTTCAACCCGACCGATCGCGCCGCCGTGACGCCATGGGGTGCTTGGAACGTCGCGGTCAGCTTCGTCACCAACACCAACTGGCAGTGGTACTCGGGCGAGGTCGCGATGAGCCACCTGACCCAGATGATCGGCCTCACCGTCCAGAACTTCGTGTCGGCTGCCGCCGGCATGGCCGTGATCGTCGCGATCATTCGCGGCATCGCCCGGTCGAACACCCGCAACCTTGGCAATTTTTGGGTCGATCTGACCCGCACGGTCGTGAGGATCCTACTGCCGTTGTCGCTCGTCTTCGCCGTCGTGCTCATCTCCCAGGGCGTCATTCAGAACGTGAAGGGCTACACGGTGGCCGTCTCGATCGACTCGACTACCGGAGTCGCCGATCAGGCCATCCCTGGCGGCCAGGTGGCGTCGCAGGAGGCCATCAAGCAGCTCGGCACGAACGGAGGCGGTTTCTTCAACACCAACTCCGCCCACCCGTTCGAGAACCCGAACGGCATCTCCGACATGCTCGAGCTGTATGCGATCCTGCTCATCCCATTCGCGTTCGTGGTCGCGTTCGGCAAGCTGGTGGGCGACAAGCGACAGGCCCGGGTCCTCATCGCCGTGATGGCCGCGTTACTCACTGTCTTTGCAGGGTTCGCGATGTTCGCCGAACAGGGCGGCAATTCGAAGCTGGCCGGGCTCGGGGTCGATCAGTCGATCTCGACGACTCAATCCGGCGGCAACATGGAGGGCAAGGAACTTCGCCTCGGTGCTGCCGCGTGCGGGCTCTGGGCCGGCGCGACGACCGGCACCTCGAATGGAGCGGTCAACTGCATGCACGATTCGTTCACGCCCCTCGGTGGCGCGTCACCGATGCTGCACATGATGCTCGGCGAGATCTCACCGGGCGGCGCCGGCGTCGGGCTGATGGGTGTTCTTCAATACGCCCTCCTCGCCGTCTTCATCGCCGGACTGATGGTCGGGCGGACACCGGAGTACCTCGGCAAGAAGATTCAAGCGGCCGAGATGAAACTCGTGACGCTGTTCATCCTCGCGATGCCGATCGCAGTCCTCGCTTTCGCGGCAGCGTCGATCCTGCTCAAGAGTGCTGCCAACTATCAGCCTGGCCCGCACGGTCTTTCCGAGGTGCTCTACAACTACGCGTCCGTTGCGAACAACAACGGCTCGGCCTTCGCACACCAGGACACGAGCACCCGCTGGTACACGGTGACCCAGGGCATCGCAATGCTGATCGGGCGATTCTTCCTGATCATCCCTGCGCTCGCCGTCGGCGGATCTCTCGCCGGCAAGCCGAAGGTGCCGGCAACGAGTGGAACCTTCCCGACCCACACTCCCCTGTTCGCAGTCCTCGTCGCAGGCGTCATCATGATCGTGGCCGGCCTCACGTTCTTCCCAGCCCTCGTGCTCGGGCCGATCCTCGAACACCTCTCCCTCTGAACGAGGAATCATGACTGCAACCCTGCTGAACAGTCCGGCCAACGACGAACCGCGCCCGCCGAAGGTGCGCACCAAGAAATCGGTGTCGATCTTCGACCGGTCGATCATCAAGACCGCGTCGGTCGCCGCGGTAGGCAAGCTCAACCCGAAGATCATGATGCGCAACCCGGTGATGTTCATCGTCGAGGTCGGCTCGGTGGTGACGACGCTGCTGTTCATCCGCGACTACTCCAGCAGTAGCGGCCAGCAGAACGCCTTCACCGGTCTCGTCGCGGTTTGGCTGTGGTTCACGGTGCTCTTCGCCAACTTCGCGGAAGCCATGGCGGAGGGGCGCGGCAAGGCCCAAGCCGCCGCACTGCGCCAGACTCGGGCAGACACAACTGCCAGGGTGCGCCTGGCCGACGGCACGATCACCGAGAAGGCATCGTCTCTCCTGCAGATCGACGATCTGTGTGTGGTGGTGGCCGGCGACGTGATCCCGGGCGACGGCGACGTCGTCGAGGGCATTGCCACAGTCGATGAATCTGCGATCACGGGCGAATCGTCACCGGTGATCCGCGAATCCGGCGGCGACCGTTCGGCCGTCACCGGCGGCACGCGGGTCCTCAGCGACGAGATCGTCGTGCGGATCACGTGCAAACCGGGCGAGACCTTTCTCGACCGGATGATCGCGCTCGTCGAGGGGGCCAACCGACAGAAGACGCCGAACGAGATCGCGCTCTCGATCCTGCTCGCCGGCCTCACCATCATCTTCCTGCTCGCCGTTGCGACCCTCCAACCGTTCGCGATCTACTCGGGCGCCGAGCAGAGCATCGTCGTGCTCGTCGCGCTGTTGGTGTGCCTCATCCCCACCACCATCGGTGGGCTGTTGTCATCGATCGGCATTGCAGGTATGGACCGCCTGGTCCAGCGCAACGTTCTTGCGATGTCCGGCCGAGCAGTGGAGGCAGCGGGCGACGTCACCACCCTGTTGCTCGACAAGACCGGAACCATCACGTTCGGATCGCGTCAGGCTGCCGAATTCCTTCCAGTACACGGGGTGACCGAACACGAGGTCGCAGAAGGTGCGCTGATGTCGTCGCTCGCCGACGAAACGCCCGAGGGTCGCTCGATCGTGACGTTGGCGATCGAGAAGTTCGGTCTCGTCGCGCTCGATGATCCGACTGCTGAACTCGTGCCGTTCACGGCCCAGACCCGGATGTCGGGCATGAATCTGAGCGACGGGCGCGTCGTCCGCAAGGGCGCGGCCGATTCGGTCCGCATCTTCGTCGAGGCGGAGGGCACACCGGCGCCGCTGGAACTCGGCCCGATCGTGGAGCGAGTCGCCAAGGACGGCGCGACACCGCTTGTCGTCATCGACAGGGCCGCCGGGTCACCCACCTGGCGGATTCTCGGGGTGATCAGGCTCAAGGACACCGTCAAGCCGGGCATGAGCGAGCGCTTCGACCAACTCCGCTCGATGGGCATCCGAACGATCATGATCACCGGCGACAATCCGCTGACCGCGGCAGCCATCGCGCACGAGGCCGGCGTCGACGGCTTCCTGGCCGAGGCGACGCCGGAGGACAAGATGGCGCTCATCAAGACCGAGCAAGCCGGGGGGAACCTCGTCGCGATGACCGGCGACGGGACCAACGACGCACCGGCGTTGGCCCAGGCCGACGTCGGCGTTGCGATGAACACCGGAACCCAGGCCGCCAAGGAGGCCGGCAACATGGTCGACCTCGACAGCAACCCGACCAAGCTGATCGAGATCGTCGAGGTCGGCAAGCAATTGCTGATGACACGCGGCGCACTGACCACGTTCTCGATCGCCAACGACGTCGCCAAGTACTTCGCGATCATCCCGGCGATGTTCTCAGGCGTGCTTCCGGCACTCGACAAGCTCAACATCATGAATCTGTCGAGCCCCCGCTCGGCAATCCTCGCAGCGGTCATCTTCAATGCCTTGGTGATCATCGCGCTGGTGCCGCTCGCATTGCGAGGCGTGAAGTTCCGCGCCGCAACAGCAGCAGCGGTGCTACAGCGAAACCTGCTCGTCTACGGTCTCGGCGGCATCGTCGTGCCGTTCGTCGGGATCAAGCTCATCGACATCGTCGTCTCAGCACTGGGAGTGAAGTGACATGCGTGCGTTCATCCGCCAACTCCGACCAGCGCTGATCCTCGCCGTCATCTTCACGTTGATCTGCGGCGTTGGGTATCCACTGCTGACGACCGCGATCGGCCAGGCTGGATTCAACGACAAGGCCAACGGATCACTCATCACCCGCGGGGGGGTCGTGGTCGCCAGCAAGCTGATCGGTCAGTCGTTCGTCGCCTCGCAGTACTTCCACCCCCGCCCGTCGGCAGCCGGCGCCGGATACGACGGTTCGAGCAGTTCGGGATCCAATCTCGGACCGACCAACCCCGATCTGCTCAAGGCCGTCGGCGAGCGGGCCAAGGCCTACCGCACCGAGAACGGCCTCGCTCCAGACGGTCTCGTGCCGGTCGACGCCGTCACAGCTTCGGGCTCCGGCCTCGATCCGCACATCTCGATCGCCAACGCCAGGCTGCAGGCGTCACGGGTGGCCAAGGCGCGCGGTCTGACCGTCGACCACGTGCAGACCCTGATCCGCGCCCACACCGACGGTCGGGGCTTGTCCGTACTCGGCGAGCCAGGGGTCAACGTCGTCGAACTCAATCTCGCCCTCGATCAGCTGAACCCGTGAGCAGATTCGCACGGAACGCGAGAGACTGACCGAATGGCTCGCGGTTCACTGCGCATCTACCTCGGGGCGTCTCCGGGTGTCGGCAAGACCTACAAAATGCTCGGCGAGGGCGTGCGCCGCATGGAGCGTGGCACCGACGTCGTCGTCGGCATCGTCGAGACCCACGACCGGAATCAGACGGCCGGCCAGATCCGCGATCTCGAGGTGGTGCCGCTACGCCCGATCGAGTACCGCGGCACCGTGTTGCGCGAACTCGACGTCGACGCGATCCTTGCCCGGCGACCGCAGGTCGTGCTCGTCGACGAATACGCCCACACCAATGCTCCCGGTTCGCCTAACGAGAAGCGCTGGCAGGACGTGGAGCAACTGCTCGAAGCCGGAATCGACGTGGTCTCGACGCTGAACATCCAGCACCTCGAATCGCTCAACGACGTGATCTCGCGCATCACCGGTACCGTTCAACGCGAGACGGTGCCCGATGACATCGTGCGTCGCGCCGATCAACTCGAACTGGTCGATATGTCACCGGAGGCGATCCGCCGCCGAATGGCGCACGGCAACATCTACCCAGCGGAACGAATCGACACGGCTCTGGCCAACTACTTCCGGCCCGGCAACCTCAGCGCGCTGCGCGAGCTCGCGTTGCTGTGGCTGGCCGATCGGGTCGAAGAATCGCTGCACGGCTATCTCGACGCTCATGGCATCTCCGAGGCCTGGGAAACACGCGAGCGGGTGGTAGTCGGGATCACTGGCTTTGCTGGTGGTGAGGCACTGATCCGGCGTGCCTCGAGGATGGCCGGCCGGGTCAGCGGAGAACTCGTCGGGGTCCACGTCGCAGTCGACGACGGATTGACCCACGAAGGCGCTGATGCGTTGTCAGCCCAGCGACGCCTGGTCAGCGAGCTCGGCGGAACGGCCCACGAGGTCGTCGGCCACGACACAGCGGAGGCGCTCGCCGCGTTCGCCCGCCGGGAGAAGGCGACGCAACTCGTGGTCGGCGCGAGCCGGCGGAGTCGTTGGCACGAGCTGATCCACGGCTCGTTCGTTGCCCGCGTCACCCGTCTTGCCGGCGACATCGACGTCCACATCATTGCCCATGAAGGGCTCGGGGGTCTGGCGGAGATACAGCGGAGGCGACCGCCGCCGACGCTCGATGGGCGGCGAATGTTGGCGGCGTGGCTGTTGACCGCGCTCGGGTTGCCGATCTTCATCGCGATCACACTCCCGTTGCGTGGCAGGATCGACCTCTCGACCGAACTGTTACTGATGCTCGTGGTGGTGCTCGCGATCGCGGCCATCGGCGGGCGGCTCGTTGCGGCCGTCGCGGCCGTCGTCGCGTCGTTGCTCATCAACTGGTACTACGTCAAGCCGTACTACACCCTGACCATTGCCGAGGCACAGAACGCGATTGCCCTGATCGTGTTCGTCGTGGTCGCGGTCGCGGTCGGATCACTCGTGAACACGGTGTCGCGGCGTTCCGTCGAGGCGCGTCGGGCCCGTCTCGAAGCCGAGGCCCTCGCCCGGTCGGCGACGAGTCTGACCGCCGATCCGGAACCACTCCCCCGTCTGGTCGAATACCTTCGCTCAACGTTCGACTTCGACGGTGTGCTGATCAGCCGTCAGGACGCGTCGGGGCCGGTGACCTTGGCCGAAGCTGGAGACGTCAGCACTCAACCAACGGCAACCCTGACGCTGTCGTCGAGCCTTCACGGCGATCAGGGCCCGCTTCCGGTGCTGCAGGTGTTCGGCCGTCAGCTGTCCAACGACGATCAACGGCTGCTGCGGGTGCTGGCCGACCAACTCGCGATCGCGATCGACAATCAACGACTCGCAGCGGAGGCCGGCGAGGCAGCCGGGCTCGCCAACATCGACGCCGTCCGCACGGCCATGCTGCGCTCGGTCTCGCACGACCTGCGCACACCTCTGTCGTCGATCAAGGCCATGATCTCGGGCCTGCGCGACCCCGCGGTGACCTGGACGACAGCACAGATATCCGAAGCGCTGCTCACCGTCGAGGAGGAAACGGATCGACTCAACCGGCTGGTCGGCAACCTGCTCGATGCAAGCCGCTTGCAGATCGGGGCACTCGCGGTCGACATCCGCGCCTGCGGGCTGGCCGATACGGTAGCCGCGGCGCTGCAGAGCGTGAATGCCCAACCGGGCATGGTCGAGGTCGACATTCCGCCGGACACCCCTGGCGTGATGTGCGACCCGACGCTGCTCGAACGGAGCCTCGCCAACATCGTCAGCAACGCGCTTCGCCACAGTCCTGCCGGTCAGCCCGTTCGGATCGAGGCGGGTATCGTCGTCGGCACCGTTCATCTCCGCATCGTCGATCGCGGAATTGGCATCGCCGCGGCCGAACGGACCAAGGTCATCGCACCGTTCCAACGCCTCGGTGACCAGGGCATGAGTGACGGCGTCGGGCTCGGGTTCGCAATCGCGCAGGGTTTCGTCAATGCCATGGCCGGTACGCTCACCCTCGACGACACACCCGGCGGAGGTCTCACCGTCACCATCGAGCTGCCACAAGCAGTCGAGGTGGCCGCGTGATCCGTGTCCTCGTCGTCGACGACGAACCCCAGATCAGGCGGGCGCTCAGCCTCAACCTGGGCGCGCGCGGATACGAGGTATTCGAAGCCACGACGGGTGAAGCCGCGCTCACGGTGGTGGCCGGCGAACACCCCGACATTCTGCTGCTCGACCTCGGCCTTGCGGGAATGGACGGCATCATGGTCATCGAGGCGTTGCGGGGCTGGACGAGGGTGCCGGTGATCGTGCTCACCGTGCGCGACGACGAACGTTCGAAGGTACAGGCGCTCGAGGCTGGCGCCGACGACTACGTGACGAAACCATTCGGAATGGCCGAACTCGTCGCCAGAATCCGAGCGGTGCTGCGCCGTCACCCTGAGACGGTGTGCGAGGCGCCCGAGGTGACCACCACGGCGTTTCGCCTCGATCTTGCCGCTCACCGCGCGTTTACCGGCCCGGAGATGGAAGAGGTCCGGCTGACGCCCATCGAGTGGGGCATCGTCGGTCATCTCGTCCGCAATCCGGATCGGCTGATCACCTACCGTCAACTCGTCACCGTCGTGTGGGGGCCGAGCTACGACCCCGACCAGAACCTGTTGCGGGTCCATATGGGCCATATCCGCCGCAAACTCGAACCCGATCCCGGGCGGCCGGCCTTCTTCATCACCGACTCCGGCGTCGGCTTCCGCTTCCAGCCGACCCCAGCCTGACCGACCCCAGCCTGATCGACCCCGCCTGACCGACCCCGCCCTCGCCCGGCACGACCTCGCCCGCCACGATGAACGGTCGTCGCCCGACCACCTCATGGCATCAGGGTGGTGACCAGCTCCTTGGTCGGCGCAGCAGCCGGACGCGAACGCCCACCCGCGAAGAACGCCGTGGCAACTGGGATGAGATAGGCGAAATAGGCGACGACGCGAATTCTCTCCGGCGACTCGGACCAGCCGAACAACCCCTGCAAGAAGTCGTGCCCCCAGCCCGACGCCAAAGGACCGGATGTGACCGTCCACAACGGTCGGGCGAGCGCACCCTCGATCTCGAGCAGCTCGCGGAATTCGTGGACTGCCTTGGCGAACAGGCCGGCGGCAAAGAGGACCAGCAGCAGGCCCGTGATCTGGAAGAACCGCCTGAGGTTGAAACGGCTCCCGCTGCGATAGATCGTCACGCCGAGCACGGCGGAGATGCCCAGGCCGAACAGGCCCCCGACGATCACCGCCGAGCCAGACGAGCCAGGGGTCTGCGCGCCGAGCAGGAACAGCACCGTCTCGAAGCCCTCACGAACGACGGCGACGAACGCGACGACCGCCACCGCGGTGGCCGATTGGCCGACCGCAGCGTCGAGCTTGCCGTGGAGAGAATTCGACAGACCGCGCGAATGCGTACGCATCCAGAAGATCATCCACGTGAGCAGGGCGGCGGCAACCAAGGCCAACGTGCCCTCGATGGCCTGTTCGGTCTTGCCGACGAACTCGCCGACCACCAAATGAAAGACGACCCCGGCCACGATGCACACCACAGCCGCAATGGCGGCGCCAACCGCAACAGCCGGGAAGAGCGATCGCCGATCCGTCTTCGCGAGGTACGCCAACAGGATCGCGAGCACCAACGAAATTTCTAGGCCCTCGCGAAGTGTGATGAGGAAGCTGGCTCCCACGACGACCTACCTACGATCCGTTACACCAGGCGGCAGTGCCTGTTGTAAGGGTTACTTTACACGCTCCGGGAGCCGGAGGCATCACCTACGAGGCAGGAATCGCCTTGACCTTGAGGTGCTTGATCCCGTGGATGAAGTTGGACCGCAACCGAGCGGGCGGCGCCTGGAGTTCGAAGTGATCGACCTGGTTGAGCAGCTCTTCGAACATGATCCGCATTTCCAACCTCGCGAGGCTGACACCAAGGCAGTGATGCGGCCCGCCACCACCGAACGCGAGGTGCGGATTCGGCGAGCGGGTGATGTCGAACGAGTTCGGATCGGCGAACACTTCTTCGTCGCGGTTGGCCGAAATGTAGTACATGACGACGGCGTCGCCCTCTTCGATGTGCTGACCGTGCAGTTCCAGATCGGTCGTGGCCGTACGGCGGAAATGCATCACGGGCGTTCCGAACCGCAGCACCTCTTCGATCGCGCCGTCGAGGTGCTTGGCGGGATCCGCCTTGAGTTTGTCCCACTGCTCTGGATGTTCCAAGAACGCGAGCAAGCCCTGCGAAATCGCGTTGCGAGTGGTCTCGTTGCCGGCTACCGCGAGCAGCAGGATGAACAGGTCGAATTCGTGCTCGCTCAACTGTTGGTCGCCATCGGCTGCGAGAAGGGTCGTGATGATGTCCTGGCGGGGCTCGATCTTGCGGGCCGCGGCGAGTTCGTTGGCGTACATGTACAGCTCGGCCATCGCCGTCGCTGCCACGTCGGGTCCGCCCGCGTACTCGGGGTCGTTGCTGCCGATCATCGTGTTCGACCACTTGAACACCTTGTGCCGATCCTCCTTGGGCAGGCCGAGCAACTCCGCGATCGCGACGAGCGGTAGCTCGGCCGCAATCTCGGTGACGAAGTCGAACGACCCCTGCGACGTGACTTCCCGGATCAGCTTCTCGGTGACGTCGCGATAGTGGCCGTCCATCGCCTTGATCACCTTCGGCGTGAAGCCACGGTTCACGAGCGTTCGCAGACGGGTGTGCTCCGGCGGGTCCAGATCGAGCATCATCCGGGCGAGCTCGAGGTCGGGGCGGTCCTCTGTGAGAATCGTGCCCCGGCGTTGCGAGGAGAAGTTCTCCCACTGCCGATTGACCTTGACGCAATCGGCGTGGCGGGTCAACACCCAAAACCCGTTGGCCGGCTGTTCCGGTTCGACCTGACGGTGACGGAACACGGGCGCCTCCGCCCGCAGGCGGGTGAACTGATCGAACGGCACCCCGTCGACGTAGGTGTCGTGGCTGGCGATGTCGATTTCGTCGGTGAGGCTCATGATGTCTCCAAGAGGATTGGGTCGTTGACGACTTTAGTAATTCCGGCCATTGGATATCGCACGCCCGTTACTGCGTGCCGAGGATCAACCCACTGGTCGGCACACCGGTACCGGCCGTGACGAGCACGTGCTCGACATCGTCGACCGGGTTGACCGACGTGCCGCGAATTTGACGGACACCCTCTGCGATTCCGTTCATTCCATGGATGTAGGCCTCGCCGAGTTGGCCGCCGTGGGTATTGAGCGGCAGCGCGCCGCCGATTTCGATTCTTGCGTCGCAAACGAAGTCCTTACCCTCGCCACGGGCGCAGAACCCGAACTCTTCGAGCTGCATCAGCACGTACGGCGTGAAGTGGTCGTACAGGACCGCCGTCTGGATATCCGCCGGCTGGAGCCCTGAGCCCTCCCACAGCTGACGGGCGACGACGCCCATCTCCGGCAGGTGGGCGATGTCGTCGCGGTAAAAGCTCGTCATCACGTGCTGATCGACGCCGGCGCCCTGCGCAACGGCGACGACGATCGCGGCCTTGTTCGCCAGATCGCGGGCACGCCCTGCACTCGTGACGACGAGCGCCTGGGCGCCGTCTGTCTCCTGGCAGCAGTCGAGCAGATGCAGCGGTTCGGCGATCCAGCGGCTCGCCTGATGCTGTTCGAGCGTGATCGGTTGGTTGTGGAACCAGGCCTTGGGATTGTTGGCGGCGTGCCTGCGGTCGGCGACCGCCACCCGCCCGAAGTCCTCGCTCGTCGCGCCATAGACGTGCATGTAGCGCTTGGCGACCATGGCCACCCACGCCGCCGGCGTCAGCAGGCCCATCGGTGAGTACCAACTGAACTGGCCGCGCTCGGCCGTCGCGGCCGTCGGGATGTCCTGCACGCCGGCACCGAACCGGCGACCGGAGCGCTCGTTGAACGCGCGATAACACACCACGACGTCGGCGGCGCCCGTGGCCACCGCCATTGCGGCCTGATGCACGGTCGCGCAGGCCGCCCCCCCGCCGTAGTGGACCCTGGCGAAGAACGTCAGCTCGTTCATGCCGGTGTGCCGGGCGATCTCGATCTCGGGGTTGTTCTCGGGGCCGAAACAGGCGAACCCATCGACGTCGCTCGGCCTGAGTCCGGCATCGGCGAGCGCGGCGACGACCGCCTCGCACGCGAGGCTCATCTCACTCCGGCCCGAGTCCTTCGAGAACTCGGTTGCCCCGATGCCGACGATCGCAGCTTTGCCGCCCAGCGTATTGCGGCGGCTCATGCGGCACCGTCCGGCGGCGAGGCTGCGAGCGCCACGACGACCGTGCCGGTGACGTGATCGCCGAGCCCGTTGGCGCCGACGACGGCGACTTCGACCTCACCATTTTCCTTCGTGGTGACCGTGCCGGTAAGCGTCATCGTGTCGCCCGGATAGTTCGGCGCCCCGAGTCGGATCGCAACCTTTTTGATGACTGCGTCGGGCCCTGCCCAGTCGGTGACGTAGCGCCCGATCAGCCCGTTCGTCGTGAGGATGTTCATGAAGATGTCCTTCGAGCCCTTCTCGCGGGCGAGCTCCGGATCGTGATGGACGTCTTGATAATCGCGAGACGCGATCGCCGCCGCGACGATGAAGCTGCGGGTCAATGGCAGTGCCAGCGGAGCAAGTTCGTCGCCGATGCTGACATCGCAGTAGCGCACGCCGCTCATCGCGCCTCCTGCGCGATCAGTTCGCCGAGGCGGGCCAACTGCGCGCTACCGGCGCCGAGCGTCGTCTCGATCTGCACGCCCCACAGGAAGTAACGGTGGATCGGGTAGTCGATGTCTGACCCCATCCCGCCGTGCAGGTGTTGACAGAGATGGACGACCTTCTGGCCGCCCTCGCTGGCCCAGTACTTGGCGATCAGCACCTCCTGACGCGACGACAACCCGTGCATCAATCGCCACGCTGCCTGCAGCAGCGTGACTCGCATCGGCTCGGTCAGGATGAACGCATCGGCCGCCTGGTGGGCAACGCCCTGGAACGTGCTGAGCGGCTTGGCGAACTGAATTCGCGAGTTCGTGTAGGCAGCCGTCTGCTCGATGGCGGCCGAACACACGCCGAGCTGCAGCGCGCACAGCCCGACAAGGGCCCGCTCGAGCATGAACTGCAACTGTTGATCGCCATCGGCCTCGCCGCCGCCGAGCCGATCATCGTGACCCACCTCCGTGTCGATCGCAAGATGGGCGTACGGCTGACGACTCGTTGCCTGCACCGGCTGGACCTCGATCTCGGGAACTTTCGGATCGACGAGGAACACGCCGATCCGGCCGTCGTCCTGACGCGCCGGAACGAGCACCCGTTGTGCGAACTGGGCGGCCGGCACGCTCGGCTTGAACCCCTTCAGAGTCCAGCCGGCGTTGGTTCGAGTCGCGGTGACCGACGGACGAAGGGCGTCATCGGCGCCGATCTCGCTCAGGGCGCCCGACAGCAGGACATCACCGGCGATGACGCCGGGCAGCCACGCCGAGCGCTGCTCGGCAGTGCCGAACTCGGCGATCGGCAGGGCGCCGAGGACGACCGTCGCCAGCACCGGCACGGGGGCCACGCGACGGCCCTGCTGCTCCAGCAGAAGGCACAGCTCGACCAACCCGAATCCGCTGCCGCCAACATCTTCTGGCAGGCACAACCCGAGCAGATTGGCCTTCGCCAGCTCGGACCACAACGCGACATCGTGGCCATCGTGGTTGCGTTCGATGTCCTTGACCCGCTCGACCGATGCGTGGCCCTCGAAGATCTGCTTGGCGAGGTCCCTGACCACGTTCTGCTCGTCACTGAGATCGAAGTTCATCCGGCCACCACCTTGAAGAACGGCAACGACAACTCGTCGTCGCACCGCTGAACGCTGAGCTCGACCCTCGCCCCGATGACGAGTTGGTCGTACGTCGTGTCGATCGAATTGGCGACGACACGCACACCCTCGTCGAGATCGACGAGCAGCACCTGATTCGGATACTCGAGACTCGGAATCTGCGGGTAGTGCACCACGACGAAGCTGTGGATGCTCCCGCCCCCGGCGGCCTCGACGGTGGTCCACTCGAGCGACTGGCACTCGCGACACATCGGACCAGGCGGATGGCGGAGCGTGCCGCACCGCGAGCACTTCTGGATCGCCAGCTTGCCCTGCTGCAACCCCTCGAACCAGAACAGCTGATCATGCGTCAGCGACGGACGCGGGCGCAGCGGCTGCGGTGTCGCCTCGACGGCGCCCTGTTCGTGGGCAGGACGGAATTTGAGGATCCGGAACAGCATGGTGCCGACGCGCTCGCCAACGGCATCGAAGTAGTCCTGGCGGGTCGTGATGAAGTGACCGGCACCGAGTGCGGTGGTCTTCTCGTTCGACACCGAATCGATGACGGTGCGCATCGTCAACCGGTCGCCGGGGCGCAGGTAGCGGTCGTAGGTCTGTTCGCAATTGCTGGCGACGACGGAGGTGAACCCTGCGGATTCGACGAACTCGGTCAGGTCTCTGTACGGGTTCGGACCGCCCGACATCCGGTCGACGCCGTAGGGCCGCATGATCCACGCTTGCAGCATCGTCGGCGGCGCCACGAGGCCGCCGTGCGCCGACGCCGCGGCGGCATCCTCGTCGAGATACACGGGGTTGGCGTCGCCCATCGCATCACACCAATGGCGGATCATCGCCACGTTCACGTCGTCGGGCGCCCGTTGAAGGGCGCCGATCTCTTGACCGACGAACGTTTGCAGCCGATCGTAGAACTCCGCCTGCGGTGCCGCCTGCTGTGCTGCAGATGGCTGTGCTTCAGATGGCTGTGCTGTCGATTGCTGGCTCATCGCCCACTCCCCCGTGTTTCACGCCATGGCAGGTCGCGGTCCGCCGCCGGCTCGCGCGGCAACCCGAGCGCGCGCTCACCGATCACGTTGCATTGAATCTCGTCGGTGCCGCCACCGAGGCGAACCGCGTACTGGCCGCAGAACGTCTGCTGCCAGAGGCCGTCGTCGAGTGCGGATGCACCCCACAAACTTCCGTGCGCGCCCTGGATCTGGAGTGCGAGAGCCGTGCTCCGAGCCCAGTGCCGGGCGTAGAACAACTTCATCGTCGTCGCCACCGCCCCAGGCATCTCGCCGCGGGCGACTGCGGTTCGGATCCGGTAGCCCATGTACTTCAGGACCTCCGCCCGCGAGTGCGCCGCGGCGATGCCCTGGCGCACGACGAGATCATCGGTGCGTTCGAAGTGGCGGGCCATCGCGGTCAGTTCTGCGATGCTCCACGCAGAGTTTCCGCCACCGATGAACGCTCGTTCGTTGTTGAGCGTCGTGTGCGCCACCTTCCAACCGCGGTTGACGTCGCCGACCACGTTCTCGGCGGGAATCCGGACATCGGTGAGGAAAACCTCGTTGAAATGGGCGACACCGGTGATCTGGCGCAGGGGGCGGACCTCGATCCCGGGGCTGCGCAGATCGAGGAGGAAGTACGTGATCCCGGCGTGTTTGGGCGCGTCGGGGTCGGTGCGGGCGAGCAGGATCGCGTACTCGCTGTATTGGGCACCCGACGTCCAGACCTTCTGCCCGTTGACGACCCACTCCTCGCCGTCGAGCACGGCACGGGTGCCGAGGTTTGCGAGATCACTGCCGGCTTCTGGCTCGCTGAACAACTGGGCCCAGACCTCGTCGCCACTCAGCATCGCGTCGAGGTGGCTGCGCTGGGCATCGGTGCCGTGCACCATCAATGTCGGAGCGACCATGCCGTGGGCAACGGCGAACACGCCCGACGCCACGTCGAACTCGGCCTGCTCTTCCGCGAAGATGGACGCCTGCCACGGTGTGCCGCCGCGCCCGCCGAACCGCTGCGGCCAGGTGAGCCCGGCCCACCCACCGTCGTAGAGAACCCGCTGCCAACGCCGGGCAGCCTTGGCGTGAGCGTCCTGTTCGGCGTCAGTGATGGCGGGTTTGTGGCGCTTCGTCGGATCACGCCGGGGTGCGTGCTGTTCCAGCCAGGCACGGGCCTCGGCGCGGAATGCGCTCTCCTGCGGTGTGTCTGCGATGTCCATCTGCTCGCGAGCCCGTCAGACTGTCGCGACGCGGAGTTGGTGCTCGCGCTGACGGGTCGTGCTGTGGACCGGATCCTTGTCGAACTCGGGCAACACATGTTTGCCGAACGTCTCGTAGGCCTCTGTCGCGTCTGCCAGTGACACGTCGGTCGCGAACGTTCCGAACGCGATCTGATCGGCGCCGATCGCTTCGTAGCGGCGCAACGACGCGATCGCCTCGTCTGGCGTGCCGACCGCAACGATTCCCCTCCTGATCGCATCGTCGAGGCGCTCCGCAGTCGGCGGCGCCGGGATCTCCGGCCACTTGGGCTGACCCGTCGCGATCGGGAAGCTGTCGAGATAGCGCAACAGCAGGGCCGAGTGATAGTTGCCGCGGTTGTGGAGTGCCACGTGGCGGGCCCGTTGGCCGTCCTCGAGCACCATCATGTCGGTCGTGACCATGATGTTGTCGTTGACGTAACCGCCGATCGGCTCGGCCTTGTCGATGGTCTTCTTGTAGACCTCGATCAGTGGGGCGAGCGTGTCGGGCGTGCCGAGCGTGAAGCACAACACGCCGAGCCCGAGGCGAGCGGCCTTCTCGAACGTGGCGGGCGAACCGGCGGCCACCCAGATCGGCGGGTGCGGCTTGGTATAGGGCTTGGGCAGCACGTTGCGGCGCGGCATCGAGAAGAATTCGCCATCGAAGGGGCCGTACTCCTCGTCGCCCATCATCTTGATGATCTCCGGCAGCGCCTCGTCGTACATGTTGCGGGTGATGTCCATGCTCTCGATGCCGAAGCCGAACACCTCCGTCGACGACGATCCCCGCCCGGTCCCCCACTCGAACCGACCTTGCCCGAGATGATCGAGCATCGCCACCTTCTCCGCCACGCGGGACGGTGGCGAGACGGCCGGAGTGATGTTGATGATGCCCGATCCGATGTGGATGTTCTTCGTGCGTGCGAGCGCATACGCCATGAATGCCTCGCTCGCCGAGAGATGCGAATACTCGTCGAGAAAGTGATGCTCGCTGGCCCACGCGTACTTGAAGCCGACACGGTCCGCAACCTCGATGATGGCCAGTTCCTCCATCAGGCAGTCGTGCTCGGAACGCTCCTCGCGCCGATGTCTGGGGTGATACATCTGATTGAACAACCCGAATTCCATCGTCGACCCCCAGAGTCAGTCAGTCATCAGTTCGTTCGCCGCCCGACCATATCTGACGCACCGTCAGATTATAACTTAATTCAATCCATTACCCGCTATCGAATAGACATTCGCGTCTGCAAGTTCTCACGCCGCGCCACCGAGGCGAGGTAATACTTCATGTTCGAACAGGCGCAGGCTGCGCCACGCGGACTCCGGCGGAATTCCGCCCAACAGCGGGTGGAACAGGACGAATCCGAACGGTCCTGCTGCTTCGATCTCGGCGACGAGTTGATCCGGCGTCAGGACGCGGTACATCCCGCCGGCGCGCACGGCGTCTACATCCTCGGCCGGCTGATACATCCCGGCGAGGCCGGCGTCGGCTATCCACCGCGCGTACGCGTTCGTCTCGTGGAGCATGAACTCGCCGACCTCGTCCCATCCTTGCTCGACATCTTCTGCGATGTGGAAGTCGCCGACGCTGACGCCGAGATACGGGCCCGGGTCGGCCTTGCCCATCGCGAGGCAGGCGTCCCGGTAGAACTCCCAGACGGGGGGCAGCGAGGGCACGAACCCGTCCGCGATGCGCGCCGCGCGCTGTGCGGCAGCCGGCGTGCTTCCCCCGATCGACAGCGATGGTCCGCCGGCTCGTTCGGGCTGCGGCGTGACCCGAACCGTGCGCCCATCTCTGTCGAAGGACTCACCCGACCACGCCGCGCGGAGCGTCTCGACAGCCGTGCGGGTTCGGCGGGCGCGTTCTGACATCGGCACATCGAACATCGCGAACTCGTCGGCCACGTAGCCGTTCGCGAGCACCAGGTCGAGCCGACCGCCACTGATCAGATCGACGACGGCGGCGTCCTCTGCGAGGCGCAGCACGTTGTGCAGCGGTGCAACGACCGCCGACAGCGTGATCCTGACCACCTTCGTCCTCGCCGCGATCGCTGCTGCCATTGGAAGCGGGCTCGGCAGGTAGCCGTCGGGGCTGCCGTGGTGCTCGGACAGAATCACCGAGACGAAGCCGTGCTGGTCGGCCCATTCTGCCATTTCGAGGCCGGCGCAGTAGCGCTCGGTCATCGAAGTACGCGCCGCCGCAGGATTGCGGAAGTCGAACCGCATTCCGAAGAACGCCATCGTTGACCCCATTTCGTAGAACTCCAGGCGACCAATCACCTCGGAGATGGCAAGATAGACGACTGTGAGCGAGGATCTGCCACCGCCGAATCCGATTTCGCCGCGCGATCGCAACGCGGCCCAGCCGGCTGCCACCGAGCGGGCTGCCACCGACTCGGCCGCCACCGAGCCGGCCGCGCGCGACACCCGCTGGCACCAGCGCAGGGAGCGCCTCATCGCGATGCGCGGGATCAGCATCCCGACCTCGATCGTTCGCCGTTTCTTCCAGATCGACGGCATCCGCAAGGCGATGCTGATGGCGTTCAACCTGTTCATCTCGATCATTCCGCTGGCGATCATCACGTTCGCGTTCGTCTCACGGTTGCGCAACCGGATCTCGCTGAGCCGGGTGTTCATCGAGCAGTTCCAGCTGCGGGGCGAGACGGCCCGCGTCGTGCTCAACGCGTTCCCACAAAATCGCGACATCATCAAGGTCGCCTCGGTGATTGCAATCGCTTCGTTCGCGCTCAGCGGCTTCGACGTTGCGTCAATCTTCCAGAAGACTTTCGCCGACGCCTGGAACACCGAGCGCCTCACTGGCTGGCGCGGACCCGTGCGCGGATTGATCTGGTTCGTGGCCGTGTTCGCCACCTTCGCGTTCGGCCAAATGCTGCAACGCTTGCCGACGAAACACGGTGGATGGGCGTACGCAGTCAGCATTCCAGCGGTGCTCCTGATGAACTACTGGTTCTGGTTGATCACGCCCAGGCTGCTGCTCGACAAGAACCTCGCCACCCGCGACCTGCGCCCGGGAGCGATCCTCGGCATGATCGCCAGCACGGCGCTGTGGATCCTCTCGTTGGTGATCCTGCCCGGCTGGTTCAGCTGGTACGGGCGCGGCTTCGGCGGGATCGGCATCACACTCGCCTTGCTCAGCTGGACCTACGTGGTCAGCATCGTGTGGGTGGTCATCGTCGTCATCTCCGCCGTCATGTGGGAACGCTCGGCATCGATCGACGAAGTCGTCGATCTGTCGGACGCCGAAACCCTCCACGTCTGATCGCGCCCCGGCTCATCCAGGAGCCACCGGTGTATCGGCGATGAGCTTGCCGAGTCGAACCAGCGATGGCATCGCGCTGCCGAGAGTGAGATCGATCTGGCGGCCCCACAGGAAGCAGCGGTGGAGCGGATAGTCGCGGTCGACGCCGACGCCGCCGTGCAGATGCTGGGCTGCGTAAAGCACCTGGAGACCCCCATCGCTGGCCCAGAACTTGGCGCTGGCCACCTGCTGGTCCGCCGGCTTGCCCTCGCTGATCCGCCACGCTGCCTGCCAGGCCGTCAGCTTGACGGCCTCGGTGTTGATGTAGCTGTCAGCGGCCCGCTGGCTCACCGCCTGGAAGCTGGCGATCTGACGGTCGAACTGAATCCGCTGCTTGGTGTACGCAGCGGTGAGTTCGAGGGCGCGTTGGCACACGCCCGACATGATCAGGCACTGGGCCGTCGTGGCGCCGTTGAGGAGCCTTGCGAGCCCGTCCGTGTCCGCCACCCTCGTAGCCGGGCTGTTCGCGAACGTGACGCGTGCGTCCGGGATGCCCGATGTGGTGTTCTGACGTTCGACCGTGACGCCAACGGCGGCGGCGTCCACCGCGTAGACGCCGTCCGCAGCGGACACCACGAACAGCGCGGCCGCTGTGCCCGCCGGGACGCACACCTTCTCGCCGGTGATCCGCCCGTCGCGAACGGATGTGGTCGGCGTGTAAACGGAACCGACTGCTTCGTGCAACGCGACGGTCACGATCCGCTCGCCGCTGGCAACACCGCCAAGGAGATCGTCGGCGCCGAACGTGGCCAACGCCGCGCCGGCGATCAGCACCGCGTACGCAGGCACCGGTGCGGTTGCCCGGCCGACCTCTTCGAGCACGACGGAAAGCTCGATCGCACCAAGTCCCCCGCCGCCGACGCTCTCCGGCAGAGCGATCCCGACAATGCCGGCATCGGCGAGGATCCGCCACAGTCCCATGTCGAGGCCGTGCTCGCTCGCGGCGGCTGTCTTGTGCGACTCGCTCGTCACTCGCTCGGTGAGGATCCGGTTGGTGAGCTGGCGCAGTTCATCCTGCTCCGTCGAAAATGTGAAGTCCATGCTGACCCGGCCCTACTTGCCTGCTCGGGGGAAACCGAGTCCGAACATCGAGATGAGATCGCGTTGCGTCTCGTTGGTACCACCGCCGAAGGTGAGGATGATCATCCCTCGGTAGCTCGATTCGAGGCGCGATCGAAGGACCGCGCCTGGAGCGTCGCTCTTGAGGTAGCCGACGGGCCCGATGATCTCGAACAGCAACCGCAGAGCCTCCTGGTAGAACTCGGTGCCGAAGACCTTCACGGTGGAGGCATCGGCAACGGCGAGCGTGCCCTGCGTCGCGGTCCACGCGACCTTCCAGTTGATCAGTCGCAGGAACTCGAGCTTGGCGTGCACCTTGGCGAGGTTGATCTGGACCCACTCCTGATCGATGACGCGCCGGCCGTCGGGGAGCTTGGTTTCCTGCGCCCACTGCCGCACTTCGTTGTAGGCCCGGTCGACGACGCCGGTCGAGCAGAGCGTGACGCGTTCGTGGTTGAGTTGATTCGTGATCAGGCGCCATCCGCCGTTCTCCTCGCCGACGAGGTTCTTGGCCGACACGCGAACGTTGTCGAAGAACACTGCGTTGATGTCGTGCTCGCCGATCAGGCGCAGCGGCTGGATCGAGATGCCGGGGGTGTCGAGCGCGACGATGATGATGCTGATGCCCTTGTGCTTGGCGACCTCTGGATTGGTGCGCACGGCGAGCCAGCAATAGTCGGCGCCGTTGGCCAGGCTGGTCCACATCTTCTGGCCGTTGATGATGTACTCCTCGCCATCGCGGACAGCGCGCGTCTGGAGGCTGGCGAGGTCGGTGCCGGCATTCGGTTCGCTGTAACCGATGCAGAAGTGCAGGTCGCCGGCGAGGATCTTGGGGAGGAAGAAAGTCCTCTGCTCCTCGGTGCCGAACTGCATGATCGTCGGGCCGACGGTGTTGATGCTGAGCATCGGCACAGGTGCCCCGGAGCGCATGGATTCGTCGAAGAATATGAACTGCTCGATCGGGCTCTTACCCTGACCGCCGTACTCCTTCGGCCAGCCGATTCCGGCCCAGCCATCGACACACATCTGCTTCCAAACGCTGCGCGTCTTGGGTGAGATGCCGTGTCCCTGCGCGAGTTCGGCGACGGTCTGCGGATCGAGGAGATCGTCGTAGTAGGCCCGCAATTCGGCACGCAGCTGCTCCTGCTCGGTGGTGTACCCCAGTTCCATTCCGGCAAGCTAGCCCGTTTCTGACGGTCTTTCAGAAGCGGCCAATCAGACGCGGCCAAGACGAATGCGATCGACAATTCCAGGTTTGCAGGTTTGCAGGTTTGCGGGTTTGCGGTTGATCGAGGTGTCGGCTTACATCCGGACGTAGGCCATCCGCTCGGTTCGCTGATCGAGCAGCCACCCGCCGGCTGTGCGCACGGCGACGTCGTCGTACCATCCCGACGCCTCGACATACGTCGGGTCGCCCTCTGTCGCCGGGATTCGCATCAGCGTCGCGTATTGCGAACCGACCAGCGCCCGATCGCCGCTCGCGAAGGTGATCATCACGTTGGCCATTCGATGGATCCGCATGTCGAACATCGTCATCATCGGCGCCAACCAAGCAACGGCCTCGGGAACCGAGCCGGCCACACCCCCGGCCGTCGTGTAGTCGAGATGGGCGGCACCGGTGAAACACGCCGACCACGCGTCCCAGTCGGCGAGGTTCAGCGCCTCGCTGTATCGGATCAGCAGATCGTTGATCTCGCTGCGGTCACTGAGCTCTTGCACGTCCATCGCAGCAACGTACCCCATCGGTCGACGAACATCTGACGTCTCGTCACATATGAACATCGGGTACGGTGACAGCTCGTGGGGACGACTGCGGAGGTGATCGACGACTCGGGTGGTCTCGCCGACCAACTGCGCGAGGCCGGGCCCTACCGCACAGGTCAGACCATCGGTTCCGATGGCGGCTCGTTGCTCGGTTCGTAGACATTTCAAGGAGATCCACATGATTCAGCTCGTCACGATGCTCAAGCGCAAGCCGGGCACGACCCACGAAGAGTTCCTGCAGCATTGGCGCGATGTGCACGGGCCGCTTGTCAAGCGCCTCTCGTGCGCCCGATACGTGCGCCGCTACGAGCAACATGCGTCCGTTTGGCCGCCGCCGGGCAGCACGATGAGCGAGCCGATATACGACGGCGTCACGATCCAGTGGTTCGACAGTGCGGACGATTTCCACGCCCACGTCATGGAGCCGGACCAGGCCGAGCTGATGGCCGATGTCGCCAACTTCCTCGACCTCGACGCGTTGCACTGGACGATCTGCGAGCCACCGGTCGTCGTGATCGGCGATCCGGCCGTCGATGGCGTCTAGGTGCGTCTAGCGGTGCCCGACGCCGATGTATGCCGACGACTCGTTGCCGCTGAGCCACTATGGCATCCATGATCTCAGCGAGGACGCTCACCCTGACCGGCGCGCACGTACAACTCGAACCGTTGTCGCTCGACCATGTACATCAGTTGGTCGTGGCCGCCAACGAGGACCGCAGCACATACCGCTGGACGCCGGTGCCCGACACCGCCGGGGCGATGACGAGTTACGTGTCGTCACTGCTCGCCGACGCCGAGGCGGGTCGTGTCGTCCCGTTCGCGCAGCGACGACTGAGCGACCTTCGCGTGGTCGGCTGCACCCGGTATCTCGAGATCAGGTACTGGACCGGCCGCGACCTGCCGGACGAAGTAGAGGTCGGAGGCACCTGGCTCGCCGCGTCTGCGCAGCGCACGCCGATCAACACCGAGGCCAAGCTGTTGTTGATGACCCATGCATTCGAGACCTGGGGCGTGCGGCGACTCGCTATCTACACCGATGCCCGCAACACCCAGAGCCGTGACTCGATCGCGCGGATCGGAGCGACGCAGGAAGGCATTCTCCGCAACTACCGGGCGTCGGCCGTCGATGGCGAGATCGGGATGCAGCGCGACACCGCCGCGCACTCGGTGATCGATTCGGAGTGGCCGGCAGTGAAGGCCGGCCTGCTGCGGCGGCTCGAGCCAACCGAACCGACCGAGCCAGTGCCCGACTGACCGAGCCAGCCGAGCCAACCAAGCCAGTGCCCGCCGAGCCGGCGCCCGGCTGAGAATCCGCTTCCGTTTCTGACGGATCGTCAGAAACTCGCTACTGTGTGCTTCTCGCCGCGTCCACGTCCATGGCGAAAAGGGGATTTCTGTGGCACTCGACAAGCCGATCACGCTCGGCACGATCCTGTTCACCATGGTCGAGCCGCACAAGGGCCATGAGGTCGAATACAACCGGTGGTACGAGACCGACCACTTCTACGGAGGCGTTCTCAACGGTGCGTGGAGCTTTGCCGGCGACCGGTTCGTGGCAACACGCGAACTGAAGGACCTCCGCTACCCGGCAGACTCGCCGATGACCCCGGATCCGCTGACGGGTTCGTACCTCGCGCTCTACTGGGTCCTCGCCGGCAAGCACGACGAATGGAACCGGTGGAGCGTCGACACGGTGAAGATGCTCCACGCCACGGGGCGGATGTTCCCCCATCGGACCCACATCCACACGCTCCTCTACGACTATGCGTGGTCGATCCAAAGCGACGAGCGAGGCACGCCGGCCGAGCAGGCGCTGGATCGTAACTACGCCGGTCTGGTCGTCAACGTCGGCGAGCTCGCCGAGGGCAAGACCCCCGCCGATGTCGAGGACTGGACTCGCAACACCTGGGCACCGTCTGCGATCAGCACTGGCTGGGGGCCCGACCTGATCATCGACGCAACACCGCTCCCACTGCTCGACGATGCACCGCCCGATGTTCCTCGAACGGTCAACGCCGAGCGGCGCTTCCTGCAGTTGCATTTCCTCGATCACCTGCCCCAGCAGGGTTGGGCCGACGGCTACGCGAAGTTCGGCGAGCAACTCGACGCGAGCGGAGTCGGCACCCACCTGTGGACCGCGCCGTTCATCCAGACGGTGTTCGGCACCGATGCACACACCGACGAACTCAGGTAGGGATCATGGATCAGATAACCGGCAAGAACATCCTCGTCACCGGGGTCAGTGGCTGGGTGGCCGGCCCGGTTGCGGCAGCGTTGGCAGCGAACGGCAACACGGTTTACGGAGCAGCCCGCTTCAATGACGCGTCGCAACGCGAACCGATCGAGGCGCAGGGCGTCAACACCATCAGCATCGACCTCGAATCCGGCCGTTTCGACGAGGTGCCAGAGGGGATCGACCTCGTGCTCCATTTCGCGGTCTCCAAGGACACCGATTTCGAGCGAGCGTTCGCAGCCAATGCCGAGGGGCCGGCCGGGCTGATGGAGCGTTGCAGCGGGGCCGAGGCCTTCCTCCACTGCTCGTCCACGGCCGTGTACGCGCCGGATGGCCATAGACCGCTGCTCGAGACGGACCCCCTCGGAGACAGTCATCGCACGATGGGGGGCATGCCCACATACAGCATCTCCAAGATCGCCGGAGAGGTGCTCGTCAAGCACACCGCCAAGCGGCTCGGCTTGCCGACGGTGATCGCTCGCCTCAACGTTCCCTACGGCGACAGCTACGGCTGGATGATGTTTCACCTGATGATGATGGAACGAAACATCGCCGTGCCGGTGCACGTCGATCAGCCGACGACATACACGCCGATCCACTCCGACGACCTCAACCGGTCGTTGCCGTATCTCTTGTCGCTCGCGTCGACACCCGCCACCATCGTCAATTGGGGCGGCGACGAAGTGGCTGGGATCGAGGATTGGTGCGAGGAGATGGGTCGCCTCACCGGGCTCACGCCGACGTTCGCGCCGACCGAGTCGACGATCGCGGCGATCGTCCCCGATCTCACCAAGCTGCACAGCACCGGATTCATGAGCGAGATCGGTTGGCGCGACGGCCTCCGTCGTCAGATCGCGACGACCCGGCCAGATCTGCTGAAGTCGTAGATTTCGCCCGCCTCGCCAGCCTCGCCAGCTCGTCAGCTCGTCAGCTTCTGCCCGCCGGGAGACTGCCCGTTCCGGGAGTCTGCCCGCCCTCGGTGTGTCCGGGAGTCTGCCCGCCCACAACCAGCGCCGGCACGACATCAGAAGGGCAGTGAGTCCGCCCGGCCGAACCAAGCGGAGTCTGCCCGCCCAAAACCAGCGCCGGCACGACATCAGAAGGGCAGTGAGTCCGCCCGGCCAAGCCGAGCCGAGCCGGCCGAGGCGGGAGTGAAGCGGAGAGCTCAGCGCGGGCCGAGTACGGCGTCAGCGACTCGGCGTCGGTGGTACGACGCACTGCCCCATGCCGGGATCAACGCCCAGGCCTTCTTCATGAACAACTGCAAGTCACATTCCCACGTGTATCCGATCGCGCCGTGCACCTGGAGCGCGCTGCGCGCCGCCTTTTGGGCGGCATCGGACGCCAACGCCTTGGCCATGCTGACGTCTCGACCAACGGTCTCGACGCCGTTCGCGTGCGACCATGCGGCGCGGTAGACGGCCGGGCGGGCGAACTCGACCTTCAACAGGGCGTCGGCCATCAGGTGCTTCACGGCCTGGAACGACCCGATCGGCTGACCGAACTGGCGCCGGTCACGGGCATAGTCACCGGCGATCGCGAGCATCCGCGACGAGAGGCCGAGCAGGTACGCCGATGCGGCGAGCGCGCCGGCATCGACGAGGTGATCGCGATCCGCGGCGAGCACGACGCCGCGGGTCCCAGTGCCGGATCCGTCTCCGGCTTCGGATCCGTCTCCGGCTTCGGCTTCGGCTTCGGCTTCGGATCCGTCTCCGGCTTCGGTGCCGGTGCCGGCACCGGCGAGGGCGGACAACCGGCGGCCACCGTCGATTCCTTCGATCGTCGACTGCGACAATTCGGGATTCTCGATCGCGCGCACCACATCGCCGTCGGCGATCAGCAAGACCACACACGACGACGCGTGGGGCACGTAGCGCTCGCCCATCAACGCAGCGGTCACCGCGACTGAACCATCGGCGATGCCGGCGGCCCACTGGGTGCCGCGCAATGCCAGCGCGCCGACCGTCATGGTCTCCAACACCGGGCCCGGTACTCCAGCCCGACCGAGTTCCTCGACCAGCAGTACCGAGTCGACGAAGTCGCCACCGAGGCCACCATCGGCGGTCGGCAGCATCATCGAGAGCACGCCCATCTCAGCCAGCCGCTTCCACAACGCTGCGTCATTGCCCGTTCCGGACTCCCAGACGACGCGCAGATCGGACGCCGTGAACTCGCGTTCCAACAACGTGCGCAGGCCAGTTGCGAATTCGTGTTGATCGTTGGTGAAGCTGAACTTCATGTCGGTATCAGCCCCTCGGCAGGTTCAGCACCCGGTCGGCGATGATGTTGCGCTGAATTTCGTTCGTGCCTGCATAGATCGGCCCGCTGAGGCTGAACAAGAACCCGTCGACCCATTGTTCGTACGGGCCGTCCATCCGCTCGCCGTCCGGGCCGAGCAACTGCATCGCCAGCTCGTGTGCACGCACGTCCATTTCGCTCCAGAAGATCTTGTTGAGGCTCGATTCGCTGCCGACACGGCCGCCATCGAGCAGCTTGGTCACCGTCAGATAGGTATGCAGCCGATAGCCCTCCGCCTGCATCCACAGATCGGTGACGGCATCGCGCATCGCATCGTCGTTCGGATCGCCTATCTTGCGCCACAGATCGATCAAGCGCTCGACCGCAACGTGGAACCGGGCGGGGCTGCGCAGGCTGACGCCGCGTTCGAATCCGGCGGTCGCCATCGCGACGCTCCAACCCTGGCCGACACCGCCGAGGGTGTTCTCGATCGGCACGTGCACGTCGTCGAAGAAGATCTCGGCGAAGCCGGTGTCACCATCGAGTTGGACGATCGGGCGAACGATGACTCCCGGTGCGTCGAGCGGGACGAGGATGAACGTCAGCCCCTTGTGGCGGATCGATTCGGGATCGGTTCGGAAGATGCCGAAGCACCAGTCGGCCCAGACCGCGCGACTCGCCCAGATCTTCTGGCCATCGAGGATCCACTCGGTGGCGTCGTCGCTCAGCCTGCCCGCGCTGCGGATGCTTGCCATGTCGCTCCCCGCTTCCGGCTCGCTCCACGCCTGTGCCCACACCTCGGCGCTGCTCGCCATCGCCGGAAGGAACCGTGTCTTCTGCTCCTGCGTGCCGACCTCCATGATCGTCGGCCCGAGCAGGAAAATTCCGTTCTGGTTCACGCGACCTGGCGCACCGACCCGCCAGTACTCCTCCTCGAAGATCAGCCACTCGAGGTAGTCGGCGCCGCGACCGCCGTACTCGACCGGCCAACTCACGGCCGACCAACCGGCCCCGTACAGCTTGGCCTCCCACTCGCGGTGCAGTTGGAAGCCCCTCTCCGTGTCGAAACTGGGCAACGGCTGAGCGGGGACGTTTGCTTCGAGCCATGCCCGAGCCTCGGCCCGGAACGCCTCTTCCTCGGGAGTCTCGTTGAGATCCATCGCTGCGAACAGTATCTGACGAGTCGTCAGATACTCAGACCATCGGCTCCACGACGACGAGCCGATGGTCGCCGATGTGAGATTCTGTGGGCATGGCCGACACCGAATTCAGCATCGAGGAGATGAGTTGCGCATGGGAGGAGTTCCTGCGTCTCGGTGCTCGGGGCCGCGACTGGCCCGAATGGGCAGCGCTGTTCACCGATGATGCCACATACGTCGAACACTGCATCGGGCGCTTCCGTGGCGCAGCTGGTGTGCTCGCGTTCATCCTCGAGGCGATGAAGCCGGTGGCGCCGATGACGTTCTCGCTCGACTGGGCGATCCTGCAGCCGCCGTACGTCGCGTTCGACATCTGGAATCACATGCCAGACCCCGGCGACGGCCAGCGGTACTCGTTCAGCAACCTCACCCTGTTGGAATACGCCGGCGACGGCAGGTGGAAGTTGGAGGAGGACTTCTACGCGCCCCGGGATTCCGGGCGGGCGGTGACGAGGTGGTTCAAGGCCGGCGGCGCCGTGGACATGTCGCCAGACCCGGGCATCACCCACATCAGCCTGACCGAGGCACCCACGATCGAGGATCCCGATGGAGTTCGGGCGATGGTTGCCGCATGGCAGTCCGGAGCCCCGCACTACACCGGCGACGGCGAGATCTTCCAGCACGGCGTCGGCCGCATCCCGGCGGTGGATGCGACCACGATCATGACACCCGCCGACGTGGTCGTGATGGACGCCAAGCGGGCGTTCCTGCGCTGCGGTAACACCGGCGTTGCGCTCACCCACGGCGGCGGCGGCAGGATCAGGTTCGAGGAACGGGCGAGCAATCCGACGGAGGCCACCGATGAGACGAGGTAGTCCCGTCAGCACCGTCCCGGTCATCGACATCTCCCCGCTGCGCACCGGCGGCGACGTCGGAGCCGTCGCGTCCGCGCTCGACACGGCGTGTCGCGACACCGGCTTTTTCTGCATCGTCGGCCATGGCGTCGACATTGCGCTGATGGCTCGGCTCGATCGAAGTGCTCGCACGTTCTTCGCACTGCCCGAGGGGACCAAGGCCGGGATCGCGATGTCGGCGGGCGGAAGGGCCTGGCGCGGCTGGTTCCCGCTCGGCGGCGAGGTCACCAACGGCATTCCCGATGGCAAGGAGGGCCTGTACTTCGGCGCCGAGCTGGGTGAGGACGACCGGCGCGTGGCCAGCGGGACACCGCTGCACGGACGCAACCTGTTCCCGCCCGATGTGCCCGAATTGAGAACCGCCGTCCTCGCGTGGATCGACGCGTTGACCACGCTCGGGCATGTGATGATGGGCGGGATCGCGGTCGGTCTCGGGTTGCCTCAGGACTGGTTCAGAAAGCACCTCACGAGTGACCCGACGGTGCTGTTGCGCGTCTTTCGCTACCCGCCGACAGCCGCAACCGTCGGCGGTCCGGGCGGTCCGGGCGGTCCGGACGGTCCGGACGGTCCGGACGGTCCGAGTGGTTGGGGCGTTGCCGAACACACCGACTACGGGCTGCTCACCCTGCTGATGCAGGACGACTGCGGCGGGTTGCAGGTCAAGGGCCGCAGTGGGTGGGTCGAGGCCGAACCGATCCTCGATTCGTTCGTGTGCAACATCGGCGACATGCTCGAGCGGATGACCGGCGGGCGCTACCGCTCCACGCCGCACAGGGTCCGCAACACCAGCGGTCGCGATCGGCTGTCCTTTCCGTTCTTCTTCGATCCGAGTTGGGACGCTCGGGTGACGCCGATTGGGCTTGCCCCCGAGGAGTCGTCGGTGGATGACGACACGCGGTGGGACGGGCACAGCGTCTTCGACTTCGACGGCACATACGGCGAGTACCTCGTCGCCAAGGTCACCAAGGTGTTCCCCGATCTCTTCCACGCGATCTGAACCGAATCTCCAACCCTGCTGATCCGGATCGGGGCCGATGGCCCGGACACCGCTAATCTGACGCGGTGTCAGAAACTCTTTCCCGGGTACCGATCATCGAGGGTTGGTTCACCGACGACATCGATGCACCAACACTCATCGGCTCGAAGTGCCCCGCCTGCGGGACGTACGTGTTCCCGCCCCGCACCGGTGATTGCCCGAGCCCGCTCTGCGAATCGACAACGCTCGAACCGACCCTGCTCTCACGCCGCGGCACGATCTGGAGCTACACCGAGAACCGGTATGCGCCTCCACCGCCCTACGTCGCCGCCGATCCATATCAGCCATACGCGCTCGCAGCGGTCGAGTTGGCCGCCGAGGGCCTCGTCGTGCTCGGCCGCGTCGCGACCGGCATCCTCGCCGCCGATTTGAAGGTCGGGATGGAGATGCAATTGGAGCTCGACGTGTCGCATCGCGACGACGAACACGAGTACATCGTCTATGTCTGGGCGCCAGCCGCGCCAGCGTCAACGGCACCGGTGGCGTCGGCCGGAGGCGGCAGGTCATGAACAACGACAAGGACATCGCGATCCTCGGCGTCGGCATGCACCCGTGGGGTAAATGGGGCCGCGACTTCACCGAGTACGGAATGGTCGCCGCGCGTGCTGCCCTCGCCGACGCGAACGTGCAGTGGAAGGACGTCCAGTTCGTCGCAGGCGCCAATACCATCCGCAACGGCTACCCCGGTTTCATTGCTGGAGCGACATTCGCCCAGAAGCTCGGCTGGAGCGGCGTGCGGGTCAGCAGCAGCTACGCCGCGTGCGCCTCCGGTGCGCAGGCGCTGGATTCTGCTCGCGCTCAGATCCTCGCCGGATTCTGCGACGTGGCGCTCGTCATCGGAGCCGACACCACACCGAAGGGTTTCTTCGCGCCGGTCGGTGGCGGTGATCGCAAGAACGACCCGGATTGGCAGCGGTTCCACGTCCTCGGCGCGACCAACCCGGTGTACTTCGCACTCTTCGCCCGCCGCAGGATGGACCTGTATGGCGCGACGGCAGAGGACTTCGCGCAGGTCAAGGTCAAGAACAGCCGCCACGGTCTGAGCAACCCGAACGCAAGGTTCAAGAAGCACAACACGGTCGAGGATGTGCTCAACAGCCCGATCGTCAGCGACCCGCTGCGCCTGCTCGACATCTGCGCGACGAGCGACGGTGCGGCCGCGATGGTCGTGTGCAGCATGGACTTCGCCCGCAAGCACCTCGGCAGCACCGATGGGCTGTGCCGGGTCAAGGCTGTCGGAACTGTGACCCCGAGATACCCGCAGAGCATCCTGGAACTGCCCGACATCGCCAGCGACTCGACCGCCGTCGTGCCTGCTCCCGATCGCAAGTACAAGGATTCCATTGCATGGAGCGCCTACGAGCAGGCCGGCATCGGACCGCAAGACGTGAATCTGGCCGAAGTCTACGATCTGTCGACGGCGCTGGAACTGGACTGGTACGAGCACATCGGGCTGTGTGCCGAGGGCGAGGCAGAGGGCCTGCTGCGTAGCGGCGCAACCACGATCGGCGGCCGTATTCCGGTCAACCCGAGCGGCGGTCTGGCCTGCTTCGGTGAAGCGATCCCTGCCCAAGCGATCTCGCAGGTCTGCGAGTTGGTGTGGCAGCTCCGCGGTCAGGCAGTCGGGCGCCAGGTGGAGGGCGCGAAGGTCGGTATTACCGCCAACCAGGGCCTGTTCGGCCACGGCAGCTCGGTCATCGTTGCCCGCTGACCACTGACGCTGTCGATTATGGCGCGCTCGAACAGATCGAGGTGAGATACTGATCCCATGGCAGATTCGCCAAACGGCGCACGCTCACTTCTTGCCACCATCGTGGGTTACGTCATTCTCGCGCTGGTCGTGATCTGGCTGTTCAACTTCGTCGCCGGCACGATCTATTGGATCCTGCGCACGATCATCGCGATCGTCGTCATCCTCGCCCTGATCACCTTGTACTTGAAACTCAAGACACCAAAGGGCGACCCGTAGATCCGTCGTCGCCCAGCGCCATGTGAGCGGTACACGATCCCGCAGCTCGAATCTCGCCGGGAGCAGTGATTGCCGTAGCCTCGATTGTATGCCTGAAGCGTTCATCGTCGATGCAGTTCGTACACCCGTTGGCCGCCGGGGCGGCACCCTGAGCGCGGTGCATCCGGCCGACCTCGGCGCGCACAGCATCAAGGCGCTGATGGACCGCACCGGAATCGACCCGGGCGCAGTCGACGATGTCGTCTTCGGCAACGTCGATTCCATCGGTCCCCAGGCCGGTTGCATCGCCCGTACAGCGTGGCTGACGGCCGGGCTTCCACAACACGTCCCCGGCACCACCATCGATCGTCAGTGCGGGTCGGCTCAGCAGGCCGTGCATTTCGCAGCGCAAGCAGTGATGAGCGGCACGATGGATCTCGTCGTCGCCGGCGGTGTGCAGAACATGAGCATGATCCCGATCTCGTCCGCGATGACAGCCGGCGAGGCGTTCGGTTTCAACGACCCGTTCACGGGCTCGATCGGTTGGACGACCCGCTACGGCAACGGCGAGGTCAGCCAGTTCGTCGGCGCAGAGATGATGTGCACCAAGTGGGACATCACCCGCGAGCAGATGGAGGAGTTCGCTGTCGAATCACATCGGCGGGCGCTGAAGGCTCGCGCCGAGGGGCGTTTCGACGGCCAGATCGCGCCGCTCAACGGGCTCGACTTCGACGAGGGGCCACGCGAGCCGGACTGGGACAAGATCCGTTCGCTCAAGACGCTCATGCCAGACGGCCGGATCACGGCCGTCTGCGCGAGCCAGATCAGCGACGCCAGTGCCTCGCTGCTGATCGCCGGCGAACAGGCAATCAAGGACCACAACCTCACCCCCCGGGCCCGCATCCACCACATGAGCGTGCTGGCCGACGATCCGATCATGATGCTGTCTGCGCCGATCCCGGCGACCAAGCGGGCGCTCGCCAAGACCGGCATGACCCCCGACGACATCGACTTGGTCGAGATCAACGAGGCGTTCGCTCCGGTGGTCCTCGCGTGGCTGAAAGAGACCGGCTTCGATCACGCCAAGGTCAACGTCAACGGCGGCGCGATCGCGCTCGGTCACCCGCTCGGCGCAACGGGAGCGCGGTTGATGACAACGCTGCTCGCCGAGCTCGAGCGCACCGGCGGCCGCTTCGGTCTGCAGACGATGTGCGAGGGCGGCGGCCAAGCCAACGTCACGATCATCGAACGGCTGTGATCAGTTGCACATCCACGATCTGATCATCAGAGGCGGCACCGTCGTCGACGGGACGGGAGCGCCACGTTTCCTCGCCGACATCGCGATCGGCAACGGTCGGATCACGGCTATCGGCAACGACCTCGGCGACGCCACGGAAGTTCTCGAAGCGACCGGTCTCATCGTCACGCCCGGCTTCGTCGACATCCACACTCACTACGACGGTCAGGCCACATGGGACAGCCTGCTCGAGCCGTCGAGCGGGCACGGTGTCACCACCGTGGTTGCCGGCAACTGCGGCGTCGGTTTCGCCCCGGTCCGCCCCGGCAAGGAGGAATGGCTGGTGCAATTGATGGAGGGCGTCGAGGACATTCCCGGCACAGCACTCCACGAGGGCATCTCGTGGGGTTGGGAGAGCTTCCCGGAGTATCTCGATCTGCTCGACTCCCGCCGGTACGCGATCGATATCGCGGCCTACATCGGCCATGGCCCACTACGCGCGTACGTGATGGGCGACCGCGGCGCGCGCAACGAGCCGGCAACGAATGACGACATCGCTGGGATGAAGAAGCTCGTCACCGAGGCAATCATGGCCGGCGCGGTCGGTTTCTCGTCGAGCCGCACACTCAATCACAAGGCCCGCGACGGCGAGCCGGTGCCGGGCACGTTCGCAGCCGAGGACGAGTTGAACGGCCTCGCCGACGGAGTGGTCGATGCCGGTGGCGGCCTGTTCGAGGTGGCGCCACAAGGGCTCGAGTTCGAGGCGGAGGTGTTCTTGGGCGAGGTCGATCTGCTCAGCCGGATCGCGCTGCGGACCAAGCTCGCGGTCACGTTCGCGATGCTGCAGAACGAGCGCAATCCCGACTCGTGGAGGATTGCGCTCGCGAAGGTGGACGAGACGAACGCGGCCGGCGCCAACATGCGGCCGCAAATTGCGGCGCGCCCGTTCGGCATGATGATCGGGTGGGCCAACAACAACCCGTTCACGAAGCGGCCGACACTGATCAGTCTGGTGTCGCGCTTCAGCGGTGAGCAACTGTTCGCCGAACTGCGCAAGCCGGCCGTGCGCGCGACGATTCTTTCCGAGGCCGACCTGGCGGCTGATCCGAGCATCCAGTTCGACGGGCTCGCTTCGTTCCTGCAAACGATGCTCGACAAGGTCTACGCGATGGGTGACCCGCCGAATTACGAGCCGTCGCCGGAGAACACCGTCGCCGAGTTGGCTGCTGCACGCGGCGTGTCGCCGATGGAGATGGCGTACGACCTGCTCAACGAGAGCAACGGCACCGCGTTCTTGATGCTGCCGTTCTTCAACTATGTCGGTGGCACGCAGGACGCAATTTACGAGATGCTGCAGCACCCGGCCACGGTTTCAGGTTTGTCCGACGGCGGCGCACACTGCCGGATGATCTGCGACGCATCGATTCCCACCTACGTGATCACCCACTGGGCGCGTGATCGCAAGAGCCTCAAGCTGACGCTCGAACAAGCCGTGAAGATGCAGACATACGACACGGCCGAGGTCGTCGGCTTCCACGATCGGGGCACGATTGAGGTCGGCAAGCGGGCCGACATCAACGTGATCGACATCGAGGAACTCGAGCTCGAATACCCGCGCGCCGTCGACGACCTCCCAGCCGGCGGGCGCCGGCTGATGCAGGCAGCCCGCGGCTACGTCGCCACGATCGTCAACGGCGAGGTGACCCGCCGCAACGGCATCGACACCGGCGCCCGCCCCGGCCGCTTGGTCCGCAGCACCCATTGAGCCAACGACTGCACGGTCGGACACGTCTCGTTGGTTGCAACGCCTCGTTGGTTGGAACGCGTCGTTGGTTGGATTGACGGGGTCCTCACGGCATAGTGCAGAGATGACCGTGTCGTTCGATGAACTCGCCGAACTGATCCGCTCCCGGCGCTCCAGCATGTTCGTCGACAACACCCGCGAGGTCCCGACCGGCATTGTCGAGCAGCTGTGCGAACTCGCCCAGTGGGCCCCGAATCACAAGCGCACCTGGCCCTGGCGGTTTGCGTTGTTCACCGGCGCCGGCCGGGACCGCCTCGGCGCGGCATTCGTTGCCGACATGGTCGATCGCGACTTCGGCGATCAGGGCAAGCGGGCCAAGACTGTTACCAAGTATTCGCGCACACCCGCGGTGTTGGTGATCGGGGCGGCGGCCGACGACAACCCGAGCCGCCACGACGAGAACCGCGACGCGGTGGCGGCCGGCATCCAGAATTTGCTCCTCGGCGCGACCACGCTCGGTCTTGCCACGTATTGGGGAACGGCGCCCCTGATCGATTCGCCCCGCGTCCTCGCGTTGTGCGGCTTCGCCACCGACGTCCGGATCATCAACGTGATGTACCTCGGCTGGTCGCGCGACGAGCCGGAGACGCCCGTTCGCCCACCCCTCGACCTCCACCTCATCGACGCATGAGCCAGAGCGTGAAGCCGGTCATGCTCATCACGGGTGGGTCGCGTGGAATCGGCGCCGCGATTGCCCGCGCGGCGAGCGCCGCCGGTTACACCACTGCGATCACGTTCGCCCACAGCACGGCAGCGGCCGACGAGCTCGTCGCATCCGGCGCCGTCGATCTGGCCGTACGCGGTGATGCCGGCGACGAGGCATCGGCCGTCGCCACGTTCGCAGAAGTCGTCCAAACGTTCGGTCGGGTCGACGCGCTCGTGAACAACGCCGGCATCGCCGGGGGTTACGGCGGGATCGGCTGCGTCACCGGCGAGATGCTCGCCAGGCTGTGGGCCGTCAACGTGAGCGGACCGTTCCTGTACGCCCGCGAGGCAGTGGGCCACATGTCGACGGCCAACGGCGGAGTTGGCGGGTCGATCGTCAACATCTCGTCCAAGGCTGCGGTGCTCGGCGGCGGGGGCGAGTGGATCCACTACGCGGCGTCGAAGGGCGCGCTCGAGACGATGACAACCGGTCTCGCGAAGGAGACAGCGGCCGTCGGCATCCGTGTCAATGCCGTTCGCCCAGGGCTGATCGAGACCGATTTCGACACGGCTCTGGCGCCGGGGCGAGCCGATCGGCTCCGCTCGTCGATTCCGATGCAACGCAGTGGCACGGCGGCAGAAGTCGCGGCGGCCGTCCTGTGGCTCTGCAGCGACGCGGCGAGTTACACGACCGGCGCGTTCGTCGATGTGTCCGGCGGTCGCTGAACGAACCGGTTCGTGCCGCTCCGCCAGAACGGTCAAGAGGATCAGCTACGGCGTGCGGGAGAGATCCGCCACATCCTCAGGAGCGTTCGTCGCGCAGCGCGCTGCGACGGACCTTGCCATCGTCGCCGCGTACCACATGATCCACGAACTCGAACGTGCGCGGGATCTTGTAGCGCACCAACCGCTCGGCGAGGAACATGCGCAGCGCGTCTTCGTCGATCGGCTCGCTGACCTGAACGACCGCATGAATGCGGTTGCCGAGATCCTCGTCCGGGAGCCCGATCGCGGCGCACGACACCACCCCCGGATGTTCATCGATCGCGGCTTCGATCTCCGCCGGATAGATGTTCGCACCGCCGGCCAGGATCATGTCGCTGCGCCGATCGGCCAGGTACAGGTAGCCGTCGTCGTCCATGTGGCCCATGTCGCCGAGGCTCTCCCAGCCGTCGGGGCTCACCCGCGCCTGCGCCCCGATGTACTCGTACGTCTTGCGGTTCCCCGCCGAGCGCATGAACACCTCGCCCACTTCACCGGCCGCCAGCACCTCGTAGGTCTCCGGATCCTGGATCCGCATCTCGCCCGACACCGGACGGCCGACGGTCCCGCGGCGGGCCATCCACTCGTCGCCGCGCACGATGGTGACAGACTGGGCTTCGGTGCCCGCATACAGCTCGAAGATCTTCTCGCCGCCGAGCCAGTTGATCCACGTCTCTTTCAACCATGGCGGACACGGTGACGCCATGTGCCACACGGTCTGCAGCGAATCGACGTTGTACCGGTCGCGGACCTCATCAGCAAGGCGGGTGATGCGCTGCATCATCGTCGGTACGAGCAGAATCCAATCTGCCCGATGTTGGTCGATCGCGGCGAGGGTCGCCTCCGCATCGAACTTGGGCAGGATCACGACATGGTTTCCCTGCATCAGCGCGCTCGCCGAAAAGCTGAACGGCGCGTTGTGGTACAGCGGGCCCGGCACGCAGGCGACGCCGTCTCGCCGTTGACCCATACCCGGAGCTTCGGTGTTCGTCACGCCCGGATCGGAGGCGACGATCAACTTCGGCCTGCCCGTCGACCCACCTGACGTCGGCGCTTTCCAACGCACGGCAATCGCATCGGGAAGCTGGGAATCATCGAGCGATGGATCAGCCTCGAAGCCGGTCGGGATGACCGTGCGGTTTGGGTGCGCGGCGGGTTCGGCACCGACGACCAGTGACGAGTCGGCCAGTTCGACGATCGCCTGCCGCTCGCGATCGGGGAGGCGATAGCTGATCGGCTGCGGGGTGGCGCCCAGCTTCCAAATGGCGACACAGGCCTCGAAGAACCCGATCGAGTTTGGCAGGCCAACGGTGACGAATGAATCCTTCTTCACGCCGAGTTTGGCATATGCGCGGGCGAGCCGGTTCGTGCGCGACTCGAACTCCGCCCATGTGACCGACTGGCCGCCGCACGTGATTGCGACCCGACCCGGCTGGCGCTGCGCGTTGTCGGCGATCGCGCGGCTGTACGACAACGTGGCCATGACTGTCTCCTCCTGAGATCTGACAGTGTGTCAGAAACCCCTTTGCGGGACGAACCCGTGCGCCCGACAGAGCCCGGCAACCCCTCGTTCGCGTTGGTGGCCACCGACCTCGGGCGCGTGCGAAGATGCACCATGACCGCTGCGAGATGGACCGAGGCCGACATTGCCGACCAGTCCGGGCGTACCGCGCTGGTCACCGGCGCCAACAGCGGCATCGGTTTCGAGGCAGCACGCGCGTTGGCGCAGCACGGTGCCCGGGTTCTGCTCGGTTGCCGAGACGCGCACAAGGCCGACGGCGCGCTCGCCCGAATTCGCGAGGTTGCTCCTGACGCAGACGTGAGCATCCTGCCACTCGATCTGGCCGACCTGTCGTCGATCCGCAACGCTGCCGGGCGGGTCGCTGCCGATGAGGGCCGGCTCGACCTGTTGATCAACAACGCCGGCGTAATGGCGCTGCCGAAGTACGAGACCGCTGACGGGTTCGAGATGCAGTTCGGCACGAATCACCTCGGCCACTTCGCACTGACCGGACTGCTGCTGGACATACTCAATGCGACACCCGGCGCCCGCGTTGTGAGCGTCAGTAGCCAGGGTCACCGGATGGGCCGGATCAACTTCGACGACCTCGCTGGTGATCGTGGCTATCACCGCTGGCTCCGTTACGGGCAGAGCAAGGTCGCGAACCTTCTGTTCACGTTCGAGCTGCAACGACGCCTGGAACGCATCGGCGTCTCGACCATGGCCGTTGCCTGCCATCCGGGCGGATCGAACACCGATCTCGCGAGAGACGCCGGCGCGCTGATGAAGTTGTTCCAGCCGATGGCCAACCTCGTGATGCAGCCAGCGGCGATGGGCGCGCTCGCGACCCTTCGTGCAGCAGCGGACCCAGCCGTCAAGGGCGCCGAGTACTACGGCCCCGACGGCTTCGGCCAGACAACCGGCTATCCCGTCAAGGTTCATTCCAACGCGTACAGCCACCGCCTCGACATCGCGACCCAGCTATGGCTCGTCTCGCAGCAGTTGACCGGAGTCGAGTACCTCGACTGAAGCAATCGGTCAGACGGTTGCGACCCTCGGCCGGGTCGGTTGGTCGATCTGCGCTGGGGTCGCGTCGAGATCGCGCCACCATCCCGACAGCACGAGCACAGCCAACACCACGACGAATGCCAGCCCATCGAGGACCAGTGTCGGGCGGAACCCGATCGCGTCACCGAGCGAGCCGAGGACCAGGGTGCCGATCGGGATGCCGGCGAGGATCCCGAGCAGATAGAAGCTCGTTGCTCTGCCGCGATACTCGTCGGGCACGCATCCCTGGATCAGCGTGTTGAGCGCAATCGCCATCTGCAGATGGGCGATACCGGCGAGGAAATACGCGGCCTGGCCGACGAGGTACGAGTCGGTGGCCGCCAGCAGGAAGATCGACGCGATGTACAGCACGAGCGCGCCGAGCGCCTGGGTGGACCGCGGCAACCGTTCGCGCAGGACGACGGTGATCCCCGAACTCAAGAGCGCGCCGACGCCGAGTGCGGTCAACAGACCGGCGTTGCCGTTGCTCGAATGGTTGAACAGCCGTTCCGACAGCGCAGAGCCGATGTACTGCAGGGCCTGGCCGAATGTTGAAGCAGCGAGCGCGAGTAGCACACCGAGCCGCAGCGGCCGGCGCTGCCAGATGTAGCGGGCTCCCTGGGTGAGGCCGTCGACGACTCGTTGCAGGCGGGCATGGGTGTCGTTGGTCCGCGGTCGCACGATCAGTAACGTGGCGATGACCAACAGATAGCTGAACGCGTTGCACAGGATCGCCGCGCCGACGCCTCCGAACCTCACGACGAGGCCGCCGACGGCCGGCCCAATGGCTCGCGCCAATGTGAACTGCACGCTGTTCAACCGCACCGCTTGCAGGATCAGATCGTTCGGCACGAGGAGCGGCACGAACGATTGCCATGCTGCCGTCTGGAAACCGGTGGCGATGCCATTGACGAACCCGACCGCAATGATCCACCACGGTGTGACGAAATGACCGATGTACAGGCCCCACAGCGCGAACGCCATCACCATCTGCACCGTCTGGGTGATCCGCAGGATCGCCTGGCGCGACACCCGATCGGCGAGCACCCCCGCGTACGGCGTCAGGATGACGGCCGGCACCAGCGAGACGACGGTCGAGAACCCGAGCCAGGCACCGCTGTCGGTGAGGTCGAACAGCAACGCCTGGACCGCGATGAGTTGCATCCAACTGCCACCGTTGGAGATCGAAGCGGCAGCGAAGAACAATCTGAAGTCGCGGTGGCGGAAGATGTGCAGCGAGCCCTTGCCCGGCGGCACCTCGTCTGCTTCTGGTGCGGCCAGATCACTCATCGCGGGCTCACAGGTCGGGGAACGGCATCTCGAAGTTCGGTGTCCGGATCCCGCCGTCGACCTCGATGATCTTGCCGGTGACGTAGCCTGCGGCCGGACTGCACAGGTACAGCACCGCCGCCGCGATGTCGTCCGGCACGCCGATCCGCCGCATCGGTGTGGCAGCCTCCATCGCCGCCCGGATGTCGGGGTTACTCATGACGACCTCCAGCGAGTCGGTGTGGATCGCGCCGGGCGCGACACCGTTCACCCGGATCCGTGGTGAGAGGTCGGCCGCCATCAGTCGGGTTGCGTGTTCCAGCGCGGCCTTCACCGTGCCGTAGGTCGCGTAGCCCCTGCCGACAAGATGGCCCATCACGGTCGTGATGTTGACGACGGCGCCACCACCGGCAGCGAGCAGGTATGGCACGGCGGCGCGGGTGAGCCGCACCGGCCCGGTCACGTTGAACTCGAACGAGTCGTTGAGCTGATCGTCGGTTCCGCTCATGAACGGTCCCGGCATCGCCCCGCCGACGACGTTGACGAGGATGTTCAACGACCCGAACTCGGTGACGATCCGATCGAGGGCACGCACGTCATCGCCCGGAGCGTCGGTTGCCTGCAGGATCAACGCCCGCCGACCGAATCCTGCGATGCCGTCAGCGACCTGCTCCAATTGTGAGAGGGTGCGGGCTCGGATCGCGACGTCGGCCCCTGCCTCGGCAAGCGCAAGCGCGCTCGCCGCTCCGATGCCGCGGCCGGCGCCGTTGACGAATGCGGTCTGGCCGTCGACGCGGAACATCTGGATGACACTCATACCAACCACCTCGACAACGACTCGATCACACATCCAGGTTTGCCCCCGTCGACCTCCACCGCGATCAGCATCCTGGTCTGGATGCCGCCCTTGACGTCGGCGACATCGATCAGCTTCGCAGCGCCGCGCACCCGGTCACCCGGTTCTAAGGGGGATCCGAGTTGCACGGCATCGGTGCCGTAGTTAATGCCCATCGCAAAACCGCGCACCTCCACGATCCGGGGCAGGAACATGTTCGACAGGCTGATCGCGAAGTACGTGGCGTCCGGGTCGCCGGTGGCCTCGGCGAACCGTTGGAGGAGCTCGCCGGTCACCTCGATCCACTCGGTCGTGCCGAGGTCCGAGCCGACGGCCGCGCGCACCTCGGCCTCACCGGCAAGAACCGTGCTCGCAGTCACGACACCAAGCCAGTCAGGACTTCGTCCGCCTCACGCATGATCCGCAGGATCAGCTCCGCGCACGACGGGAGGTCGGCGATCACGCCAACGACTTGGCCACTGGCCATCACACCGCTCTCGACCTTGCCATCGACGAGCGCGGCTTTGAGCAACATCGGGGTGTTCGCCGCCATCAGCATCTGAGCCCGGCTGAGTCCCATGCTCTTGCGCATCGCGAGGCCTTCGGTCAGCATCGACCGCAGCGGCGTGTGGGTCAACTTGGCGAACCGCAAGGCGTTCACGGCGGCGCGGGGCAGGGCCAGCAACTTGCCCCGGCTGCTCTCCAATTGATTGACGAGATCGGTGTTGAGCACGCGGTGCGGCACGCCGTCGACCAGCTTGGTGACCGTCGTGTCGGTGACGGAGCGAGCGAGGTAGAAGTCCTTGACCGACTGTGGCACGGCGGAGTCGCTGGTGAGCAGGAAGCGGGTGCCCATCGCGATGCCGGCGGCGCCGTAAGCGAGTGCCGCGACAAGCCCGCGACCATCGAAGAACCCGCCGGCTGCAATGACCGGAACCCTGCCAGCGACTGCGTCGACGACCTGTGGCAGCAGGATCGTCGTAGGGACGGAACCGGTGTGGCCGCCGCCCTCGCCGCCCTGCACCAACACCGCGTCCACGCCCCATTCGAGCACCTTGTCGGCATGGCGCTTTGCGCCGATCGACGGGATGACCAGCACCCCGCCGTCGTGCAACTGCGAGATCAACGCCTCCTTCGGCGCCTGGGCGAAGCTTGCGACACGAACCTGTTGGTCGATCAGCAACCGGACCCGGTCGCTGACGTCGGCCGAGTCCGCCCGCAGGTTGACGCCGAACGGGTTGGGGGTGCGGCTCTTCACGTCTGCGACGGCGGCCTTCAGCTGGGCGAAGTCCATCGTCGCGCTCGCGAGGATGCCCAACCCGCCAGCGTTGGCCGTGGCGCTCGTGAGGCGTGCACCAGCGACCCAACCCATGCCGGTCTGCACGATCGGGTATCGGATGCCGACCATCTCGCACAGGCGCGTGTTCAATCGTGTGTGCATCAGGAGACCTCGCGATGGCGCAGGCCACGCGGGTCGAGCCGCTCGATTGCAGCCAACTCGCTGTCGGTCGGACCGCGGCTCACGGGAACGTCGCCGGGGATGACGAGTTCGAAACTCGTCGCCGCCTGGACGTCGGCAGCGGTCACACCGGGATGCACGCTTGCCAGGCGCATCGAGTGGTCCGGGGTTTGGAAATCGAGCACGGCGAGGTTCGTGATCACCCGCGGCAAGCGGTGGTTGCGCCGGACCCATTCGCCGAGCGTGCCAGCGCGGTCGTAGCCGAGGCCACTGACCATGTCGACCGTTTCGACGAAGACCTTGTCGGTGTGCTTGGGGATAAAGAAGCTGGTCGCATGGTTGATCGTGTTGCCGGGACCGCCGCGTACGCCGAGCAGTTGCGCCTTGGGCCGCGCGAAGGGGCCGATGTTGGCGATGTTGGTATTGCCGAAGCGATCGATCTGGCTGGCCCCCATCATCACGTGGCGGCGCCCGCCCCAGACGGTGTCGAACACGCTGCGGAACGGGATCCAACCCTCGACCAACTTGTCGGATCCGCCGATCGGCAACTCGTTGCCGACGAAGAACGCCTCGCCGTCGCTGACGAGCAGATCCGGTTCGAATGTACTTCGTGCGGTGCGGGCGCCGAGCATCGGGATGGTGCCCATACCGCTCGCGAAGATCTCGCCGTCGCCGCGGAACGCCTCGGCGGCGGCAATGACAACGATGTCGGCCAGTGCGGTCATGACTCCTTCTTCGATGTTGCGACGGCGGCCTTCGATGTTTCGACGGCGGCGGACGATGTTGCGACAGCGGCCTGCCAAGTTGCGACAGCGGCCTGATAGTCGGCCTCGCTTCCCGCCAGGAAGCGTTCGCTGAACACCCGCCAGTCGTCGGGGTTGGCGGCCGCAGTCGCGTATGCCTTCTGGAATGCTTCGTCGCGGCCGTAGTCGGGCTCGCAGGTCGTGAAGTGGGCGCCATTCGGCGCTTCGATCACGCCGTCGACCATGCTCCGGTTGACCTTCAGGGTGTGGAACGAACCCTCCTTCAGCAGATCTTGTGTCGCAACGACTCGCTCGCAGCTCACGTAGCGGTGCCCGGGTTCGCAGGCGGCGAGGAACAGGTCGTCGAAGTACAGGTCCGGTCCGAGGAACTGCGCGTTGCCGCTCGCATCGCTGCGGTTGAGGTGTACGAACGCGGCATCGAGACGAATCGCGGGGACCGCGAGCAACTCTTCGCCGTCGGCGTACGGCGAACGCACCGTCTTGAGTGTCGGGTTGACGTCGACGACCGCAGATCCGAGCCCGGCCCTGGTCGGCAGGAACGGCAGCCGCAGCGAGCCTGCATACAGAGCCCATTGCAGCATCCCCTCGTCGTACTCGACCGGCTCGGCGATCGCGCCGGCCTGGCGAGCGGCGCGCCAGTGCGGCTCGAGCGGGATCGAGTCGAGCGACACGAAACCGTAGACGATCTTGCGGATCTTGCCGGCGGCCGCCAGCAGGCCGACGTCGGGCCCGCCGTATGACACGATGGTGAGGTTGCGCAGCGGCGAGCGCAACAACGCGCGCACGAGGCTCATCGGCTTGCGACGGCTGCCCCAACCACCGATGCCGATGGTCATCCCGTCAGAGAGCGATGCGACGGCATCGTCCTCGGTGATGCGCTTATCGCGGCTCATCGGCCGCCACCACCTTTCGTCATGCCGGCCGCCGTTCCGGCCGCCTGGCCAGCTGGCTTGCCGGCCGACTTCTCGGTTCCGGCGAAGCCATCGCGCAGCTCGTCGGCAACACCGGACAAATTCAGCTCGAACGTGAATCCCTGCTCGAACCGGTAGCTTCGCTTGACGTCCCACGGGTCGATCCCGTTGAGACACTCCTTTGCTGCCCGCATCACGGTCGGCGACTTGGCAGCGATCGAGTGTGCCACTACCATCGCGGCATTGCGCAGCTCGCCACGCGGCACGACCTGGAGCACACTGCCGTAGTGATGTAGTTCGGCCGCCGTCGCAGTAGCGGCGGTGTAGACCATCGCCCGCATCTTGTGCTGCGGAACGAGCCGCGACAGGTGCGTTGCCGCACCGAGAGCGCCCCGGTCCACCTCTGGCAGGCCGAAGTAGGCGTCGTCGCTGGCGACGATGATGTCGGCGTTGCCGACGAGGCCGATGCCCCCGCCGACGCAGAATCCGTTGACGGCGGCGATGACCGGTACGGCACAGTCGTAGACGGCTGCGAACGCGGCGAAGCAGCCCTTGTTCGCGCCGATGAGCGCATCGAACCCGGCCGTGTTCTGCATCTCTTTGATGTCGACGCCGGCGTTGAAACCCTTGCCCTCCGAGCGGAGCACGACGACACGGGTGTTCGCATCCTGCCCCGCCGCGGTGACCGCTCGTGCCAGGTCGAACCAGCCGGCAACGGTCAGCGCGTTGACAGGCGGGCAATCGACGACGATCTCGGCAACGCCATCCTCATCGACAATCGTGGAAATCCCCATACGACGACCTTAGTTGTTATCTGACGGACCGTCAGATTCCCGGTGACTACAGTGGCCGGATGGCCATTACCATCGATTACGCCGGCAAGGTGGTCCTGATCACCGGCGCGACCAAGGGCGTCGGCCGGGGTATCGCCGGGCGTTTTGCCGACGCCGGCGCAAACATCGTCGTGTGTGCCCGCAACCCGGTCGACGACCTACCCGCCGACTGGCAGTTCTTCTCGGCGGACCTGCGCGACGGCGACGCCGCTTTCGCGCTCATCGACGCGGTCGTCGCGGCCAACCACACGATCGACGTGCTCGTCAACAATGCCGGCGGCGCTCCGCCCGTCGACACGGCGACAGCCTCGCCGCGGATCACCGATCGAGTGTTCCAGCTCAATCTGATCGCCGCGATCTCGTGCAGCCAGCAGGCCAACCGGCACATGCAGCAGCAGCCGAACGGCGGTGTGATCATCAACATCTCGAGCGTGTGCGCGGCTCGCCCATCACCGGCCGCTGCTGCCTACGGCGCCGCCAAGGCCGGTCTCAACAATTACACCAAGACCTCCGGATTGGAGTGGGCGCCAAAGGTGCGGGTCAACAGCGTCAGCGCCGGCATGATCCGTACCGAACTCGCGCATCTCTACTATGGCGACGAAGCGGGCATCGCCCGGGTCGGCGCGACCATTCCGCTCGGCCGCCTGGCGAGCCCGAGCGAGATCGGCGACGTGTGCGTCTACCTCGCCTCGCCATTGGCCAGCTATGTCACCGGCGCCGATCTCGTCGTCGACGGCGGCGGCCAAGCCCCGGCATTCCTCGCTGCCAACACCTGAACAACCAGCAGATGCCCACACGGCCGTTGGTGGTCATGGGCGAGAGATGGTGCACGGCGATTCGTGGCAGTATCGGGTCATGACCCAACTCGACATCGATCAGGTCGCCAAAGCCCGGGGCGCCTTCGCCGACCGCAACCCGCAGAGCCGACTGCGCTACCAGCAAGCCCGCAAGGTACTGCCGGGCGGCCACACCCGCACGGTGCTCAGCCATACGCCGTTTCCGCTGACCTTCGTCCGCGGTGACGGCGCGGTCCTCACCGACGCCGACGGACACGATTACATCGACTTGCTCGGCGACTACACCGCCGGCCTCCTCGGGCACAGCGAGCACAGAGTGCTCGCTGCCGTGCACGCAGCACTCTCCGAAATCGCGAGCGTCGGCGGGATCCATCCCCACGAGACCCGTTTGGCACAATTGATGTGCGACCGCTTCGGACTGGAGCGGGTTCGGTTCACGAACTCCGGCACCGAGGCCAATTTGATGGCGATCACGACCGCGATCCAGGCAACCGGTCGTCGCAAGCTGATGGTCTTTCACGGCGGTTATCACGGCGGCCTGCTCTCCTTCGCGAGCGGTCCCGCTTCGTCGAACGCTCCGTACGACTTCGTGATTGCGCCATACAACGACCTACCCGGCACGGTCGCGCTGATCGAGCAGAACCGTGACGAACTCGCTGCGGTCGTCGTCGAGCCGATGCAGGGTTCAGGTGGGTGCATCGCCGGAGAGCCCCAATTCCTGACCGGCGTGTTCGCATCGGCGCGTGCTGCCGGTGCGGTGTGCATCGCCGACGAGGTCATGACATCGCGCCACGGACGATCGGGCCTCGCCCCGATGCTCGGTGCACACGCAGACATCACCACCTACGGCAAGTACATCGGTGGCGGGTTCTCGTTCGGCGCATTCGGGGGCAACGCCGATCTTCTCGATCAGTTCGACACCGAGCGATCGAATTTCATCAGTCACGCCGGCACGTTCAACAACAACGTGGCCACCATGGCAGCCGGAGAGGTCGTCCTCGCAGATATCTTCACTGCTGATGTCGCCGAGGCGCACACGGCTCGCGGTAACGATTTCCGGGCAAACCTGGCAGCCGTCCTGGCGAGATATCCGCTTCCCGTCAGCGTTTGCGGTTTCGGCTCGATCATGTCGCTGCACGCTCTCGCCAGTCAACCGACGAACGCCGATGATGTCGCCCGGCGAGACCCAGCACTGCAGGAACTGTTGTTCCTCGGCCTGTACCAGCGCGGCGTCTACACGGCTGCAAGGGGAATGATCAACCTCAGCCTCCCACTCACCGACGATCAACTCTCGACCGCGCTGGAGTCTCTCGACGACACCCTCGCCGAGTTGTCGCGGCTCACCGGGTAACGAAGACGGCCCTCCCGGTGACGCCGCATGCATCACCGAGAGGGCCGATTTGGTGGGAAGTGATTCGAGTCAGCGAAGGGGGAACGCGGAACCCGGATCACGCAGCGTTGTTCGTGATCAGCCCGCTGACGGGATCATCACCGTGTCGATCAGAAAGACCGTGGCGTTCGCCGTCTGGATGTCGCCGACGATGACCATCGCCTGGCCGCCGACCGTGATGACGTCGCCTTTGACACTCACCGGCAGCGTCGCTCCGGTGAAGGTCTTGAGCGAGGAGACCTTGCCCAGCTCGGCGGCGGAGAGGCGCTGTCCGGCGATCACGTGGAAGCCGAGAACCGTGGTCAGCAGACCCTTCGGGTCGGCGAGCGCAGCCTTCAACGTGGCCGGATCGAGCTTCGCGAACGCGCAGTCGGTCGGGGCGAAGACGGTGAGCTTGTCGGCGCCGTTCAGAGTGTCGCCGAGACCGGCGGCCTTCACGGCGGCCGTGAGGGTCGTGAGGACCGGGTTGTTCGAAGCAGCGGTGCCGACGGGATCGGTCGCCATGCCTTCGAGAGTGCCCTTCTGGCCTCCGCCCTGCACCGCCTTGACGATCGAAGCCTTGTCGCAGATCTTCGTCGAATCGGCTGCACCAGCGCTCGCCGTGCCAGTGGTCATCGCCGTGTCGGTCGTGGCTGGGCCGCTCACCGACGGTGGGATCATGACGGTATCGATCAGGTACACCGTTGCGTTCTTGGTCTGGATGTCGGGCACCAACACCTTCGCCTGGCCGCCAACCGTGATCTCACCACTGCCGGACGTCGCAACCGACAGCTTCTCACCGGTGAACGTGGTGATTTCTTTGACCTTGCCGAGATCGGCGGCGGAGAGGCGCTGGCCGGCGATCACGTGGAAGCCGAGGACCGTAGTGAGCAGACCCTTCGGGTCGGCGAGCGCAGCCTTCAACGTGGCCGGATCGAGCTTCGCGAACGCGCAGTCGGTCGGGGCGAAGACGGTGAGCTTGTCGGCGCCGTTCAGAGTGTCGCCGAGACCGGCAGCGGTCACCGCGGCCACCAGCGTGGTCAGCACCGGATTGTTCGAGGCGGCGGTGGCCACCGGATCGACGGCCATTCCTTCGAGCGTGCCCTTTGCCTTGCCGCCCTGCACGGCCTTGACGAGGCCCTTGGCGTCGCAAATTTCCGACGAGGCCATTGCGGCGCCCGTCGCTCCGGCGGCGGTTCCAGCTGTCGCGGCCGAAGTGGTTGCCGCTGTGGCGGGCTTGGTGTCCTTGGTGTCACTGCCGCACGCGGCGGCAACGAGGGAGAGCGATACGAGAACGAATGCTCCTCGCACGAGTCGTGATGATTTCATTTTCATTTCCTTTCGGGGTGGGGGTTTGGTGATTGTCTTCGGCCCTGGTAGGGGCCTCGCCTGGGTTCACGCTGAGCCGAGACGTCTGTCCGTCGAGGACGGACGAGATTGGGGTGAGAATCGAGCGTCAGCCGGCCTTCACTTCGACGAGGATGGACATCCATCCGCTGGCGCCGTTGGGGAATGGGTCGGCGCGTTCTTCGCTCTGGACGATGCCGTTGGCGTCGGTGGCCCTGACGGTGATCCGGTGGCGGCCGGGCGTTGCGCCCTCCCATGCCATCGACCACAGCCGCCAGGTGTCGGCGTTGAGCTCGTCGGCGAGCGTCGCTGCGCCAAATGGTCCGTCGTCGATCTGGACCTCGACCTTGGAGATGCCGACCGTCTGGGCCCAGGCGACGCCGCCGATGTTGACGGTGCCAGGGGCAACCTTGGCCAGCGTGCGGGGTGTGTCGATCCGGGACTGGGTTTTGATCGGAGCGAGTTTGTCCCAGCCGCGCTTGACCCAGTAGGCGTCGAAGGCATCGAACGTGGTGACCTCGAGCTCAGTGATCCACTTCGTTGCCGAGACGTAGCCGTAGATGCCGGACACGATGACGCGAGCTGGAAAGCCGTGCTCGAGCGGCAGCGGCTCGCCGTTCATCCCGATCGCCAGCAGTGCCGGGCGGCCATCGAGTGTCGCGATCGGAAACCCGGAGGTCCAGCCGTCCACCGAGCGACCGACGAGCTGGTCGGCCCTGGGGTCGACGCCCGCTTCGTCGAGCAGATCCTTCAGCGGGACGCCGAGCCAGCGTGCGGTACCGGTCAGCGAACCGCCGACGGTATTGGAGACGCACGTCAATGTGATGTCTTGTTCGACCATCTTGCGTTTGAGCAGCTCGTCGAACGTGATCCGAATCTCCTTGTCGACCATGCCGTGGATCCGCAGTTCCCAGTTGTCCACGAGGATCTGGGGAACTTCGACTGCAGTGTCGATCCGATAGAAGTCGGCGTTCGATGTATAGAAGTTGCTGACACCGACGACGTTGCTCGTCACGCCAGCGGGAGCCGCCGCAAGCGGCGCGGCCGGGCGTGGCAGTGACACGTTCCTTCGTGAGGATGCGGCGCTGAAACGTGTGCGCAGTGCACGGCCACCTGTTGCAGCTGCGGCTGCAATCACTGCAACACCGGCACTGGAGAACAGGAACTTCCGGCGGCTGCCGGCGCTGTCGAACAGGGAGCCGGCGGCCACCGGTTCGGGGATGCCTTGCGGCTCGTCGCCAACGACTGGCACCTGCACGGTCTCGGCGTCGGTCTCTGTCGTTGTCTTCGTTCCGGTGACGACCATCGACCTCGGTGGCGCAGCCCTGAGCATCAACCACAGCGTTGCGATCCCGCCGGCGCCGGCCGCCAGACTCGGGATGATGGCGCCGGGCGTCGCGCCGACCGGTTGCTGCGAGCCCCAGATACCGACGACCGCGAAAGCTGCGAAGCCGCCCATCGAGACGAGCGGGCGGCGGCGGGCGATGACCCCGAGCACGGCGGCGAAGATGACACTGGCGACGAGGATGCCGACGACCAGGGCGAGCTTGTCGTTGGTACCGAACTTCTCGACTCCGAAGTCCTTGACCGAGCGGGGCACCCGGTCGATGATTCCGGTCGCAACGCCGACGACCGGTGACTGCCATGTACTGGAGAAGCTGCCGACCAGTTCGCCGATGGCGATCGCAACGGCCCCGGCGAGGATGCCACTGAACATCGCGGCTGACCGTGAAATGTCGTGGCTGTTGGTCGGCTTCATGCACAGTGTTCGGAGCCCTCGGGCGAGGTGTATTGATAAACGAAGAATGATGAAAGTCACTCATCCCGGCGCGTTGGCGCTCCGTATACCTGGGTTGCGTCGGTGTCGCGGCAGTATCGTCACGGCCATGCGAGCCGTGGTCGTGCTGACCCACCCCAGCGAGACCAGCTTCACGAGCGCGACATGCGCGGCCGCGATACGCGGACTCGAGCGAGGCGGACACGACGTGACTCTCCTCGATCTCTACTCGATCGGTTTCCAGCCGGCGATGACGAACGAGGAACACCACGCGTATCACGGCGATGAGCCCGTGGTCGATCCACTCGTCGCCGAATCGGTGGCCGCAGTCCGGCGGGCCGAGCTGTTGGTGTTCGTCTACCCCACGTGGTGGAGCGGGCTGCCGGCGATGCTCAAGGGCTGGCTCGAAAAGACGATGGTTCCCGGTGTCGCGTTCGTGTTCGACGACGACGACAAGGTCCGTCCGGGTCTGCAGAACGTGCGCCACATCGTCGGCATCACGAGTTACGGCTCGCCCCGACCGTACGTGAAACTGATCAACGACAACGGACGCCGGATCCTGCTTCGTGCTCTCCGGCTGAACACCGGCTGGCGGACGCGGCGCACCTGGCTCCCCTTCTACGCGATCGATGGATCGACTGCGCACGAGCGCGAGCGATTCATCCGGGATGTCGAGAGGCGGATGGCGACGCTGTGAGGACCTTGGTCGTGTTCTGTCACCCTGAGCAGAACTCGTTTGCGGCAGCGGTGCGCGATGCGGCCTTGACCGGCCTGCGCAACGGCGGTCATGACATCCGCCTGACCGACCTCTACGCCGAAGGTTTCGACCCGGTGTTCTCGGCGGTCGAGCATGCCGGCCATCTCGCTGACCCATCGACCAAACCGGCGATCGCCGAGCACGTCGAGAACCTGCGCTGGTGCGAATCGCTCGTGCTCGTCTACCCCACATGGTGGGCGGGGCAACCGGCGATGCTCAAGGGCTGGATCGACCGAGTGTGGATCAACGGCGTCGCGTGGGAGTTGCCCGGTGGAGCCGATCGGATCAAGCCGCTGCTGCGCAACGTCGGCCGGATCACCGTTGCCACGACCCACGGTTCGTCGAAGTTCGTCAATGCCCTCGAGGGCGAAGCCGGCAAGCGAACGGTGACCCGCGCCCTGCGAGCGTTGTGCAGACGCACATGCCGCACCCGGTGGATCGCGTTCTACGGCATCGACACAGCCACCGCGGTTCAGCGGCAGCGGTTCCTCCGCCGGGTTACGCGTCGGCTCGAGAAATAGCGACGGCAACCTCGGCCGCGACGCGGGCATTGTTCTCGGCCAGAGCAAGGTTGGCGGGAATGCTCCGCCCGCCCGTCGCCTCGGCAATCCGGCCGAGTACGAACGGCGTGACCGCCGCGCCCGAGATTCCCGCGCCGTCGCAGTCGGACAGCGCGCGACGCAGGATCTCGTCGAGCATCGTCGGGTCGAGTTCGTCCTGGGCGGGGATCGGCGCCGTCAGCAGGACGCCGCTGTCGGGTCGACTACGGGCGTTGAAGATCGCTGCAACCTCGGCGCCGGCTTCGACGCGATGGGCGACGCGAAGGCCAGAGCTGCGGGTGTAGAACGCCGGGAACCAATCGTGTTGCCAACCGAGCACAGGCACACCGACCGTCTCGAGGTATTCGAGCGTCCTGGCGAGATCGAGGAACGCCTTGGCCCCCGCGCAGACGGTGATCACCGGATGATGGGCGAGCGCATCGAGATCCGCTGAGATGTCACCGGTGATCTCGGCGCCGCGGTGCACGCCGCCGATGCCTCCCGTTGCGAAGACACGGACTCCGGCCGCGGCCGCCAATGCCACCGAGGCCGATACGGTCGTCGCCCCGAACGGCCACGCCTGGCCGATCGCTACGGCGAGATCCCGCTCGGCAGCCTTGCGTCCTCGACCAAGAATCCGACCGTGCTCGGCATCGTCGAGACCGACGCGTGGCACGCCATCGAGTACAGCCGTCACGGCCGGCACGGCGCCACCCGCGCGGACGGCGGCGACGCACCGATCCAGCGCTTCCGCGTTGAACGGCGACGCCAAGCCGAGGTTGGAAAAGATGGTCGACTCCATCGCGACGACCGGTCGGCCAGAGCCGACCGCTGCAAGGACCTCGGGCGACAGGGCTGGTTCGAGCATCCGTCAAGTGTGCCAGCGCGTCTCACCGACGCGGGCCGACTCTGACGCAATCCACAGCTGTTACGAAGGCACGCCCTTGACGACGACGGGCTGGGTAGAACTGATCACGCCACCTCCGGCTTCGTCGGTGATGGCGAGCAGGGTGACCTTGCCGTGCACGCTGAAGCCCGCCGTTTTCGGGTCGGATCCGAGGATACCGAGCGAGATCAGCTCGCCGTCAATCTGTCCCCACAGCTGATACGTCCGCGACGGATCGAGCCTGGGGAGACTGTCGGCGAGCAGGTAGCCGTTGCCCTCCGGATCGACGACTGCCCTCACCTTCAGACTCGACTCGTTGACGGAGGTCATCTGCGCCTGGACCGACTTCGGGTTGGCGAAGGCTGCTGCAACCGCGCGTTCGATGGGCGCGCTCATCGAGGCGTCGCTGTTATTGCTGGCGACCCGAACCGCCACGAACGCGATCAATGCTGCTGCTGCCGTGGCAAGGGCCCACGAACCGGCCGTTCGCCCCCACGAGCGACGACGCGACGAGCGCATCGGCAGCACCCGACCGAGAACCGATTCGGGTGCGCTCTCACTGCCCTCGAGTGAACCCGCAATCTTGTCCCAGAGGCCATCGGGTGCGTCCATCCCGGACCAGGCAAGCATCGTCGCTACTTCACGGTGTTGTTGGACCTCGGCCCTGGCGCGGGGGCTCGTTGCGAGGTACTCCTCGACGGCACGCCGTTCGTCGTCGTCGACGGCGTCGAGCGCGTAGACACCGAGCAGGTCGTCCATCTCGAACGGGTTGGTTGCCATCACTGATCTCCCAACGTGACGCCTGATGCTTGCAAGTTGGTTCGCAACCGCTTGAGACCGACCCGGATACGGCTCTTGACCGTACCCTCGGCCTCGCCGAGTTGTTGTGCCACCTCACGATAGGTCAGACCACCAAAATACGCCAGCTCTATCGCCACCCGTTCACCTTCTTGAAGATCCGCCAATGCGTCGCGGACCTGCGATGCGAGGGTGAGATCCCAGACCTCACGATCAACGTCGTAGCCGGCGTCGGCCGTGAGATGGGCCTCGCGGTCCTCACGGCGGCGGCGTGCCGTGTTCGAGCGCAGCGAGTCCACCGCGCGGCCATGGGAATGCGACAGCAGGAAGCTGCGCAACGAGCCCCGATCAGGATCGAAGCGATCCGGCTCGTTCCACAACCGCAAGAAGACCTCCTGCACGATCTCCTCGGCCTGGGCATGATCACCGAGTAGGCGTTTGGCGAGGCCGAAAACTGCGCCAGCATGGCGCCGATACGCCTCACCCAGGGCACTCTGGTTGTATCTGCCGATCGCGACCACCATCGAGGCGTCGGAGGCATCGCTCCAGTCATCTCTCACATCTGATGTTCGAAGCGGGCGATGCCGTGGATGAAATTCGTCTGTCATCGTTCGTGACCATCGATCTGAGTTGGGTCGCGGTCGAACCGGGTGACTGCCTCGACGTGGGACGTGTTCGGGAAGACGTCGATCACCTCAGTACCGCGATGCACATAGCCGAGCGCGACGAGCAGTCGAGCATCGCGTGCCAACGAACCTGCGTCGCAGCTCACGAGCACGATCCGCGCGGCGTGAGTGGCGGCGAGCACCGCCGCCGCCTTGTCGAGCCCGTTTCGGGCGGGATCGGCAATGACGAGTTGTGCCCGGATCGGCGCCCAGTCCTCAACTTTGGCCTCGACGACGTCGGCTGGAAGGCCGGCGAGGTTGACGCGGGCGTCGGCGCAGGCCGAAGGTGACGCCTCGACGAGCACGATCCGTTGCGCCCCGGCGGCGACGGTGGCGGCGAACAGCCCGACGCCACCGTACGCGTCGATGACCGTGCTCGTGGTCATATCGATCCCATCGGCAGCCCTCGCGACCGCTTGGACGAGCAGTTCCGCGGCCCCCGGGGACGACTGGAAGAACGATTCGGCCGATACCCGAAAGATATGCCCGGCGACCATCTCGGTGATCGCTGATCCGACGGCAGCGGACCGCGCGTCGCCGCTGACCGCGACCCTGATCGTCAGCTCGTCGAGGCCATCGGATCGGACCGTCGCCAGCATGCTGTTGACCAGCGGGTGGGCGACCAGACAGTTGTCGATGATGACCAGATCGTGCGAACGGCGCGACCGGAACCCGACCCGACCGTCGGGCACAGCCCCGACACGGACCGTCGTGCGGTAACCCCAAGGCTGCACCGAGCCACCGCCGACAACCACCGGGCTGTCGAGCCGACCCGTGCGCTCCAACGCTTCGCGGACGATGCCCACCTTGAGCGCCAACTGGGCAGACGGCTCGATGTGCTGCCAGTCGCAGCCGCCACAGCCCCGATGCCAGGCCTCGCACGGGGGGACCACCCGATCTTTCGAGGCGACAACGACATCGACCACATCGGCCGTCGCGAAGTCCTTCTTCGAGCTTCGCATTTGCACGACCACGGTCTCGCCGGCGAGCGCACCGGTGACGAACACGACACGCCCGCCGACTTCGCGCGCGAGCGCCGCGCCACCGACGACCATGTGCGAAGTGTGCAGCTCGACGGTTTCCACCGCATCGATGGTACGCGGTTCACGAGCGCGCCGGCTGTTCTGTAGCGTGATAGCCGATGCCCCGGCCAATCGAAATCGCCCCTTCAGTCCTGCCTGTCGACTTCTCCAAACTCGGAGAGGAAATCGCCGCGCTCGAGGCCGCTGGAGTTGACCGGATCCAGTTCGATGTCATGGACGGCCAATTCGTCCCGAACCTGACGTTCGGTCCGGATGTCATTGCGAGTGTGCGCCGCCATACCTCGCTGCCGTTCGAAGCCCACCTCATGGTGCTCACCCCAGATCTCCTCGCAGCCGAATACATCAAGGCCGGCTGCCAGCGGCTGATCGTGCATGCAGAGGCGTGCACCCATCTGCACCGCACGCTCGCCAACATCCGATCGCTCGGCGCCACGGCCGCCGTCGCGCTCAATCCCGCCACGCCGGCGGATGCCGTTGCGCACGTGCTCGACCTCGTCGACCTCGTCCTGATCATGACGGTGAATCCTGGTTTCGGTGGTCAGTCCTACATCGCGACGATGGAACCCAAGATCCGCGAGGTGCGGGCGATGATCGACGCGGCCGGCCTCGCCGAATCGGTCGACGTCGAAGTCGACGGAGGAATCGGGCCGAACACGGTCGCCGGCGCCGCAGCCGCCGGAGCGAATGTACTCGTCGCCGGCAGCGCGCTGTTCCGCGATCCGCAAGGGCTCGCTCATGCCGTCGCCGATCTTCGTGCCCGCGCGATGGCGGCCTTCGCCAACTGACCGACGACGCCCTGAGACCCGGCGGCGAACCAACGGATGGTCGACAACCGCGTGCGGCCAATAACACCTTGCAGCAGGTAACACCTGGGGCTCAGTGACGCTTGACTCCGCCGTACTTCATCCTGGTGTCGGCCATCGAGGCCGGCCGCGCGTCGTCACGATTGATCGATGCGTCGATGACCTCGCCGACGAAGAGCGTGTGAGTGCCGAGGTCGAGGCTGTGACGCACAGCGCAATCCATCCAGGCCAATGCCTCCTCGAACACCGGCGCACCGCTGGACGCGCTGCGCACGGCACGGCCGTTGAGGGTGACCCCGTCGTCGGCTGCCGGCTTGGAGAACTTCACGAAGACCCGAGTGTCGTCGGCGTCCCAGAGGTTCACGGTGAACGAGCCTCCTTGGGAGATCAGGCGATGAGTCACCGAGGTGTTGTCGACGCCGATGCCGATCAACACCGGCTCCATCGAAAGTTGGGTGATCCAACTCGTCGTCATCGCGTTGCGCTCGGCGCCCGCCCGCGAACCGACAAGAGCGAGTGCATTCGGAATCTTCCAGGTGATCTTGTTCACCAGTTCGTCGTCGAGTGCCATGGGATGGAGGCTAGCTCCACTTGCATTGGGGTTCGGGGGACGCCGTCGGGCATGATGATGAGATGCCGGCGCAGATCGTGCAGCGCAACTTCGACACGTACCTGATCTCGACCGATCCCGCCCGGCTCGACATCAGGGAAGTGCATCGCTTCTTGTCAACTGAGGCGTACTGGGCGATTGGTCGTCCGCTCGCGGTGCAGGAGCGTGCGATCGAGCACAGCCATCTCGTCGCCGGCGCCTACAGCGCAGAGGGCGAGCAAGTCGGATTTGCCCGGATGGTCACCGATCTCGCGACCTATGCGTGGTTGTGCGACGTCTATGTTCTTGCGGACCACCGCGGCGGTCTGGGGACGGCTCTGGTGCAGACCGTCGTCGAGCATCCCGATGTTGTCGGGATCAGGTGGCAGTTCCTCGCTACCCGCGATGCGCATCGTCTGTATGCCAAGTTCGGCTTCGCCGGTCTGGACGAGCCAGCCCGATGGATGGCGCGTCAAAGTCCTGCAGGCTGACCACCTGCAGGCTGACGACCTGTCGCGGTCACGTTGCTCAGAACAGATCGTGGCGGCGGTCTCGCCTCGCCGACGCGACCGGTGCTCCCTCCGCTGCGCGGCGCACGGAGACCAAGATCGCCGCGAACAGCCAGCGGATCAACACGATCGCGAGCACGATCCCGATCGCGATCGCGAGCGGTCCGAGAAAGGCGAGCACGATCTTGCTCTTGGCGGTCCGCAGACCGGTGAAGATGCTCGCGTCGAGCGGGGTGCCGTCGACGTTCAATGTCCGTACCGGGTCCTCGATCGCGGGGCACTCGCGGTGCTTCTCGGTCAACCCGATCACGGCATTGCCGCCGAACAACAGTTTGCTCTCACGAACTTTCGACGACAACGCCACGTTCGTAGCGAGCGGCACGGCACCGACGAGATAACGCCCGTTCGTCGTGAGGAACTGAGTCTCGTCGTCGTAGCGGATGTCGACCAGCCCCGAGACGATGAAGCCGTCAGCGCTCCCCGCTCGGATCCGCTCGACGTTGTAGCGCGCCGTCTGGAAATCCTTGGCTACGAGGGTGCCGACGAACACCACCGAAGCGATCGGCGGCGTTTCGCAACCGATCGGGATCTGCAGCAGCGGCGCCGACGGGGCAGCGTTTGGCAGTGCTACTGCGGCCCCGCTGTCGGTCTGGACCACGTCTGCCAAGGTGGTGGAGGTGTCGGGGGTCGTCGTCGCCGAGGGGTCACTCGCGGGCGGCTGTTCCGGCGGGATCGTTGCCCTCGCCGCGAGCGGAGCCACGAACAGCGTGGCCAGCAACAGAGCGGTCGCGACGAGCCGTTTCATCCAGCCCAAACTACTTGCGCCAGAGCGGGGCGGGCGGTCACGGTGGCGTCAGCGACCCTCGAACGTCGGTTCGCGCTTTTCGACGAACGCTGCGATGGCTTCTGCGGTGTCGCGGGTTGCGAAGTTCACCGTCTGCGCCGCGCTCTCGTCGTCGAGTGCCTGCTCCATCGTCACGTTCATCGAATTGTTGAGCAGCCGCTTCGTCTGGGCGAGCGCGATCGGAGGCGACGCAACGAGGCGCGCGGCCCACGCGTCGACGAACGCATCGAGGTCGGCGTCGTCGAGCACGCGGTTGACGAGGCCGAATTGCTGGGCCTGACTAGCGCTCAGCATGTCTCCGAAGAATGCGATCTCCTTCGCGACGTGCAGACCGACCCGGCGCGCCAGCACCCACGAGCCACCGAAGTCGAGCGTGAGACCACGCCGGGAGAAGATCTCCGAGAACCGGGCCGTAGAGCCGGCAACGACGAGGTCGCAACCGAACGCGAGGTTGCATCCGGCGCCGACCGCCACGCCCCGGACCTTGGCGATGGACGGCTGCGGCAGCCGATAGAGCGCAAGTGCTACGTCACCGAGAGTGCGCATCGACGCGAGTCGGTGCTGGGGCGGGCCACCCGTCGGCGGCTCCCACAGGTCGGCTCCGGCACAGAACTCTCCGCCTGCGCCGGTGATGATCACGACCCGATCATCGGCGCGTCCTGCGATCTCGCGCAGGGCATCACCGAGCTCGGTCCACAGCTGAATCGTCGCCGCGTTCTTCTTGGTCGGGCGGTTCAGCATGAGCGTGACGACGCCGTCGTGACGGGTGACCTCAATGGTTTCCATGTCCGGCGACGATACTGAGGAGATGGGTTACAACCCGCACCGAAAGTTTGTGCCCAAGCGTGGCGATATGGCACTCGTCGTTGTCGCCGTCGCGATCGCCGTCGCCCTCGTTCTGTGGGCGTTCGTGGGCTGAGGTGAGGGCGCGCAACATCAGAATGCGGCCTCGATCACGCGAACGACCACGCCGAGGATCGACACGACGTCGAAACGAACCTCGACTCCGTGAACGTTGTTGGCGGCCAACCACGACGCAGCGAGTCGCCGCAGCCGGAGCTGCTTGCGGGCCGTGACCGCGAGCGACGGATCGCCGAACGCGTCGGTTGCCCGTGCCTTGACCTCGACGAAGGCCACCGTCGCGCCGCGCCGGACGATCAGGTCGATCTCGCCGCCGCGCACGCGCCAGTTGCGATCGATGATCTCGTAGCCGCCGTTGCGATACCAGCGGGCTGCTTGGTCCTCACCCCAGCGCCCTCGCGCCTGGCGGGCGAGATTCGGTACCGGTTTGGTTAGATCTCGGTCGAGGGGAGCTCCTCGACGTTCACGTCCTTGAACGTGAGTACCCGCACCTTCGGTACGAAGCGGGTCTTGCGGTACATGTCCCAAACCCATGCGTCTGTCAGCACCACCTCGATCAGTGGCCGGGCGGCGTCGGCCACCTGAGTGACTTGCACGCCGTTGGCCAGATAGAACCGGCGCTCGGTCTCGACCGCGTAGCGGAACATCGCCGCGACGTCTTGATACTCCTGCGCGAGTTGAAGCTCTCGTTCGGCCTCGTAGTTCTCGAGATCGTCAGAACTCAATGGAGGGTGCTTTCACCGATCGCGTGGCAACCGACCCGCTGGGTCAGCGGTCGCGCTTTTCCTTGATCTTGGCCGACCTACCCGTGCGCTCGCGCAGGTAGTACAGCTTGGCCCGACGCACGTCGCCGCGGCGGACGACCTCGAGCTTGGCAACCGTTGGTGTGTGCAGGGGGAAGGTGCGCTCGACCCCGACGCCGTAGCTGACCTTGCGGACGGTGTACGTCTCGGCCACACCGCTGCCGGAGATCGCGATCACGTTGCCCTGAAAGATCTGGACCCGCTCCTTGTTGCCCTCGATCACCTTGACGTGGACCTTGACCTCGTCACCGGGGCCGAACTCGGGCATGTCGGTGCGGAGATATTGATTGTCTACGAGATCGGTGGACTTCATGACACGGTCTTTCGTACGGCGGGAGCGCCCGATGGGCGCCAGAATGGCGAACGATCAAGGATAGGCCTCCGAGGGGAACTCTTCCAACAGCCGCAGGTCATCATCTGAAAGTCCTCCACGGGCTGTGATCAGGTCGGGACGGTAGCGCGCCGTGCGGTGGAGGGCCTGTGCTCGCCGCCACCGATCGATCTTGGCGTGATCTCCGCTGCGCAGCACCGCCGGGACCTCCCAACCCCGGAATTGGGCGGGGCGGGTGAACTGTGGCTCTTCGAGGAGGCCGAGTGCGCCGAAGCTCTCGGCGATCGGGCTGTCGCTGTTTCCCATCGCGCCGGGCAGCAGCCGGGTCACGGCCTCGATCACGAGGCAAGCCGCCACCTCTCCGCCCGACAGCACGACATCGCCGATCGACAACTCGTCGTCGACGAGGTGCTCGCGAACACGGTGGTCGACGCCCTCATAGCGGCCACACAGCAGGCTGAACCCCGCACTATCAGCGAGTTGTGCGGCAAACGCCTGATCGAACCGCCGCCCGCCGGGGCCGAGCAGGAACAGCGGGCGCGGCGGGTCAGCCGCCTCGACGGACGCGAAGATCGGCTCCGGGCGGATGACCATCCCCGCTCCCCCGCCGAACGGCGAATCGTCGACGGTGCGATGCACGTCGGTGGTGTGCTCGCGCAAATCGTGGCACCGCAGATCCAGCAATCCGCCGATACGGCACTTTCCGAGCAGGCTCTCACTCGTGAAGGTGTCGACGAGGCCGGGAAAAATGGTGAAGACGTCGACTCGCATCGGCCACGACTCTACGGCTGTCGTCAGGCGTCGAGGTCGAACAGACCGTCCGGCGGATCGATCGTCGTGATGCCGTCGCTGCAGCTGACCACGAAGATGACTGGCACGAGCGCACCGGATTGCAGTTCGAGCAGATCGTGTGCCGGGTTGGCGAGCACACCGACGACTTCACCGCGTTCGGTACCGTCGACCTCGACGACCTTGGAGCGGAGCAGGTCGTGGACCCACAGCGCGTCGGGGTCATCGACGGGCTCGGCGAACAGCGGCGCATTCGTGAGCGCCTCGACTGCGGTCCGCTCGTCGAACCCCTCGAAGTGGACGAGCCACCGCTGCGGCAGGCGCTTGGAGGACGTGATCGTGCGCCACTCGCCGGCGGCCCACAGCTGCGAACCGACTGCAAGGCGTTCATCGCGGTCGGTCATCAGATCAACGTAGGTGTCGCCCTTCACCCCGTGAGGGCGGCGAACAACCCCGATTTCGAGCAGGCCCGACGGCGCAGGGAATCGATCAGTCATCGACGAAGTCGACGTCGACTTCGACGCCATCGCGTGTTGCGGCAGCACGCACGACGGTGCGGATGCTCTGCGCGGTGCGGCCACGACGACCGATCACGCGGCCGAGGTCGCCAGGACCGACCTTGACCTGCAGCTTGACCCGACCCCTCGAGGGCACACCTTCGACGCTGACCGCGCCGGCGTCGTCGACGATCGAGCTCACCACATGCGTCAGCACGGCCGTTGCGGTCGGCGCGAACACCTCATTGGCGTGATCGTCGACCTCGACCTCGTGCGACTCGCTCACTTGGCAGCTGCCCGTGCAGCACCGAAGTCGCCCCACGCGCCGGAGATCTCCAACAACTTACGGACGCGATCGCTCGGCTGTGCGCCTTCCATCAGCCACTTCACGGCCTTGGCGTTGTCGACCGTGATCGTGCTCGGCTCGGTACGGGGGTTGTACTGACCGACAATTTCGATGAACCGACCATCGCGTGGCGACCGGCTATCGGTGGCAACGATTCGATATTGCGGCTGCTTGGTCTTGCCGACCCGGGTGAGGCGCAGCTTCACTGACATTTTATACGAACTCCTGGTAGGTCTACAGAACTGTGAAGGTTAGCGGCGACCGAGTCGACAACCACCGCCGGCGAGCACAGCCGCCACCTGCAGCTCGCCGACGTGGTGGAGCTTACCTGAATGGCATCTCCGCAAACCCGGCTGGTTGGCCGCGGGGCATCATCGGCATCTTCCTGTTGCCCTTCTTGCCCATTGTCATGCCACCCATCCGCTTCATCATCTTCTGCATCTCGCTGAACTGCTTGACGAGGCGGTTGATCTCGCCGACGCTGGTGCCGCTACCTGCCGCGATGCGAGTACGGCGGCTGCCGTTGATGATCTCGGGCCGGTGCCGCTCCTGAACGGTCATCGAGCGGATGATCGCCTCGACCGGCTTGAGGTCGTCGTCACTGATCTTGGCGCCCTTGAGTTCTTTGGGCATGCCCGGCATCATTCCGAGCAGACCGGAGATCGGGCCCATCTTCTTCAGCTGCTGCATCTGCTCGAGGAAGTCGTCGAGCGTGAACTCTCCGGCCAGCATCCGCTCGGCTGCCTCTTCGGCGGAATCCTTCTCGAACGCCTGCTCGGCCTGTTCGATCAGGGTCAGCATGTCGCCCATTCCAAGGATCCGGCTGGCCATCCGGTCGGGGTGGAACTGCTCGAAGGCATCGAGCTTCTCACCGGTCGAGGCGAACGCGATCGGGCGGCCGATGACCTCCTTGACACTCAGCGCCGCGCCGCCACGAGCGTCTCCGTCGAGCTTGGACAGGATCACACCATCGATCGCAAGGGTCTCGTGGAACGCTTCCGCGACCCCGACGGCGTCTTGGCCGGTCATCGCGTCGATGACGAGAAAGGTGTAGTCGGGCTGAATCGCCTCGTTGATCAGGCGGACCTGATTCATCATCTCCGAATCGATGGCGAGCCGGCCGGCTGTGTCGACGATCAGAACGTCGCGCCCGAGCCGGCGGGCCTCGGCCAGACCCCGGGTCGCGACCGTCACCGGGTCGCTCGCCTCGCTGAACACCGGCACATCGATCTGGCGGCCGAGAGTGCGTAGCTGCTCGACGGCAGCCGGGCGTTGGAGGTCGGCGCCGACGAGCAACGGCTGGCGGCCCTGGCTCTTGAACCAGCGCGCGAGCTTGGCCGAGTTGGTGGTCTTGCCGGACCCCTGCAGGCCCGCCATCAGCACGACCGTCGGCGGACGACCGGCGTAGGTGATCTTCAGCGTCTGGCCGCCGAGGATGTTCGTCAGCTCGGCGTTGACGATCTTGATGACCTGCTGGCTGGGATCGAGCGCTTGGGAGAGCTTGGCGCCGATCGCGGCGTCGCGGATACGTGCCACCACCGTGCGGGCAACGTCGACGTTGACGTCGGCCTCGAGCAGTGCATTGCGGATCTCGCGCAGCACCTCTTCGACGTCGCTCTCGGTGAGGCGGCCCTTGCCGCGTAGACGCTTGAAAATACCTTCGAAACGGTCGGACAGAGTGTCGAACATGCGCCGTTCAGGCTAGC
>JANYKS010000099.1 GCA_025358125.1 Actinomycetes bacterium
CAACGCCTTCGCAACCAGTGGCGCATCCTTGGCGATCAGCGCGCTGTGCTCGGCCGTTGCCTGACGAACCGTCGCGCCGACGCGGACGGAGCCGTTGACACGATCGATCGTGTTCAGCCCCTGCACAGTGTTGAGGTCGATCAGATGGGCGAACGACGCGAGGCGCAGCGACATCAGCGGCACAAGGCTCTGCCCGCCGGCGAGCACCTTGGCATCGTCGCGATGCTCGGCCAGCAGGCCGACGGCTTCGCTCACATCCGTCGGTGCGTGGTAGCGGAACTTACTGGGTTTCACGGCCCTGCCTTTCGGGATGGCAGCACGCCACCGGCCGCCCGATCAAATCGTAACCTATTTCCTCGGCGTCAGAGCGAGGGAAGATGGCGGGTCGCCAGCACGCCCATCGCCGGGCCGACGAGTTGGGTACGGCGCATGGCCTGGCCTGCGGCATAGGCGAGCAGATCGACGGCGGCGACCTTTCTCGCACGAACACCCTCCAGCAGGTCGGCGGCGCCGTCTGCGACCGTGGTCGGACGGTGACCGAGGAGGGCTTCCAGATCGTCGAGTTCGGCGACGGTGTGGGTGCCGCGTGCGCGATCGACCTCGCGGAGGTACTTCACGACGCGCGCCAAACCTTTCAGGAGCCGAGCGGCGTACGGATCGGTCAGGTCCGGCCCGATCCGGTTGCGCATCTGATGGAGTGCCGCGTCGAACAGTCGTGTGTCGTCGGTGTCGGCCAGCCCGGCCAGCTCGACCGGGGGCAGACTCGTCCCCATCGCGGCGGCCAGGGCCTCGACCGTGAGCCGACGGTGCAGTGTCCCGTAGATCAGGCGGTTGCCGTGCTCGGCATCAAGGTCGGCCTCGCCCCCCGTTCGTTCCGTTCCGAGTACGGCGATGCGGAGTTCGGCGAACAGGGCGTGGTAGCGGATGCGGTCACGATTGGGTTCGACACCGGCCGCCTCGGCGTACCGGGCCAGGAATTGCTCGAAGTCGGGCACCGGTTCCTGGGCGTTGCGGGTGCCGACCCAGGCAAGGTCTTCCATCGGGTCGCCGAGGTGGGCGAGTTCGAAGTCGAGCAGGGCCGTCACGCGCTGCCCATCGTGGAGGAAGTTGCCCGGGCCGGTGTCACCCTGCACGAGCGACGGCCTGGTGTTGCCGGTGGCGGGCACGTGGTCGCGCAGCCAGATGAAGCACGCGGTCAGGGTCGGATCGGGCACGCCGGTTGCGTCGAGGCGCGACTCCCAGATGTCGAGCTCGCGTCGGACGGCGTTCTCGATGGTGGTCACCGGCCCGAGACCGGCCAGATCGAGGTCGGCCGGATCGGCTGCGTGGAGCCGGGCGAGCCATGGCGCGAAGTCATCGATGATCCGCGTTTGCACCGCTGGGTCGAGTCGGGCAAAGGCTGCGTCGCCGTCGACGCGCTCGAGCAGAACGGCCTCGAGTTCGGGGTGGACGCCCAATACGGCGGGGCTCGGCACCCCGGTCGAGTGCACGGCGCGATAAATGTCGGCTTCACGGCGCAGCGTGTAGTGCTCGTGGACGCTCGGCGGTGCGCTGTCGGCCCGGAGGAACCAGCGCCGGCCCGCCTCGCCGTCGACATCCCACGCCTCGTGGCGGCCACCGCCCGGCCGCCGTCTGAGGATGATGCCGGCGTCGCCGGTCAGCTCCGAGATCCAGTCCGTGAGCGCGAGCAGCCTGATGTCGGTCTCGGGCCTGGCGTTGGTCATCGAGTTGGCTTCCGCGCGTTGTCGAGGTTGACGTCCAGCATCACCAAAAGATTAACCTCTTTCCCGCAGGCGATCGGATCGAAAGGTCTGTCGACGCGAAGAGTTCGTGTGAACTCATGAGAAGGGGAGCAGAACATGGCGTACGAGACGATCGAGTTCGAGGTGGTCGACCACGTCGCCACGATCACGTTGAACCGGCCCGATCAGCTCAACTCGTTCACCGAGACGATGACCGAGGAGTTGGTCGAGGTGTGGGGCGTCGTCCGCGACACCGACGACATCCACGTCGCCGTGCTGCGGGCGAACGGCGAGCGTGCGTTTTGCACCGGCATCGACATCAAGGCCGGCAAGTGGTGGGGTGACAAGAACATCTGGAACCATCAGGATCCCGGCGTGTTCCTCGGTCCTCGCTCCAACATGGTGTGGAAACCGGTGGTTTGCGCGGTCCAGGGCATGTGTGCGGGCGGCGGCCAGTACTTCGTGAACGAGTGCGACATCGTGATCTGCTCCGACAACGCAGTGTTCTTCGACCCCCACGCCAACGGCGGGATCGTGTCGGCGCTCGAGCCGATCGGCATGCTGCACCGAGGTGTGCCGTTGGGCGACGTGTTGCGCTGGGCGTTGATGGGCACCGAGGAGCGGATCACCGCTCCAACAGCGCTGCGCCTCGGCCTCGTCAGCGAGGTCGTGCCGGTCGACGAACTGCGTGCCCGTGCGGCTGACATCGCCGCACAGATCGCCGAGCGCAACCCGGTCGCGATCCAAGGCACTGTCCGAGCGATCTGGGAAGCCACCGAGATGACGCCACACATGGCCAAGCAGAACGGATTGGCGTACACCCACATCGGTAACGAACCGGCCGCGGTTCGCGCCGGTCAGGAGCGCGTCAACCGCAAGCCGACGTTGCGCTGAGGTCGGCGCTGAGGTCGGCGCAGTTCACGCAGTTCAGATCGTCCCCGGCTTCAAGCGTTCGATCTCGTAGTCGAGCATGTCCTGAATCGATCTGACCGGGGGTTCGGGCAATTCGACGGGCCCGTGTTCCCGGCTGGGCAGCAAGACGACGGCCTTGGCGGGGCTGGTGACCGTGCCCCGCTGATTCGTGCAGCGCATCGCGATGTGGACTTCGCTGCGCACGCCATTGCGGCCCTCGCTCTGGACCTTGTCGACGACCTCACCGCTCAGCCAGGTGGTGTCTCCGATGAAGTTGAACCGCCGGTGCTGGCATTCCATCTTCCAGAGCCAGCCGTCGTCGCCGATCCAGTCGGTCGCGAGATGGCACAGCCACGTCTCGCGCAGGCCGCCATAGTCGTACGACGTGGGTAGGCCGAGCTCCTGAGCGCGCTCGGGTTCCCAGTGCAATCGCTGCACGGTGTCGGGGATGTTCAGGTTGTTCGGGGGGAACAGACCTGGCGCCTTCTTGCGGATCAGGTACGACAGCCGAAAGTTCCCAGGTGGCGTGAGCTGCATGCCCCATCCGAGGTGCCACACGATGATGTCGGTGGTACGCAACGGGCCCTTCACCTTCGGATCGATGACGTCGCCGATCTCGACGTCCTCGAAGTAGCGGGGCTCGGCGCCCCGGCGGGTCTCGGCCTCGTAAGCGGCGTCGATCTCGGCGAGCTGCTCGGCGGTGTACGGCTCGGGCTCGTCGCGTTCCTTCTTGCGTTCCTTGGACGTGTGGCGTTCCGCGTTGATCCAGGTGCCGCGCTGGATCGCGTGCAGTTCGCCGCGCTGATTGGCGAAGATGAAATCGTGCGTGACGTGGGCGGTGCGGCCTCCGAAGTCGCTGCGTTTGTCGACCACACCTACTTGGGAGCGCAGGCACTTCACGTTGTCGCCGAGGAACAGTGGACGCCACCACTCGAACTCCATGATCGCTTGGTAGGAGCCGAGCCCAGCGAACGGGTCGCCCTTCAGGATCGCCTTGTTCTCCGGGGGCACGGGTCGGGGCGACGCATCCTCGCCCATCGTGTAGAGGAACGTGGGCGGGTTGATCAGCCCACCCCAGCGGGTGCCCGTCGCGTATTCCTCGTCGCAGTAGAGCGGATTGTCGTCGCCGTAGCCGTTGGCGAAGTGGCGCAGGCCGTCGCGTGACACCTCGACGTTGTGTCGCGGCGTGACGAGCGGCTGCGGCACGCCGATGCGCATTCGAGAGCGTTCGAAGGCGTCGTCGGTGAGAATGCCGAATGTCGGATCGCTGACGTCGGTCATGTGTGGGACGCTGCGTAACGGCTCCGCCACAACGACCCGACCCCACTGACGTGTGCGAACATGACCATTCTCGTTCTGTAAGGGATGACCATCGACCCCCAGATCCGGTCCGACCGCCAGCCAAGACGATTGACACCGGACAAGGCGAAGGCGACACCGTACACCGCAATCCTGACCCCGGCCACCGCACCGGTCAATGGGACTGAATCAGAGCCTCGATCAACCCGCGACGGTTGGTGGGACCCAGCACAGCTCCCCACGACCGCTGTTCGGTCAGCAGTTCAACTTCACCCCGGGCGGGAATCGTTACGGGCTGCCCCCATTTTACTCCCTGCACGCCTGGGCCCGGCCGGCGACCTGCTGAGTGCTCAGTTCGGCATCGTCGGTCAAGACGTGCACCGGTGATCCGCTGGCGGAGCCGGCGAGGAGACGAGCGGCGGCGTTCGTAGCTTCTGGCGCACGTCAGCGTCATTGGTCGAGGGTCAGTCGAGCCCAAGCTTCGCTGGCATCGGCTCGGGTGAGCGGGTCGAGCAGCACCCAGGGATGCTGTCGAGAGTCAGTCGGCAGTTGGATCTTGCGGAGGTAGCGGCGCTCCTTGATGTCGAGTTCGCCCGCGATCCGGCGGGGGTCGTCGATGAGGCCGCAGAGGAACGCGATATCGCTCTCGTGACGCTGCGCATCGCGGTTGTCAGCGACGGCTGCTCGGGCCTTCAAGACGATTGCTCCACGAAGATCCGGCAACACGACCGTGGCCTGCACGTCGCCGAGACGGACTCGGACTCCGTGCGCCCGGTCGAGCGCCCGCTGTCCACCGGCGATGCTGACGGGTCGGTGTCCGCGAAGGCGGGGCATGAGGTGACGGGGCAGGTGGTCTGGTACGAGCAGGTCAACCCGGATCCCGTTGCCCTCGAAACGTTGCAGGTACTTGCCGGCCAACGAAGGGCGGGGCGTGAGGTTGATCGACTCTGCGGCAGATGCGCAGTTCTCGAGGCTGGCCGTGCGGGCCAACAGGTTCGCGACGAGGTCGATGTCTTCGGACGTTCGCGGTGGAGTGCTGCCGCGGATGTAGCCATGCAGTGCAACCATCTGGCCTCCGACGAGCACCCAGTCCTGCGGGTCGAGCCTGCCGGCGATCTGGAGTAGCGCTCTCCAGAGTTGCTTCTCGGCGACGACGTCGCGATCGAGATCGATGACATCGTCCGTGAGCCACGGCTGCTGTGTCATCAACGATGGCGATCCAGGAGCTGATCGAGGAGTTCGAGGCCGGCTCGTCGCGCTCTGGATTCTCCTGCTTCGAGGAGGTCCACGGCCACCGTTGCGGGTGGCATCGTCGTTCGTCCTTCGAGGAGTTGGGTCACAGCGTCGATGCCCGCCAGCACGTGCACGATCAGGTTCCCGGCGGCGTCGGCACGTAACGCGAACTCATGGGCGAGTGTCTCGAGTTCGGGTGCTCCGGCGTAGACCTCGGCGGTGTCGGCCCGTGCCGTCAAGTCGACGTTGTAGTGGTCGAGTGCTGAGATTCCCGATGTGAGCACACCAGCGGTGCTGGCGATGTCGGCGAGGTACGCAGCGCGGACCGCATAGCGCTGGGTGTGGGCGCGTCGGCGAGCGAGCCACGTCCAGTCAGCCGTTGGTCGGCGGTGGAGGTCAATCAGTCGTCCGCGTTCGCTGGACGACAGCCCGAGCGATTTCGACACCCGATCGATATCGGTTGTGCCGATGTCGCTGAGCAGCGCAGCCCAACTCATCCTCGACGAAAGCGGACGTGTCGGTGCTGGGCCCCTTGCCCGATGACGGGCGACGGACTCGGGCTGGATCAGCAGGGTGCGACCTGCCCGTACGGCGTCGAGATCGCCTTGCCCGACGAGGGCTCGAATCCGGCGCGCGGTCACCCCCAACTGTTCAGCAGCTTCGCGCGTCGACAGGAGATCCAACCTCATGTCCACTAGTATACTGATAACGGTATAGAAGTGGAAGGACCATGGTGGGCGAGCAGTTCGCCGACATCGCCAACGGCCGCCCCGTCCCGATCGAGGCGATGCGAGACGTCGATCTGTGGACCGGTTGAATTGCCGGAGGGCTGCCCCGTGCTGGCTGGCAACAGATGCTCGAAGACTGCGGGTTCGACAACGTCACCATCGGACCACCCGTCGACACATTCGGGGGCGCGACCGGTGAAACCAAAGCACGCTCGTTCGAGGTCTACGGCTACGCCTTCCTCGCCCGGCGCGTATGACAGCGCAGTAGAGGGCGGACGCCCAATCCGATCGAACCAACACATCAACGCACAACCCGAAAGGACCACACATGGCTGCTGACGACAAAGCAGTAATCGGCCAAACCCACGGAACCGACGACCCCGAGGCCATCTCGGTCCCCGGAGCACCATCGATCGGCGCGCTCCACGCCGAATACATCGAACGAGGAGGACGCTTCTACGCCTGCCCGGTCTGCGTCAAATCTCGTGGCCTCGAGAGCGCCGAATGGGTACAAGGCGCCGAAGTCAAAGGAGCCCCATCGCTCTTCGAGTTCACGCAAGGCGGCGCGCTGACCTTCAACTACTGATCTCCTCCTCTGCAGAGAGGACCACCTGACCATGACGAACGACGACCCGGTCCGCATTTTGGTCTCGTACTCGACTGCGCTGTTCCCGAACGCCTGGCCAATTCTTGGTCCAAGGCGCTCGGCGGCTTGGAGAGCGGCGATGCAGGTAGAGGCGGTGTTCAGCGGGTTCGCAGGAGGTCAACGATGGCGCTCGAGTAGCCCTCCAGGCGACGGGGCGACACCATGAACGAAGGTGGCGAGTGGAAGCGGAGCTGGGGGAGGCGCTGACGGGCGGCGATCCGGTCGCGGGCCTCGGCGGCGGTGCCGTAGATCGCGATCGCATCCAGCATCTCGCGTGGCACGGCGTTGGCCATGCCGTCGATGTCGGTCTTGCGGAATGCGTCACGGATCTCGGCGACGGCAGCGTCCCAGCCGTGCAGCGAGGTGAGCGAGTCGTAGGTGCGGACCGTCACGTAGAACGCGATCATCAGCCGTGCGTCACGCTCGGCCCGGTCCCGGTCGTCGTCGTTCACGCACGTGATGACCCACCCCCAACGGCGGAGACGGTCGGGATCGCGGCCGACGGCGGCTGCACCCGCGGCGAGGTTCGGGTCGATCGTCTCCGCCCACCAGCGATCGGTGAACAGACCGTGGCCGATGATGCCGTCGGCTACGCGGCCGGCGACTCTCAGCATTCCCTGGTTGAACGCGCCGAGCACGATCGGCACGTCGACAGGGCCCAACACCGGCGCCATGATGGCCGCGTCGAGTGGATAGAACTCGCCGTCGTGCTTCACCGGTTTCATGTTTTCGGCAATGAGGTACGAGCGAATGGCCCCGATCATGTCAGCCATGCGCGCGAGCGGCCGATCGGCTTGGGCGGCGAACCACTGCTCGTTCATGCGGCGGGTGCCTGAGCCGAGGCCGAGGAACACCCGGCCAAGCGCGAGCTTGTCGACGTGACGCACGGCGGAGGCGTGCACGAACGGCGAACGGGCGAACGCATAGGCGATGCCCGTGCCGACCTTCGCAGTCGTGGTGGACATGGCCATCTCGGCGAGTGAGACGTAGGCGTTGCGGTCGGCGAACTCGCCGGAACAAAACGCGTGTGCACCTGCCTGCTCGGCCTCATGGGCGATCCTGGCGCCCGGCCACGGCATCCCCCATCCCTGTTCGAGCGCGGCCACGATGGTCATCGGGTTGCTTGCGCGATCTTGGTGTTGTCCCAAGTGAGGACCCGGTCGTCGGGGGTGAACCGGACCCACCGCATGGTCGTCGCGTAGTGCAGCGCCGTGGCCGGCGGCATGTCGGTCGCGGGCGTACGGAAGGCGTCGTACTTGCGAGCGGTCTCGGTCTCGACCCGGTCCAGCGTCTGCTGGTCGAGGTCGACGATCTCGGCGATGCCGGTGAAATGGACCGCTTTCAGCTCGACCCATGCCTCGCCCGACTCGACGAGGACCGACGCTCGCCTGTCACGGGCGAGTCGTCGCAGCTTCTTGCCACGCGTGTGGGTGTACATCGTGCGGTCGACGCATGCGAACCAGAGTGGAAGCGTGATCGGCATACCGTCGCGACGCAGCGTCGTCATGATCGCGGTGTGGGCGTCGGTGACGAATGACCAGATCTCGTCGTCGGTCAAGCGCAGCGAGGATCGTGAGGGCCGTGGTCCGGCTGGTTGCTGGGGGTCGTTGGTGGTCGTCATCAGGACCGACGGAGATCGCGAAATGCGATGTCGCCGTCGCTGCCCGCTTCGCGAGGCAGTCCGAGCGTTCGTTCGCCGATGATGTTGCGCTGAATTTCGTTGGTGCCGCCGCCGAGCGACGGGACGAAGCTCGACAGGCCGGCGCGCTGAACCCTGCCGTGCTCACGGGCGTCGTCGCCGGCGAGCATTCCCTCGGCGCCGATCAACGACAGCGACAGGTCTCGCGACTCGTGCGCGAGCATCGCCAGATCGAGCTTCATCATCGAACCGTCGGGCACTGCCTTGGCGGTTCGTGCGCCGTCGCGGGCGCGTTGACCGTTGAGCCGGTACACCTCGCTGTGCACGTGGTAGCGCATCAGCCGGTCTCGGACACAAGGCTGGTCGGCCACGCCGAACTCTTGTGCGAGGGCGATCATCTTGCGCGCGTTGAGCAACAGTTCGAACCGTTTCGTCGGGTCGGCAACGGCCTTCCTCGACCGCTCGATCAGCTCGCCGACGGGGCGCTCGAGGTTGCCTTCGGCGCTGCCGGCCGCCACGGTGACGAGCCCCCGGCTCCGGCCCGCGGCCGCCGACGCGCGTTCGTTGGTGAGCGTCGTGCGGGCGACGTTCCATCCGTCGTGCAGTTCGCCGATGACGTCGGTGCGCTTGGCGCGCGCCTCGGTGATGAACACCTCGCAGAATTCGGCTGCGCCGTTCATCTGGACGAGCGGGCGTACCTCGACTCCGGGCTGGTGCATGTCGAGCATGATGAACGAGATGCCGCGATGCTTGGGCTGGTCGGGATCGGTGCGAGCGAGCAGCATCCCCCACTCACTGACGTCGGCTTTGGAATTCCACACCTTCTGACCAGTGATGACGAACTCGTCACCGTCGCGCTCGGCTTTGGTGGCGAGGCTGGCGAGATCGGATCCAGCGCCCGGCTCGCTGAACAACTGGCACCACTGGTGCTGTCCTCGACCCATCGGAGCGACGAAGCGCTGCCGCTGCTCGGGAGTGGCGTGCGCAATAAGTGTCGGGCCACCCATGTTTGGGCCGTTACCGGCGGGCGGCCCGATGACTCCAGCGGCGGCGAGCGCGCTGGTGACGGTGCGGGAATCGGCGTTGCTCGCTTTGCTGCCTCCGAGGCCTTCCGGCCAGGTTGGGAACGCGAAGCCCGCGTCGAACAGCCGGCGCCACCACTCGGCCAGCGTGAGGTCGAGGCTCCAGTTCGCTTCCAGCCACTCGGACACCGGTGTAGCTGTTCTCACTGGCGCTCCTCCGTTCGTTGGTCGAACAAATAGGTGAGTATATTCTCGGGTGGCGTGCAAGATCCATTCGGCGTGCCGGCACAACGTATGCGACGCGGGTACTGAGATGGGGGGAACGAATGGGTGAGCTCGACGGCAAGACTGCGATCGTCACGGGGTCCACGCGCGGGATCGGGCGCGCGATCGCCGAGAGGTTCGCCGGTGAGGGTGCCTCGGTCGTGGTCCACGGCCGTGACCCCGCCGTCTGCGCCGCGGTCGCTGCGACGCTGCCGAACGCGATCGGCCATGCGTGCGACATCGCTTTGCCTGGCGCGGCCGACGCACTCGTGACGGCGACGGTCGCCGCGTTCGGAGGACTGGACATCCTCGTGAACAACGCCGGCGTGGCGTTCGACAACTTCATCACCTGGGTCAGCGACGAAAGGTGGGCCGCCACGTTGGCGACGAACCTGTCGGGACCGTTCGCAGCGCTGCGCGCCGCGACCCGGGTGATGAAGCACGGCGGAGGCGTGGTGCTGAACGTCATCTCGTGGGCGGGTGAGCGCGGCAACGTCGGCCAGGTGGCCTACTCGGCGTCCAAGGCTGGGCTGCAGGCCGTCACGTTGTCCGCTGCCAAGGAGCTGGGCAAGTTCGGAATCCGGGTGAATTCGCTGTCACCGGCTGTGCCCACCGACATGACCCAGGTAATGACCGAAGGCCTGCAGCAGGCTGCCGCCAAACGCCGCCCGCTGAAAGTCGGCGGCAGTCCCGCTGACGTAGCCGAAGGTGCCCTGTTCTTGTGCTCGAACCGGTCACGTTTCGTCACCGGCGATATCTTGCACGTCGATGGTGGCCTCCATCTGAACTGATATTCGTCGCGCCGAACGGCCTCGCACCGACGGACTCGGCCGTAGATATGGGTTAATATTTTCAGGTGGATCTGGACTTCACGGTCGAGGAGCAGGAATTCCGAGACGAGGTCCGGACCTGGCTCTGCGAGCACGTGCCGACACAACCGCGGCCGCACGGCGACGACCCCGACAGTCGCGACTTCGATCTCGGCTGGCAGCGGGCCCAGTACGACGACGGCTGGGCGGGCATCTCGTGGCCCGCCGAATACGGGGGGCGAGGCTTGTCGACCCTTCAACAACTCATCTGGTACGAGGAGTACGCGCGGGCTGACGCACCATGGATCGGGGCGTGTTTCGTCGGGATCAATCACGGTGGGCCGACCCTGATCGCGAGGGCCATCGACGCCCAGAAGACCTTCCACCTGCCGCGCATCCTGCGCGGGGATGTGGTGTGGTGCCAGGGTTTCTCCGAGCCCGAGGCCGGCTCCGATCTTGCGAACCTGAAGACACGTGCGGTCGTCGACGGCAACGAGCTCATCGTCACCGGCCAGAAGATCTGGACCAGCTTTGCTCATCTGGCCGACTACCAGGAGCTACTGGTCCGCAGCGATCCCGAGTCATCACGACACATGGGCCTCACCTGGGTGATCTGTGACATGCACGCGCCTGGCATCACGGTGAGGCAGATCCCTACCCTCGATCGAGGGGCCGAGTTCTGCGAAGTCCTCTATGAAGAGGTGCGGATCCCGATCAGCAATGTCGTCGGCGACATCGGCGATGGCTGGAGCGTCGCGATGTCCACCCTGACGCTCGAGCGCGGAACCGGCTTCATGGCCGAGATCATCCACACCAAGCAGATGATCGAAGCGCTGATCGACGAGGCGCGGCATCGAACCGCACCCGATGGCCGCAGGCCGCTGCTCGCCGACGACGATTATGCCCGTCGCCTCGGTGCGCTGAAGGCCGAGATCACGGTGCTGCGTTCGGCTGCATACCGGGCGATCTCGCGCAACCGCCGCACAGGCACGCCCGGTCCGGAAGGTTCGATGCTGCGGCTCGCCTACGGAGACCTGCTGCAGGCGCTGACTCGGTTGGCGATGGACGTGTTCGGCCACGATGCCCTCGCCTACATCGACCGTTTTCGCAACGGCGGTTGGACCGGCGCCTGGTTGCGATCGTTCGCCGCCGGCATGGGGGGCGGCACGTTCGAGATCCAACGCAACATCATCGGCGAACGAGTGCTCGGTTTGCCGAGAGACAGGAGTTGAGATGTGGACCTGATGACGACCGGCGAACAGGACGAGATCGCCGGCACCGTCGCGTCGTTCCTCGCCAACCGTTTGCCCGTGGCCAGCGGCGGCACGACACAGGCGGTCTCGCCATTCGAGATCGACCCCGGCGTCTGGCAGGAATGCGCCGGGCTGGGCTGGCTCGCACTCGGTCTGTCCGAGGAGGCCGGCGGGGTCGGTTACGGCCTCGCCGAGGAGATCATGCTGTTTCGCGAACTCGGGCGCGGCGTGGCGCCTGGGCCGTTCCTGCCCGGTGTGCTCGGTGCTCACCTGGCGGCGGCGGCTGGCGACTTCGGCCTCGCAAGCGAGATCGCGTCGGGCGAGACGCGAGTAGCGCTCGGCTCGCCGATCGGCCTCGCATCGGTGGGCGACACGGTGACAGCCGAGTTGTCGGTGGTGCACACCGACGGGGCGACACTCGTCCTGGTGTGCGACGACACTGCCTCCGCGCTCGTTCCCGCCGGCGAGTGCGACATCGAACCGATCGATCCGGTGGACGGGTTCATCACGACCGGTCGTACACGCGTCGACGCTGTCGCGTCGGTTGCGTGGGCGGACAACGCGAAGGCTCAGATCTTCGAACACGGTCTCGTGCTGGCAGCGGCGAGCGCGGCGGGTGTGGCCGAGGCGGCTGTGGCCGTCGCCGTCGGATACGCCGGCCTACGGGTGCAGTTCGGCAAGCCGATCGGGGTGAACCAAGCGATCAAACATTGGTGCGCCGACATGGCGGTACGTGCCGACGGCGCCTTCGCCCAGGTGTGCTATGCGGCGGTCGCCGTCCGCGATCGCCTGCCCGGGGCCGCCGTCGAGGCTGCGATCGCGAAGTACTTCGCCGACGAGGCCGCTCGGCTGAACAGCGAGGGAGCGGTTCAGATCCACGGCGCGATGGGTTTCACGAGCCAGGCGACGCCGTATCGGTTCGTCTATCGCGCCCATCTGCTGGCGCGGTGCCTGGCGTCGCGCGCCGGCCTGCTCGATCGCGTCATCGGTGAACGGTGAACGGTGAACGGTGAACGGATCGGCTCGGACGCGGCAATGGTGTGGGTGTTCGACGTCGACGGGACCCTGATCGGATCGATCCGCAGCGAGATGCTCCGTCGCGGCGCGGTCGAGTTGCTCGAGGCGTTGACCTCTCGTGGCGTGCGGTGCGTGTTGTGGAGCGCCGGCGGCGATGATTACGCCCGCCGGATGGCATTACAGCATGGCATCGAGCACCATTTCTCGGCGTTCTACGGCAAGGCTGATCGCGACCGCGATGCCCGCTACGTGGTCGATCACTTCGAGGTCGACCTCCGACCGCACATCTTCGTCGACGACTCGCCGATCGACCTGCCCGTCGGCGCCAACGTCATCGCCGTTCCCCAGTTCATCGGTAACAACAGTTCCGATGGTGCGCTGCTGGCCGTACTGGAGCGCCTCGATGCGCTTCTGATCGAGACTGCCCGATGAGCGTCGACGACCCGTCGGCAAGATCGGCCGTCGCTCGGCGCCTGGGCGACTTGTACACCCGCTGGGCTCACGCGCAGGCGATCCAGTTCGCACAAGGCGATGGACGTGAATGGTGGTCGTGGGGCGATCTCGGCGACGTGCACGCGGCTCTCGCGCGCGAGACGGCCGGACGTATCCTCGCCGACCACACGGCAATTGCGATCGTGTTGCGACAGCGTCCTGTGATGGCAGCGGCGGAGCTTGCCGCGCTCGCAATGGGCCGATCTGCATTGCTCATCACGCCACTGCAATCCGATCGTGATCTGGCCGCCGAGATTGCCGCACTGGCGCCCGCCGTGGTTGTCGCTCACGAGGCCGATTGGGAGCGCGACGGCGTGGTGACTGCGGCACAACGAGCCGGTGTGCTCGGTCTGCAGATCACCGACGTGGGTGTCGTCTCGGTGCGGGTCGCAGCCGACGTGCTCAACGCCGGGCCTGAACTCGACGCGGCAGTCACCGTGCTCACGAGTGGTACCACGGGCCCCGCCAAACGCTTGCCCGTCGCTTGGGAGACGTTCATCCGCCTCGGCGGCGGCCCCGATGGTCGGGAGCCGAAGCCGGGTCGGGGTGCGGTGATCCTGTCGGTCCCGTTGGTCACCCTCGGTGGGCTGCTGTCGATGGCACGACTCGTCTTCGGCGGACGGCCGATGGCGATGATCGAACGATTCGAGGTGCACGCATGGGCCGCACTCGTCAAAGAACACAAGCCGAAGGTCATGGGGGCCCCTCCGCCGGTGGTGAAGATGATCCTCGACGCCGGCATCTCAGCGGATCACTTCGAGGGCGTCACGGCCTACATGACGTCGTCGGCTCCGGTCGCCGCCGAAACCGCTGCCGAATTCGAGCGGCGCTACGGCATCCCGGTGCTGCTCGGCTATGGCGCGACCGAATTTCTCAACAGCGTCACCGGGTGGACCACCGAGTTGTGGGCCCGGTTCGGCGCCACCAAGCTCGGCAGCGTCGGCCGGGCGTATCCCGGTGTGACGCTGCAGGTGATCGACCCCGGCACGGGGCAGCAAGTCGGGGTCGGCGAGGAGGGCGTCCTGGAGGTCGACCCGCCGCAACGAGCCGGTCACCTGCCGGACGGCTGGCTGCGTACCTCGGACAGGGCCTGCATCGACGAGGACGACTTCTTGTGGATCCTCGGCCGCACCGATGAGGTCATCATCCGTGGTGGCTTCAAGATCGACCTGAACCAGGTCGAGGCAGCGTTGTGCGAGCATCCGCAGGTGACGGCGGCGTGCGCTGTTGGATTGCCCGACGCACGGCTCGGTCAGGTCCCGGGCGCGGTCGTCACCGTTGCCGGAGACACCGCTGAGGGGACCGACCAGGCCCCGACCGCGGGCGATCTGATCACATGGGTGCGCGACCGTGTGCCGCCGTATGCCGTACCCACCGTGGTTCGCGTCGTCGAAGCGATCCCAACGACCAGCACGCTGAAAACCCACCGGGCCGAGGTGCAGCGACTCCTCGACGGATCCTGAGAGCCGCCGTCAGTGCCGGGCCCGATCTCGACGGTCGGCCAGGTACGACCGTTTCTCGGTTCCGTCGCCGAGAATCGGTGGTCGGTGACCACGTTGCCATTCGTGGGTGTGGCCTTCTCCGTCCACCTCGCGGACGAGGTCGATCATATGGGCGAGGGTGTCGAGCTTGTGGGCCGGGGTGCGACCCATTGGCTGGAGGCGCAGGGATGTGACGCCTGCCGCGCTGTACGCGCGGATGCGATCGCGCACCATCTCGTCGGTACCGATGAACGAGGTGCGCAGCGCCATCTCGTCGGGCACGGCGTCGACGGCCTCGTCGCGCCTGCCCGACAACCACAGGTCGCGTATCCGCTGCGCAGGCTGGGCGTAGCCGATTCGGGAGTAGGCGTCGTTGTAGAAGTTCATGGTCGGTGACCCCATCGCGCCGAGCTGGAACGCCAACGCCTTCTTGCGGCCGCGCATGGGGCGCTCGACGTCGTCGGTGAACGCAACCGGTCCGCCGGCGTCGATCTCGAACCCGGCGAGCGATCGCCCCGCCGCCTCAGCGCCTGCCCGGAGCTGTTCGATGTAGAATCGCGACGTCTCGGGCACGAAGCACGTACCGACCCAACCGTCGGCGGCCGCGCCGGCGTACTGCAGCGCCTTGGGGCCGAGTGTGGCAAGGTGAATCGGGATGGTCGGTCGCGGCGGTTGGCCGATCCGAAGCGCTTTGCCCTGCCCGTTCGGCAGCGGCAACTCGATCTGGTTGCCGTGGTACTCCACCTTTTCGCCCGCCATGGCCAAGCGGATCACGTCCACCGTCTCGCGCAATCGCTCCAGCGGGCGGGCGTATGGCTGGCCGTGCAGGCCCTCGACGATCTGCGGGCCGCTGGCGCCGAGGCCGAGCACGAAACGGCCGTTCGAGACGTGATCCAGCGTCATCGCGGTCATCGCGGTCATCGGTGCCGCACGAGCGGTGATCTGCAAGATGCCGGTCGCCAGGCGAATGTGCGAGGTGAGCGCGGCGAGGTAGGCGAGCGGCACGATCCCGTCGGTGCCCCATGCCTCGGCCGACCACACCGTATCGACGCCGAGCCGCTCGGCATCGACGACGTGCTGAGCGGTCTCGGAGAACCGGGGGGAGTCACTCCAGACGAAGTCGGCAAGGGTGATGGCGGTCTGCATGCGAGTCGTCATGCTCGGGTCTCGTTTCAGGTGCCGGTGAACTCGGGCGGCCGCTTTTCAACGAACGCGGTCATGCCCTCTTTGAAGTCGTTGCTGCGCAGGGTCAGTTCGACTGCCATCGTCTCGGCATGCATGGCTTGGTCGAGGTCGAGCCGAGAGCTGTCGTGCAGCAGCCGCTTGGTGGCCGCGAGAGCTTGGGTCGGGCGCGCCGCCAATGCAATGGCGCGGCCGCGAGCCGTGGCGTCGAGGTCGTCGTTCGGGACGACTTCGGCGATGAGGCCCCACGCCAACGCCGTTGCCGCGTCGAGTTGCTCGCCCAGGTACAGGAATTGTTTGGCGCGGGTCAGGCCGATCAGGCGGGGGAGCAACCACGACCCACCGCTGTCGACGCTGAACCCGCGGTCGGTGAAGGGATCCTTGAAGCGGGCCCGGTCGCCGGCGATCACGAAGTCGGCGGCGAGCGCCAGGTGCAGTCCAGCGCCCATCGCCGCACCTTGCACCGCTGCGACCACGGGTACCCGACAGTCGAACACCGAGCTGATCAGGCGGTGATGGCTGCGCGCGAGGTTGCGGACCATGTGCCCGTTGATCGGCTTGGCGCCCGACTTCACGCCGCGGATGTCGGCGCCGGTACAGAAGTTCTTGCCAGCCGCTCGAATCAACACCGCCCGAACATCGCCGTCGCCGTTCGAGACGCCGTCGAAAACATCGGCCATCTCGGCCGCGGCGTCGCGCGACAGGGCGTTGCCGACCTCATCATGGTCGATCGTGATCGTGACGACCGCGCCGTCGCGTTCGGTCGTGAACTCGCTCATGGCACGAATATAGGTGACGAGACCGGTCATGCTTCGAGCGCGCAGGAAATGGAAATCTCGTTTGATGTAACGCCACGGCAACCCACCAGCCGCCGCGTTACATCAAGCGGAAATGCAATCCCGAGATCAGGTGCCGACGAGCAACGGAGCCGTCATCGGCCGCGCTGGGGGGCGGGCACCGACTCCTTGGGCCAGTATTTGTCGCGCAGTTGGCGTTTGAGCAGCTTGCCGGTCGGCAGGCGGGGTAGTTCGTCAACGAAGTCAACCGAGACCGGGCATTTGTAGTGGGCGAGACGCATCCGGCAGTGGTCGATGAGCTCTCGGGCGAGTTCGGGCCCTGCAGCGCCCGGATCGGTGGCGATCACCACCGCTTTGACCTCCTCGCCCAGATCGGCGTTCGGCACACCGATCACCGCGACATCGCTGACCGCCGGATGCATCGTGAGCTCGTTCTCGACCTCTTGCGGATAGATGTTCACCCCTCCGGGAGATGATCATGTGCGAGGCCCGGTCGGTGAGGTACAGGTACCCGTCGTGGTCGACGTAACCGATATCGCCGAGCGAGCTCCAGCCCCGGTCGTTGTAGGCGTTCGACGTCTTCACCGGATCGTTGTGATATTCGAACCGGAGGTCGGAGTCGAACCAGATCTGGCCGGCCTCACCGGTGGGGAGTTCCCTGCCGTCGTCATCGCAGATGTGGAGCGCGCCGAGAATCGCCACCCCGACGGATCCCGGGTGGGCGAGCCACTGTTCGGTTCCGATCGCGCAGAACCCGTTGCCCTCACTTCCGGCGTAGTACTCGTTGATGATCGGCCCCCACCAGTCGAGCATCTTGCGCTTCACCTCGATCGAACACGGCGCCGCCGCATGAACGACCATCTGCAGGCTCGACAAATCGTGCGCCGAGCGTTCGTCTTGGCCCAGCTTGAGCATCCGCACGAAATGGGTCGGCACGAACTGGGCGTGGGTGACCCGGTGCTGATCGATCAGTTCGAGGCAGCGCTTCGGGTCGAACTTCTCCATCAACACGACGGTGGCGCCGAGCCGTTGAGCAGCCGTCGACCAGCCGAGCGGCGCCGCGTGGTAGAGCGGCGCCGGGCACAGGTACACGGTCGCGTGCGAGAAGCCGTACATCTGCTGGATCAGCGCGATCAGGTTGCCGCCGCCGGCACCGAAGGGTTGGGGCTGAATCACCGGTTTGATTCCCTTGGGCCGGCCGGTGGTACCCGAGGAGTAGAACATGAAAGAGCCCTCGACCTCGTCGTCGAAGCGCTCGGCCGGGTACTTCGCGATTTCGTCCTCGTAGCTGTCGTACCCGTCGGTCGTGCCGTCCATCATCAGGCGGATGCCGACCTTGGCGAGGTGTGGCTCCAATTCGCCGGCGATGTCGGCCAGTGCCATGGATGTGAACAACGCTGTGGCGCCACAGTCCCGAACGATGTAGCCGGCCTCTTCGGCCTTGAGATGCCAGTTGATCGGCGTGGTGTACAGACCAGCGCGCTGCGCGCCCCAGAACACCTCGAAGTAGCGGGGGTGGTTCTCGAGCATCACCCCGATGTGGTCACCCGGCTGTAGACCCGCAGCCCGCAAGAGCCGTGCAACTCGCTTGGATCGTTCGTCGAGTTCGCGATAGGTCACGGTGGCGCCGCTCTCGGCCATGATCACCGCAGGGCGCTCACCTCGGCTGTCGACGTGTGCCCCCGGCTCGAAGATCGTCATCGTTCCCCCGGTACGGTCGGCTGGCTTCGGCCGATCCGATGCCAGGCTCCGTGTCAAACTACCTGATCGACCGAAAGGGCGGGCGAAGCGCCTTTCCAATGGGGTCTGTCGACGTCAGGGTCAACTACGCTGGCCCATCGATATGAGCGCCATAGTGTGCAACGGATACCGAGCACCCGAGTCGTGAGTTCGATTCTGTTCCTCTGCACCGGCAATGCGGCACGATCAGTGATGGCCGGGGTGGCACTGGCGCACCGCCGACCAGACCTGAGCGTGGAGACGGCGGGCACCCTGACCGTCGACGGTATGCCGATCAGTTGGCGAACCCGCGCCGCGCTCGACGACGTGGGTTTGCCATGGCCCAAGCATGCGAGCAGGCAGGCTGGGCGGGCCGAACTGCATACGGCGGACTTGGTGGTGGCTCTTGCTCCCGAACATGTGCAGTGGGTCCGTCGAGAGCACCCCGGAGTGAGCGCGCGGACAGCGACGCTCATCCGCCTGACAACGGACCTGGCGCCGCCGACGGCGACGGCCCCACTCTCGCAACGGGTCGATGCCCTCGGGCTCGAGTCGGTCGACCTCGGTTCCTGGGAGGAGGTCGTCGATCCTGGTGGTGGCGAGGTGGAGACGTTCATCGAATGCGCGCGCATCGTCGTCGCGCTGGTCGACCGACTGGCTGAATTGTTATGACGGCTCAGGCTCTCAGCACGGCGGTCTGCTCCGAGTCGAGGTATTCCTCGACCCGGTTCACGAGTCCAAGGTCGTCGAGGGTCACGACCACGCACGAGTGGACGCGCAGCGCGCCGCGTGGGGCAGTGCCCGTCATGATCGTCTGTGACACGAACCCGGTGGGTGTGGCGAGCAGGGCAACGTCGGTCCACGCGAGATCCGCCACAGTGCGGTGCAGCCAGGCAACGGTGCGCACGCTCTGGTCGGTCGTGACTTCGACCTCGTCGAAGTTGTGCCATGTCACCGCGCCCGGCGCGCACAGCGCACGGTACGCGTCGCCGTCGTTCGTGCGGCTCGCCGCTGCGAATCGGGCGGCGACTGCCAGCTTGTCGTCATCTGAAAGTGAAGTGGTCATGAATGCTCAACGTGTCACATGGAAGGTCTGATGATGAAGTTGGCCGGATCATGAAGTTCGCAGTTCAACACGGCATCGGTGATTCGCGATGGGTGCCCGACATCATCACGCCACGCGAGGTCCGCCGGTTCGCGCAAACAGCGGAACGGGTCGGCTTCGATGCCATCGCGTTCACCGATCATCCGGCCCCGTCGAACCGGTGGGTGGAGTCCGGCGGTGAAGGCGCGGTCGATCTGTTCACGTCGCTCGGTTTCTGCGCAGCAGTCACCTCGACCGTTCGACTGATGACCTATGTGCTGCTGCCCACCTATCGCAATCCGTTCGTGACCGCACACCAGGTAGCAACGCTGGACCATCTGAGCGACGGACGAGTCATCGTAGGGATGGGTACGGGCTACCTGAAGTCCGAGTTCCACGCGCTCGGGGTCGACCCGGACAATCGTCGAGATCGGTTCGAGGAGGCGATGGTGATCGCCAAGCAGGTGTGGGCCGGCGACGACGTCTTCCACGAAGGTCACGGGTTCTCCGCGCGCGGCGTACGGTCGGCGCCTTCGGCTCTGCAGCACCCGCATCCGCCGCTGTGGCTCCACGGCAACACCGATTGGGCGCTGAACTGGGTCGTTCGCAACGGTCAGGGCTGGATCGGGATGATCATCGACGAGCAGCGGATCAAGACCCTTCGCACCCGGGCGATACCGACCGTCGATGCTTTCGCAGCACGGGTCGGCGACGTCCGGGTCGCCTGCGAGCGGCACGGTCGCGACCCCGCAACGATCGAGATCGTCAACACCGGCATCTGGCGGATGCTCGACATCCGGGCCGGTCTCGACGCCGAGCGGATGCGCGACGACGTCGGCCGGCTGGCGGAGGTCGGTGTCGACTGGATCGCGTTCAACATCTGCGGCAACGATCCCGATGCTTCGATCGAGACGGTCGAGTGGTTCGCGAGCGAGATCATCGCCCGCTGACCGCCCGTTTTCGGGCGCGCTTCAGAGTCAGTAACCCGTCAGGGCCAGCTGATTGTCACGGAGCGCCTTGCGCATGTCGGCCTCGCCGAGTTCGACGAAATCGCCGATCCACTTGCGGGGCGACGACAAACCCTCGGGATGCGGCCAGTCCGAGCCGAGCAAGATCCGGTCGGCGCCGTGGATGTCGCGCAGGCGGGTTATGTTGTCTTCGTAGAAGGGTGCGACCCAGACATGCTGGCGGAACGACTCGACCGGATCCTGGCCGAACAGTTGGGGGGTCTTGCCGTAGGCAACCTTGAGCCGACGGTGCAGCTCGGGCACCCAGGCGGCGCCGAGTTCCAACGTGGCGACCTTGAGCTTCGGGTGGCGGTCGAACAAACCGTGGCAGATCATCGCTGCCATCATGTCGAAGATCGGACGCTCGATGCCGACGGACAGCACTTCGGTGAGCGGCGTGCTCTTCAGGCCGGTGTACTTCGTGGTTTCGCCCCAGTCGGCCAGGTATTTGGTGTACCCGGCGTCGCCGGCATGGATGGCGACCACCACGCCGGCCTCCGCGAGTTTGGCCCAGATGCGGTCGAATTTCGCATCGGCTGGCGAGGGCGGGCGTCCGTAGGGGTTGCCGACGGGGCCGGCGCGCATGATCACCATGCGAGTGCCGATCTCGAGCACACGGTCGACTTCTGCCTCGGCGGCCGCCGCGTCGATCAGGGAAATCATCGGACCGGTCATGATTCGCCCGTCGCGGTCGTAGCCCCAGTCATCGTCGAGCCAACGGTTGTAGGCGGTGAAGATCGCCATCGCGGACTCGGGATCTTCCTGCAGCATCTCCTCGATCCCGAGCCCAAGGCTCGGGATCAACCAGGCGAGCTGCACGCGTTGTTCGTCGAGGCGGGCAATGCGGGCATCGCGATTCTGATATTCCGGCTGGATCGGCTGCATCTGGACGATGTCGCGCAGCTCCTTGCCGGCGTGGTTCTCTGCCCGGAAGTACACCTCGAGCGATCCAGGAGCCCCGACAGGGTTGTAGGTCGGGTTGGGGACGACGGTCAGCTGCCTGCCGTGGATGAGCAGCGACACCCGGTTGTCGATCTGCATCCACTTGACGACGCTGTGGTAGCGCTTGTCGAGGTGGCGGGTCAGACAGTCCCGTGCCTCGTAGTAATGCTGATCAGCGTCGCACAGCGCGAAATCGACATCCGGCTCGGTGCTGGGCTGCGTTGTTTCGATGGTGGTCACGGGCGGTCCTCCTGCATTCCACGAAATACACTACTTGACGCTACCGTCAGATCCATGCGGTGTCGAACCTGCTTCCACCCATCCCCGACCCCTACGTACCGGGCGCTCGGCGCCCGATGAACACTTGCGCCGCCCGAGGGTAGGCGAGCCGGTCGGGCCGGAACAGGTCGTGGCCGGCCCCTGGGATCACGACCACCTCCACGCTGGGGATGCGGTCGCGGTACTCCTGCACGGCCTCGGGAGCCAGGAGACATCCCGCCTCCGTGCCTGTCGCGACCAGGACGGGCAGCCCCGTGGCCGCGAGCTCACCGCACAGGTCGCGATGATTCGACAGCCGGAACAGCTCGGGTAGGACGTGAGCTGCGATCCGCTCCGACATCGGCCTGCCGCGGAATCGAGTCGACATCACCTGCTCGGCGACGGACGGTTCGAGAGCGTGCTCGCGAGCCCAGTAGTCGCCGATGGAAACGCTGGCCACACGCGACGGGTCTGCAAGAACGAGATCGAGGCCCCAGGTGGTACCGCGCGAGAACGTCATCAGGTGGAACCGGTCGAGGCCTTCCTCTTCGAGCACTGCTCGTAGGTCGCGAGCGTGGTCGGCGGATGTGTACCCGGTGGCCGGTGCCTCGCTGCCGCCGCGCCCGCGGACCTCGACCACCAGCAACCGACGGGGACCGAAGAACTGCAGCACGTCGATGTACTCGTCCGCGAAGTCCGTGAAGCCGGGTGACAAAAGGATCGGCAGCCCGCTGGGGTGTTCGGGCGAGTTGTCGAGATAACGGATTCGCACACCACTGCGAACGGTGAACCGTTCGACCGTGGACGTCGTGTCGGGCATGGCTCAGCCGATCTCGGAGATCAACGTGGCGTCCTCAACGCGGTTCCCGGGGCAGCCCGAGGTTGCGTTCCCCGAGAATGTTCTTCATCACCTCGGTCGTGCCGCCGGCAATCGTCGAAGCGCGACTGGTCAGCAGCCGATGTGCAGCCTCAGAGGCAATGCCGGCGATTGCGTCCATGCCTGCGAGGTCGGCGCCGACCTCGGCGAACCGCTGCGACAACAGCGAGAAGGCCTGCTTGATGAGCGACGATGCCGTTCCTGCGGCCACGGGGTCGTTGATGTTCGCGAGCGCTCGCTCACCCATCCACTGCAGGATGCGGGCGCCCGCGTACACGTCGAGCACCCGGTGGCGCAGCGATGGCGACGCCCCGGCCACGGCGTCGGAATGGGCCATCTTCATGACATCGTCGACGAGCTTGCCCGCGATGCTGATCACGCCCGCCCGCTCGAATCCGAGCGTGGCCATGGTGACGCGCCAGCCCTCGTGGAGCGGGCCGAGCAGGGCGCCCGTGGTCACGAAGACGTCCTCGAAGAACAGCTCCGCGAACTCGGCCTCACCGTTGATCTGTCTGATCGGCCGGCGGGTCAGGCCGGGCGTGTCCATCGGCACGAGCAGGGCAGAGATGCCGGCATGCTTCGGGGCGTCGGGGTCGGTGCGGGCGAGCACCATGCAGTGGGTCGCGTTGAGACCGATCGAGGTCCACACCTTCTGGCCGTTGATGAGGAAACCGTCGCCGGTGATCTCACCCCGGGTCCGCAGCCCGGCCAGGTCGCTGCCGGCGTCGGGCTCGCTGAAGCCCTGACACCAGAACTCGTCACCGCTGAGGATCGCCGACAGGTGCACCTTCTGCTCGTCGGTGCCGAACGTGTTGATCGTTGGCCCCACGTTGTTGGTGCCGAACACCGCAACCCGCTGCGGTGCGTTCACCCTCGCGAACTCGGTGTCGCACGCCAGAGTGTCGACCACGCCGAGGCCGCGGCCGCCGATCTCGACCGGCCACTGGGGAGCGCCCCAGCCGGCCTTGCCGAGTTCGCGCTGGAAGTCGGCGAGCGCATCCCACTCCTTGGTGGCGCCCCAGCGTTCGCGATGGCGCGACATGATGTCCTGCAGGACGGGGCGCAGCTCGGCGGCGTATCGGTTCGGCGGTGCGGGGTCGGCGTCGGTGGCGGTGGCGGTGATGGTCATGGGGGAGTCCTCGTCGAAGATGTCGTGTCAGGTGCCTGCGGACTCGTCGATCCGGGCGATGTCGGATTCGTCGAGCGCGAGCCAGGCGGCGTCGATGTTCTCGTCTGCGTGGGGGGTCCTGGACGTACCCGGGATCGGGATCACGTTGGGGGAACGGTGGAGAAGCCATTGCAGTGCGACCTGTTGGGCCAAGACGCCGTGCGCGGCTGCGATGTCGGACATCGTTGTGCCGACTCGCCGGTTCGTGAGCATGATCGGCGCCCACGGAAGGAACGCGATCCCCTGGTCGCGGCACGCGTCGATCACCGCGTCGCTGCCGCGATCACCCGCGTTGTAGCGGTTCTCGACCGACGCCACCGTGCAGAACTGCTGCGCGAACGCGAGCTGTTCGGCTGTGATGTTGGAGAGACCGATGTGGCGGACCTTGCCGGCCTGCTGCAATTGGACGAACGCGCCGATCGTGTCTTCGTAGGGGATCTGCGGATCGGGTGTGTGCACCTGATAGAGGTCGATCACGTCGACCCGCAGCCGGCGCAGGCTCTTGTCGCACTCCTCGCGGATGTGATCCGGATGACCGAACGGCGGCAAGGTGATGTGCCCCTTCAGGATCTTGGCCGGTTTGTATCCGGCCTTGGTCGTGATGACGAGGTCGCTCGGATAGGGGTGGAGTGCCTCAGCGATGATCTCCTCCGACTCGCCGTAGCCGTAGATGTTTGCGGTATCGACGAAGTTCACGCCGCGATCGACGACCCGGCGGATCAACCTGCGGGCCTCGTCGCGATCACGCACGTCCTCGCCGTTGCGCGCACCCGAGATTCGCATCGCACCGAAGCCGAGACGGCGAACCGCGAGATCGCCTCCGATGCTGAACGTGCCGACGGTGTCGTCGGTGAGGATCCTGTCGTTCATGGATCACCTGCTCTCTGGTGCGTCACCTGAAGGCTGAGCGGGGTCGCTGTACGAACTCGTACGGGATACCGTTCGGGTCACTGACGAAGGTGATCCACATGTCGGGCACGGGGGTCCCGCTGAGTTCGACCTCCATCGGGGGCCGGTCGAACGTGACGCCCGTGCCGGTGAGGTAGTCGAACGAGGCCCGGGTGTCGTCCACCCCGAGGGCCGCGCGGAAGATACCGGCATGGTACGGCTCGGCGTAGTGGCGGCCGTGCCCAGCGGGGCTGTTCCACTGGTAGAGGCGCAGTTCGAACGGCTCGTCGGGCAGGCCTAGGCGTGCGTACTCGCCGTCGACTTCGCCGGGCGCGCCGACGAACGCGCCGTCCGTCAGCGCATCGCGCTCGATGAGCTCGAAGCCGAGCATCTCGTAGAAGGGGAGCGAGTCGTCGAGGTTGCCCACCGTGATGCGCAGGTGGTGCATCTGGGTGGCGTCGGCGTCGAGCGCGGCGTCCTCGACCAATTCGAGGGTGACCTGGCGCGAGTCGAGCAGGGTGGCGTGGCGCTCGTCGTGCGGGGAGGCGCCGTCGGCCAAGGTGGTGCAGCCCATTCCTTTGAGCCGGGCGACCGCATCGTCAACGGACGGCACGGCGAAGCCGAGCGCCTTGATGCCGATCTCGAACGGATCGGTTGAGGGCGCGCCGACCGGTGCGGGGTCGATCCAGCCCTGCACTTCGATTGCCGGGCTGGTGCGCGGGCCGCGGCGGTCGTACACGAAGGAACCAACCGAGCGGACAGCGCGATCGATCCCGAGGATCGCCCCCGACGAATACTCGTCGGTGGTGCGCATGGTGTTCTTCATCTTCAAGCCGTCGACGAAGAACGTGGACACCTCGCCGGCGTCGGCGCAGCAGTAGCAGATGTGGAGGAAGCGGCGCGCCGGCCGCTCGATGGAGAGTTCGTTCATGCCGGGGAGTGTAACTTGACGAATGTGTCGAGTTCCGAATCAGCCGCGCGACATACTTGACGCTACTGTCAGATCAACACGCGAACCCCGGGAGTCCTCCTCATGCCGTATACGCCAACCGAACACCTGCTGGTCGAGCAGGACGGTCCGATCGTCACGCTCACCCTCAACAACCCCGACATGAGGAACGCCTTCCTCGACGACATGCACGAGGCGATGCGTGAGATCTGGTGGGACCTCAGCGAGGACGACTCGGTCCGCGCCGTGATCCTCACCGGTGCCGGCAAGGCGTTTTCCGCAGGCGGCGACATCCCGTCGTTCATCAAGAGCTACGAGGACAACGAATACCGTCGTAAGTCGTTGCGCGGCGCCCGCCGGCTGATGGAGGCTCAGGTGGAGTTCCCGAAGCCGGTCGTCGCCGCAGTGAACGGTGCAGCGGTCGGTCTCGGGTGCAATGTCGCGCTGTGCAGCGACATCGTGTTCATGGCCGAAAGTGCCTTCCTCGCCGACACCCACGTCAGCATCGGACTCGTGTGTGGTGACGGTGGCGCGGTCTTCTGGCCGTTGCTGATGGGACTGTTGAAGTGCAAGGAATACCTGCTCACCGGTGAGCGGATCCCGGCCGCCAAAGCGGTCGACCTCGGCCTTGCCAACCGGGTCGTTCCGGACGCCGAGTTGATGGATCAGGCCAAGGCGTTCGCAGAAAAGCTCGCCGCCCAACCGCATCAGGCGATCCAGGAAACCAAGCGGGCACTGAACCTGCACCTGCAACAGATGATCCTGCTCGCGGCCCCCTTCGCTCTGTCGGCCGAGTCCGAGTCCTTCACCACCGACGACATCAAGCGCACGATCGACAACTTCAAGAAGCAGTGATTTCGTCACGACGCCGTCGGTGCCGTGTCATCCGATTGACCGCAGTTCAAGGGAGCTCTACCGCCGGGTCACGCGCGACACAGAGTTCCATGGCGAGCAGCTGTGCCAGGGCGACCGCGTGCTCATGATGTTCTGGGCGGCCAACCGTGATCCCCGGGCGTTCCGCGACCCAGAGACGATCGACATCCATCGCACGAACAACCGCCACATGGCGTTCGGCCTTGGGCCGCACCGATGCCTCGGGTCACACCACGCCAGGTTGATGTTCACCACGCTGCTGCGCGGCATCATCACTCGGATTCCCGACTTCGCCGTGCAGTGGGAAGGTGTCGAGCGGTTCGAGGATTGCGGCAGCGTCTACGCGGTCAGGCACCTGCCGGTCACGTTCACCCCAGGGAAACGCTTGCCCGACACTTGAGCCGAACGTCTCAACCCTGGGGCCCGAGGACGAGGTCACCGATCCGGCCGAGCAGAAAACCTGCGGCCGGCGACGCGTTGGGATACGAGCGAGTGAGGCCGGAGGAGACGAAGCCGGCGTCGACGACGAGGGTGACACCGTTGATGTAGCTGGCGGCGTCGCTGCACAGGTACAGCAGCGGGTAGGCCTGGTCGTCGGGAGTTGCCGCCGCGACCCCGGCGTCGGCGCGATAGTCCCGCCCGAAGCCGAGCCATTGATCGGCGTGGGCGCGGGCCAACGGTGTATCCGTCGGCCCGGGCAGAATGGCGTTGATGCGGATGCCCCGTTTGAGAAGCGGGAATGCCTGGCGCGCCACGTAGGCGTTCATGGCCTGCTTGCTCCATCGGTACGTCGCGGTGCCCGGGTGGGTGTCGATCCATGCGGCGGCGGCGTCGAAGTCGGAAGTGTCCAGGTACTGGCACAGCTGCGGCAGCTCGGCTTCCCAGCCGAGGCCCGCCGTCGACGAGATCATCCCGATCGCAGATCCGCGTCGCAGACGGCCATCGGCAACGAGCCGCTCAAGGAGGTGGCGGTGGCCGATGAAGTTGATCTTCTCGATCCCACTCGTGCCGTCCGCCGCGCCGGCGCACGACAGCACGACGTCGTAGGGCGAGTCGCTTGCGTCGATCGCCGCATCGATGCTGGCCCGATCGCGTAGGTCGATCTTGATCGCGGTGGCACCGGCGAGCGTGACGGGCGCCTGGTCCATGACCACCACGTCGGCACCCAGTTCCTGGGCGAGTGCTGCGGCCGCAGCGCCCATTCCCGTCGCTCCTCCGACGACCAGTACGCGCTTGGCATCGAACCTGAACCTATCGATTCCCATCGGAGCTCCATTCGTGTTCGTCGCGCGCGCTCGCCCGCGATGGTCCGCACACTATGACGGGTGCGCCAGCGTGACCAACACCGAAGGGGCCGTTCAGCTCCACGCGGCGATGAGCTCGTCGGCGGTGACGATCGTGGAGATCATCGACAGCGAGTTCTCAAGCACCGCGTCGGCGTACCCCTTCGGCAGACCGACCACGCCGTCGCGCACCACGATCACCTGATAGCCAAGGTCGAGCGCGCTGAGCGCTGCACCGATGATGCCGAGGTTGAGTGACACTCCCATCAGCACGATCGTGCGCACGCCGAGGTTGCGGACGACGGCGTCGAGTTCGGTGCCGGTGAAGGGTGTCATGCCGTGCATCCGGGGGATCGTGATGTCGCCCGGCTGCACATCGAGTTCATCGACGAGGACCACGCCCGGCTGACCGATCTCTGTGGGGCTGTAGCCGACCTCGGCCCGCCGCTTGGCACCGATCGCGAAGATCCGGCAGTTGACCGCCTGACCGGCGCCGTCGGGCCGTTCCTCCATCGTGGCGTGGAGAACGCGCACGCCGTGTTCCCGAGCGGCCCGGCACACCCGTCCGGCAACATCGAGCATTCCCGATTCGCGAACCGCGATCGGCAGCGCCGGCAGGATCGCGTCGGCGCCGACGATGCCCTTCTGGAGCTCCATCGTGACGATGGCCGTGTGCTCCGGCCGGACGAGTTGGCGAAGGCGTTCCGACGTACTTGACATGATCGTCAAAGGTACCAGCACGATCCCGTTCGGGCTCAAGATTCCTCTGGCCGCGGGATCAAGCCGGCGTCGCCCGGCTCCGGCGAACTGTGGTGACCATCCGCGCCGGGTAGTGGCGCTCGCGTGGCTCGAGGCCGTAACGCGGCGGCAGCAGTTCGAGCGCTTCGTCGTCGATCACGTCGAATCCATGACGGTCGAGGGTGCCGTGGATGTCGGGCAGTCCGTCGCGCAGCGGCTCGCCGCCGTCGCGCAGACGCTTTGAGATGGCGCCGGTCGGCCGCTCGAAGTCGCCTCCCTTGAACCAGGCCATCTCGACGTAGTCGGCCACCAGCTGTCCACCCGGAGACAGCAAGCGGGCAACCTGCTCGACGACGGATTCGGCGGTTGCGGCGTCGAGATAGTTGATGACTCCCTCACACACCACGATCGTTGACCGCTCCCGGTCGAACCCGGCGCCGATCAGCGGGTCGACGAACCCGGCGGCGGCCAGATCGACCGGCACCGCGACACGGCGCACCTTCGGCTCGACACCCGACAGTGCCTCGGCTTTCAGCGCCAACGTCGCCGGAAAGTCGACCTCGAAGAAATCGGCGTCGACGTCCATCCTGAACGCGCGGGCGTCGAACCCGGCGCCGAGCAGCAACACCTGGGGTCGTGGAGGGATCTGGCACGCGACGAATGCTCGTATCGCGTCGTCGATGTAGCGCGTGCGGAGGCGGATCACGTTCTGCAGCGGCTCGTCGGCGCGTGCCGCCGCGAGCGCGACATCGTCGACCACGAGGTGGGCGTACGGGTCGTCGATGAGCCGCTCGGGCTCGGGGAGCTCGGCGGCGAGCATCCGGCACGCGGCGACGAGAGCTGCGCTGCGGCTCGCTCGACGGGGTGTCTCGGTCATACCCTGCTTGACGGTAGCGTCAACTCCGAGATCTGCGGGTCTCGGGCCCATCGCTGCCCGGGTGTGTTCGTGTGTTCGTGTGGTCGCCGCCGGAAATTCAGCGGAGGTAGTTGTAGCCGCCGTCGATCATGAGGGTGGTTCCGGTGATGTAACGGCCGTCGGGGCCGGCGAGGTACACCACGCCACGGCCGATATCGGCCTCGGCGTCGCCCCAATGACCGATGGGGATCATCGCGGTTACCTCGTCGACTGCCCCACCGGTGGCGTCGTCGAACTCGGCCGCCCCCGGTGATTCCGCCAGCGGGCAGATGGAGTTGACGCGGATCCCGAACCGACCCCATTCCACGGCGGCCACCCGGGCAAGGGTGCGCACGGCCTCCTTCGTCATCGCGTAACCCGACATCGCCCCGTGCGGCATGATCCCTGACCCCGACCCCATGTTGATCACGCACCCCTTCGCCTCGCGGAGGTACGCAAAGCACACTTGCATGAACCGAAAGCTGGCCATCGGGCCGGACTGCCACATCGTCTCCATCTCGGCGTCGGTCATCCTCCGGATCGATTGGAACACCTTGGTCTGCGCGTTGTTCACCAGCAGATCGAGGCGGCCCCATTCGGCCACAGTGCGCTCGACGCTCGCCTCGATCTGGTCGCGGTGCTCGATGTCGCACTGCAGTGCGATTGCCTCACCGCCACGGCCACGGATCTCACCGGCCACCGCATCGCACTTCGAGAACGTGCGGCCGAGCACGGCGACCTTGGCCCCTTCTGCGGAGATGGCAAGTGCCACCCCGCGGCCGACTCCCTGGCCGGCTCCGGTCACGATGGCCACTTGACCGTCCAACACGCCGCCGTCTGTTCCACGCATGCGGCGAATCTTGACAGATGCGTCAAGCGTCTATCGGAGCGATCCGAAACGAAGCGCGGTTCCAAGACTTGACGGATTCGTCAGGCGATGGCGTTCGGCGGATACGTTCTCATGTGTGGATCCCTCTGGCCTTCATGTCGTTCGCCATCACATCGACGCGGCCGGCTCACCGGTCGTGCTGGTGCACGGCGCGCCCGACCGGAGCAAGAACTTCGCCCACGTCGTGCACCAGCTGCATGATCTTGCGCTCACGGTCTACGACCGTCGCGGCTACGGCAAGTCACTTGCTGCCGGCGATCTCGATGGCATGGTTCGGGGTGGGTTCGAAACCCATGCCGACGACCTGATCGAGTTGCTGGACGGCACACCGTCGGTGGTCGTCGGCCAAAGCGCCGGCGGAACCATCGCGATGCTCGCGGCGACCAAGGCACCCGAACTGTTCGAGGCCCTGGGGGTGTGGGAACCACCGATGGTTCCGTGGGATTGGTGGATGGGCGACGAGGCCTTGCAGCGCACCATTGCCTGGGCGTCGTACGCCGACCCGCACCAGCTCGGCGAGGAGTTCAACCGTTCCATCCTCGGGGACGATCGCTGGGAACGGTTGCGTGAGCGGACCAAAGAGCTGCTCCGCGCCGAAGGAGTAGCGTTCCGGGCCGACATGGCATGCCAGCGTGAGCCGTTCTTGGAACTCGACCACCTGAAGGTGCCATTCCTTGTCGGGTGCGGCACGGTCGCCCCGAGTCCTGAATTTCTCGACGCCCCTCGGCGCCTGGCCGAACGCACCGGCGCAGAGTTGTTCGTCGCCGACCACGCCGACCACTTCGCTCACACCAATCACCCAGAGGCGTGGGTCGAACTCGTCCGCAGGACGGTTGCCTTGGCGGACCGCAGCTCCGAGAACCCGATGAGTCGGGATCGATGATGTTTTCCTCGCCGTCCTTTCCGACGATCGCCGAATTGCTCGACCTCGAAGAAGCTCGACCGCGATCTGTATCGCGGCATCAACGAGGTGCCCGACAACGGTCAGCCGACATTGTTCGGGGGCCAGGTCGCGGCCCAGGCACTCAAGGCCGCCGGTCTCACCGTGCCCGACGATCGGTACCCACATTCGTTGCACGGATACTTCCTCCGGCCGGGTCAACGGGCTCGGCCGGTGATCTTCAAGGTCGAGCGAGACCGCGACGGCCGTTCGTTCTCGGCCAGACGAGTAAGCGCCGTGCAAGGCGGTGCTGTCATCTTCGACATGACCGCATCGTTCCACGTCGGCGAACCGGGCGGTGAGTATTCTGTGCCCCTTCGCGACGGGTTGCCCACACCCGAGTCGTGCGGCGAGGAACCGTTCAACCACAACTTTCCCCGGGCCGAGGCGAGGGTCGTGCCGCCCACGACGCCCGACGCCGCTGGAAATCAGCTCAGCAGCACGCTGTGGCTCCGCATTCGCGAGCCGCTCGGCGACGACCGGCTGACCCACAGTTGCGCGCTGGCATACCTGTCGGACATCGGCACCGGCTTTTTGTCCATCGATGTGCCCGGCCTGCCCCGTGGCGGGCCGAGCCTGGATCATGCCGTGTGGTTCCGTACCCCGATCAGGGCCGACGAGTGGGTGCTCCAACATATGTGGCCGCTGATGGCCGCTGGAGCGCGTGGCCTCTACGCCGGTTCGATGCACCAGCACGACGGCACCTTGGGCGCGATGATCACTCAGGAGTCGCTACTGCGACCGTAATCACGCGCCGGGTGGCGCTGGTGGCACGACCTGGCCGCGCAGCACGTGTTTGAGCACCTTGCCCATCGGGTTTCGCGGGAGCGCGCCGACGATCACGATCCGCTCTGGTGTCTTGTGCTTGGCGAGTCCTGCGGCCTGACAGCGCTCGGCGAGGTCGTGCACCGTCAGCGAATCGTGACCAGCGGCCAGGACCACGACCGCGCACACGCGCTCTCCCGTTCGGGCGTCGGGCACGCCGATCACAGCGACATCGGCGATCGCCGGATGCTCGCTGAGTACGTTTTCGATCTCCTGCGCCGAAAGGTTCTCCGCATTGCGAATGATGATGTCCTTCAACCGGCCGGTGATCCGCACGAATCCGTCGCGGTCGATGGTGCCGAGATCGCCGGTGCGGAAGTAACCCTCGGCGTCGAACGCCTCGTGGTCGAGCGAGGAGTCGACGTAGCCGGTGCAGCGCTGCGGTCCGCGAACGCAGAGCTCACCTTCCACGCCTGGAGGATTGACGTTCCCGTCGAAATCGACCGTCTTGGCGTCAGCACCTGGCGCCATCCGACCGACCGTACCGTCGAACTTCTCCGGCGGGTCGTCTGGACCAAGGCTGGTCGCGGCCGGGAACTCGGTCAGGCCCCACTGGTTGAAGATCGGTGTGCCGAACACTCGCAGGCATTCTGCGTTGAGTTCGGGAGTGATCGGCGCTCCGCCGGCCTGCAATTGGCGAAGCTTCGGGAACAATGGTTCGTCGCCGTGGCGATGCTGTGCCGCCAGGTATGCGTGAAAGAACGGAGTCGCCGAGCCGAGCAACGTGGCCCCGCGCTCGGCCATCAGCGCTGGCGACGTCGCCGGGTCGAACGTCTCGAGCAAGAGCAGTTGGGCGCCGACGCGCAAGTACGCCGTCAAGAGCATGATCCCGCCGATGTGGGTGATCGGGAACGGCACCGGAAAGAGGTCGTCGATCTCTAGCCCGATGTAGGCGATCTGGGCGTTCGACGAGGCCATCACCGACGAGTCGGTGTGCATCGCCCCCTTTGGCGTCGCCGTGGTGCCCGACGAGTAGAAGTACCAGCGGACCTCGCTTCCAGGATCGGTCGCGGGCGGAAGTCGTGATGGGTCGGCGCTGGGCAGCGACAGCCCGGTTCGTGCGGCCTGGTCGGGTTGGGCATCGTCGTTGGTGGCATGATCGCTGGTGGCGACGATCGTGCAATGACGATGACCGACCGATTCCTTCGCCATTTCGACGAAATCGAAGCCGCGGTACATGCCGGGCACGATGAGCCAGCTGCTGGCGACCTGCTCGGTGATCAGGCTCACCTCGGAGCGACGAAGGATCGGGAGAATGGGGTTCTGACGCACGCCGAGCCGACACAGCGCTGCCATCAACACGCATGCCTCGAGGTTGCTCGGCAACTGCCAGCTCACGACATGCTCCGGCCGGACACCGAGTTCGACGAGCCCGGCAGCGACTTCCTCGGCGAGCGTGCGGTACTGGCCGAAGGTGAGCACCCGACCCGACTCGTCGCTCAGGAACAGCCGTTCGGGCGTGAGTCGGGCGCGCCTGTCGATGAGGCGCCACCAACTCGTGTCGATCGCAACGACGTCGTTCACTGTGTCCCCTTCGCGGTTCGGAGCGCCTCAGTTGACGATAATGTCAGACCGGCTGGAAATGGGGTGAGTTGGGCTGCGACCCGGGCTCGCAAGATCAAAGGAGGGCATCGTGGGGAACGAAGCGTACGGTGACATCAGGACGATGTCGCCAGAGGAGCATTGGCGGCATTTCGAGAAGTCGTGGGTCGCGTTGCAGAGTTACACGTACCTGGGCAAGGGTACGCCATACCTCGACAGGGGTGTCGATCGTGAAACCATGCCGCTCCGCCATGACATGCGCAACAGCACCGGCGGCATCATGGCTGCGCCGCTGTGCATCGCTTCGCCCGAGCCGTGGTGGCGCGACGACGAATGTGTGCCGGCTCCCGTCACGATGTCGTACGACATCCTCGATCCTGCCCGTGACGTCACGCGCATCGAAGTCGTGCGCGAGGTGATCAGCATCGGGCGTCAGATGGGGTTCAGCCGCGCCCGCATCGTCGACGCCGACGACCACGATCGCGTGATCGCGATCTCTACCGGCAGCGGTGTGAGCTTGGGAGACGTGCCGCCCGGGTTCGAACCGGTGGACAACCCGGTCACCGAGCTGACCGATTCGCCCGACCTGCCGCCGTTGCGCGACGTCTTCGGTGTCGTGGCCGGCCCGGAGGGTGCTCTGCGCATCGAGCGTGTCACCCCAGCGCTGTCGTCACCCCACTCGGCGCTGCACCTCGGTCCGATCAACATCGCGCTCGAGGCGGTCGCCATCGACGAACTGGAACGGTCGACGGGAACACGCGACTTCCAGGTGGAACACTGGACGGTGCTGATGGTGAAACCCGGCTACATCGGCCCGTTCCGAGCGACCGCGACCGTGCTGGGAGCTGGCGGTGTGCGGGTCGGTGTCGAGGCGACGATGATCGACGAGGGAAACGGCGGCCGGACCATTGCGACCGTGTCGGCATCGTTTCGGCGAGTCGGGGGCTGAGCCCAATGGAACATGTTGCAGCGCTCGACGGCATCCGCATCGTCGACCTCGGAGGCAGTGTCGCCTGCCTCGCCACCACGATGGTGCTGGCCGAGGCGGGGGCCGATGTCGTCATGGTCGAGCCACCTGGTGGTTCCGAGTTGCGGTCGAAACCGGGCTTTCGGACGTGGGGGCGTAGCAAGCGCAGCGTCGAAATCGATCTGATGTCCGATGACGGTCGGCGCCAGCTCGACCAGCTCCTCGCCAACGCCGACGTCGTGGTGCATTCCATCCGGCCGACCGACGCCCGTCCGCTCGGGCTCGACGAATCGGTGACCGTGCGCCACCCTCACCTCATCGTGTCGTCGATCCTCGGATGGCCCGCGAACCACCCAGAGGCCGACGCGCCGGTCGACGATCAGCTGACACTCGCTCGGCTCGGCGTGCTCGACGAACAGCTCGCGCGTCGCGACGGCCCGATCTATGTTCGGTTTCCGCTCGGCACCTGGCCCGCTGCGTGGCTGGCGGCGATCGGCATCATGAGCCGGCTGGTCTCGCGGCACCGTACAGGTATCGCCGGGCCCGCTCACACCAGCCTCGCCCAGGGTGCTCTGATCCCGATGATGATGCACTGGTCGCGCGCCGAGACGCCATCGACGAACCTCGCGATCGGCATGCCGAAGGACAACATGAGAGCGTCACTGTTCGAGTGCCGCGACGGCCGGTGGATCCACATCATGCCGCCGCCACCCGACGACACCCCGCTGATGCGGGAGGTGTTCGACGAGATGGGTCCCGAATTGATCGCCGAATTGAACACCGGCGCTGCTGGACTTGGTTTTCCGGGGTGGACGAATTGGGGCGCGATCACCGAGGCGTTCACGCGCCGCACTGCCGACGAGTGGCTCCGCAACATGTGGGAGCACGACATCCCGGCCCAGGAGGCGGTTGCGTTGGGGGCGATCCTCGCCGACCAACAGGCACGGGCAAATCGGTACGTGATCGACCTCGACGACCCCGAGGCCGGCCGGATCACGGTGCCGGGTCTGCCGCTCACCCTCGATCCGCCGACCGAAGTGCGTTGGGCTGCACCCGCAGCGGGAGCGCACACGGCCGAGGTGCTCGCGTCCTGGTCGACGGCCACAACGGCCGGCCGGTCGAACTCGTCGTCGACATCGAGATCCGACCCGGCGCGGTTCCCACTCGAGGGACTCAAGGTCCTCGATTTCGGAAACTTCCTCGCCGGGCCGCTGGGGCCGATGCTGCTCGCCGACCTGGGCGCCGATGTGATCAAGGTCGAGGCGACCACCGGCGATCCGATGAGGTGGGCCGACTGGCCGTTCGCCGGTTGCCAGCGCGGCAAGCGGGCGATCGCACTCGACATCAAATCACCCGAGAGCCGACCGGCGCTCGAGGCGCTGTTGCGCTGGGCCGATGTGGTGCACCACAATCTCCGCCTGCCGGCCGCGCGACGACTCGGCCTCGATGCCGACTCGGTCCGGGCCGTGAACCCCGATGTCGTGTTCTGCCATGTCAGCTCGTATGGGCCTCGGGGTCCGCGCGCCGACTGGCCCGGCTACGACCAGCTGTTCCAGGCCAGCTGCGGTTGGGAGACGATGGGCGCCGGCGAGGGCAATCCGCCGATGTGGCACCGTTTCGGTTTCATGGATCATCTGTGCGCGATGTCGTCGGTCGCTGCCACGTTGATGGCGTTGTACCGGCGCGACACGACCGGGCGCGCCACCGATGTGGCTGCGTCGTTGCTGGGCACCGGAGTCCTGACCAACAGCGAGACGTACCGACGGCCCGACGGCACGCTCGCCGATGTGCCCATGCTCGACGCCGACCAGACGATGATCGGCCCCGGCAAGCGGATCATGGAACTCGCCGACGGATGGGTCGCGGTGTCGGCCACCACACCGGAACAGGTCGCGGCGCTGTTCGCAGCGATGGGCGGGACCGACAGCGAAGGCCTCCCGCGTGCGGTGAGCAACCGTTCGACAGGCGACGTCCTCGCGGCGCTCACCGAAGCAGGTGTACCGGCGGCAGCGGTCCGGCGCGGCCAGAAGGGCCCGTTCTTCGACGACCCCGATCATCGGGCAGCGGGTCTGATCGCGACGTATCGGCATGGCGAGTGGGGCCAGCTCGAACAGCCCGGCGCGATGTGGTGGTTCGGGGACCAAGACGTCAAGCTCGACCGTGCACCCCCTCTGCTCGGCGAACACACCGTCGAGGTGCTCGCCGAGGTGGGGCTCGCCCAGGTCGAGATCGATCGTTTGCTCGCCATCGGCGCCGCAGCGGCCCGCTGATCCGTTCTGGTCGAGATCCAGCAGGGGTCCCGACGATGGCAGCATTCATGCCGGATCCTCGTCGCGGGTCGCCCGCAGCAGCGACCGATGTTGCGGAGCGGCGATGGCGATGAGTCGCCGCGCCCGTTCGTCGTCGTCGACGCCGCGTACATCGGCGATTCCGTGCTCGGTGACGACTACGTCGATGTCGGATCGCGCGGTGGACACCACGTCGACCGACGCCACGATCGTCGATGAGCCGTTGGCGGCGGTCGATCGCACCGCGATCACGGAGAGCCCACCGACGGATCGCGACGATCCCACACAGAAATCGGCGTGACCGCCGATCGCGGCGATGACGCGATGACCGACGCGCTCGACGTTCACCGCTGCGTCGAGGCCGACCTGGAGTGCCGTGTTGCACCCGACCAGCCGGGGGATCGCGGACAAATGCGACAGGTCGTGGGTGACCGTCGACGAGCTGAGTCGGAGCATCCCGGCCGCCGCCAACGCCCGGATCGGCTCGCCGCCCCATGCGTATGCCGCGACGACCGGCTCGAGCAGCAGGCCGCGCTGGTGGAGTTCGGCCATCGAGTCGGTGACCAGGCCCGACCAGATGCGGACCGGTCGACGCAACGCTCGGGCGATGCCCTCACCGATGCCGCCGGGTCCGAACTGCAGGGTCGGCTCGTCGGGCAACAGCGATGCCACGAGCGATCCGATTCGTAGATCGACCTCGTCGGCCGGACGCGAGGCCGCCGGGGCGCCAGCCGGTGCAGGGGGACGCGCCACGGTGGCCACGATGTTGCCCTCGATTTCGGGCGCGCCGAGATCTACGCCGTTGTCGTCGACCTCGACGATAACGCGGCGAGCGGTACGGGCGAGCACGTCGGCCCATCCGACCCCCGCCATGAACGCCACGGTGGAGCCCCGGCGGACGCCGGTCACCACGGCGAGGTCGGGAGGGGCGGCCCGGATCAACGAGGGCACTGCGGAGAGCCGGGTGGACAGGGCGACGATGCGCAGCTCGTTCACCGCGCGCGACAGCGCGTAACCGGCGAGCACCGTGCGGGCCCGGAATGAAGGATGGTCGATCCAGGCATGGCGCTCGATCGTCCAGCCGAGGGTGATGACGCGATCTGCGTCGTCAGGGAGGCCTGCGACACGGAGCGCTTCGTCGGGGCTGGTGCGCGGCGCATCGGGCCCGTCGGCATACCAGATCGAGGTGGTCACAAGCGTGCATCCTGGCGCGTCGGAAACCTCTGGACCGGGTTGTGCCGGGTCATCGCACTGGGGTGCGGAGAATCGAGCCTGAGCAGTTCGATCGGTCGCGTCAGCGGCGCTGGAAGTCGTAGAGCTGGCGGGCGTTGAGTTCGACCATCTTGTGCACCTCGTCGTCGGGCACGTCCGCGAAGACCTCGATCGCGTGCTTGCGGCTGTTCGGCCACATCGAGTCGGAATGCGGATAGTCGATCTCGATCGTGATCCGGTCGACACCGATGAACTCTCGCGAGGCAACGCCGAACCGGTCGTCGATGAAACAGCCCCAGAAGTGCTTGTCGAACAGCTCGGACGGGCGCTGATCGAAGTCGATCTTTTGGTACCAGCGGTGACGCTCCCACGTGTAGTCGGTGCGCTCCTTGATGTAGGGAATCCAACCGATGCCGCCCTCGGCGAGCACGAACTTCAGGTCCGGGTGGCGCTGCAGCGCCCCGGAGAACATCAGATCGACCGTGGTCCACATCAGGTTGGTGGCGAACAGGGCGATCGCACGGCGAACGGTGCGTCGACCACTGGCATGTTCTGGACGTCGGAGCCGACGAGACCGAACGAGGGCACGAACCCAGATGAGCCGAAGTGCAGCGAGACCGGCAAACCCGTCTCTTCACACGCGTCCCAGAGGGGCTCCCAGTGATCGGAGTGGAACGACGGTAGCCCGAGCGGCACGGTCGCTTCAGGGAACGAGATCCCCTTCGCACCGGCAGCAGCGATGCGACGCACCTCGGCTGCCGACTTCTCGGCGTCCCAGTACGGTACGAGACCGAGCGGGATGAAGCGGTCCGGGGCGTAACCGTGCCACTCCTCGAGGTTGAAGTCGTTCCACGCCTTGATGCAGAGCTCGGCCAGCTCCTTGTCCGCGGCTCGACCGAACGTGCCGCCGGCGAATCCAGGGAACGACGGGTAGCAGCAGGCGGCCTGGACACCGTCGACGTCCATGTCCTGGACCCGCGCTTTCGGGTCGTAGCAGCCGGGGATCATGTCGTCGTAGCGCACCGGCTCCATCCCGAAGTCCTTCGGCTCCTTGCCGGCCACGGCGTTGAGACCGATCTGGGGGTACGTCCTGCCCTCGTAGCGCCACATCTGATGGCCCTGGGCTTCGACGATCTGTGGGCAGACGTCGTGGTATTTCGACGGGAGGCGATCGAGCCACACCCGCGGGTGTTCGATGAGGTGGTCGTCGACCGAAACGATCTGCATGTGATCTTGAAGTGGCATCAGGACACGTCCTTTCGTGGAACGCGCGTCGAACATGGTTCAATGCGACGGATGAGAGATGACGATGCCAGCACAGCATGAATCTGACAATGCTGTCAACACCAGCGACGCTCAGGCTTCTCGCCACGCCAAAGACGATGGCGCCGACGAGGTGGTCGTCGACCGCCCGGAGGACGACGATTACGACCTGCTGACCTTCGGTGAGGCCGGCGCCCGGCTTGCCGAAGAGGTCGTCAAGCAGCGACGCCATGTGGATCAGTTGCGAGCCGACGGTGTCGGCGATGACCAGATCGTTGCGTCGGAGCAACGTCTGATTGCGTTACAACAGGCGCAGGAACGGAATCGCAAGCCCTCGCTCGACGAGCTGCGCGAGTCGGGGTTTTTCGGTCGGCGTGTCTGAACGTTGCGCCCTGGCCCCGCTGACCGGTTCGTCACCAACGCTGGCAGACGCACTCCAGGCTGCGGCAGATCAGCACGGTGAACGCACCGCCTTCGTCGATGGTGAGGGCCAGGAACGACAACGGTTGAGCTTTGCAGAGTGGTACCGAAGCGCCGACGCGCTCGCTGCAGCCCTTGTCGAGAGGGGCGTGCGTCCGGGCGATGTCGTGGCGATCATGCTGGCGACGTCCATCGACTACGCCATTGCCTACGGGGCGATCGCCTTGGCGGGAGGTGTGGCAACCGGCCTCAACCCACGTCTGGGCGAACGCGAGATCCGCTCGATCCTGGGTCGGGCCCAGCCGTCGGCGGTGATCCTCGACCCGGATCTCTTCACCATCATGGCTCACGGCGACGTTCCACACGCCGACATCGTGGTCGTGAATCGCTCCGAGCTCGCGGCGCTGTACGAGCGTTCGGGTCTCGGCGACCGTCGTCCCCGACGCGATCCGTCCGACGCAGCCGTGATCATCTGGACCAGCGGCACCACGGGCATTCCCAAGGGTGCGTGGTTCGATCATCGGAACCTTCACGCCGCCGTTGCGAGCGCTGGTGTCATGAGCAATCCGTACGACGTCAAGCTCGTTGGCACGCCCTTCGCGCACGCCGGCTTCATGGCAAAGATATGGGATCAGCTCGGTTGGGGCTCGACGATCGTCATCGCCCCCACGCCGTGGCGGGCTTGCGACATGTTGCGGCTCCTCGTCGACGAGCGGATCACCGTCGCCGGTGGAGTGCCCGCTCAGTGGGCCAAGCTTCTCGATCTGCCGGGCGCCGCCGCCGCCGACCTCTCGCACGTTCGACTCGGGTTGGTCGCGACGGCCCCTGCCGCTCCGGAGCTGATCGAGCGGGTCAGCTCGACGATCGGTTGCCCGCTCGTGGTTCGCTATGCGATGACCGAATCACCGAGCATCACCGGGACCGATCCCGACGACGACCCCATGGTGCAGTACCGCACCGTCGGCCGGCCCCAAGCCGGGATGGAGATCGAACTCGTCGATGATGACGGGGCGCTCGTGCCACAGGGCGAGGTCGGCCGCGTTCGAATTCGCGGTGAGTGCGTGATGCGCGGCTACTGGGGCGATCGCGATCAGACTGCGGCGGTGCTCGCCGATGACGGCTGGCTCACCAGCTCGGACCTTGGTCTCTTCGACGACTCCGGCAACCTCGTGCTCGTCGGGCGCGCCACCGACATGTACATCCGCGGCGGTTACAACGTGTACCCGCTCGAGGTCGAGAACGTGCTCGCCGAGCACCCAGGCATCGAGCAGGCCGCAGTGGTGGGTTCGCCGGCACCGGTGATCGGCGAGATCGGTGTTGCGTTCGTGGCGCCGACCGACCCGATGGATCCGCCGACCCTGGCCGAAGTGCGGATGTGGGTCATCGATCGTTTGGCAGACTACAAGGCACCCGATCGGCTCGTGATCCTCGAGTCGCTGCCGTTGACGGCGATGATGAAGATCGACAAGGCAGAACTCGGCCGCCGAGCCGCAGCCACGACCGACGATCGTGCGTGATGCGCCGCGCTGAACGACATGAGACCAGACATGAGACCAGACATGAGACACGACAAGCGAGGGGTTCAGTGATGGAACACGGGCGTGAAGTGCCCACCGTCGAGGACGAAACCCGACCGTACTGGGAGGCCGCCAAGCAGGGCCGACTCCTGGTGAAGCGGTGCAATGCGTCCGGAAAGGTTCACCATTACCCCCGACCGTTCTGTCCCTCGTGCTGGAACGAGGACGTCGAGTGGCACGAGGCGAGCGGCCTCGGAACGGTCTACACATACTCGATCGTGTTCCGCAACGATTTGGCGCCGTTCAGCGAGTGGGGCGCGTACGTGCCGGCGGTGGTCGAGCTCGACGAGGGCCCGCGCATCATGACCAACATCGTCGACTGCAACCACGAGCAGTTGTCGGTCGGGATGCGGGTCGAGGTGGCGTTTCGGGACCTCACCGGTGAGTGGGCGGCTCCCGTGTTCCGCCCCGCGACCGCTTCCGGCGCTGGCGCTGGCGCTGCGGGAGAACGTGGGATATCGTGACTTGACGATTTCGTCAACATTGGCTGCGTAGCGAGGGGATCCACCATGAAGATCGAGGACATGATCATGGTCAGCATCGACGACCACGTGATCGAGCCGCCCGATGTGTTCGAGAATCACATGCCCGACAAGTACAGGGATCAGGCGCCGAAATTCGTGAGCCTGCCTGGTGGCGCCGACCAATGGGTGTTCCAGGGCGAGGTCATGGGCACCGTCGGTCTCGGCGCGGTGGCATCGTGGCCGCGTGACGAGTGGAGCTTCGAGCCCGTCGGCCATGCCGAGATGCGCCCCGGTTGCTATGACTTCCACCAGCGGGTGCGCGACATGAACGCCAACGGTGTGCTGGCATCGCTGAACTTCCCGACGGCGGCCGGGTTCGCGGGTACGTGGCTCGCCGGCAAGCCGGACCGCGAGCTGTCGGCAATTGCGATCTCGGCCTACAACGACTGGCAGATCCACGAACTCGCCGGCTCGTACCCCGGTCGGTTCATCCCGATGGGCATCCTGCCGTTGTGGGACACCGACGCCTGCGTCATCGAACTCGAGCGCATTGCCGCCAATGGCTGCACCACCGTCAGTTTTCCGGAGACGCCGTATGCCAACGGGCTACCGAGCTTCTACCAGGACCACTGGGACCCCGTGCTCGAGGCTGCGCAACGCCTGCAGATCGTCCGGCGTATGGGCCGCCGGGCAAGACGTCAGTTCGGTAGCAGGACGCGCTCGATGAACAGTGCCTGCGCTTCGATGATCTGGTCGTCGGTCGGCTCGTAGTTGCTGCCGACGCCCTCGTTCGGGAAGTGCTCGAGCAGGCCGCTCAACAGCATGCCGGCGGCTCGGCGATGAAGCGGATACGGCCGCGACGGACCGAACGTGGCGGTGATCGCATGCCCCATGGCACGCACGACGTCGGCTGCTGGAGAGAGCAGCACCGGATCGACTGGCAAGCCTTCCGTCCAGGCCCGGGTGACCCCCAAATAGAGGCGCTGAGCTGCGAGGAAGCGCCGTAGCCATTCTCGAAGGCGGGCGCCATCTCGTGTGGCCACCACTGATTCGAACTCCTCGAACAGCGGGCACATCACCGAGCTGGCTTCGTGAGCGAGCGCAGCGATCAGCTCGAACTTGTCCGAGAAGTAACGGTAGAACGTGCCTCGAGCCAGCGCTGCCTCGGTGACGATCAGGTCGATGTTCGTCGCGTCGTAACCGTGCGCGGCGAACACCCGCCCAGCCGCGTCGAGCAGTTGGCGGACGGTGTGCGCCGCCTGTGGGCTCACGTCCTCGAACGGCGTCGGATCGACGATCGAGTCGCGTGGAGGCAACGTGGCCAACGGGCCGATGTCGGGCATCGGTGGACGCCCTGGGGATCGTTGGTCCCGCGAGGCAGCGGTCTTTGGGCCTGCGGCGAGCACGGCGGCCGGGGTGTTGGGAAACAGGAGCAGTTGGACTGCCGTTGCCAGGCTGTCGAGCAACTGGGTCTCGGTGAGACCGGGCCGGTACACATGCCGGATGTAGTGAAACCGACTCGTGACCGCCAAAACAAGAATCGATACGGGCGAGGTCTCGGTGCCGGCATACCCGGCCGCTTGCAGTGTCCGTCCGAAATGCTCGGTATGAAAATTGACGAACTGGGCGAGCTTGGGTCGCAAGGGCGCCCTGGGCGAGTTGACGTTGGCCCACTCGACGAACATCGCAGCGTATCGGTCGAACACCCACGACCATTCGCCCAGCCACCAGTGCAGATTGTCGTATCCCTCTGCCGTCGGCCCGAGCCGGCCGAGCCGACGCGTGACACGCGACAGGGCGCCGCCCGACTCGTCCATCAACTCGATGAAGATCGCGTCCTTGCTCTCGAAGTACTGGTACAGCGTCGCTCGCGATGTCTCTGCAACGGCGGTGATGTCTTCGACGGCGGTGGCGTGGAACCCCTTCTCGGTGAAGCACAGCAGCGCGGCGTCGATGATTTGCTGGCGGGTCTTGGCGCCACGGGTGCCGATGGTCGGACTGCCTGGGCCGTAGCTCGCGCGTCGTGTGAATGCTTGATCGCTCAATGGGTCCCCGTCGGTTCGTCGCGCTGCTGGTTTCCCGATCGAACGAGCATCCGAGCGTGGTCGCCGCGCGAATCGGGATATTTCTGACTCTGGTGTCAGACTAGGTCCTTGCCGGCCCGATCGAGTTGGTCGCATGCCGACGAGGAGACGACACGATGAGTTTTCAGCCACTCCCGGATGTCACGGACGACTCGGCCGCGTTCTGGCAGGGAGGCGTCGACGGCGTCCTGAGGATCCATCGCTGCCGGCAGTGCAGCACGTGGTTCCATCCGCCAACGCCGGTGTGCCCCGAATGCCTCTCGATGGATGTCGGTCCCGAGGCCACCTCCGGTCGAGCTACGGTGCAGGGCTTCAGCGTGAACATGCAGCCGTGGGCGCCCGATATGGAGGTGCCCTACGTGGTCGCGGTCGTCTCGGTCACCGATGCGCCCGGCGTTCAGCTCACGACCCGGCTCGTCGACGTGAGCCCCGACGCAGTGACCGTCGGAATGCTCGTCGAGGTGATCTTCCAGCACGTTGACGACATCTACTTGCCGCTGTTCAGGCCCGTCATCGAACCATCGGAGGCCTCGTGATGAACACCAACAGGTACCTCGGTCAACGGATCGGAGAGCGCGATGCCGTCATCTCCGGGATCGGCCGCTCGGTCGTCGGTCGGAAACTGGGCCGGACCGGTCTCTCATTGACGGTCGAGTCTGCGCTTCGTGCGATCGAGGACGCCGGGTTGTCACGCGACGACATCGACGGCCTGTCGACGTATCCGGGAATGATGAATGCGTCGCCGGGCATGTCGCCCTGCGGCGTGACCGACGTCCAGGACGCCTTGCGCCTGAAACTCAACTGGTTCTCCGGAGGTGGCGAGACGCCGGCCCAGCTCGGCGCGGTGTTCAATGCCGTCGCCGCGGTGGCGGCGGGGCTCGCCAACCATGTGCTCGTGTTCCGTACGGTCACCGAGTCCAGCGCTCAAACCGCCCACCGTCGGGCGAGTGTCGTTGGCTCGGGTGGCGACCGGATCGGTGGCCCGATGCAGTGGATGGTGCCGTTCCACGCCGTGTCGGCCGCGAACTGGGTCGGCATCTATGCCCAGAGGTACATGCACGATTACGGCCTCAGCCGTGAGCAACTTGGTCAGATCCCGCTGAATCAGCGCCGTCATGCCGCCCGTTACGACGAGGCGATCTTCCGGGAGCCGTTGTCGATGGACGACTACCTGGGCGCGCGCATGGTGTCATGGCCGCTCGGACTGTACGACTGCGACATTCCATGCGATGGCTCGTGCGCACTCGTCGTCTCCCGGGCCGACGCAGCACCGGATCTGAAACAGGTGGTGCGGATCGATGCGATTGGTTCCGCGCTCACCGGCCGCAACAGCTGGGACCAGCGCGCCGACCTCACCGAGACAGCCGCCCACGACTGCACCAAGATGATGTGGGCCCGGACCGACCTCACAATCGACGACGTCGACACCGTTCAGCTCTACGACGGCTTCTCGTTCCTCACGATCACGTGGCTCGAGGCGCTCGGGTTCTTCCCAAAGGGTGAGGCCGGCCCGTGGCTCGAGGCCGGCGAGAGTCGGATCGGCATCGGGGGCGAAGTGCCGCTCAACACCAACGGCGGTCAGTTGTCGGGTGGACGGCTCCACGGTTACGGCTACCTCTACGAGGCATGCGCGCAGCTTCGGGGTGACGCGACAGGACGCCAGGTGGAAGGTGCCGAGGTCGCTGTCGTCGGTGCCGGTGGCGGCCCACTCGGCGGTTGCATGATCCTGACCAAGGACCGGTAGTGCCGTGACCTGAAGGCCGCTCGACGACTGGCCCGACGGCGTCATCGAAGTCGAGCATCCGGGCAGCCGGGGACTCGTTGACGATGGAGCCGAAGAAGTCGTCATCGGGCCACCACTGGCACTCGGCGTCGGGATTGTGCTGATCAAATGGTCGTGGCGCCTGCTCGACACACGGATACTATTTTGACAGCCGCCAGGTTTAGTCCCGAGGAGTAGCGGCAATAGAACAGGTGACGAGAGCCGGCGCCGGTAGCGAAGGGCGCATCATGCGCCGGGAAGGTGACGGGTGGGATGGCTGAGAACGACCCCAATGTGACCAGGTTGGAACAGAACCGTTGAACGAACATCTCACCGACGTCGGCCGCGAGGTCGACCATTTGAAAGAGCCCGCGGCGCAAGCGGCCGCCGACGTCAAGGAAGCCGCAACCGATGCTGCCAAGCAGGTCGCGAGTTCCTCATCTGACGCAGCGCACGAGATCGCCGACCAGGCAAATTCTGCGGCCCAAACCGTCAAGCACCAGGGCTCAGGCAGCGAGGGTATGGGTATGGACGGAATCGTGTCTCGTCGTCCGAATCGTGGCGTCAACCGCAGATGAGGACGGGCCCTGCCGCCGGCACACTCGGCAACTTTCACGAGGCTGCCTTCTACGGCAACGACGACGAGTTCCTCGCGATCGTCGTGCCCTTTGTTGTTGATGGTATTGACGCTCGCGAACCGACCATCGTCGCCTGCGATGACCACTACCGTCAGCTTCTCCATGACGCGGTCGGATCGGACGCTGTCCTCAATATCCCTCGAAACGACTCTCACGGTCGTTCGGCGGCGACCCTTGCTTCGTATCAGCGCCTCGTTCGAGACCTCGTCGGCGACGGTGCACAGCAGATTCGCATCATCGGCGACATGGCGCATCCTGGAACAGGAGACCGATGGAACGACCAATGGGCCCAATTGGAAGCAGTGGTCAACGAAGTGTTCGGCACGTCACCGGTGTGGACGTTGTGCCCATACGACACCCGCACCACCGCTGAGACGGTTCTGGCCGAGGTGCTATCGACGCATCAGCACATCGCCACCGCCGACGGTCATCATCTCCCGAACCCGGCTTTCCTCGACCCGCGTGTCTTTCTGCGCACCCGTGCCCGATATCAGCACCCAGACGACGGGGCGCCGAACTTCGAGATGCATGACCCTTCACCGGCCCAAGCACGTCAAGCACTCGCCCGACTGTGCGAATTTTCTCCATTGACTGCGGATCGTCGACACGACTTGGTCATAGCAGTCAGCGAGATCATCACCAACGCGGTCAAGCACGGATGCCCGCCGGTGCATCTGCGCGCCTGGCTACTCGACACGCACTGTGTGGTGAGAGTTACCGATCAAGGTTCAGGACCCGCTGATCCATTCGTCGGACTCGTGCCCGTCGACCACGCTGACGGCGAGGGTGGATTCGGCCTCTGGATCACCAACCAACTCTGTGAAGTCGACACGCTTCACGACGATGATGGCTACACCGTTCGCCTCGCTGTCCCATACGGTGCCGACGTGGCCCACGCCTGAAAGGAGCCGCCTTCGTCAGGGGCGAAGGCCGTGACTTGTTCAGCGGCTGATGTTCGTGTGCCTCACCTTGCCTGCGGACGGTGATCCAATGGTCGAGCCGGGCGATGATCCCATCCCTCGCAAGGGACCCGGTGCGTTCGAACGAGCAAGCAGCTCGCCGAAATCCGTGTCACCGGAGATGTTCACGCGATGCTCCTCCAGCGCGACGCCAAGAATTTCTTGATCCGACGCGGTTGCCATTCCGTGGTCCCGAACATGCTTGATCGTTCTGCACGCGCGCTATGTGCACATCACGTATTTCCAGAACCGTTCAAATCTACAGATCGGTGTAGCGGCCAGTTGCAAACCTGGGCGAGCGATTATCGATACGTATGGATAATCGCTCACACAAACCACTCGGGCCGCTGGCTACGTCGGCGCATGTTGCCGGTCTGGATACCGGACGCAAGCGCGTTGACGAACACAGAACGATCGACGCCGGGCGCCAGATCGGGGCTGTCCGCTTGGCTGCTACTCGCCGGTGAGCCCGTCAACCGACTCCCGGATGAGGTCGGCGTGGCCGTTGTGCCGCGCGTACTCCTCGATCATGTGGACCAGGATCCATCGCAGGCTTGGTGCCTGACCGCCGGGCCAGGTGCGCCGGGCCAGCCGCTCCAGGCCGCCGTCGGCCAGTGCCTCCGCCACCAGGGAGCGGGAGCGGGCCACGGTCTCCTGCCAGAGCGTATAAAGCTGTTCGGGTGAGTTCTCGGCGGCCGAGTGCCATTCCCAGTCGGGGTCGGCCTTCCAGTCCACCGTGTCCCACGGGGGCTGCCGGTCTCGCCCGTGCAGCCACCGGGAGAACCAGTCTTGCTCAACGTAGGCCAGGTGTTTGAGCAACCCGCCCAGGGTCATCGACGAGGCGCCGACGGTCGCCCTCAGGCCGACCGCGTCCAGTCCCGCGCACTTCCACGCCAGGGTCGCGCGCTGGTACTCCAGGAAGCCCACGAGGGTGGCGGTCTCGTCGGCCGCGAGGGGAGGTTCGGGACGACCCTGCTCGTCCAGGTAGGTCATGGCTCCGTCGTTTCCACCCGCGCAGATTACCGGGTCAGTACGCCCGGCGTTGGCACCTCGTTCGACCCAGAACGAGTATTGCAGAGCGGCAGATAGGTGGCTTCGCCACGTCTGCCTGTCAGTGAGTCGACATGACTTGGCGGTCGTGTCGCCGGGGATTGACGAAATACGGGCGCGGCTGCACGACCCCCGGGTACGTGAGCTTCTGCGTCGGGGTTGGGTCCGCTGCGGGCCGAATCTGCTCACCAGCATCTTCACCGTTTCGAGCCGTGTTTCACCCCGCGGCGAACGCAAACGGGTGCAGATCCACCACGATCCGCCGCTGAACTTGTCGTTGAACTCGCTCACCACCGGCGCCGGACTCCACTGACCACGCCGTCTGTTCCTGGTTCATGTGAGCGAATATCGATACGTCGAGATAATTCCTCGCCGAAATCGGTGGAGCGTGGTCAGAGACCGATTGCTGATCCGGTGAACGTGATCAACGACAGTTCACGGCGGTCACCATGACTTGGCCGTCACTGTCACCGGGGGTTGATGAAATACGGGCGGCGTGTTGCGTCGTGCTCAGGACGATAGCATAATGCAAGCATGCCGAACGTATTGGTGCGTGATCTCCCTGAGAATGTTCATGCCGGACTACAACGCCGGGCCGAGGCTGCAGGCCAGTCTCTCCAGCAGTTCCTCGCGATCGAACTGACTCGGCTCGCCACAGCGCCGACCATGAGCGACGTGCTCGCACGAATCGCCCGTCGCAAGGGAGGCCGTGTCGGTCTCGACACCGCTGTCCGCGACTTGGACGAAGAACGCAGCCGACGTTGATCGTCATCGACGCATCGGTGTTGGCCAACGTGGTCGGCGACGACGGCCCGGCCGGTCGCGCTGCTCGCGCCCGCCTCCTCGACGCCGCCGAAGCATCGACGCCCGACCTGGCAGACGTCGAAACGGTGGCCGTTCTCCGCAAGCGATGGCTGGCCGGTGACCTCACCGATCGCCGGTTCAGGTCGGCCATCGACGACCTGCTTGCTCTTCCGTTGGCCCGTTTCCCGACCGGCCCGCTGATGATCCGGGCGTACGAACTGAGATCCAATGTGACTGCCTACGACGCGAGCTACATCGCTCTCGCCGAGGGACTCGCGTGCACCCTGGTGACAGCCGACGCCCGACTGGCCCGCTCCCCTGGGACGAACTGCGCGATCGAGATCCTCGCAACCTGATCTCGGCCTGCCGTCGATCGTCCGCACCGATCTGTAGATGTGTCACCGTCGAGTGCGGGTCGAGCTTTGGAGGGCAACCTGTAATCAACCCGACTGCCGCTACGCTGCGCAAGCGCTCCGATCGGCGCTCGTTGTTCTGCGTCGGGCGCCGGGTTGCGGCGGGAACGAGGATCAAGGCAATATGCGCTTCGTTCATTTCGGAACATGTCGAGTTGGAGGCAGCGTGGCCGCTTACGTGATTTATGAAGGTGAGGTGCTCGACCCAGAGCGCTACGAGGACTACAAGCCCAAAGCGGCCGCCAGCATCGTCGCGGCGGGCGGCAGATACCTCGTTCGAGGCGGCGAGGTCGAGGTGCTGGAAGGTGAAGCGCCCGCAGGCCGAACAGTGGTTCTTGAGTTTTCGACGATGCAAGCGGCTCGCGCCTGGTACAGGAGCGAGGAGTACAACGAAATCCGCAAGATTCGCGAAGGCGCTGCTCGCGTTCGGATGTACATCGTTGACGGTTTCGCTTGACCAACGACGGCACCGAATTTCCGTCCGGTGATCGAGGACGCGTTGGCCCCGATCGAGAAGGTTCAGCCGAGGGCGCCGGCTTCGCGGAGGGCGGCGATCTGGTCCCAATCCATTCCGGCCTCCATCAGGATCATCTCGGTGTCCTGGCCGAGTTCCGGCGCCGCACCCTGTGGCACGGTCGGTTCGTCATCGAACGACATCGGCGAGGCCACGATGCGGAACTCGATACCCTCGTTGTCAGTGAGCCAGGGGAGGTACCCGTTCGGCTCGATCTGGGGATGGCTGTGCACTTCCTTGACGTCGAGCACGGGTGCCCAAACGCCACTGAAATGCTCGAGGCGACGCCTCCACTCGGCGAGATCGGCCGAACCGAAGATCTCGTCGAGGGTCCGGACGCACTCTTGCTTGTTCTGGAAACGCACCGCCGTGTTGCTGAAGCGCTCGTCGTCTTTCAGATCGGGGCGCTGCATGACCTCGCAGAGTTCGCCCCAGAACCGGTCGGCCTGGAGCAGCACGAGGTAGATCCAGCGGCCGTCGGCTGTCTTGTACCAGTTCGTGAGCGGGTTTCCCGGGCTGGTTCGGTCAGGAATCGTCGGGGCCATGTACGGAGCGGACACGAGGTCGGGGCTCATCGACCACATGCCGACGTTCATCAGTGACACGTCGACGATCGAGGGCTCACCGGTCCGCTCGCGCTTGAACAGCGCCGTCGAGATCGCTCCGGCCAGGGTGTTGCCGCCTTGCAGGTCGTAGAACGCGGGTGGCTGGGGCGGAGGAGCGTCGTCACCGATGGAGTCGAGCAGGCGTTTGGCGAAGCCGGAGGTGGCCCAACCGGCGGCGAGGTCGTAGCCGCCGGTGTCCTTCATCGGACCCTTGCTGCCCCAGCCCGAGCCACGGGCGTAGATGATCTTCGGGTTCGCGGCACGCACGTCGTCGACGTCGAGGCGGAGTTTCTTGCGCACCTCCGGCAGGTAGCTGGTGAGGAAGACATCGCTGTCGGCCGCGAGCTTGAGCACGACGTCACGCCCCTCGGGCTTGGTGAGATCGATCGTGATGCTGCGCTTACCACGGTTCGGCACCTCGTTGAACGGGTTGGGGCCGTTCTTGTCGAGGTTCAACATGTTCTTCAACGCACGCTGCGGGTCCCCGGTCGGCGGTTCGACCTTGATCACCTCGGCGCCGAGATCGGCCAGGATCGCTCCGGCGGCGGGCACGAAGGTCCACGCGGCGACCTCGAGAACTCGAACTCCTTCAAGCGGCTTCGACACGGCATCCCCTCTATCAACGGTCGGTTTATCATTGGTCGGGCTGTGGGCGTTGGACCCGCATTCTGACATATGTGTCAGCTACCGTCGGCATCCGGAAGCCTGCGCTGGCATCGCACCATCCGAGGAGAGCGCCGACCGTCTCCATGCCGAGCAGTATTTCGGGAATCACCGGCCCTTCAGTTCGGTGGTCACTCATGGTGATCCCCGCGGATGGTTCGTTGATGCGGTCCGGGTGCAGCAGTTCGATCAATTGACACTATTGTCAGACTCACGGTGCGAAAGTGTCGGATCGGCTCGAATTGAAGGTGAGTGACATCATGGCGTGGGACTTCGAGACCGATCCCGAGTACCAGGAAATGCTCGACTGGGCCGATCAGTTCGTGCGTGACGAGGTCGAGCCGCTCGATCTCGTGCTCGGCAACCCGTACGACAAGAGCAACCCGCGGGTCATCGAATTGATCAAGCCGCTGCAGCAGATGGCGCGTGATCACGGGCTGTGGGCCTGTCACCTCGGCCCCGAGCTTGGTGGCCCGGGCTACGGTCAGGTGAAGCTCGCCCTGCTCAACGAGATCCTCGGCCGGTCCTACTGGGCGCCGACGATCTTCGGTTGCCAAGCGCCCGACTCGGGTAACGCCGAGATCCTGGCGCATTACGGCACTCAGGATCAAAAGACGAGATACCTGCAACCTTTGCTGAACGGCGAGATCTCGTCGTGTTACTCGATGACCGAACCCCACGCCGGCGCCGACCCGACGTTGTTCACCACCCGGGCCGAGCGAGACGGTGACGAGTGGGTCATCAACGGCGAGAAATGGTTTTCGTCGAACGCCCGCTTCGCCGAGTTTCTCATCGTCATGGCCGTCACCAATCCCGACGTCAGCGCGTATCAGGGGATGTCGATGTTCATCGTGCCCGCCGACACGGCTGGTGTTGACATCATTCGCAACGTCGGCACCGGCACCGAGCCCGAGGAGCAGGGGTCGCACGCCTACATCCGGTACGAGAACGTGCGCGTGCCGGCGGACCACGTGCTTGGCGGCGAGGGACAGGCGTTCGCGATCGCTCAGACGCGCCTCGGCGGAGGCCGCATCCATCACGCGATGCGTACCATCGCGACGGTGCGGCAGGCCTTCGACTTGATGTGCGAGCGGGCACTGGCGCGTGAGACCCGCACCGGCCCGCTGGCGTCACTGCAGATGACGCAAGAGCGCATCGCCGACAGCTGGATCGAGATCGAGCAGTTCCGACTCCTCGTTTTGCGTACTGCGTGGCTGATCGACAAGCACAACGACTACAAGCGGGTCCGCAAGGACATCTCGGCGATCAAGGCCCTGATGCCGAAGGTGATGTACGACGTCGTCCAACGGTCGATGCACCTCCACGGCTCGCTCGGTATCTCCAACGAGATGCCGTTCTCGCACTGGATGGTGTCGGCCGAGTCGCTCGCCCTTGCCGACGGCCCGACCGAGACCCACAAGATCGTCGTCGCCCGTCAGGTGCTGAAGGAGTATCACCCACATCCTGGCCTGTTCCCCAACGGCCACCTTCCGACGCGCCGTGAGGCTGCCCGTCGCAAGCTGGCAGTGTTCCTGGAGCACGAAGCAGCGCAGATGTGACGCTCCTTCAGAGCGCGGCGCGGTCGCGGGCTTCGCCGGCGCTCTGCTCGTGGGCGCGAGTGACGACGGCACTCATGTGCTCGCGCAGCGTGTCGCTGACGACGCCCGAAAATCCCGACTCGGTAGCGATCTCGTTGTGCCGTCGGCGGGCATCGTGAAGGGGGAGCGCGCCGGTCTCGTCCCAGTCGCGGCGCATGGTCGCAATCATCGTCGGGTCCTGCTCGGCGATCGCGCAGGCGAGGTCGAGCGCTGACGACAACAGATCGGCGTGTGGCACGACATGGTTGGCGAGACCGATCCGCCAGGCCGTGTCGGCGTCGACGAAGTTGCCGGTCATCGACATCTCCCGAGCCCTGGCCATGCCGACCCGGCGGGGCAGGTCGATGAGGACTGGGCCGGGGTACACGCCGACGCGGACGTGGGTGTCGGCGAATCGGGCACGCTCGGAGGCGACGATGAAGTCGCAGGCGAGCGCGACCTCGAAGCCGCCAGTGACAGCAGGACCGTTGACGGCCGCGATCGTTGGCACCGCCGATGTGGCCACCGCCTTGACGAAGGGCGCGAGATCGGCGAGCCGGTCGGTGCCAAGGTTGCGCAGGTCGAGCCCGGCGCAGAATGCCGGGTCGCTACCGGTGATCACGATGCAGCGGGCGTTCTGGCAGGCGACCATGGCATCGACGAGAGCGGCGGCAAGCTCTACGTTGACGGCGTTGCGCGCCGCGGGGCGGTTGAGGGTGACAACGACGACGCCGTCGTCACGCCGCTCGACGAGCACCGTGGGTTCGCTCACGAGATACCCCCATCGACCTGCAGGATCGCTCCTGTCGTCCAACTCGATGCGTCGCTTGCGAAGTACAGCGCGGCGCCGATCACCTCGTCGGGTTCCCCGGGGCGCTGCATCGCGTACGTCTGCTTGAGGCGGGCCCGGACTTCCACGAGATCCCAGGCGTCGCTGATGTCGGTGAGGAAGGGTCCGGCCTGGATGCAGTTGACCCGCACCTTCGGGCCGAATGCCTTCGAGAAACCGATCGTCATCGCGTTGAGGCCGGCCTTTGCGGCGGCGTACGGGATGATGGTCGGCGTTGGCCGTATCGCCCCACCGCTGGACACGTTGATGATCGAGCCACCGTCGCCCTCAGCCATGCGCGCGCCGACGGTCGCCATCAGCCGGAACGGGCCCTTCAGGTTGACGTCGAACACCTTGTCGTACAGCGATTCGGAATGACCGGCGAGACTGTCGTACAGCGGTGACATGCCGGCGTTGTTGACCAGCACGTCGATCCGGCCGAACCGCTCGTATACGGCGTCGACCATCGCGTCGATCTGCTGCCAGTCACCGACGTGACAGGCGATCGGCATCGCTTGGCGGTCGGTGGTGCTCTCGATCTCGCTGGCCAGCGCAGTGCAGTTGTCGATCTTGCGGCTGGCGATGACGACGTGCGCGCCGACGCCGACAAAGGCCCGAACCATCTCCTTGCCCAGGCCGCGTGAGCCACCGGTAACGACCGCGACCTTGTCGGTCAGCAGGAATCGGTCTCTCGGATCTGAAGTGTTTGGCATGTGGCCCTCCTGTCGTCCGGGGGGATGACGTCCGGATGACGTGTGGATCGTCGGGAATCTGACGGATGTGTCAACATTCTTCCATGAGTGATTCGCAGCAGCCGATTCGAGACGTGCCGATTCGAGACGTGCCGATTCGTGAGGTGCCGATTCGTGAGGTGCCGATTCGTGTCGGGCTGATCGGGGTGGGGTGGGGCTCGGTGGTGCAGACGCCGGCGTTCCGGATGGCGCCGCCGTTCGAGGTTGCGGCGCTCTGCTCGCGTCGTGAAGAGAGCGTCCGGGCGGCCGGACAGAATTTGGGCATCGACGACGTCAGCACCGATTGGCGAGCGTTCGTGCAGCGCGACGATCTCGACGTGATCTCGATCTGCACCCCGGTCGACCTGCACCACGAGCAGGCCATGGCGGCGATTGCTGCCGGCAAGCATGTGCTCGTCGAGAAGCCGGTGGGGCTCGACGCCCGCCAGACGGGTGAGATGCTGGCCGCAGCCGAACAGGCCGGCGTGGCGCACGCGGTCTGTTTCGAGGGCCGCTGGGAGCCGTCGCGGCTCAAGATCTGGGAGATGGTGCGTGCCGGCCATCTCGGTCAGCCCTACATGGCCATGGCCCGCAGCGGTGGCGACTTCTGGCACCCGACACGCGGGCTGCAATCGGAGTGGATGTACAAGCGGGATCAAGGTGGCGGCTACCTGATGGGCATGGGGTCGCACGACCTCGATTACGTGTGCGCGATGTTCGGCGAGCCCGAGGCAGTGTGTGCCGACGTACGGACAACGGTGACCGAGCGAGCGCGCCCCGATGGGTCCGTTGTCGACGTCGACGCCGACGACACGTCGCTGCTCCTCATGCGGATGCAGAACGGCATGATCGTCAGCGTCATCACGACCGCCGTCGCGTTCCAGCGCAACTTCCGGGCCTTCGAGGCGTATGGCAGCGAGGGTTCGTTGACCATGGACGGGCTGCTGATGGGAGGAGAGGCGGTCGAGGTGATCTCTGGCTCGATCACCCAGGACCACGCTCTCGTCGTACCGAGCAGCGACCGCAAGCCGGCGAGCGGCATCGAACCGCCCAAGCGCCGTGCTGCGGGCGCGATCGTTTCGCTCGCTCTCATGTTGGAGGATTGGTTGCCGGCGTTGAGTGGACAACCGACGATCGCGCCGACGCTCGCCGACGGCCACCGGGTGGCCCGCATCGTCGACGCCGCCCGTCGGAGTTCCGATGGCGCCGGATGGGTCACGCTCTGACGTCACCTCCGGTGGGCGGTGATTGGCTCGTCTCGGCGCGGTCAGGCGAGCGCGCGGGCGAGCGAAGCAGCCAAGACGGTCACGTCGCCGAGTGATCGCAGGAGATCGTTCAAGTGGGTGCAGGTGGAGGTGCCGCGTAGGTCGGCGCGCACGAAGTCGCGCACCGAGTCGGCTGGTTGTCCGACCAGCCGGCCTGCGCTCGCGGCGGCCACCGGGCACTCGACCCAGGGGAGTACGCGTGGCACTGCCGCGCACGAGGTGAACACGCCGGTCTCCGGGTCGACCGAACCGGTCAACACGTACTCGTGGAGAACCGTCTCGGCGCCATCGGGGTCGACATGGGTGTCGCGGAACATGGCCGCGACGCTCCACGCGTCGTCAGCGCAATGAACGTCGACCAGCCGGCGGCGGCGCATGGCTCCGACGGGAAGCGGGCCGATGTCATGCCATCCGAGAGGGTCGGTGCTGCGCTCGACGTCGATGCTGGGCGCGGGCGGGCCGACGGTCACAGGCACGCCCTGTCCGGCCTGCACCGACACCATCATCGATCCCTCGGATCGCCATCCCGAGCAGATGTCGGCCTTCATCCGCTGCGCCGCATCGTCAGCCGGGATGTCGCCGCGGTACAGGCGTGCATAGCCGGAGATCAGGGCAGCCACCGGAAGATCGTCGAGCAGAAGGGCCAACCCGTTGCCGGCGGCGGTGTCGTCGGGGAACGCAGCGTGCACGGCGTCGCGGAACCCCACACCGACGTGCCGCCCGATCAAGGCGTCGGTCGGGCCGGCAGCGGTACCGATGTGAAGCGTTGCCAACCGACCCGTGTCGTCCACGTGGGCGCGTACCGTCGCAATGTCGACGACCCGGGTTCCCGACGTCGACGTGACGAGGTCGCGAGCCGCACCGTCGAGGACGAGCTCGTGGCTGTGCATGTGCATGTCGATGTGGCTCGTGCGCCGGATCGAGCCCGGCCGTCGTGGGATCGAGTCTTTCGCGGGCAGCCCCATCGCGCTCGGTTGGCGCTCCGCTTTTGCCAGATCTGACATCATCGTTAACAATAGAGGGTCATGCATCTGTCGTCACTGGTGGAGATGGTCGAATCGGGGTTCGACGACCGAGTGATGCTCGGTGCTGCCGAGGATGCCGTGACCGGTGCCCAGTTCGGAGCGCTGGTTCGCGGCGGCGCATCCACCCTCGGCGGCTACCGGGCGCTCGTGTATGTGGGTGAGAACCATCCGCTCTTGCCCGTCGCTCTGTTCTCGGCCGCGTGGGCCGGCATCGCGTTCGTGCCGGTCAACTACCGACTCGAGGGTCACCAGCTCAACAGCCTGGTGGCCCGCCAACCCGGCGCGCTCGTGCTCGCGGATCCGGGAACCGCATCTCGGATCGCCGGCGAAGCACCCGTCATCGTCTTCGACGACTGGCTCGCATCGCTGCCCGCGGATCCGCCGGCGATCGATCCACCGTCCGACGACGATGAGGTGGCGGTGATCCTCTACACCAGTGGCACGACGTCGGAACCGAAGTCGGTCCTGCTCCGGCATCGCCACCTCATGGCGTACCTGCTCGGTTCGGTGGAGTTCGGCGGTGCCGGTGAGGACGAAGCCGTGCTTGTCGCCGTGCCCCCATATCACGTCGCCGGCATTGCGAACATCTTGTCGAACACCTTCGCCGGTCGCCGGCTCGTGTACCTGCGCGCGTTCGATCCCAGGGTCTGGCTCGACACGGTGAAAAACGAAGGCGTCACCAACGCGATGGTCGTGCCAACGATGCTCTCCCGGATCGTCGCCGCCCTTGCGGGCGAACCCGCCGACGTGCCGACGCTGCGTTCGCTGTCGTATGGCGGGGCAAAGGTGTCCGAGCGGGTGCTGCTCGAGGCACTTCGCCTGTTCCCTCACGTCGGCTTCGTCAACGCGTATGGACTCACCGAGACAGCATCCACGATTGCGGTGCTCGGGCCCGACGATCACCGCGCTGCCATCGAATCCGACGATTCAGCCGTCCGGCGGCGACTGTCGTCGGCCGGTCAGGTGCTCCCGATGGTCGAGATCGAGATCCGGGACGAAATCGACCAGCCCGTCCCGCCCGGGGAGCCGGGCATGATCTTCGTCCGCGGCGAGCAGATCTCCGGCGAGTATGCGAGCGGCAGCTTGCTCGAACCCGACGGTTGGTTCTGCACCCGCGACCGAGGCCTGATCGACGTCGAAGGCTATCTGTTCATCGAGGGCCGCGCCGACGACACCATCATCCGCGGCGGCGAGAACATCGCTCCCGCCGAGATCGAAGAGATCCTGCTGGCCCATCCGAGTGTCGCCGAAGCGTGCGTCGTCGGCCTTCCAGACGACGAGTGGGGGCAGACGATTGCTGCCGTCGTGGTCCTGCGAGACGGCGCCTCGATCGGAGCCGATGAGCTGCAGGACGCGGTCCGTTCCGCACTTCGGGGGTCCAAGACCCCCGACACGATCTTCTTTCGGGACGAACTTCCCCACACCGAGACCGGCAAGCTGTTGCGCCGTCTCGTGCTGCGCGAACTCACAGAATTCCAAGCAGCCAACGACCCGAAGACGACATCCCAAGGAGAAGATTCATGTCGATGACCCTGAAACCCGGCGCTCGCCTGTTCAGCGCCGTGTGTACGACCGAGATGATTGCCGTGAAGGCGCCCCCTGGCGAGGTCGACGTCACCATCGGGGGTGTGGCGCCGGTCGGCAGCGCGGCCGGGCGCGATGGCTCGGGTTCGGTTGCCGACGGCCACGGTGGCGGCGCGGCAATGGGCAAACGGTACGTAGACCAGGGCGAGACGATCGAGCTTCTCTGCACCAAGCCTGGCGATGGTCTGCCTGCACTCGACGGCCAGCTGCTGGCCTTGAAGGAAGCGAAGGCCCTTCCGTCCAGCGACTGACGGACAGCCCCTGGCACACCTCGACCGGAACACCCGCCGACCACTACGTCCACATCCCCACCGAACAGATTGACCGGGCATGACCGCACGTTCCTCGGTCACAGCGATCGCAGCACTTCGTCGGTATGGGTGCCGAGCGTTGCGGCACGACCTCGGAGCGGCCGCGAGCGCGGCGGCGCGGCAACGGCGTCGGGTGCAGGGGCGATGGCCGGATGGCGGCGGACTCCTGCGGCGAGATGCGCTGCAGTGCGGGCCAACGACACCGCAATCAGACCTGTGATGCCCACATCGATCGCGGACAGCACAGCTGTTGCGGCCAGGAGTCCTGTCGCCGGGTCGGCGATCGCGTCGGCGCAGAACACAGGTGCCGCTGTGTTCCCCGCTATCAGCCCGCCGGCAACGGCAGCGTCGTCACCGAACGCGACACGTCGTGCGTGTTCACCGGTACGCCCGTATCCGGTGATCGACAACCACACGCCGCGCCAGCCGTCGTCTCGTAGGACGTCGAACGACACGCCGAGCGTCTCGAGTGCTCGTGGACGGCTGGCCTCGATGACCACGTCGGCGGTGAGGAGCAGTGCCCGCAACGTGCGCCGACCGTGTGGCGCCGTGAAATCGAGCGCCACGCTCTCGTGACCGGCGTGCAACAGATCGAAGAACTCTGGCGGACCGTATCGGGCGCCGTCAGGCCGCGAACAGCTTTCGATCTTGACCACACGCGCTCCTCCCGATCCGAGCAGTTGGGCGCACAATGGGCCCGCCCATAATGCTGAGAGATCAACAACGGTCAGTGAGTCGAGTCGTCGACGCCCCCGACGGTCACGCTCGATGGAACCAACTTCCACCAGGGCGCCTCGATCCGACATTTCACCCAGATGGGCGCACGGCAGGCCAAGCAGCGAGGCCTGCTCGACAAGCGCCAAGGACCGCTGCCCGCGTACCGTTTCGGCAAGTGTCGACCAGACCGGTGCGCCAACCGGCACGGAGAAGTCGATGCCAAGAGACGTGCCGAGCCAGGCGTCGAGCAACTCCACGTCGGCCTCACGAACGAGCGACAAACCGAGCCACCCATCGCTTGCTTGGAGTAGTCGGCAACCCTGCCCACAACTCGCTGCACCCCGGCGGACGAGTCCCGCCAGCGCGGCGCGCTCACCCAGGAGCGCACCGCCATCCACGTTCACAGCGTCGCCGAGTTCGGCGGTCAGCTCGGCCACCCGTGCTGCCAGAGCGTCGAGCGCCAACGCCACCCGGGCCGGGCCGGCAAGCGGCGGGCCCGCAGCCATCCCGGTGAGCTGCATCGCCCCGCTCGCCGCCCAGCGCGCGAGCGCATGCCCCGCATCACCATCCATCGCGTCGGCGACGAGCTTGGCGATCGACGACGAACCGGACCACACCACCGCCGAATCGTAGGGTACCGATCGTCGTAAGCCCCGATCCCGACGTGGCCGAACACTGGCCATCGCACGAGCGAGGACGACTCAAGCGTTCTCGTTGGGGGTGCACCGTCTTCGGGAGTCAGGGGCCGGCGAAGCTGGCCTCGAAGCCGGAGAGCAGGCGAGCGAGGTTGCGATCGAATCGGCGCGGGTCGCGAACGTGGCCGTGGATTCTCGACCACACGCCCTGCAGCCCCAAGTCGGCCACCATGCCACCGAGTGCCGGGTAGTCGTCGTCGTTGAGCAGTGCCTCGATGTAGCCGACCATCTCGATGTCGTCGCCGCTGTCCTTCAAGTTGTTGCGCTCGTGCAGACAGAAACCGAACACGTACTCGTCGACGGCGGTGATCAGATCGAGCTTGTCATCGAAGCTCGCTCCCGATGACTCCAGGGCCTGCCACGACTGGTCGAAATGGCGCATCGCATTCGGCCCGATCTTGGGGTCGTCGGTGATGTCAAGGATCCACGGATGACGACGCAGCGCATCGCGCGACCGGGTCGCGACCACCGTGATCGCCGGACGCCAGCCCCGTGGCAGGCGTTGGCGCCGCGGCAGTACCACCTCGCCCAAGAAGGCATCGACCACCACCGTGAGCAGTTCGTCCTTGGTACGCACATAGTGATAGAGCGTCATCGTTCCGGCGTCGAGTTCGGCAGCCAATCGGCGCATCGACACAGCATCGAAACCTTCGGCATCGGCGATACGAATGGCGGCAGCGGCAATGTCGTCGCGGCTGAACCGCGGTTTCCTGCTGCCGGCGGCGGTTCGTGTCCACACGTCGACCGTCTCGGGGTGAGTTGCCAGGCGGTCGAGGGCTGCAGCGTGCTTGATTGCTTTGGCTGCGAGGTTACAGGAGTGCTCCCGCCCCTTCCGATATTGACTTGCCATGCCGTACAGTGTACTGCTATCATTAGTCGTACTATGTACGAACAGAATTCTGCTCAATCAAGGTCGGGCGGCGTCACTGCAACCGGGCTGGGAAAACGCTTCGGTGATCTGTGGGCGTTGCGCAACCTGAACCTTCACGTCGCGCCTGGCACCGTGCTTGGCCTGCTCGGCCACAACGGCGCGGGCAAGACCACGGCCATCCGCATCCTCACCACACTCAGCCAGCCAACCGAGGGCAGCGCAACCGTCGCCGGGTTCGACGTCGTTGGTCAGGCCACCACAGTGCGCGAGCGCATCGGTGTGGCCTCGCAGCAAGCGACCGTCGACGGGCTGATGACGGCCCGGCTCAACCTGGTGACCATTGGTCGCTTGCACGGCATGTCCAAGACTGCAGCCCGTCAACGAGGCGACGAACTCCTCGAACAACTCGATCTCACCGACTTCGCCACGGCGCTGGTGAAGACCTATTCGGGCGGTATGCGTCGTCGACTCGATCTCGCCGCCAGTTTGATGGGCAACCCCGAGGTGCTGTTCCTCGACGAGCCGACAACGGGCCTCGATCCGCGCAGCCGAGGCGATCTGTGGCAGATGCTGACCGACCTGGTGCGCGAAGGGACGACCGTCATCCTCACCACCCAGTATCTCGAAGAGGCCGACCGCATGGCCGACGACATCATCGTGCTCGACCACGGCCAAACCGTCGCCCACGGGACGCCGGAGGAGTTGAAGGCCCGCATCGGGGATGATCGCATCGATGTCAAAGTCGCTTCTCCCTCCGAGCTCGCCGTCGCCGCCAGTGCGCTGGCCAGCTTTGTCAACGGCGAATCGACCCTCGATGAAGACCTACTGCTGGTCACCGCGCCGATCAAGAGTGGAGTGCGAATCATCGACGTGGTGCGAGCGCTCGACGAATCCGGTATCGAGGCCGTCGACATCGCCCGTCGCGAGGCGACCCTCGACGATGTATTTCTGACCCTCACCAGCCCGTCGCGGCCCCACCAGGAGATGCCGGCATGAGCACCACACCCCACAGCAACACGATCCTGACCGACGCCACCATTTTCGCCCGCCGCAACCTCGAACACATCCGCCAAGTCCCCGAGAAGCTGACCAACGTCACCATCCAACCGTTGATGTTCGTGCTGCTGTTCGCCTACGTGTTCGGCGGTGCGATCAAGGTCGACGGCGCCGGCTACAAGGAGTATCTGATCGGCGGCATCCTCATCCAGACACTTGCGTTCGGGATGATGGGCCCGGCGATGTCGATCGCCACTGACATCCAAGAAGGTGTCATCGACCGGTTCCGATCACTGCCGTCGCGCCGGTCGGCGTACCTGCTCGGTCACTACCTGGCCGAGATGGTCGGATCGTTGCTGACCATCACGATCCTGCTCGGCACTGGGTTCATCGTCGGCTGGCGGAGCCATACCGGTTTCTTGCATGTGGTCCAAGCCATGTTGCTCTTGCTGGCGTTCGCTTCGGCGATGATCTGGCTCGGCCTGTGGCTCGGCATCCTGGTCCGCTCACCGGACGCGGTGATGGGCATCGGTTTCGTCATCGTCTTCCCGGTCACGTTTCTCTCAAACGCGTTCGTCCCGATCCAGTCGCTACCGAACATCCTCCAATGGGTGGCGTCGGTCAACCCGGTCAGCGTGCTGATCGCTGCGGTGCGCACACTTTTCGGCAACCCGGTCGCGCCGGTCACCAAACACACCTGGCCGCTGGATCACCCGGTGGCAGCAGCGTGGATCTACAGCATCGCTCTTGTCGCGCTCGGCTGGATCATCGCCCAACGCCGCTACAGAGCCCGCACCACAGACTGACCTGGACGGTGGCGACGCGGGCCTCGGCTACCGCGGTAGGCGGCGGCTCGCAGTGTCGGGCGAAACCACCGACATCTCCACATTCCGCTACGGTTCATCACGCCGGGGGTGCCTTCGGGTTGCAGTCCTCGAACAACCGCAACCCTGATCGAAACGCTGGTACCAAACGCGGATCACCCTCTGCGCTTCTACGTTCGGAGCCACCATGGGCCAATCATCAAGCTTGTACCCGAAGACATCCGGGACGGGTCGGAAATCGCGCAGAACCTGGGTAGCTGTCGCACTCGTCCTGGCGGTGGCCTCGACCTCTTGCACCAGCAAACTCCGGCGCGACACGTCCGGCTCGTCGGTTCCCGTGTCCCCGGTGGCCGTCGACACGGTCGCCCCGCTCGCTCCCTCGACGACCCCGGCTCCGACCAAGCCGGCTAACGATCGCCTGATCGCAGAGATCGTGAGCGACAAACTGACGCTCGAGCGCGCGACGCAGTTGTTCTCGCTGGAGGTTCAACCGCTGCCTGGTGTGACCGTGCCGAGCGGTGACGTCACCCCTGTGATGTCCGGCACGTACGCATATTCGCTTGCCGCCAGTTACTACGACCAGCTCACACCTGCGCAGCAAAAGGTGCTCGACGATCTGTTCGTGCAGGGCGATGACGTCGGCAACGTCCGGGGATTCGACACACCGCCGAAACTTCCCCCACTTCCGGAGGGGGCCACGCACACGACCAGCGACACCTCTACGGTCACCAACCCCACGTTCCGCCAAACCTCGTTCACCAGAGCCGCCGCGCTGCCCGCCCCGGCGCTCGACGCCTACTTCCGTCCAATGTACGAGTGGGCGAACGCGGCCATCAGCGCCATGACCGGTCGCCTGAGGATGGGCGACTTCGTACTCGTCTTCGGCCCCCTCACAGGCACGGCATGGGCTGCCACGACCACTTACCGCACCGACGGCGAGCGGTACATCTCGATCGTTGAACAAGTCGACGTACACGCGTGCCACAGCCACATCGATCTGGCGAAGTTCACCAATCAGCCGGCCGAGGTGCAGCTGTCGGTCGTCACCCACGAGGTGTTCCACTGCTTCCAGCAGGACGCCACGGGGACCGCGCAGGATGTCGTGAACGCGAATCCGTGGGTGCAGGAGGGTGAGGCGACCTGGGCGCAGATGGCCCTTGTGCCCCCAGCGTCCTTCACGGCCCTGCAGAATCATTGGAACGAATACATCTCCGACCCGAAGACACACCTCTTCGGCCGCCGTTACGACGCGGCCGGATTCTTCGGTCATGTGGCCGACGTGGCGGGCGACGGATTCGTGTGGTCGACGTTGATCCCCGCGTTCCTGGCCGCCCCCAAGGGCGACGAGGCGGCCTTCGGCGTCGTCGTGGCCGGCGTCGAAGACAAAGTGCTCGACACGTGGGCGCCAAGCTACTTTCGGGCACACCAGGGCCAGTTCCTGTGGGACATGAAGGGTCCGGGCACGGTGAACATGCCGTCGCAATCCCCAACTCCCGAGGAGATCAGCGTCGCCTCCGGTGGCTCCACGTCACTGCCGTCGATCGGATCCTGGGAACTCGGCCTCGTCCGGCTACGCCCACACGCCGATGTGCTCACCGTCGTCACGACGGTCGGCCACAGTGCACTCGTCGACGCGAACAACCAGCTCAACAAAGTGCTCACCAGTGGAGAGCCACTCACCTTGTGCCTGATCGGCTCGTGCGTCTGCCCACCCGACCAGGAGGGAATCGTTCCGCCAACGATCCCGGCTACAGCTCCACTCGACATCGGGATGACCGGAGGGCGCAACGGCGCGACCGGTTGGGTGCACGCCTCGTCCCTGTCGGACTTCTGCAAACGAAAGAAACTTCCCGATCCGCCGCCCGGTGGTGGAGGTGGCGGAGGAGGTGGTAGCCCCGGCGCGCCCGACGGACCGCAAGGGCCAAGCCTCGAACCGCCGACGGGCAAGTCGCTGTCGGACCCGCATCTGGTGACGTTCGATGGGCGCAGGTACGACATGCACAGTGTCGGGGAGTTCGTGCTCGCACGCTCGACCGAGGACTCCTTCATGGTGCAGGCCCGCTTCGAGACAAGAGCGTCGCGATTGTGGAGCACGGCAACGATGATGGCCACCAAGGTGGGCGCCGATCGCGTCACCGTTTCACTCGATCTCCTCGCGGCGCAAGCCGTCCCCGTGCTTCGGGTCAACGGCGAAGTCGTCAGGGACGGTTTCCGGCTGCTCAACGGCGGCAGCGTGAGAACCGTGGCCTCGAACTACGGCGACAACTACGTCGTCGAGTTCCGCGACGGCACCCGGGTGGGCGCCGAGTCGACAGCGCGGGGTGGTCTGACGATCTGGGTCGACCCGGCACCAGCCAGGAAGGGCAAGCTCACTGGGTTGCTCGGCAACGCAGACGGCAAAGCCGACAACGACCCCGTGGTTGGCGGCACCTCGACCGTCCTGTCTGAGAAACCCGCGTACGACGAGCTCTATGGCACCTTCGCGCCGAGTTGGCGCATCACAACCGGGACGTCCCTGTTCGACTACCGGCCGGGTGAATCGACCGCGACCTTTACCGATGCGACGTTCCCCGATCGGAATACCTCCGTCGCGCCAGAGGCCACTGTCAGCGAGGCGACGAAATTGTGCGCGGACTCAGGCGTCACCGATGCGGGACTGCTCGCGAACTGCGCATTCGACATCGCAGCGACCGGAGAGCGTGCCTACGTGTTGGCCTACCAACCACAGCAGCTACGACTCGACACCTGGCTCGTTCTCCTCGGCAATGGGAAAGTGACCACAACGACCAGCACCGGCCGTACCCAGAGTGTGGTGCTCGATGGGACCGTCGCCTCGGCGTCGGACAAGAAAGTGGAGACGTTCCAAGGTTTCAAAGGCGACGTCATCTACGTCGATCCCCCTGATTGCGTCGCACCGAGGTCGATGTCGATCACGGGTCCCGATGGCAGCGCCGTCGGCGGTCCGGCGGTGTCGTGCGGTCAACGCATCGTGCTTCCGGCCGACGGCACCTACCACGTGGACATGAACCCGTTCCAGGACACCGCAGCCCGCTACCACGTCCCACTCGTCGCGGTGCGTCCCGACCTGATTCGTGATCTGAAGCCCGGCGACACGATGACCGGATCGATCGCCAATCGCGCCGAGCACGACGTGTTCCGCGTGCAGGCGCGAGCCGGGGACACGATCACCATCGGCGGAGGGGACTGCAACGCCAAGTTCGATGCCACGGTGCTCTTCGGCGATAACGAACTGGTAACTGGCGGCGGCGGCTGCGCTCTCGGAACAATTATGTTGCCGAAGGCCGGCACGTACCAGATCGTGATCAACCCATTCGACAGCGCCATCGGCGACTACCGCATTCCAACGTCGCGCTGACGGCGAGGGTGGATCGCGCAGGTCGACGCGCTCGTCGACGCCCACGGGCGTTGGGATGGCCTCACGCTGGTCGAGATCGTGCCGCTTGGGGTCCAAGAGGTCGTTGGGGCCCTGCATCCTCTCGAACTGATTCTGTTCGGATCAGTTGTTCCTGGCGAGGACGGCCCAGGGCGGTCGGTCGCGGAGCTACGGACGGATCGTGTTCTCCAGCGCGAGGCTGAGGATCTCGAATGCCGTGTCGAGGCGCTTTTGTCGCATTCTGTTGTTCTCGTGATTGGCTTCGGCCGCGATGTAGCCGATCAGCTCGTCGAGATCGTCTTCGCTCCCGTGCAGGACGATGATGCCGTCGTCTGAGCTTGTGTTTAAACCTTGGGGCCTGGTCAGGCGGCTCGTTTGATGGCGGGGTGGCGGGTTCTTGGGGGTTTTCGGGTGCCTTTGGGGCGTCCGGGTCCGGCTCGTGAAAGTTTCGGTGGGTGCGCTGGTGTGCCGATGGTGTGGCGCAGTCGTTGAAACCCTCGTCGGACGCGTGCTGGGGTGAGCAGGCCTTGGTCTCGGCGTCGTTCCCAGGGCAGGCGAAGATCGTCGACGGCGCGTCTGGCGAGGCGAAGTTGGGTGTAGGCGGCGACGATGAGCCAGGTCCAGCGGTCGGCTTGTTCGGGTGTCCGCAACGCGGGGGTGGTCCAGCCGAGGGTGCTTTTGACGAACCGGTAGGTGTGCTCGATGTCGAAGCGGCGTAGGTAGGCGCGCCAGCAGATGTCGAGGTCGGGCAGGCCGGGTCCTGACCACCACAGCCACAGCGTTTTGACGGTTCGGGCGGTGGGTTTGGGGAGGTGCTCGACCTCGACCCGGATCACGGTCCCTTTGACGATCGGTGGGATGTCGGTGTCGGCCCAACGGCCGCGGCCGTGGAGTTTGGGATGAAGCCCGGACCATGCTTGAACGTTGATGTTGCCGTAGCGGGGATCGCTGGTGACGAGTTCGTTGTCGGGGGCTGGCCAGGTGTCGGGTTCGGACAGGGCGAACCGGGCGCCGTGGCGGCGGGGCCGCCCGATGGTCTTGTCGGGTCTCGATGGCGGGTCGGGGTGGAAGACTCGTTTCGAGCTGATCCGGACCAGCGTCTGAGCGCGGACATCGGCCAGTCCAGCACCGATGGCGATCGGGTCATAGCCGGCGTCGAAGACGAACATCGGCACGTCGGCGTGATCGCGGAGAAGTCCGACCAGGCGTCGCAGCTGGCCGATCGTCGCGGTGACGGGATCGGTGGTGGGTGGGATGCGCAGCGCGTCGAGCGGCGCAGTCCAACTGTCCGGCGCCCAGTCGAGCTGGGTGATCCACTGGTAGGACCAGCCGGCCACGATTGGTTGGCCGTTGGAATGCTTGGACGCCGAGTAGTAGAAACCGCGCTCTGGGCTGGTCTCTGCATCGCAGCGGTCCCAGGTCGACGCGTCGACCGCGAACACCTGCGGCCAGCCGACCGGGCGATAGGCGACGAGCACCCGGCGGACCATGTCGGCGTCGACGCTGCCGTGGGCGAGCGCCTTGTAGAGGCTGCCATGGCTGCGTCGGAATACCGGCTCCAGACTCAACGACGGCACCGACCCGACCGGCGCTGGCGCGCACAACACGGCGTCGGACAACTCGAACAGTGCGTCCGCCCAGCCGAACAGGCAGTTGTGGAACTCTGTGCGGAACCCGATCAGGGTGTCCGCCGCACCACGCCCGTCGTTGGCTGGCTCCTGCGATCCCATCCAGACAGTATGTCTACTGACTGTCGGGTAGACTGGGATACTCGCCTCGGCACGACAAAAGGACAGCGATGGCCAGATCGACCACTGAACGCCTCGCCACCCACCAAGCCCACTACGCGCGGCTCGCCGCCCAACTCGTCGACGTCGGCTTCATCACCGCCGGCAGCATCACCCACCGTTACACCCGCTGCGCCTCACCCGGCTGCCGCTGCAACGCCGACCCGCCCCAACCACACGGCCCCTACTACCAATGGACCGCCAAGGTCAACGGCAAGACCGTCACCCGACGACTCACCCAAAACGAAGCCCGCCTCTACCAGACATGGATCGCCAACGACCGCCAACTCCGCACCATCATCACCAAAATGCGCCAAGTCGCAGCCAAAGCCACCGACCTAATCATCAAAGACACCGCCGCGAGCTGAAACCAAGGTTTAATCGCAAGCTGAGGCGCGTGCTCGAAACACGATATGTTCGCTGATGGTGTCGAGCAGGGTGAGGCTGCGAAGCGTGCTCGCCACCTCCGGTGAGACGGTCACGTCGACACCGCTGTCGGTGGTCTGCTGGGTGTCGCTCCGGCGCAGGTCGAATGGTGTGTGGTCCCAGCCGGAGATCACGCCGTCGTCGCCGCAGTCCGCGCATTGCCATTCGATCGATGACGGGATGTCGACGCGCCGCAGCACGAGGTTCCCGGGACAGGCCCGATGATTCGGTCGGCGGATGCAGGTGAGCGCGCTGGCCCAGGCCAAGCCGGTATCGCCGGCGCTGGCAGCGCGGACGATCATCGTGAGGTGTTCAGCCATCCGCCGTGCTGGCCCGGGCGCGTCGTCGGGCATGTCGAGGAAGTGCTGAAGGTCGGAAACGAACACGCGTCAATGACCGTACCGCCTGGGACGAGAACTGCAGGCGCACGGCCACAGTGCTCGCTCGAGGTGTGTGGGGGAGGGGGGAGGGGGGGTCCGCTTGCGGATGCGCGTGGGGACGCTCGAGTTGCCGGGTGGAGGTGCCTCGTGGTCGTGCACCAAAGCGGTCGGTGTGGACGGTGAGATGTGCAAGCACGTCATCGCGATCACGCTTGCCGCAACTGGGGTTGACGGTGCCGCCAGCGAACTCGTCGACACCGATCCCGCGCGTCGACCGAGTAGCGGACCGGGGCAACGCAACGGGCGAGTTGGCGCTGCTTCTGAGGTCATGGCTCTGGGTGCCCATCACCCTCACCTTGCTCCTGTCACTTTCATCTACGACAGCCGCCAGCGCTGGATACTTCACCTACGACGGCCCGGCCGTTTCGCGCCTTGGCGCTCACGAGCCGGAGGTCGACAAGATTGCGTCGCCACAAAAGCGGGCCAGCGCAGCACCGTCCGCATGGCTGGTGCGTGGGCGCGGTGGCGTGGGCGCTGCGATGTACGCTGAGAGTGTGATTCGGCTGTTGAACCTCGATCAGTGAGCGGGCCGATGGGTGGCTGTTACAGCGGAGGGTGAAGTCATAGCGGATGCCGAGACGATGGAGGGGCTCCTCGCGGATCTCGAGCGTGACGGCATCGTCGATGTCGAGATCATGAGGGCTCTCCAGCCGCATCAGCCGGTCGCGTACGGGCTTGGCTGACGCCTGGCTGTACCCCTACACCGATTTCGGTGAGGGTCGTGAATTCCTGCCGATGCCGATGCCGGTGCCGGTGCTGCGTGCGGCGGTTCCCGTCGGCCCGCACGGTCGAGGACCGACCCTTGCCGGCCGGCCTTACCCCAACACCACACGCCGCCATCGCCGCCGAGGCAGCCGCCCGCATCCTCTTGGCGTTGGCTTCCGTACAGCCAACGCCGGCAAGACCGACAGACGAGCACTGAACCGGTGCCCGGACAGCAGTTGCGGCTGTCGTTGTCGGCGGCCCGCTTCCCCTGCTGCGACCGCAACGGCCACCACGGCGCACGAAGTCCACCTGCCGGCCGCCGAACAAGTCGTGGCCACCAACGAGTTGCGTTCCGCGGTGATCGCGCTCACGGGCGCTCCCATGAGCGCCGAAGTTGGCGAACCCGATGTGGTCCCGTCTGCG
>JANYKS010000102.1 GCA_025358125.1 Actinomycetes bacterium
CGCGACCTCGAACACACCGTCGCCGCCGCCGAAACCTGGGTCAAGATCGCATCCATCGCGATGGATGCTCGACCGTCTCTGCCCCAAACCCGGCACACCCCAAGCCCTCACCTGGACTACCTGACCCGACTTCCCGGACACCCACTTACGTGAAGACCCCACGGTAAAGTCCTGTTCAGCAGGCGCCCTTGTCGTCCGACGATGGTCCGAAAAGGGGATCCGCTTCCGCTTCCGGTCTGGGTTCTGCCTTTCGGTTTCATCGGCAACAAATCCCCGTTCGTCCTTTGAGTCGGGCTCGCGTCGCTCGCGGATGCGGGTCCTGGCGTCGATGCTCTGAGCATCGCCTACGGGCGGCGAGCCGTCACGATCCAGGCGTTGCCGGGGAACACGACGGCTTCATCGACGACATGATCGGCGAGGGCATTCCGCACGGCCGCCGTGGCCTCGGCGAATGTGGCATCGTCCACCTGCGACCGCAACAGCTGACCGGCTCTGGTGGCCATCGACTGCTCCAGCGCGGTATCGATGCCGAGGCCGCCCCCCATTGTCGTCAGCGCCGTGAACGGCTCGATCCGAATGTCGCTCCACCCGCCGCCGGACAGGACGGCGCGCACGCGATCGGGGTCACCGAACGCGAACGGACCCGGTGCGTCCGGCGGAGACTTCACCGGCTCCGGTGTGAAGGTGCTCATGATCCGTGCGGGGAGCGCGATCCATTCGTTGAACTCCTCGTGCCGCCAGCAGACGAACGCCAACCGCCCGCCGTCGTGCACGTTGGAGGCGATGTTCGCGAGCGCCGCCTGAGGATCGGCGAAGAACATCACGCCGAAGCGCGAGTACACCGCGTCGGCGAGGCGATCCCCTGGGACCAGCCTGTCCGTCTGCACATCGGCGACGATGAACGACAGGCAGTCGTGAGACGCGCCGCGCAGGCGTGCGGCGTCAACCATCGTCGCAGAGATGTCGCAGCCGAAGACTTGGCCGTGCGGACCGACCGCCGCGCACAGCGCAAGACTCGTCGTGCCGGTTCCACAACCCACATCGAGCACGGTTTCGCCGGGCTGCACGGCGAGCGCCCGCAGCGCCTCATCCCCGAACGTCGCCAGCATATGATCGAACATTGGCTGTTGGCGGACCCAGTGAGGACCGCCGATCTCAGTCCAATAGGTCGCCTGCAACACGTTGGAGGATTCATAGGACATCAATCCAGTGTTGCATTTCCGAACAGCCCGTCCGTGAGCGGTACGATTGTTCAGCACCGTCTTGTTTTGTAAGGTGCGTCTATCCGAGCGAGGAGCCGACGGTAGAGGAACGTGGATGGTTGCACGGCGAGACGACGAATTCGATGATCTGGCATGGCAGCAGCGTGCGTTGTGCCGAGGGGACCATGCGTCGTCGTTCTATCCCCCCTTGCATTTCGAGCGCAAGGATTTGCGTCTGACCCGTGAACGTCTGGCAAAGTCGATCTGTGCAATCTGCCCGGTCAAACAGGCCTGTCTCGAGTACGCCCTTCGTACCGCCGAACCACACGGCATCTGGGGTGGATTGAATGAGCTTGAGCGTCGCGAACTCACCAACCGCCAATCCTGAACCGGCCGGCACACCACGGTCCGGCACCCGCCAGATCGTGGTCCACAAGCGCACCTTCGTCCAGGGCCGCCCAGCGGCCTACAGCGTTGCCGGCACGGGACTGCCCGTTGTGCTGCTCCACGGGTGGGGCCTCGCCCACCACACCTACAAGAACGTGATCGCCTCCATCGCGTCGCAGGGTTGCCGGGTCGTCGCACCCGCGTTGCCCGGCTTCGGTGGCACCCATGATCTGCCCAAGACCGACTTTTCGATGGCCGGTTACGGACGCTGGGTCGCTGACTTTGTCGAAGCGCTCGACATCGATGAACCTGCGGTCGTGATCGGCCACAGCTTCGGCGGTGGCGTCGCCATCCGACTCGCCCACGACCATCCAGAGCGCGTTCGTTCGATGGTGTTGGTCAACTCCGTCGGTGGTTCCGCGTGGCGCAAGGGGCAAGTCATTCGTTCGATCGCCGAGCGTCCGCTGTGGGACTGGGGCCTGCACTTCCCGAGCGACGTGTGGCCGGTCCGCCAGGCAACGCGAGTCCTGCCGGTGATCGTCGAAGATTTCCTGCCGAATCTGTTCCGCAATCCACGCGCGATCGCCAGGGTGGCCAACCTCGCGAGGCGCGCCGACCTGCGCAGCGAGGTCGAGGATCTGCGCAAGGCAGGAATGGCGATCACCATCCTGTGGGCGACGCGGGACGGGGTCATTCCGCGCGAGTCGTTCGAGGCGCTGTGTGTCGCGGCCGGGGTCGTCGGTACGGTGGTCGAGGGATCGCACTCGTGGTTGCTCGCCGATCCGGCGCAGTTCGGTGAGATCATCACCACCGATGTCCATGTCGCGAAGTTGGCGCGCGAACTCGAGCGGAACTCTCCGCCGAAGAAGCGCCGCGGCATCCGCCGCGTTGCGTCACTGCTCGGCAAGGTCGCCGGCGCCGCCGACGACGGGCAACCGAGCGCCACCGATTCGTAGGTCGTCCCGCCGGCGTGTCACGCCGCGGGCATCCAGTTCGGCAGCCAGCGGGAGCGCATGCTTGCGGGTCGATCCGGTTGCGTCACGGAACTGAGCGACGGTGAAACCGTCCGGATGCTCGTCGAGCAGATGCGCTGCGGTTTGGCCGGCCGCTTCGATCGCGCGCGGATGGAACAGCACTCCATCGCGCTCCACCACCAGCCCACGGCGGACGAGTTGGCGCAGTTCGGCCCGGTCGACGCCAACCGGTTCCGGCGGGGTGAAGCCGCCAGTCAACAGCGCCGCGACGAAGGGATGGTCGGCGAGCGGATCGCGCACCTCTGCCTGGCGTGCCCTGCCGTTGGCGACGGCGACGTCCGCGATCGTTGCGAGCACGGCGCGCTCGCGATCGTCGAGCGCGGCGATGTCCAGACCGAGCGGGCCTGCCGCCAACACTCTGTCGCGCACAGCCGTGGTCAATGCATCGAGCTCGTTCTGGCCGACCACCCACCGGCCGATCCTTGGCTCGCGCCGTTCGCCGGTGAGTAGCTCGAGCTCGTCGGCCGCTACCCAGCCCCGCTCGCGTACGACCCGGTCGACATCACGGTCCGGATGCGCCTTGGACGCCGGAAGAACCGGATGGATGTCGAGCACCTCACCGCCGCCGACCGTCTCGCTGCGGCCCGATTCGCGCAAGATGAACCGGTCGCCGGGCAACAGCGGCAACGGCTGCACGAGATGGAGCCGAACGAGTCCGCGCTGACCGGCGGCGATGGCCTCCGAGCCGAGAACCCGGACCTTGGCCTCGAACTCGCCGGAGCCGATGTAGGCCATGTAGGCCCCCCGACGTGACACCTCGTGATCGAGGTGGTCGAGCACCTGCAGCGTGGCATCGAAGCGCTGCGTCGGCAACCATTGGCCATCGCGTACGATGGCATCACCGCGACCGACCTCGCTCTGCTCGATTCCGGACAGGTTGAGCGCCACCCGGTTTCCGGCGCCGATCCGGTCGACCGTCTGCCCGAGACTCTGAATGCTGCGGATCCGAACGCTGGTGCGATGTGCCCCGACGCAGACGTGCTCATCGACCTGAAGCATTCCCCCGGTCAACGTCCCGGTGATCACCGTACCGCTGCCTTTCGCGGCGAAGACGCGATCGACCCACAACCGCGCCCGTGCTCGATCCGTGGCCTGAGGCGTCTGCACCACGAGCTCATCGAGTGCGGCGAGCAGGTCCTCGAGCCCGCGACCGAGTGTCGCCGCGACGGGCACGATCGGTGCGCCGGCGAGAAACGTGCCGGAGACGTGATCGAGCACCTCCAGTGTCGCGATGTCGCGCCACTCGTCGTCGACGAGGTCAACCTTGGTCAGCGCAATCACGCCGTGGCGGATGCCGAGCAGTTCGAGGATGCGGAGGTGCTCCTCACTCTGGGGCTTCCAGCCCTCTGTGGCTGCGACCACGAACAGGCACGCGTCGATGCCGCCGACACCGGCCAGCATGTTGCGCAGGAACCGGATGTGGCCGGGCACGTCGATGAAGCTGACGCCCTCGCCGGACGGCAGCACTGCGTGGGCGAAGCCGAGATCGATCGTGAGGCCGCGCCGCTTCTCCTCCTCGAACCGATCGGGATCGGTGCCGGTGAGAGCGAGCACGAGGGAACTCTTGCCATGATCCACATGGCCGGCGGTGGCGACGACGCGCATGACTCGTCAGCCCGGCGCGGTCGGCGACGCGAGCGCTTCGGCGACGGCGCCGTCGTCGCCCGACTCGACGCTGCGCAGATCGAGGTAGGTGCGGCCCTCGCGTACTCTGGCGATGATCGGAGTTGGCCACGAGCGGAGGGCAACGAGGCGATCCGCATCGATGATGATCCCGTACGACGGCATCGACACGCCTGGCGCCGAACCCGCGCCGGGCAGTGCTTGCATGGCTGCCGGCCGACCCGTCCCAGCGGTGCTGCAGATCGCAATGGCCCGTTGCTCCAACTCCGCCAGCGGAGTCGCGACCATCCGCCAGAACGGGATCGTAGAGGCCGCCGAGCGGTCCAGGTAGGCGAGCGCCGTTGCCTGCAGGGCCGCGAGGACGAGACCACCCGGACGGAGCGCGCGGGCGAGCGGATGACGAGCGCACCGCTCCACGCAATCGCGGCGGCCGACGATGATGCCGGCCTGCGGGCCGCCGAGCAGTTTGTCGCCGCTGAAGGTCACGAGCGCAGCTCCGGCCTCGAGGCTCTGCCGCGCCGCCGGCTCGCCGGCGAGCCATGCGGGGGGAGGCCCGCCGAGCCACGGACAGTTCGAGTCGATCAGGCCACTGCCGATGTCGGCCACCACGGGGACCGACAGGGTTGCCAACTCGGCGATCGAGGTGTCCTCGACGAAGCCCTCGACCCGGAAATTCGACGGGTGCACCTTCATCGCAAGTGCCACGTTCGCGCCCGCGCGTGAGATCGCCCTGGCATAGTCGCTGAGGCGGGTACGGTTCGTCGTGCCAACGTCGACGAGCGTTGCGCCCGACTGCTCCATCACCTCCGGGACGCGGAAGGCTCCGCCGATCTCCACGCTCTCGCCGCGGCTGACCACGACGCCCCGGTCGTATGCCAGCGCGGCGAGGACGAGCATCACCGCCGCCGCGTTGTTGTTGACGACCATCGCTGCCTCTGCGCCGCACAGCTTCGCGTAGAGCTGGCCGACGGCGGTCTGGCGAGACCCGCGCTCGCCGGTGGCCAGGTCGAACTCGACATTGATCGGGCGGGCCGGCTGGGCCACCGCGATCGGAGCCCGGCCGAGGTTGGTGTGCAGCAGCACCCCGGTCGCGTTGATCACCGGCATCAGCAGCGTGCGACTGAAGTCCAGTGCCCGCTGCGTCGCCGACGCCGGATCACCCGCGGCGATGGCATCGCGGGCGATGTCGACGCACACCGCATGTGGCAAACCGGTCGGCGCCAGCGAGCGCGCGAGCACGTCGACCGACGGTGGCCGGTTGGCTGGTGGCTCGCTCGATCTCATCGACTTCAGAACCTAGCGCCAGGCGCGATCTATGGTTGCTTCGATGCTCGCCGTGCCGATCGTTCAACTCGACCTGGATCTCGCGCTGCCTTCCTACGCCCACGCCGGCGACGCCGGACTCGATCTCTGCGCAAGGCACGACGCGATCGTGCCGGCCGGCGGAGGTCGCTCGATCATGCCGACCGGCATCGCGATCGCGATCCCGGCGGGCTATGCCGGCTTCGTGCTGCCACGCAGCGGCCTTGCGCTCAAGCACGGTGTCACGGTTGTCAACGCGCCGGGATTGGTCGACTCCGCCTATCGCGGCGAGATCAAGATCGTGTTGCTCAACACCGATCCGCACGATGAATATCGGGTCCATCGCGGTGACCGCATCGCGCAGTTGGTGCTGCAGCGCGTCGAGCAGGTCTCGTGGCAACTGGTCACCTCGCTCGACGGCCACGACCGCGGCGGCGGATTCGGTCACAGCGGCCGCTGATTCGGGCGGGTGGGCGCGGCGGATTCGGTCACGGCTGCGGCCGCTTCGGTCACAGCGGCCGCTGATTCGGGCGGGGGGCGCGATCTGCGCGCCCGCGCACGCGCAAAGCGCGCCCAAAGAGGCGGAGTTGGGCGGCAGGAAGTTGGGCGGCAGGGTTTCGGTCACGGCTGCGGCCGCGTCGGTCACCGCAGCGGCGGATTCGGTCACAGCGGCCGCTGATTCGGGCGGGTGGGCGCGATCTGCGCGCCCGCGCACGCGCAAAGCGCGCCCAAAGAGCGCTTTGGGGCGGCAGGAAGTTGGGCGGCAGGAAGTTGGGCGGCAGGAAGTTGGGCGGCAGGAAGTTGGGCGGCAGGCGCTTTGGGGCGGCAGGAAGTTGGGGCGGCAGGAAGTTGGGCGGCAGGGTTTAGGGTCACAGGGTGACGGAGGCGGGCGACTCGTCGTTACTTCCAGGCGAAGACCGGCTGCTCGAAGCCGTCGACGCGCTCGTCGATCCGGCCCTCGATAGCCACCCACCGGAACTGGACCAGGACTGCGCCGGTCGGGGCGTGGATCAAGTCGCCGCCGAGGGGGACCTGCACGACCGGGTGATCGCTCTCGGGAATCTGCACGAATCGGGGCGAGTCCGCCCGGCACAGCTCGTGCAGCCCGATCCGGTAGACGTGGGCAACCTCACCGGGGTCCGCCACCAGCTCGACGTCGCCGCCGCCCCACATCACCACCGGCGTGATCACGTACCCCGAGCGGGTCGGATAGTCGTCGAGCGCGCCGAGTACGGCTTCCTCGCCGAGTTCGAGGCCGAGTTCTTCATGCAGCTCGCGCAGCGCGGCCTGCTCGACGGTCTCGCCCGGCTCACACCGACCCCCGGGGAGGGCCCATTGGCGAGCGTGAGAACGCATCGTTGCAGCCCGCCTGCACAGGAGGAACGCAGCCCCACCGGCGGCCCCCGACATCGACCCGTCGAGCCCGCTGACATCGGACGGAATCACCGCCAGTTCGTCCGGGTCGATCGGGTACGGATCGGTGCCGTCGCGGACGGCGTCACTCTCGACAACCACGATCGCAACAGCGGCATGACGACGGCCTTCGAGGTCATGAGCGCGACGCGTGTGCCGGGCGAGGTTGTCCGCAAGCCGTTGCCGTAGTTCGGAGTCGTACGCAATCACTCAGGGATCTTGGCGCACGGACGAGGCCGGGGCGCCATCCGGGCCCCCGAGCGAGCCGCCATCCATGCCGCCATCCGGGCCGCCGAGCCCCGTAATCACCTTGATGGCCGGTGGCGGCTCGTGCTCGACTTCCGTGCGGCGTGGGACACAACACCGCCGGCGAGTTCCAGCTGTAGCTGTGGCTACTATGTCTCCGATCTCGGCTGGTGTGTCTGCGACTGCGGCCGTGTCCGTGTCCGTGTCCGTGTCCGTGTCCGTGTCCGTGTCCGTGTCCGTGTCCGTGTCCGTGTCCGTGTCCGTGTCCGTGTCCGTGTCCGTGTCCGTGTCCGTGTCCGTGTCCGCG
>JANYKS010000108.1 GCA_025358125.1 Actinomycetes bacterium
CGAGGATCTATTCACCGTGGTCCACGAGCAGGTGCTCACCGATACCGCGATGTATGCCGACGTCGTCCTGCCGTGCACGACTCATTTCGAGGCCGCCGATCTCGTCAACGCGTACGGATCGTTCAGTCTACTTCGCATCCAGCCGGTGATCGATCGCGTCGGTGAGAGCCGCAGCAACGACGAACTCGCTGCGCTCCTCGCCGCTGAGCTCGGTCTGCCGCCGGAGGAATTCGACCCGGATCCAGAACGACTCGCCCGGGCGCTACGCACCGATCACGACACCGCCTCGCTGCCATCGATCCGCAAGCCCGGTACGACCGTTCAATTCGTGGATACCCGCCCCGGCTTCGACGACGGATCGGGCAGGGCGCGGCTCGCCGACCCGAGCAGCGAGCTTCCCCTGCCGAAATACGAGCCAGCTCGAACGGGCAGGCTGACTCTGCTCTCACCTTCGACGAACCGAACGATCAATTCGATGTTCGCCGAATTCGATCCGCCGGACGTTGTCGCTTCGATCAATCCGGCGGATGCACAGGCCCGCGACATTGCCGAAGGGAATCGGGTGCGAGTGTTCAACGAACTCGGCGAGATCGAATTGAACGCGCGTCTCGATGCCGGGCTGCGCCGAGGCGTCGTGTCGATTCCCAAGGGTCTGTGGCGACGCCATTTCGAGAGCGGATTCACGGCGAACTCGCTGATCCCACGGGAGGTCAACGATCTCGCGTCCGGAGCGTGCTTCAATGACGCGCAGGTCGAGATCGAGGCCGTCGCAACTCACTGAGCGCCGGCCGACTCCCGTGGCGGCTTGCATCGAGATACCCTGTTCTCTCCAATGGAACGTGTACAGGCGGCCCGAAAACACCGACTCGTATTCGCCGGTCTGCTCGTCTTCGCGGGCTTGGCCGGGTGCACGGTCGCGGCCGGATCGAGCCCGGATTCCAGCACGGTCGGCACGGTCGGCGGCGTCGGCAAGCTACCGGGCGTGTTCACCGCCGGATCGAACGCCGTCGATCCCGGTGGGCAGGCGACCATTTCTGGCTCGCCGACGACCTCGACGACATCGTCGCCCGGTGCGGTAACGACAAGCATCGGCCAGCAGGTCGTCGGCAATCGCCTGCTGATGATCGGTGACTCGGTGACGGCCTCGATCTCCCAGCGCTACGGCAACGAGGCGTGCAAGATACTCGTCCCGCTCGGCTGGCAGGTCGAGGTCAACGCCGAAACGGGGCGGTTCATCGACTTCGGCAAAACCGTGCTCGACAAGCGCCTCGACGACAACTGGGATGCGGCGGTGCTCTTCCTCGGCAACAACTACGGAAAGGACAAGGCCGACTATCAGTCGCGGCTGCACGCCTTGCTGCTGAGGTTGTATCCGCGGCCGACGGTACTGCTCACGACCTCGATGTTCCGGCCCGAGCAAGCCGACGTGAATGCCGCGATCCTCGAGGAGGCGGCGCAGTTCCCACACGTTCGGGTCATCGATTGGGCAACGATCACCCAAGATCCGGCGCTGACGGGCGGCGACAATCTTCACCTCACCGAGGCCGGGCGGGCTCAACTGGCCTTTTCCATCGCCGCTCAATTCGGGCAGGCCGTGGTGCAGCCCGGCAAATGCCTGAGCACCCAGTACCGCAGTGATGCAGCCGGCAGCGCCAACGGCCCGCCGGGCAACAGCACCGCCAAGAAAACGCCGGTCAAGCCGTACAAGCCCACTGCCACGACCGCCCCGAGAGCGAGTGCCACCACTGTGACGAGCGTCGCCAAGCCGTCGACGGCTACGACGGTCAAACCGTCGGCGGGAACTACGAATCCTCAGCCGCCAACGCCTTCCACCCTGCCACCGCAGCAGACGACTCCGCCGCAGCAGACCAGCCCGCCGCCGACTGTGGCGCCGCCCCAGCAGACGAGCCCGCCGACTGTTCCCAAGACGAACCCGCCTCCTACCACGCCGCCCGCTACCACGCCTCCTACCCCCGCGCCGTCCCCGTAGCCGCTACGGCGCGAGCGCCTGGAAACCCGGCACGTTGCGCAGCACGCCGAAGCCGATCAGCACGACGCCTGCCGCGATCGCGGCCGATGGCGCGATGTTGGTCAGCCAGCGGATCGACGGGCGTTGCAGCGATGCCCGCAGCCATGCCAGCCAACCGAGCACGATTGCGGCGAGGAATGCGGGGAAGAAGAGGTTGAAGCCGAACGCGGCCGCGATGTCGCCGCGAAGCGCGGCATGGGTGGCCCGCGTCAGGCCGCAACCCGGGCACCACAAACCGGTCATCGCGTAGAGCGGGCAGGTCGGCAGGTGCGTGCCGGGAGCTGCGGGGTCGTTCATCGCCACGTACACGGTCGCGGCGGCCATCGCGCAGCCGCAGGCGATCGGCCCGGCGACGGCCCAGCGCCACACTGACGACGGCGTCGTAAGCGTCGTCGGCCTCGGCGACGCCGTGTCATCAGCGATCCCGTGAATCATCACCGTTTCCACGAAGTGAACAGTAGCCCGCCCGTCCCGTCCCCGTTTCGTTTCAGGGTCGTGGAGGTGGGAAGGTTCGCCCCGATTGTGCCTTCTGGAACCAATCCTGCGGAGCGGTTGCGGTTGCCGGACCACGGTGCCACCCTTGTCCCGTGCTTCAGGTCCAGGGTGTTTCGGTGGAAATCGGCGGTCGGCTCGTCGTCGACGATGCGTCGTTCACCGTCATGCCCCGCGAGAAGGTGGGCCTCGTCGGCCGTAACGGCGCCGGCAAGACCACCTTCTTCAAGGTCCTCGGCGGCGAGAACGAACCCATTGCCGGCAAGATCCTGCGCAAGGGTGGCTTCGGGTATCTTCCCCAGGATCCGCGGATCACGGGTGTGCTCGAGGGACGAACCGCGATCACCCACGTTCTCTCGGGCCGGGGGATCGATGATCAACTGATCCGGATCGAGAAGCTGCGCATCGCAATGGAGGAAGACGCAAACGATCGCAACGTCGCCCGCTTCAGCCGCGCTCAGGACGAGTTCGCGAGCTCGGGCGGGTACGCGGCCGACAGCGAAGGCCGCTCGATCGCTGCCGGCCTCGGCCTTCGCGAAGATCGGATGGATCTGCCGCTGAGCGTGCTGTCCGGTGGAGAGAAGCGGCGCGTCGAACTTGCCAGGATCTTGTTCGCCGGCAGCGATGCACTCCTCCTCGACGAGCCGACCAATCACCTCGACATCGACGCCAAGACGTGGCTGCTCGACTACATGCGTAAATACCGCGGCGCGATGCTCGTCATCAGCCACGACCTCGATCTGCTCGACGAGGCGATCACCCGGGTCCTGCACCTCGATCGCCCGTCCGAGGACGCAACCGGGCACCTCGTCGAATACAAGGGCACCTACAGCCAATATCGCACGGCGCGGGCTGCCGACGAAGAGCGCACCGCGCGCAAAGCGATGCTGCAGACCAAGGAGATCGCCCGGCTACAGAGCGTCGTCGATCGTTTCGGCGCGAAGGCCACCAAGGCCGCGATGGCGCACAGCAAGGAGAAGCAGATCGCCCGGCTGGAAACGCAGCGTGTGCATGTGGGTTCGGGCGACAAGATGATGCGGGTCAAGTTCCCCGAACCGCCGTCGTCGGGCGCCACCGTGATCACCGCGACGCGTTTGTCGAAGGGCTACGGCGTCGGCGCGCCGGTGTTCGAAGACGTCAGTTTCGACATCGGCCGCGGCGAACGGTTGCTCGTGCTCGGCCTGAACGGCGCCGGCAAGACAAGCCTGTTGCGGATCCTCGCCGGCGAGACCGAGCCCACCCTCGGTGACTTCCGCTTCGGCCACAACGTCAGTGTCGGCTACTACGCCCAAGAGCACGACAACCTGCGCGTCAGCGAAACACTGCTCGCCAACATTCGCTCCGAGGTGCCGTCGAGCGTGGTGCTCACTGAGACGCAGCTGCGCGGGATGCTCGGCATGTTCGGGCTGATGGGCGAGAAGGTGTTCCAGGACAGCGGCACCTTGAGCGGCGGCGAGAAGACCAAGCTCGCGCTTGCGATGCTGATGGTCGGGCGCAACAATCTGCTGCTGCTCGACGAGCCGACGAACAACCTCGACCCGCCCAGTCGTCAGGCAGTGGCCGACGCACTGAGCGCGTGGAAAGGCACCATCGTGTTCGTCAGCCACGACACCGAGTTCGTCGAGCAGATCAAGCCGACCAAGGTATTGCTGATGCCGGACGGCGAGGTCGACTACTTCGACAAAGACTGGCTGGAGCTCGTCAGCCTCGCATAGGGGCGCCTGCCCGACGTGGCCGGTCAGACCACGAAGCTTGCGCCCTGGCGGCGCGATGTCACGACGGGAATCGACGGCAGGCCGATCCGCTCCGCCGCCGCGACGGCCGTCTCGACGAACGCCTCAGCCGCGCGGGAGCGATCGCGATCTTGATGCCACATGATGCCGATCCGCCGCGTGAGGTGATGACGCCTGGCGAGTGGCAGCACGATGACGGCCGCGTCGGGCACGAACAGCTCGACCGCGAGCAGCGGCACGATCGCCACGCCGAGGCCACACGCGACGAGACGCTGGGTGGTGAGGTTGTCGTCACTGCGAAAGACCGTCTGCGGCCGCACGCCTGCCCGCTCGAGCGACTGGTGGATGCGCAACTCACAGCTGTCGTCAGACGCGCCGGAGATGAAGCGGGCGCCGTCGAGCTGGGTGAGTTCGATCTCGTCGTACTTGGCAAGAGGACTGTCGGGAGCGATCATCAAGACGTAGGGATCTTCGATCAGTTCGGTCGCGGTCAACGGCGCCGGATAGACGCCGGTCTCGGTGAAGGCGAGGTCGAGCTGGCCGGAGCGAACGAGGTCGTCGAGCACCCCGACCGGGCGCTCGTTGCGCAATTCGACCGTGATCCGCGGCCACGCGTCACGGAACCGGGTGAGCGTGGGAGGCAGGAGGCGAGCGCTCGCCGACTGGAACGTGCCGATCCGCAGCGCGCCCGCTTCCCCCGCCGTCAGCGCGTCGAGGTCTGCCTTGGCCGCGCCCAGCCTCGCGGTGATGTGGGTCGCGTGACGCAACAGCACCTCGCCGGCGCTCGTCAGCGACACCGGCCTGGGGCCGCCCGGGCGTTCGATCAGCTTGTGTCCGACGGCGCGTTCCAGCGTCGCGATCTGTTGCGACACTGCGCTCTGGGCGTAGCCGAGAAGCACGGCCGCTCGGGAGAACGAGTGGGTCTTGGCGATCGCCTCGAGCGCGGCGAGGTGGCGGACCTCGACTCCCAGGGGCAGATCGGTATTTGTGATTGAAGCAGTCATGAATATGCATTTCCATTATCAATAGTGTTCAGCGATACTATATCTCAGTCTGATCACAGGAGCTGATGGTTATGGTTGCACTACTCGTCATCGCGTTGTTCGCGGCCTTGGCCCTCGCGGCCCCCCGGTTCGGTATCGACAGTCGGCCCGGCTTCGACCACCGTCGTGCAAACCCTCGTCCACGCGGCCTCTGACCCAGCCCGCGCCGCGTCGGGCGCTGAATACGGCCTGCTACCGTGCGTCGCATGCGCATCGGAATCTTCAGCGGCAGCACGAACGACGGCACACTCGATCAGCTCGTTGCCGAAGCGAAATCTGCCGCAGAAGCCGGCTTCGCCAGCTTCTGGGTGTCGCAGATCTTCGGCCACGATGCCTTGACCGCGCTCGCCGTCATCGGGCGCGAGGTGCCTCTGATAGAGCTCGGCACAGCAGTCGTGCCGACATATCCTCGCCATCCGGTGATGCTGGCCCAGCAGGCACTGACCGTCAACGCCGCTGCTGGTGGTCGGCTCGCGCTCGGTATAGGTCTCAGCCATCAGGTCGTGATCGAGAGCATCTTGGGCATGTCCTACGACAAGCCGGTGCGCCATCTGCGGGAGTACCTCAGCGTGCTGATGCCACTGCTCGAGGGCACGCCGGTTTCCTTCGACGGGGATGACTTCCGGGTGCATGCCGGGATCTCGGTACCCGGCGGCAGCCGCCCGGGGGTCTTCGTGGCCGCGCTCGGCGAGCAGACGCTGCGGGTCGCCGCCACCCTCGCCGACGGCACGATCACCTGGTGTACCGGCCCGGAGACGTTGCGCAGTCACACGATTCCAACTCTTCGCGCGGCCGCGGAGGCTGCCGGACGGCCCGACCAGCGGGTGATCTCGGCGCTGCCGGTTTGTGTCACCGACGACAGGGCGTCGGCGCTTGGCCGCGCCGCCGGAATCTTCAAGATGTACGGCCAGTTGCCGAGCTACCGGGCGATGCTCGACAAGGAGGGTGCTGCCGGGCCGGCGGACATCGCCATCGTCGGCGCCGAGGCCGAGGTGGGGGACCGGATCCGCGCGCTCGGCGAGATCGGTGTCACCGATTTCTCGGCCGTCGAATTTGGTGGCAATCCCGATGAGGTCGCCGGGACGAGGGCGTTGCTCAAGACCCTGCTGTAGGCATCAGGCTGACGATCTGCGCTGACACCCTCTGCCGACGCCTTTAGGCTGGCGAAATGAGCGGTCGGCAGCGAGCGGGGGCGGCATTGCTCGCGACTTTGCTCGTGGCCGGCGGCTGTGGCTCGAGCGGCGTGCAACTGATGCGATCCGATCAACACCGAAGTGCTGCCGCCACGACGATTCCGACCGATACGACTGGACCTGGCACGACTGGGCCTGACACGACTGGGCCTGGCACGACGATTCCGACCGATACGACCGATCCTGGCCGCCCGCCGCCGCCGGTCGAGGCTGCCGTGTGGAAGGGCTGCGAACTCGAGCAAGCGCCCTGGCAGTGCGCCACCGTCACCGTGCCGATGGACTACACCAAGCCCGGCGGCGAGCAACTCTCGATCGCGCTGAACCGGCTGCCGGCGGGCGTGGCGTCCGAGCGGATCGGCTCGTTGGTGCTGAACCCGGGCGGTCCGGGTGGCTCAGGCATCACGATCGCGTACAACGAGGCCGCGAGCATGCCGACCGCGATCAGGGACCGGTTCGACATCGTCGGTTTCGATCCTCGGGGCGTCGGCCGATCCACGGCGGTGAAGTGTCCAGACGGCTCCGACTCGTCGGCGGATTCGTTTCAGGCGTGCATCAAGGCGACCGGCGATCTGCTCAAGAACCTCGGCACACCGAATGTGGCGAGAGACTTGGACGTGGTCCGCCGTGCCGTCGGCGACGACAAGCTCACCTATCTCGGCTACAGCTATGGCACGGCTCTCGGCGGCGTATACGCCGACATGTTCCCGGACCGGGTGCGAGCACTCGTTCTCGACGGCGCCGTGGATCCCAAGGCCGGCGCGGTCAATTCGACCCACGACTACGGCGACGACTTCTATGCGCATCAGGACTTCGAACGCACGATCAACGTCTTCTTGCAGCTGTGCGATGCGACCGGGAAATGCGCTGCCGGTCCGGATAGTCGCACCCTGCTCGACCGCGTCGAGTCATCGGTCCGCGATCTTCCCACCACGTTTTTCAAAGGCGGCAAGGCGCTCAGCCGTACCGATGTCGACGACGTCGTCGTCGCGGCGATGTACAGCGCCACGTACTGGTCGGTGCTCGCTGTGGCGCTCAGCGACGCCGACAACGGTGATGCATCGACTCTTGCGGGGCTGTCCAGCTATCTGCAATTCGGCTATCCGGCCGACATGGAATCGGAGCCGAACTTCGACTTCGCCAACGCCGCGATCCGCTGCGCCGACTTCGCCGGCCGGGGCAGCGCGTCGTCCGCGTGCGACGGATTCCCGGCGACCGCCGAGCCGTTGCCAGAGATCACAGCCGCGAACTCCGCGTCGCCGGTCCTCGTCGTCGGGACCAAGGATGATCCAGCGACGCCCGGTCGGTATGCGGTCCAAATGGCCGAAGCGCTCGGCAACGCCGTCTCGATCCAGTGGGAGGGCGCAGGGCACACGGCGTTCCTCGCCAGTAGCTGCATCACCGACATCGTCACCGCCTATATCGTCGATCTCAAGGTGCCGAGCAACGGGCAGAGCTGCCCCTTCGTCGTCGGGACGAAAACCATCACCGAACGCGCCGACAAGATCTTCGGTCGAAGCGACCCGAACAGTCTCGTCGCCAGCGTCGAGTCGGCGTTGGAGGCGCAGGGCGACGCTCCGGCCATCGCGCTCTGTGTCGCCAAGCAACTCGTCGGTCGCCAGGACGACCGGCTCGTGGTGCATGAGTTGATCGGTGTGGAGACACCCGACCTTGTCGGCCTGCGAACGATGCTGACCCGCAGCTGCGAGATCGGTGGGTAGACGCCTGCCACACCTGGCATCGCGCACAGAGTTACTATCCGCGAACGGCTGGTGGAGGGTGAGCGTTCATGAACGGTTCAACGGTGTCTTCGTGCTCAAGCGTCGGGCCACGGGCACGACGCGGCCGCATTCGGCGCGTGATCCTGGTCGGCGGACTTCTCGGGTCGATCATGGTGATCGGGGCCGCCCACTTCGCGCAGAGGGTATTGGCTGCTTCTCCGGGCTCGTCTCCCGAGTTCGTGCCGTTCACGGGGACGCACGTACTCACCGCGACATGGGGTGCACCGTCAGGCGGCTACCACCCATATCCGGCGATCGATGTTCGGATGACGCCGGGAACCCCCGTCTACGCGGCTGGTGCGGGCACGGTCGTCACCGCCATCGCCGACAACCGCAACTGCAACCCTGCGCTCCACGAAACGACGCCCGGCAACATCGTGTCGGGCGCGACGTGGTGTTCGGACAACGATCCGCTGCGACCGCCCGGCACCGGGTATCCGGGGACGCAGGTCAAGGTCCAACATCCGGACGGGGCGTTCTCGCTCTACGAACATCTGTCGACGCTCGCCGCCGGCATCAGCGAGGGCGCCACCGTAGTGACCGGGCAACAGATCGCGTCGTCGGGAAACTCGGGCATCGCGACCGGCCCACATCTGCACTACGAGGAAGATGATTCGAACGGCGTGGCGGTCGACCCAGGCACCTGGGTGTCGTGTCACGGCGGAGCGGAGTTCGACTACACCGGGCTCCAGACCCTCGTCAAGCAGAGCATCCGCAACGACGGCTACGACTGCGTCGCGGCTGCGCCGCTCGACGGCGACTTCATCCGGGCGACGGACAACGGCGCCGTGTACCGCATCGCCGGTGGTGCGCCGATCTGGGTCAGCAGTTGGTCTGCGTGGGGCGGAGCCGCGCAGCCGGCCATCGATCAGACTCGGGCCCAAATCGACGCGATGCCCCAGTACCCGGCGGATGGCACGTACGTGGTGGGGCGGGCCCGCAGCGAGGTGTACGTCATCGTCGGCGGTGCGCCGGTCTACATCCAGAACCCGGCGATGTTGGCAGGGCACGCGCTCATCGCGATCGATGATGCGGCATTGGACAACGCCGGCGCTTCTGGCGGATGGAGCCACCTGCTGCAGTATCCGGCCGATGGGGCCTATGCCTTTGGATACTCGCGTGGTGAGGTCTACGTCGTTGCCGGTGGTGCGCCGGTCTTTCTGCGCACCGCGGCGATGTTGGCAGGGCACGCGCTCATCGCGATCGATGACGCGGCGGTGGACAATGCCGGTGGTACCGGCGTGTGGCGTCACCTTCGTCAGTATCCGAGCGACGGCACTCGCCTCCAAGCGTGGCCGGCGGGCGCCTTCTCCGTCGTGACGGCCGGTGTCGCCGATCCCGCGGCGCCAGGGGCGGACGCAGTCTTGGTCGATCCCCTCGCCATCGCAAACGCCGGTGGCCCGTCACCCTGGCACCACCTCGGCGCGAGCGCGGGTTCCCCGCCGCCGTCTCCGCCACCGCCGAGGCTCTTTGCCGCGTTGGCGCCGGTGCGGTTGTTCGACACGCGCGTCGGTCAGGCCCAGGGTGCTGTCGCGGTGGTCAAGCGGCGGTACGGGGGCGGGGTCGAGTTGAGGGTGAAGGTGGGTGGTGTTGCCGGTGTTGGTGCGGCGGTTGGTGTTGGCGGTGTTGGTGCGGTGTCGTTGAATGTGACGGTTGTGGATCCGGTGGCCGGCGGGTTCGTGACGGTGTATCCGTGTGGGTCGCGGCCGGTGGTGTC
>JANYKS010000010.1 GCA_025358125.1 Actinomycetes bacterium
CTTCGAAGGCATGCACTACTACGCACGAATGGGCATGGACCCGATGGCCAGGCTGAAGCACGCCGATCATCCGCACTATGCCCTCGCCGAGCAATTCGCCGACGACTGGGACCAGAATGCCTTCGACCCCGATTACCCGACCCTGCCGCTGGAGCGCTTCGAGCCGATGGTCCGCCAGGTATTCTCCCGCCCCCCACGCCCTAACCTGAACCCGTGAGACCACCAACGCGCCTGCTGACGCAACTGGCTTCGCAGATCAGGTCGGGCGCGCTCGCCCCGGGCACCTGGATCGCCGGCTGTGAACGCGACATGAACGGCGCGTGGTCAGACCATCAGTCCAAATGAGGTAACGTAAGCGACGCCGGGCTGAGACCGGGGTGATCGTGGATTGCGATCTCGAACTGGAGGGCATCGGATGAAGCAGGTCTATGAGTTCGCCTCGCACAGCGCGGGCACGAACCAGGGTCTGCTGTCCCAGCTCGTGGTTCCCCGCCCTGTGGCGATGGTGTCCACTCGCGATGCTACGGGTGTCGGCAACCTGGCGCCGTTCAGCTACTACCTCCCGATTACCGGCGATCCACCACTCGTCGGGATCTGTTTCGGATTGCGCGAATCGGACCGTGGCACGAAAGGTTCCTACGACAACCTGATGGCCGCAGGAGATTTCGTCATCAACGTCTGCTCGGAGATCTTCGCCGCGCACATCGAGGATCTCGCCAAGGAATACCCAGCAGACATCGATGAGGCATCGTTGCACGGCTTCACGCTCGTTGACTCGCATCGTGTTTCGTCTCCATCAGTCGCCGAAGCCCCCGCGCAACTCGAATGCATCGTGCATAAGACCCTGTCGCTGGGAACCGCACGGGCGCCAGTGGTGTTCGTGGTCGGCGAGGTTCTCTGCGCTGTCATCGACGATTCGGTCCTGGAGTCACCTGACCTCGATCACCCGCTCATCGACCTGCACGCCCTCGCCCCGATCGGGCGCTCGGGTGCTCGTTCGTTCATCCGCGCGATCCCCGATGCGATCTACCACCAGGAACGAATTCCCTACGGGCCACCATCGTTCAAGGGCCAGCCATTCGCGACAGAAAGCCACGTCGCGGTATGAGCATCCTCACGCCGACTTGCTCGACTTCTTCGACGCGTCGACGACGCCAAGTGTGCTACGACAGATGGCTCGTGCAGCGGCACCGCGAGCACTGGCCAACGTCGGCCGTCTACCAGGAGCGGAGGAGGTGAACACCGAAATTCCGACGCAGTCCCGTTGAAGACAACACCAATCCACCAACTGAATGAGCCACATCATCACCATGACCTCCTGGGGGAGACCAATGAACAGACGTACCAAATCAACCCTCGCGGCATTCGCCGCGATCAGCCTTGTCGTAGCCGCCTGCGGTTCCGACAAGTCGAAGTCCGCGGTAACAACCCCCGCTGTCACCACAGCGACGACCACAGCGACGACAGCCGCGGCGACCGGCGCGGCCACGACGGTCCCCGCTACCACCGGTGCCTCGGAAACCACCGCGTCAGCGGGAAGTGACACCACGACGGCCAGCACCGCGGCTGGCACTGGCGGAACATCGGGCTTCAACTTCGACACCAACGGTGACGGCAAGGTTGTCATCGGCGTGGCGACGCCAGGACCACGAAACGACGGTGGTTACTACCAGGCGCTTGTTACCGGTGTGACCGGGTTCTCCAAGTCGCATGGCTTTGCCGAGCCGATCATCGTCGACAACATCAAGCCCGAAGAAGCTGCTACGCAGCTCGACAGCCTCTCTCGTCAGGGTGTCGACATGATTGCCGTCGGCGCCGGCGAGATCGCCGATCCGTTGAAGGAGCTCACTGCCAAGTACCCGAAGATCGTCTGGTACTGCAACTGCGGCGCCGGGTACCCGGCCCAGCCGAACCTGATCCAGTCGGGCGACGACGGCTCGGAGGGCGGCTACGACGCCGGTGTTGCCACCGGGCTGGCCATGCAGGCCAAGGGTGTCACCAAGGCTGCGATGATCGGAAACAACAACCTGAACTTCGAAATCGAAGCGTTCAAGTCGTTCGAGCTCGGTTTGCAGTCGGTCGATCCGACGTTCGCCTTCACCTATGTCGGAACCGGCTCGTTCAATGACGTCGCCGCGGCAACGGAAGCGTTCAACAACCTCAAGGCGCAGGGTGTCGGAGCGATCTGGCCGTACCTCGGCGGTTCGCACGAAGCGGTCGTCAAGTTGGCCAACGCCAACAACATCATCGTGATGAGTGCCGGGGCATCCAACGCCTGCAGCAGGACCGACCTGAAGTACGACATCGCCGTTCGCTTCGACGCCGGTGACTACCTCAACACGATCCTCACCGAGGTGCTCAGCGGCAAGCTGAAGCGCGGCGATACTCGTCAATTCCGCGTCGGCGTCGACAAGGAAGTCGGTTCGCAGATCTGCAACCCGACCGCTGACGAAACCGCCAAGTTGGAAGCTGCTGGCAAGTTGATCGCCTCCGGCGCCCTGAAGGCGCAGTTCGGCGCCATCAAGAAGGCGGCATACCAGTTTTGACCGCCACGTCCGAGGGGGTGGCAGCTACTGCTGCTGCCCCCTCAGTACGCCTTCAACGAATCACCAAGCGCTACGGGCAGGTCGTCGCCTGCGTTGACGTCGATCTGGAATTGCATCCCGGACGAATTCACGGAGTGCTCGGCGAGAACGGCGCTGGCAAGTCGACTCTGATGAAGATCCTCATCGGGCTGATCCAGCCGGACGAGGGATCGATCAACGTGCACGGCAACGCCGTGCGCATCGCCGATCCGATCACTGCCTCCGATCTCGGTATCGCGATGGTGCACCAGCACTACAGCCTTGTCGAGCAGTTGACCGTCTGGGAGAACGTGGTACTTGGCGAACCATCGAGGCTCAACCGGGCGGATGCCTGCGCTCGGGTGGTAGCGCTCAGTGAACGCTACGGGTTGGGTGTCGATCCACTCGCCGGCGTTTCACGCCTCACGGCCGGTCAACGCCAACGCGTCGAGATCATCAAATGCCTGCGACGCGAGCCGCGCATCATCGTCTTCGACGAGCCGACGAGCGTGCTCACCCCCGCCGAGAGCGAGCAACTCTTCTCCGTGCTGCGCCGAGTCGTAATCGACGAAGGCCGCGCGGTCGCCCTCGTGTCGCACAAGCTCGACGAGATCCTGCACGCTACGGACGAGATCACGATCATGCGCCGGGGACGCGTCGTCGACCGGTTGACCACGGGCACTGCCACTGCGGCCGGCTTGGCGCAATCGATGGTCGGCCGGCCCGTGTCGTTGCGATCCGAAGCGGCCGCATTCGGATCGATCGAGACGATCACGCAGTCGGTCGACGCCGCCCCGGTGAGTGATCGGCCGGACGGCGCTGACGCTTCGCCTGCCGGGCCCCACGCCGCTGCCGAGATGCCGGTCGTGCTCGACGTCCGCAACATTACTGTTATCGGCGTCGACGGTCATCGCCTGCTCGACGACCTCTCGATCACCGTCCACGCCGGGGAGATCGTCGGCCTCGCCGGTGTCGAAGGCAACGGCCAGCGCGCGCTCGGCGATCTGCTCGCCAGCCTCGTTGCACCGGTATCGGGTTCGGTCGTCGTCGGCGGCAAGGCGATCAACGCCGGCCGCCCCGGAGCGCTCTCGGCCGCCGGCGTCGGCATTATTCCGGAAGATCGCCACGACTCCGGCTGCGTCCTCGACCTATCGGTTGCCGAGAACCTCGTCCTCGCCGATCTCGACAAGGTTTCCAGGCGCGGCGTCCTCAACCGGCGAGCGCTTGAGGCCCGCGCCATCGAGTTGATGGACGCCTTCGACATCCAGGCACGGTCGCCGCACGCGCCGATGCGTTCGCTGTCGGGCGGCAACCAGCAACGAGTCGTTCTTGCCCGTGAGCTGTCCGCTCATCCACGGGTACTCGTCGCCGCCCAGCCGACGCGCGGCCTCGATGTCGGCGCCATCGAATATATGAGCGAACGGCTGCGCCGAGCTGCTCGCGACGGTGTCGGAATCCTGTTGATCTCCACCGAACTCGAAGAGGTGCTCACCCTGTCGGATCGGGTCTGCGTCATCCACGCCGGACGGATCGTTGGGGAGATGAGGCGCGACGACATCGACCTCGAACGTCTCGGCATGTTGCTCGGAGGCATGGCCGCGTGAGCGCCGCAGCGATGGACGCCGGTTGCGAGCCTGCGGCCATCGGTCCGGCCCGTCGGCGCAGCAACGACAGGCTGGTGCGTTCCGTCTGGATGATCGCTACCTACGCGACGTGTATCGCCGTCGCTCTCGGACTGTGCGCCGTCGTCGTGTCGGCGACGGGCGGTTCGGCGGCAAAGGTGTTCTCGGCGCTGCTTGACGGAAGCGTGCGGTCGCCGGGCGCATGGGGATTGACCATCTCGACGGCGACACCGCTGCTCGGCGTGGCGATGGGCACGATCCTCGCCTCCAAGGCCGGCATGACGAACATCGGCCAGGAGGGACAATTGCTCCTCGGCGCGGCGGCGACGGCGTACTTCGCCACCCGGCTGGACCTCCCCGGTCCGTTGCTGATCACCGTGTCGTTGCTTGCCGCCGCCGTGATCGGAGGGTTGTGGGCCGGCCTCGCCGCGTTGATGAAATTCTCCCGTAAGGTGCCGGAGGTGATGTCGACGCTGCTGCTCGTCTACATCGCCTTCCAGATCACCACCTTCGGTCTCACCAAGAAGTGGCTGCTGCTGGCGACGGTGAACAAGACACGGACGAACAACGGCGAGCCGCTGCCGGCCAGCGGACACATGCCCGTAATTCGTCTCTTCGGCAACACGGTCACATGGGGTGTCGTCGTTGCCCTGGCGATCGCCGCCATCGTCGGCTTCGTGCTCACCCGCACCACCGTCGGGTTCCGGCTGAGGATGCTCGGCCTCAACGAACGCACCGCGCGACGGGCAGGCGTCTCCGCCGCCGCCTTCGGTGGCGCCACCCTGATCATCTCCGGGATGACCGCCGGACTCGCCGGCGGTCTGTGGCTCACCGGTGGTATCGCCGGCGATCGATTCACGTCAGCCATTTCCTCGAACATCGGTTGGCAGGGGCTGCTCGTCGCCCTCCTCGCCCGCGGACGTGCATTGCTGGCGATCTTGATGGCTTTCGTCTTCGCGGCCCTGCGGACGGGGTCCGGATTCCTGGCGGCCACGGGCGTTGACCGACGAATCGCTGACTTGGTGCAGGCGATGCTCGTACTCGCCCTACTGATCCCCCCGGCGGTCGAGGCACTTCAGAACCATCGTCGGGGAAGGGCAGGTGCAGCATGATCGCCTTCGCCGGCGCCATAGGGGACGTACTGACCTCCAGCACAATGTACGGCTCGACGGTGCGTTTCGCCGCCCTGTTGGTGTTCGCCGCCACCGGCGAGTGGGTCGCCGAGAAGGCCGGCACGATGAACATCTCCGTCGAGGCGATGATCCTGACCGGCTCGTTCACTGCCGCAATCGGGTCGTACCTCGGGCACAGTGTCTGGATCGGGCTGGTCTTCGGGATGCTCGGCGGATTGCTCGTCTCGTTGATCCAGGCGAACATGTCGCACCGCCTCGGCTCCAATCAGTTCGTCGTCGGCCTGACGCTCAACGTCTTGGCCGTCGGCCTCACCGCCTATCTCAACGCCAAGATCAACCCCACCGTCACGAAGGCCGGCGCGATCAAGATCCCACTGCTGTCGCGTATCCCCCTCGTCGGCGGCGCGTTGTTCGGCCAGACTTGGCTGCTGTATCTGCTCTTTCCGCTGATCCCGTTCGCGTGGTGGCTGGTGTACCGCACGAGGTGGGGACTCGAGGTCCGCAGCGTCGGGGAAAGTCCCCAGGCTGTCGACGTATCCGGCATCGACGTCAACAAACGTCGCCGTCAGTCGGTGTACTTCTGCGGCTTGTGTTCCGGTGTCGCCGGCGCCTACCTGACGATTGGCCAAGTCGGTTCGTTCGGCACTGACGGCGTTTCCGGTCGTGGGATCATCGCACTGGCGGCAGTGATCCTCGGAGGCTGGACGCTGAAAGGTACCGTCGGCGCTGCCGTCGTGTTCGGCTTCTTCGACGCACTGCGCTTCGCACTTCCGGCGCTCGGCCACACGGTCAACCCGCAACTGCTGGCAACGTTGCCGTACGCCATGGCGCTCACGACGATGCTGCTGTTCGCCCATCGAGGTCGCCAACCGAGCGCGCTGACCCGCCCATTCGTCCGCGGTCTCACGTAGTGAACTCGCGTGGGACCGAACTGATCCGCACGGGGATATGACGATGGACTGGACAGCTGCCGACCACGAACTCGCGGCGATGCTGCCGCGGGTTGTCGCCGCCAGGACGATGGCGCTGTGGAACGTCACCGGTCTGCGGTCGGTCAACGTGCCGATCGGCTTCGGTGACGGCGACCTGCCGATCGGAATGCAGATCGTCGCCCGCCCGTGGGCCGACGAGACCTGCCTGGCCATCGCCGTCGCCTACCAGGCGGCCACCGATCATCACCGTCGCGCCCCGACACTCGAAGCCGACGTTCCGACGGCCGACCACACGATCGTCGCCGCGGCGGCAGTGTCATGAGCGGTTGCCAGCGATGAAGGCGCTGCAGTACCACCGGTCCGGCGGGCCAGAGGTTCTCGAGTACGCGGACATCGGCGATCCGCTGCCCGACCGGCGTGATGTCGTGATCGAGGTCGCGGCGACGGCGCTGAATCACCTCGACGTCGTCCAGCGCAACGGTTGGTACCAACTCCCGGGATTCACCTACCCGCACATCGCCGGCATGGACGTGGGCGGGACGGTCATCGACGTCGGCGCCGACGTCACATTGGTGAAGCCTGGCGACCGGGTCGTCGTCGACCCATCGCTGACCGAGGTGCCGGAGCAGTCGCGTCTCGCCGGGATGGGAGAGTTGTACGGGAAGCTCGGCGTCATCGGCGGGACGGTCGCCGGAGGATACGCCGAGCATTGTCTCGCGCCGGAGACGCACGTGCACCTCCTCCCGGAGACGATGGGATGGCATCAGGCCGTGGCGTTCCCCACCGCGTGGATGACCGCCCACCACGCACTGTTCGTCACGGGCGGCCTCCGCGCTGGTGAGACGGTCATGATCCACGCGGCCGGCAGCGGGGTGTCGACGGCGGCTATCCAACTAGCCAAGCACGCTGGCGCGACGGTCCTGGCGACGGCCGGGGGCGAAATGAAGTGCAGACGCGCGATTGAGATCGGCGCAGACCACACCGTCAACAACCGAGAGGCCGACGTCGGCGTGTGGGCCAGAGAGGTGACCGACGGCGCCGGTGTCGACATGGTCTTCGATCACGTCGGCCCGGCGCTGTGGGAATCGTCGCTGTCCGCGCTCAAACCGCGCGGCCGTCTGGTCAACTGCGGTAACACCACCGGAGACACCGTCGCCATCCCCTCGTTAGGTGTGCTCTTCCATATGGGTCTGCAGATCCTCGGATCGGATGCCTATCGGCATGAGGAATTCGCCGCTGTCTGGCGGCTGTATTGCTTCGGCAACTTTCACGCACCGATCGACAGCGTCTTTGCGCTGGAAGACGGTGCCGCTGCACAGGACAGGCTGCTGCGCTCCGAGTTCTTCGGCAAGATCCTCCTCGAACCGTGACCACCGATTCACCGTTCCCCGAGCTGAAGAAGTCACACTCGATGGCCCGCACGGGTCGCCCGTGGAGGGATCGCAAGCCACCACCTTCGGCACCGGTCTGGGCACTCATCCAAGGCTTCGGCTCGTACTGGACGCTCGTCGCCGCCGTCGAGCTCGGAGTCTTCGACTCCGCCGAACGGCTCGGCCCGAGCACTGCCGTGGAGCTCGCCGGCGAACTCGCCGTCTCTGCACCGCACCTTCGTCACGTCCTCGACGCGCTCGTCAGCTTCGGGCTGTTCGACCAGGTGGACGATTGCTACGAACTCACCGAGACCGCCGAGCGCTACCTGTGCGCCGACGGGGCTGCGACGATGGCCTCACTCGTGCGGATTGCGCCGGGCCCGCTTGGGAACTGGGAACAGCTGGCCCAGACGGTTCGCACCGGGAAGGTGCAGACGCCGATCGAGCACGACCCGGCGCCGTTTTACGGCCCGCTCGTCACCGCCACGTTCCCGACACAACACCGCGCCGCAACACGCTTGGGGATCAGCGTCGGGTGGCCCCGCCGGCCGGGTCTGCGGGTCCTCGACCTCGGCGCCGGGCGGGCCCCGTGGGCAATCGCCGTCCTCGAACAATCGGCTGGGTCCACAGCCGTCATCAACGACCTCGACGGGGTCATCGGATTTGCCGCCGAGACGCTGATGAGCCAAGGCCTGAGGGACCGAGCCGAACTTCGTCCTGGCGACTTCCACAACATCAGGTTGGAGTCGGAGCACTACGACATCGTCGTGCTCGGTCACATCTGCCGGACCGAGGGGGACGAGCGCGCCGCCGGACTCGTCCGCCGGGCAGCCGAGGCGTTGGTGCCCGGCGGACAGATCGTCCTGGCGGACTACTTCGCCGACAACGATCGCAAGCACAACGCCTTCGGCGTGCACATGGGTCTGACGATGCTGGCCAACACCGAACGCGGCGGTGTGCTGACCCACCGGCAGGTGTACGGCTGGCTCGCCGGTGCCGGCCTGGAAGCGATCCGGCTCGTCGAGCCGATCGGCTTCAACCAGGTCTACCTCGCCACCAAACCACTCGGAGGACAATTGACATGACGAACGAGACCGAACAGAGTCAGGCGATGGCGGTCGACCTGATCATCAAGGGCTGGTACGTCGTGACGATGAACCGGGACCGCGACATCATCCGCAACGGAGCCGTCGCCGTCAGCGGCAACACGGTCGTTGCCGTCGGCAAGGCCAGCGACATCGAACGTGACTATGTCGCCGCGCGCACCATCGGCGGCGAGCGCTTCGTCGTCACGCCGGGAATGGTGAACACGCACATCCACATCACCGGCGAGCCGCTCACCCGCGGCTACGTTCCCGACGACACGCCGTTCGTTGAGAACGTCTTCGAATGGCTCTGCCCGCTGTACTCCGTGTTCGACGCCGCCGAGGAAAAGGTCTCCGGCCAGCTCGCCGCCGTCGAGATGCTCCGCTCCGGCACGACGACCTTCCTCGAAGCCGGCACGATCCGTTTCCTCGACGAGGTGATCGAGGGCCTGGTCGATGTCGGCATCCGCGCCCGTGTCGGCAGATGGGTGTGGGACCTGCCACCGGAACCGTCGGTGTATCGGCAATCCACCGACGTGGCGATCAAACACCTCGAACATCAACTCGATGCGCATCGCAGCCACGCGGGAGGCCGTGTCGCAGCCTGGAGCACGCTCGTCGGTCACACGACCTGCAGTGACCCGCTCTGGAAAGCAGCCAAGCAGTTGGCCGACGAGCACCACGTCGGCATGAGCTTCCACATGTCGCCGGCCATGCTCGACCCGGACGGCTTCATCGCCGAATTCGGGCAGCGGCCGATGGTCCATCTCGCCGAGATCGGTGTGCTCGACGGCAACGTGGCGATCACCCATTGCGTGCGGGTGGACGACGCCGAGATCGCCCTGATGGCTGAGGCAGCGGTCAGCGTGGCGCACTGCCCCACCACCGCGTTGAAGGTCGGCTACGGCATCACCCAAGTCGGGAAATTTCCCGAAATGGTTGAACAGGGAATCAACGTGTCGATCGGTACCGACGGGAACAACGCCTCGAACTACTCGGATCTGATGCGGGCGACGTATCTCGTCGCCGGCCTGTTCAAGGACGCCCGCACCGATCCGCACATGTTCCCCGCCGAGATGGCCTACGAGATGGCGACCCTCGGTGGCGCCCGGACGATGATGCTGGACAATCAGATCGGATCGCTGGACGTAGGCAAGCGAGCTGACATCGTCCTCCACGACACGGATCGGCCTGAATGGCGACCGTTGCTCAACGTGATCAACCAGCTCGTCTGGTCCGCCGACGGCCGCGGCGTCCACACGGTCGTCGTCGACGGAAACATCGTCGTCGAAGACGGCCACTGCATCAGCATCGACGAGGAACGCCTGTGGGCCGACGCGCAGCGGATGGGCGAGTCGATCACCGCCCGTTCGGGCCTGCCTGACAAGGCCAGGTTTCCGATGCTCTGACGCCGGCGTCCAAGCCTGACAGTGAGCGACGAGCCCGACGGATGAACATCGAGCGCGATCAATGCCGTTGGCTGCTGTGCCAGTGCAGGGTAAGCTTTTCGAGCCCATTGATCAACAGGATCGCAACGGAGCCGACAAGGGCCAGCACGTAGATCGAACCCCACAGTTGCAATGTGAGGAAGTGGCTCTGGGCATACTTGACCGAGTAGCCGAGCCCTGAGCTGACGCCGGCGAAGAACTCGCCGAGAACGGCCCCGATGAGCGCAAGGCCGACGGCGATACGGGCGGCCGCGAACAGATGGGGCAGCGCCGACGGCAGGCGCAGCTTCCAGAACACCTCGCGCTTGCTGGCGTTGACGGAGCGGGCGAGCTCGAGCAGATTCGGATCGACGGATCGCAGACCGGTGACCCCGTTGATGAGGAACGGCACGAAGCACACGAGCGATGTCAACACCAGGATCGGCTTGATCCCGAACTTGAGCCAGATCACCACGGCCGGCGCGTAGGCGATGATCGGTGTGACTTGGATCAACACCGCGAGCGGCGTGACGGCGCGCTCGATGAAGCGCGAGTGAGCCATCAGCGTGGCCCCGATGATGGCCAGCACGAACGCAATCGCGAAGCCGAGGAACGCCTCCCACAGCGTGACGCGGGCGTTGCGGATGTAGAAGCCGGGGTCGTCCTTGATACCGGACAAGATGTCGGAGGGCCGCGGCAGCACGAACTTCTGAATGTCGAACAACTGCGTCGACACCTGCCAGAAGGCGAGGAAGACCACGACACCGATCGCGGGGGCGATCGCGCGTGCAACGCGCGCGAACCGCTCCTTGCGAGGTGTCTTGGCGAACTCGGCCAAAATGGCCGCTTCGTCGGCCGAGAGCGAGCCAGCCGGGCCAGGCGGACCGGGGTCTCCGGGAGCTTGGTGGACGGAGGCGATGACGGGCTCGATTCTCATCGGCCGTGATGCTCTCTGAGATCGGTGCGGAGCTGACGGACGGCTGCGTGGAACTCGGGCTCGTCTTCCATCTCGGCGTGGCGTGGTCTGGCCAGGTCGATGATTCGTTCGGCCGCGATCCGTCCGGGTCCGGCCGCCATGACCATCACCCGATCGGACAGGATCGCGGCCTCGGTGACCGAGTGGGTGACGAAGATGACCGTGGTGTTGCTGCGCTCCCACAGATCGAGCAACAGGTAGCGCATGTCGGCCCGGGTGATCTCGTCGAGCGCTGCGAACGGCTCGTCCATCAGCAATATCGGCGCGCCGAGCGCGAACGCTCTGACGAGCGAAGCGCGCTGCTGCATCCCGCCCGAGAGTTCGTGTGGGTAGGCTTTTTCGAAGCCTGCCAGGCCGACGGTGCTGAGCAGTTCTCGGATGTCCGCGTTGTTCATCACCTGATGCACCTCGGCGCCGCGGTGCAACGTGGTGAGGAACCGGACGTTCTGGGCGAGGGTCTTCCACGGAACGAGCGCAGGCGCCTGGGGCACGAACCCGAATTGCTTGCCGGCACGCGCCGTGTCGGCGCTCGATCCACCGACGGTGACCGAGCCGCGGTCGGCGGTATGCAGACCGCCGATGACCCGCAGCAGTGTCGACTTGCCGCAGCCGCTCGGCCCGAGCAGGCTGAGGAATTCACCGCGGCGAATCGACAGGTCGATGTCGTGCAGCGCCTCGACCGTGCGCCCCCGTTGGCGGAACAGCTTGGTCACGCCGCGCACGGCGATGAATTCGGTTGCCCCGCTCGGGGATGCAACGGAATCGGCGGTCATCTGGCTCATCGGTCGAGCACATCCGCGATCGCCGAGACAGAACGAATGTTGCGGTCAATCATCCGGCCGGCCAATGCTGGCGGTAGCGCTTGACGAGCCACCGGTTCAACTGCACGTGGCTCGCCTCCTGCCACGAGTACCGGCCACGGGCGGCAAAGCGGCTGTGCATGCCGCGCTGGACCTTCGTCGTTGCGTCCTGGTCCTGGCGTACGAACACCTGCACCCCGGCGTCGCTCATCGTGAGCAGGTGGTCGAACATCGGGTGCTCGAGCGCGCTCGGGTGGACGAGGTAGCCGATCTCGAGGTCGATCGTGTCGACGGTCTTGGGGCGGACGATGAAGAAGAACGCCTGATCCGGTGCCGTGCCCAAGCACAGCGTCGGCGGCATCAGCGCGAACGTCGAGCGCCAGCGCTCCTGCTCGGTGAGCTTGGGATACACGGGCAGCAGGGCCTTGGTCGTCGCGTTGAAGCCGCCGTCGATGTGGGTGTAGCCGTTCGTGCGGAACAGCACGTTCGACGATTCGTCGAAGTCGACGGGGAACGCGGCGAGCTCGCTCGGGCAGAAGTCCTGGATCGTGCGATGCAGCTTGTTGGCGTGATAGCCGTCGTTGAAGTTCTCGAACATCACCTTCCAGTTCCACGCGAGGTCGTGCAATGTGAACGTGCCGGGACACACCGCCGTCTCGAGTTCGTAGTTGGCGATGTATGGCTCGTACGCCGTCAGTGTCGGGCCGAGCGGCGCGGCGTGCGGATCGAAATGGACGAACACGAAACCCTGCCACAGCTCCACCGCCAACGGCGGGAGAGGATGGTCCAACTTGTCGAAACCGACCGTGCGTTCCATCGCCGGTGCGCCGAGCAGGCGCCCGGTGAGGTCGTAGCTCCACAGGTGGTATGGGCAGGTGAACTTGGTGCAGTTGCCCTGCTCGCTGTCGCGGCCGTTGTCACCGTTGCCGCCTGCCACCTGCATCCCGCGGTGCTGACAGATCGAGGAGAAGGCGCGCACCGAGGTGTCCTTGGCGCGGCTGACGATGATCGGCTCGTCGTTGACCGTGGTGGTGAAGTAGTCGCCAATGTTGGGGATCCGGCTCGCCCGCCCGACGCAGAGCCATTCGTTGGCGAACAACGCGCGTCGTTCGAAGTCGAGGAACTCCGCCGAGGTGTAGATCTCGGGCGGCATCGTGATCGCGGTGGAGACGTCGGTGACCGATGCGGCGAACGACGCCAGCAGGTCTGCGTTGAACATGCTCATGCCGGGATCCCCTTTGGTGCTCCGTAGCCGCCACCGCCGGGAAGATCGAGGCGCACGAGATCGCCCGGCTGCAGGGTGACGCGTGCCTGCGTCGTGACGTCCTCGCCGTTCACCGTGAACGCGCCTGGCGCCCCGGGCTCACCACCGAAGATGCCCTCCGGCGGGACGGCGAGCCGCGACGTCACGGCGTTGAGCTGCCATGCGCGCTCGGTGTCGACGGTGAACTCGATCGTCTGGCCGAGGCCGCCGACCTGGCGACCGTGGCCGCCGCTGTCGGCGCGCAGTTCCTTGCGCAGGAAGTGGATCGGCGCCGATGCCTCGACGACCTCGATCGGGACCGCGGCGATGCCGGTCGGGAACGAACACGCACTGAGGCCGGCCTTCTCGAACCGGGCCCCGACGCCGCCGGCGTAGGTGAACATCGCCGTGATGAACGGGCTGCCGTCGGGATGGTTGCCGCTGACCTGCATCGTCCACACAGCGCCGGCGCCCTCTGCCATAGACTGCTCGGGGCGGATCTGGGCCAGCGCCTTGAGCAGCGCATTCGGCAAGAACATGCCGACCACGTGGCGGGCCGTGCACGGTTGTGGTGAGACCGCGTTGACGATCGAGCCGACGGGCGCTTCGACCTTGATCGGGGCCAGGCTGCCGTGGTTGTTCGGCAGATCGGGATTGAGCACCGAACGCACCGTGAACGTCGTGTAGGCGTGGGTGTAGTTCTTGACCACATTGATCCCGAACGGGCTGGCGCCCGACGAGCCCTCGTAGTCGACCAGGATCTCGCCGGCATCGGCGTCGATGGTGATCGCGCAGACGATATGCACCCGGCTGCCGTCGGTGAGGTCCAACTCGGCCTGGGCACGGTAGGTGCCGGCCGGGAGCTCGCGGATACTGGCCCGCGTCGCGGCCTCCGAGCGGTCGATGATCTCGTCGGCGAGCGCCTCGATGTCGGCCAGGCCGTGGCGCTTGCACAGCGAACGCAGCCGCTGCGCGCCAACCTCGCCGGACGCCATCTGGGCGTGCAGGTCGCCGGCCATGTGATCCGGCTGGCGGACGTTGGAGAGGATGAACTTCCACACGTCGGGGCTGCGCTCGCCGGCGGTCATCAGCTTCGTGATCGGGATCCACAACCCCTCCTCGAACACGTCGCGGGCCCCGGCGCCGATGCCGTAGCCACCGACGTCTGTGTGGTGGATGGTTGACCCGAAAAACGCGATGACCCGGCCGTCGCTGAACACTGGGTAGAGAACGGTGACGTCGAGCAATTGACCGGCCGTCTTGTACGGATCGTTGGTGATCAGCACGTCGCCTTCGACCAGCGAGTCAGGCGGGTACTCCGCCAGGATTGCAGATGCCGCGCGGGCGAGCGAGTTGATGTGCCCCGGCGTGCCGGTGACGGCCTGGGCGACCATTCGGCCGCGACGGTCGAACACCGCATTTGCGAGGTCGCCGGCCTCGCGCACGATCGGCGAGAACGCAGCCCGCTGAAGCGCGCGGGCCTGCTCGTTCACCGTCGCGATCAGGCTCTGCCACAGAACTTCCAGTTCGATCGGGTCGAAGGGCGGGCCTGAGTCGGTACTGCTCATCATGGGTTCCAGTCTGCGATGAGGGATCCGTCGGCGGCGACGGTGACGATCCAACCGGGTCTGATGACGGTGGTCGTTTCGCGCTCCTCGACGATGGCCGGCCCGACGATGCGCTGACCCACCCCGAGATCGGTGCGGCGGTAGACCGGCGTGTCGACCGCGCCGGTGGCGCGGTTGAAGCGGACCGGGCGATGGCTGCGCGCTTGGCCGATGCCGGAGGCGACCGTCGCGGACGGCTCGATCGGATCCGCGTCTGCATACGCCGAGAGCCGCCAGGTGACGGCCTCGATGCCGACGCCGGGAATCGTCAGGCCGTAGATCCGGCGGTAGTCGGACTCGAATCGGTCGACGACATCGAGCGCTGTCACGGGCCAGGCGGGGCCCTCGCCGAGCCAGAGCGTGATCTCGTTGCCCTGGCCGAGGTAGCGGGCGTCGAGGCCGTAACGGAAGCGGATCTGGCCCGGCCGCACGCCGGCTGCGCTCAGCACCCGCACGCCTTCTGCGCGCAACTCGTCGAGCAGCGTGTCGCGCTCGGTCTCGCTCAGCGCGTCGAACGGCCGGACCATGCTGCGGGCGAGGTCGATCCGTACCGGCGTGACGAGCGTGCCGAACGCCGAGAGCACGCTCGCGTTGGTGGGGAATACCACGCGGGTGGAATCCAGCAGTTCGGCGACACCGCACGCGTGGATCGGGCCGGCGCCGCCGAACGCCAGCACGGTGACGCCGCGCAGGTCTTCGCCCTGCTCGACGGCGTGCATTCGCGATGCGGCAGCCATGTTCTCGTTGACGAGTTCGTGGATGCCGGCGGCCGTGTCGCCAACGGGTAGCCCCAGTTGCGCCGCCAACGTTGCGAGCGATCGCTCGTTGGCGGCGAGGTCGAGCGGCATGTCGCCGCCGAGGAAGTACGATGCATCGAGCAGGCCGAGCGCGAGATCGGCATCGGTGACAGCAGAGCGCTCGCCGCCGCGGCCGTAGCAAGCAGGACCGGGGTCGGCGCCAGCGGACTCTGGTCCGACCTTGAGCAGGCCGAGATCATCGAGCCGGGCCAGGCTGCCGCCGCCGGCCCCGATCTCGACAAGGTCGACCGACGGCACCGATACCGGGAAACCGGAGCCCTTCTTGAAGCGGTAGATCCGGGCGACCTCGAACGTGTTCGTCAGCTCCGGTTCGCCGTTGCTGATCAGGCACGACTTGGCCGTGGTGCCACCCATGTCGAAACAGAGCAGGCGGTCCTCTCCGAGGCGGCGGGCGAACCAACTGCCGGCGAGCGCGCCGGCAGCCGGGCCGGACTCGACGAGACGGATCGGCGACTGGGCGGCATCCTCGGCCGCAACGACCCCACCGTTGGACAACATCATCAGCACCGAACCGCCGAAGCCCTCCGACGCAAGCCACTTCTGCAGCTCTTCGAGGTACGGACCGATCACCGGCATCGTGGCCGCGTTGCACGCGGTGGTGATCATCCGAGGGTACTCGCGGATCTGTGGCGAGATTTCCGACGATATGCAGACCGGCACGCCGAGTTCGCGGCGCAGGTGCTGGGCGACGGCACGCTCGTTGGCCGGGTTCGCATACGCATTGATCAGGCAGACGCCGACGGACTCGACCTCGGCGGCGCGCAGTTGTTCGGTGATCGCGGCGAGGTCGTCTGGTGACGGCTCGGCGATGACGTGTCCGGTTGCGTTCGTGCGCTCGTGGATCTCGACGACCCGGTCGCGTGGGATCGGCGGGGCCGGGAACTCGATCTGCAGGTCGTACATGTCGTAGCGGTGCTCGTCGCGGATCAGCAGCGTGTCGCCGAAGCCGGACGTGGTGACCATCCCGGCCCTGCCGATCTTGCCCTCGATCAACGCATTCGTGATCAACGTGGTGGCGTGAACGATCGGAGCCGTGATCTCGGCCGGACGAATCCCTGCCTTGGCGAGCAGCTGGCGAACGCCGGCGCGTACGCCGTCGAGCGGTGCCTTGGGAGTGGTCAGCGTCTTTTCCACCACGACGGCTCCGGTCGCCGCGTCGAGCAGCACGAGGTCGGTGAACGTGCCACCGATGTCGACCGCGAGGCGCCAATCGGGAGCAACGCTGCTGTTGGTGTCGAGTGCGGTCATGCCGGCCGGTCCATTCGGGCCGGTTGGTCCGTTCGGGGCTGTTGGTCCGTTCGGGGCGGTGAGAACACGTCGAGGATCCATACCTCGCCGAGTTCGTCGTCGCCGATGAAGTTGCTGTCGCCGTGCCAGACGTTCATGCTCGCCAGGTAGCAGTCGCCGGCGTTGAGCAGCTTGCGGCTCTGGTCCTGCGGCGAACCGATCCGGAAATCGAGCGAGCCGCGCATGATGATGCCGATCTGCTCGTTGGCCGGATGGTGATGCAGCACCGAGCCGGACGTGCCGCCGGTGATCCGCCAGAACCACAGCTCGAGGTTCTCGCCGACGATCCGCCGCCGCCGGAAGCCGGGGCGGTCGGTCTCGAGGAACAGCTCGTCGTCGAAGAAGTAGCAGTACTGGCTGTTGACGGGGCCGTTGTTGACAGCGCCGCTGTTGACGTGTTCGGTGTTCGCTTCTTGGCCGTTGATGTCGTCAGTGGTCACAGCAACCGCTCCACCATCCGCCGCTCGACATCGTCGAGGTGGGCAACGACGGCCGCGACTGCTTTGCGGGCGTATCCCCTCGAGACCGCATCGGCGATCGCCCGATGGGCGGCGGTCGAGGTCTTGATCAGGTCGCCGACCTCGGCCCGGTTGACCTCCGCATAGAGCAGCGAGGCGAACTCGCCAGAGCCGAACAGCTTGGTGAGCGCCTTGGCGTGGACCTCGTTGAGCATCGGGTTGCCGCACGAGCTGGCGAGCATCGAGTGGAACCGGCGGTCGATCTCACGGAACTCGTCGAGCTCCAGCGGGGTCCGCGACGCAAGCTCGACGAGTTCGGCCCGCTGATCGTCGGTTGCCCGCCGGGTGGCGAAGTCGACGATGGCGGGCTCGATCACCTGGCGCACCTCGAACAGTTGGGTCACGAGCGCCTTGCGGTCGTCGCCGGTGAAGTTGACGTCGGGGAGGCGCTCTGCGACCACGGAGCGATTGCCCCGCCGTTCGAGGTACCCGGCGATGACGAGACCCTGGATCGCCTCACGTACGGAGGTTCGGGCAACTCCGAACTCGTGGCACAGCACCCGCTCGGCCGGCAGTGGTGCGCCGGGGGCGAGCTCGCCGGTATGGATTGCATCGGCAAGTCGCTGGCGGATCTGTGCCGACACCGTGTGGCGGGTGACGGGATCGAACGTCGACGCACTCATTGCAGACCGACCGCTGCGAAGTGCGAACGCTCACCGGCGAGGTCGAGCGGCTTGACGATGGCCTCGTGTTCGGCGGCGCCCCAAAGCTCGGCCGGCACGAGCCACATGACTTCGAACTCCAACCCGTCGGGATCGTGGGCGTAGAGGCTCTTGTTGGCGCCGTGGTCGCTGGCTCCCTTCAACGCTCCTGCCGCCTCCAACCGCTTGCGCATCTCGTCGAGATCTGCGAGCGTCGGCACCTGCCAGGCAATGTGATACATCCCGACCGTTCGCCGCCCGGCCTCGCTGGCACCGGCCTGTGCGCCGATCGAGAAGAATGCGATGTCGTGATGGTTCGCGGACGCCGGCGCACGCATGAAGACATATTCCCCCTTCGGATGATCGATGATCGTCGAGAACCCGAGGACCTCTTCGTAGAAACGCTGGGTCAGTCGTGCATCGCGCACGTACAACACTGCGTGGTTCATTCCCGTGATCGGCAAGGCGCCTCCTCGTGCTCGTCCTGAGATCCAGACCGAGATGAACACCATCTTGGACTGATGGTCAGACCATAGCTCATTGCGGTCCACCGCGGGAAGTTCGGACCCACGGAGCCGATGTTCGCGCGTCGGCCGAGTTGACATGACGATCCGGCGCCAACACACTGTGGGCGATGTGGGGCGGTTGATGGATGGACGACTCGACGAAGTGGGAGCCAGGGGCTGCTCGCGGGCGGGCCATCACGCAGTACCTCGCAGAGCTTCCGCTCGCGTTCGAGGTGCTCCACGATGTCAAGCTGCAGGGCACGGTTGCCAAGGTCGATCATCTCGTGATCGGACCCGGAGGTGTGTACCTGATCGAGGGATCGAATCACACTGGCGACATCACCGCCGCCAAGGGAACGCTGTGGAGTGGCCGCCATCCGCTGCGCAGGACGATCGACACCGTGCGCCGCGAGGCGAAGCGGATCGAGGATATCCTGGGAACGACAGTGGTCCCCGTGCTCTGTCTCGCCCACGCGACTTTGCCGCGGCCGATCCTCGCGATTTCCGACATCGTCGTCTGTGATGGCGAGAGCCTGACCAAGGTCGTGCAGGAGCCGCGTTCTCCGCTGTCCGCCGACGAGATGCGAGCGTTGAGTGCTGCGCTGGTGCCGCTGATGAGGCCGGAGCAACCAGCCGAACAGGTCGACCCGCCCGACGTCGCCACCGCGAACCGGATCACGATCAGCACCACGCCGTTGTCCGCGAGGGACACCGCTGCGAGGCCGGCCAGACAGGTGATCCCGCCACCGAACCCTTCGCGCCGGATGGGCGCGGTCGTCGCGGTCGCGCTGTTGGCGTGTGCCGTCGCGGTCGGAGTCGCGCTCAAGCTGAAACAGCGCGACTCGGGATCGGTAGCGGTGGCGACGTCGACCGTGGCGCCTGCGGTCGCCGTAACAACAGTGCCTGCCTCGACGTTGCCGGCGTTGGCAGCGCCAGCGGCCGTCAAGCCGTATTGGGGCTGCGGCGTGCCCGGCAGTGGGTGGTCGGTCGGTCCAATCTGGCCCGGCGCCGCTGCGGGTGTTGCGAGCTACCGGTTCGATTGGCAGAACATCACCGGATGGATCGAGTGGGGGATCATGACCGCCCCGAACCAAGCGCTTCCCGCGATTGGCGGCTTCGGGCCCGCCGCCGCACTCTCCGTCCGGGTGACCGCTGTGGGCACTGACGGCACGAATTCGGCAACTACCATCACGGTCTTGAACGCGCCCGCCAACGCGTGCTGAGACGGCCAGGTGACCGAGCGAGCGTCGTCGAGGCCCAGCCGGCAGGCCGCGAGTCGCCATCGTTTGCGTGAGCGATGAGGTGACGGCCTCAGCTGCGCATGCTTGCGAGAACGCCACGTGGATCAATTCAGCCCTTTCGCGATACGCGCCCGATCTGACAGACTGGCTGTTCACCAACAATGATCGGAGAACGCACGATGGCATTAATGGACAAGATCAAGGCTCTGTTGAAGGGTCGCAAGAACGAGATCAAAGGCGGAGTCGACAAGGCGGGCGAGGCGGCGCGCGCCAAGGCGCCCGACAAGTACGACGACAAGATCGACATGGCTGCCGACAAGACCAAGGATGCCATCGACAAGTTGCCCGACTGACACGACACCCCGAACTGACGCCTACGCCTGAGTGACACCTACATCCCGAGTAAGAGGGGTCTTGGCGGGCGATGACCGAGCTGACCCGGTGCCGTCAGTTTGCCGGCGTCAGGGTGAACAGCCTGCCCAACTCTGGGATCGAAGTCTCCACACCGGCTAGGCGGATCGCGTGCCAGGCCATCGCATGGTTCGACGACGTCACCGGAATGCCGATCCCTGCCTCAATCCCGGCGGCGGCTTGGGCCAGACGGACCGAGGTGCACGAGACGAAGACGGCATCGACGTCGGCGGTGTCCATCACCGTGCGGATGCCGGCGCTGATCGACTCGGGTGAGATGTTGGCGACGGCAGCGTCGGACTCCTCGTTGAACGAGCCGAATACCGGTACCTCGAGACCGCCGGCGATCATGTAGTCCGCGACGATGCGGTTGACGTCGGCGCGGTACGGGGTGAGCACGCCGATTCGCTTGGCCCCCAAAGCCCGGAACGCGGCGAACGCCGCAGTGATCGGGGTCGTACAGCGCACGCCGGGGCGCGCGGCCCGGATCCGCCCGAACACGTTCTCCTCGCCGATCGCCATCGACGCCGAGGTGCAGGCGAAGGCCACGACATCCAGTTCGCCGCCGGGAAGGATCTCAGCCGTCGTCGAAGTGATCCTGGGTTCCATCGCGCGCAGGGTCTCAGGGGTGATCTGGTCCTCGTTGAAGATTCGGTTCCCGTACAGGCCGAGCGTCGGAACATGGTTGAACAGCCAGTGGAACTCGGCCTCGATGGTGTAGTCGGACGCCAACATGATCAGGCCGACCCGCCCGGCAGGGGCGAGCCCGGCGTCGGCGACGAACGGGAGGTGGTCGAGCATGATCATCCCCCGAACCTACCCGCGTCCGTCCTGAGCTGCGGGAGTGCCGGTCCGAGCCAACGAGATGGGCGGTGCGAGTCGGATGAGGCACCGCTAGCATTGAATCCCGTGCCTGCACCCGGTATTGGGTCAAGGCGCACCCTTGACTCGCAGACGCAAATGGAAGAAGTACAGAGATGGCAAAGCGCGAATTCCCCCTCGAGCGCACCCGCAACATCGGAATCATGGCCCACATCGACGCGGGCAAGACCACCACGACCGAGCGCATCCTGTACTACACCGGCAAGAGCTACAAGATCGGTGAGGTCCACGACGGGGCCGCGACCATGGACCACATGGCACAGGAGCAAGAGCGCGGCATCACCATCACCTCCGCCGCCACCACCTGCATCTGGGACAACCACCGGATCAACATCATCGACACCCCCGGCCACGTGGACTTCACGATCGAGGTCGAGCGCTCGCTGCGCGTGCTCGACGGCGCCGTCACCGTGTTCGACTCGGTCGCCGGCGTCGAGCCGCAGACCGAGACCGTGTGGCGTCAAGCAAACAAGTACAACGTGCCACGGATGTGCTTCGTCAACAAAATGGACCGCATCGGCGCCGACTTCTACCGCACTGTCGCGATGGTGAAGGATCGCCTCCAGGCCACCCCCGCCGTGCTGCACCTCCCCATCGGCGCCGGCGGCCAGGAAGTCGACACGCCGTTCATCGGCCTCGTCGACCTCGTCAAGATGAAGGCGCTGATCTGGCGCGACGAAGACCTCGGCGCGAAATGGGACGAAGTCGAGATCCCCGAGAACATGCGCGAGCAGGCCGCCAAGTACCGCCACGACCTGCTCGAGACCATCGCAACGAGCGACGACGACTTCATGGAGAACTACCTCGCCGGCGAGGACGGCACCGAGGCCGACATCAAGCGGGCGATCCGCAAGGGCACGCTCGCGTTCGACTTCGTGCCGATCCTGTGCGGCTCGGCGTTCAAGAACAAGGGCGTCCAGCCGATGCTCGACGCGGTCATCGACTACTTGCCCAGTCCGCTCGACATCCGCCCCGCGCAGGGCGTCAACTTCCAGGACGAGCCGATCGAACGTCCTGCAGACGAAGACGGTCCGTTCGCGGCGCTCGCCTTCAAGATCGTCGCAGACCCGTTCGGCAAGCTGACCTACTTCCGGGTCTACTCCGGGTTGATCAACAAAGGCGACGAAGTCTTCAACAGCACCAAGGAAAAGCGCGAGCGCCTCGGGCGAATCTTGCTGATGCACGCCAACCAGCGTGAAGACCTCGACGTCGCCATGGCCGGAGACATCGTCGCCGGCCTCGGATTCAAAGACACCACGACCGGCGACACTCTGTGCGACCGGGCCAACCCGATCATCCTCGAGCGGATGATCTTCCCGGAGCCCGTCATCCACGTAGCCATCGAGCCCAAGACCAAGGCCGACCAGGACAAGCTGGGCAAGGCCCTCAAGAGCCTGTCCGACGAGGACCCCACGTTCCGCGTCCGCACCGACGAAGAGACCAACCAGACCGTCATCAGCGGCATGGGCGAACTCCACCTGGAGATCCTGGTCGACCGAATGCAGCGCGAGTTCAACGTCGATGCAACCGTCGGTAAGCCCCAGGTCGCATATCGCGAGACGATCACCAAGAAGGTCGAGTCCGTCGAGTATCGCCACATCAAGCAGTCGGGTGGTTCCGGTCAGTTCGCGGTCGTCAAGGTCACGCTCGAGCCGAACCCAGAGGGCGGCTACAAGTTCGTCGACAAGATCAGCGGCGGCAAGATCCCCCGTGAGTACATCCAGCCGGTGAACATGGGGATCCAGAGCTCGCTCGACAACGGCGTGCTCGCCGGATACCCCACCGTCAACGTGATGGCGACACTCGTCGACGGTCAGTACCACGACGTGGACTCCAGCGAAATGGCGTTCAAGATCGCCGGTCAGATGGTGTTCAAGAAGGCCGCCGAAATGGCCAAGCCTGTCCTGCTCGAGCCGATCATGGCTGTCGAAGTCGTCACCCCCGACGAGTACATGGGTGACGTCATGGGCGACCTCAGCAGCCGCCGTGGCCGGATCGAGGGGATGGAAGCCCGTGGCAACACCCAGGTCGTGCGGGCCCAGATCCCGCTGTCGGAGATGTTTGGCTACAGCACCGACCTGCGCTCACGCACCCAGGGCCGGGCCACATACACGATGCAGTTCGACAGCTACCAGGAAGTTCCTGCCGGCATCGCCAGCGAGATCATCAAGCGAGTTCGGGGCGAGTAGTCGGCCGGGCGCGCCCTCGGAGTCTTTCCTGACCGGGGGTTGTTGGCCCACTGCGATCGACCGTAGGATTGTAGCTTCTGTGGTGCCGCCCGCGCGGTGGCGCCCACTCATAGGTTCTTTGACAACCCACAGCCATCCAGCACGGAGAAACGAAAATGAGCAAGGCCAAGTTTGAGCGTACGAAGCCGCATGTGAATATTGGGACGATGGGTCATATCGATCATGGTAAGACGACGTTGACTGCGGCGATTTCGAAGACGTTGGCGGGTAAGGGGTTGGCGACGTATACGCCGTT
>JANYKS010000025.1 GCA_025358125.1 Actinomycetes bacterium
GCACGCCATCGATCAGCGCGGCTGCCTCGCCCTGGATCGCGTAGCCACCGGCCTTGCCGCTGGCCTCTCCGGTGCCGATGTACCACTCCATCGTCTCGTCCGTGATCGGCGCCATCTTGACGACCGTGGTGCCGACATCGACGACGACCCGACCTCCGTGACGCACCGCGACGCCGGTATGCACGCGGTGGGCGCGGCCGCTGAGCAGGCGTAGCATCCGGCGCGCGTCGTCATCGTCGACTGGTTTGGCGAGTATCGTGCCGTCGACATCGACGGTGGTGTCGGCGGCGATCACGATGTCGTCACCGCAGCCAGAAACGGCTTGCGCCTTCTCGAGCGCGACGCGGCCCACGTAGGCGACCGGGTCCTCTCCGGGGTGCTCGGTCTCGTCGATGTGCGTCGGAGCAATCACGAACTCCAATCCGAGTTGCCCGAGCAAGTCGCTGCGCCGTGGCGATGCCGAGGCGAGGATGACCCGGCGGGCGATCGGCTCAGCCACCACTGAGTGCCATCACGTGCGCATCGTCGGGCGGCGTGGCGTCGTCGAGGTCGTCGAGGTAGCCCTCTGGCAGAACGACCCGAATCGGCCCGTTGGTGTGCCCCCGCCGGATCCGCTCACCGCCCGGCACGACGACGATTGCCGGGTCGAGCGTCGCGAGCAGATCGTCGAGTTCGGCGAGCGAGCCGAACATCGCAAGCCGGCCGCGGATCTCACCGCCGACCGGATAGCCGGTGAGGTACCACGACGTGTGCTTGCGGAAGTCGCGCACTGCGTTGTTCTCTCCGAGGAGGTCTGCCATCAACCGGCAGTGATCGGCCATCTGCTGGGCCACGAAGCCGAGCGGAGGCGAGTCCGGCACCGGCTCGCCGTTGAACGCGGCGCTGAGATGGCCGAACAGCCACGGCCGGCCGAGACAGCCGCGCCCGATCACGACGCCATCGCAACCGGTCTGGGCCACCATCGCGAGTGCATCCCGGGCCTCCCAGATGTCGCCGTTGCCGAGCACCGGGATGCTGCTGACGGCCGCCTTCAGCTCACCGATCGCATCCCAGTTGGCGTTGCCGGCGTAGTGCTGCTGGGCGGTGCGCGCGTGAAGCGCGATCGCAACGACACCCTCGTCCTCGGCGATCTGACCGGTGCGGATGTAGGTCAGCAGTTCGTCGTCGATGCCCATCCGGAACTTGGCGGTAACAGGAACGCCGTACGGGGAGGCAGCACCGACGACGGAGCGAAGGATCGCACGGAGCAGGTTCGGCTTCACCGGTACCGCCGCGCCGCCACCCTTGCGGGTCACCTTGCGCGCCGGGCAACCGAAGTTGAGGTCGATGTGATCGACCCGATCCTCCGCGCACAACTGGCGAACGGCTTCGCCGCTGGTCACCGGGTCGCTGCCGTAGATCTGCAGACTGCGCGGAGAATCGCCGGGACCGAACGTGGCCATCCGCTCGGTCTTCGCGTTGCGGTTGACGATCGCCGCGGCCATCACCATCTCGTTGACGTAAATCAGATCCGGAGCGAACCGCCGACACATCGTCCGGAACGCAGCATTCGTCACGCCCGCCATCGGCGCCAGCACGATCGGCGGCGACACCAGGTAGCGGCCCAGCTGGAGAGACTTCGGCTGGATCGACTTCACCTCGAAAACGCTACCTGCGCAAACCGCACGGCCAGCCCGCCGTTGCTCGTGGACAGCGTGTCATCGAACTCACGCTTGAACGCCGGCAGGCTCGAGACCGGCGCGATCACCGCCAGTCGATCGGCCCGACCGAGCGACCCGTACAGGACGCGCTGGTTGCCGGCGCTGAGCCGCCCGCCGTAGGGGGGGTTGGTGACGATCGATGCGCCGGGCGCGATCTTGGTCGCATCGGCGACCGCGAACACGATGTCGTCGCGAACGCCGGCCCGCTCGGCGTTGGCTTGGGCGACACGGATCATGTCCTTCAGCTTGTCACCGGCGACGAACTTGTTCTTCAGCGCCGGGCGGATGTCGGCGTCCGCGGCATTGCGCAATTTGACGAGTTGATCGGCCTCGACCGGCAACCAACTCTCGAATGCGAACGTGCGGCTCCGCCCGGCCGGGATCCGGCGGGCCATCTGCGCCGCTTCGATCACGATGGTGCCCGCTCCGCAACATGGGTCGGTGATCGTCGCCTTGTTCTGCGACGCGCCGCTCCACTGCAGCAGCGCTGCCGCCAGCGTTTCACGGATCGGCGCCGGACCGGACTCGGTGCGCCAGCCGCGTTGGTAGAGCGGATCACCGGTGGCGTCGAGGCTGACCGTTGCGATGTTGCGGGCGATGCGGACGTGCATCGTGTACACACCGCCCTCGTACTCGAACTCGGGGTGGTAGGCACGCCGGACGACCTCGCGGACGCGCTCTTCGATCGCGACGGTGTGCACCAATCGCGACGCCGACGTCGACACGTTGATGTCGACGGCGGAGTGGCGCGGCAGCCATTCGTGCAGGGGGATGTCGCCCATCCCGGCCTTGAGATCGCCGAAACCACTCGCCTCGAACCGGCCGAGTCGCACGAGGATGCGGGTCGCGGTGCGTAGATGGAGATGGGCGAGCATCAGCTGCGACCATGTGATCGAGCACGTCAAACCACCGACGCCGAGGTCGATCACTTTCATGTCGAGCCTGGCGAGTTCGCGCGCCGTCACCTGCTCCAATCCGGGGGCGGTGACGACATACACGGCGAGGCGGCTCATGGGGTTCCTTCTCGAACGAGTGGGAGACGAAGGCCCGGATAGGCGCCGGCGTCCAGAGGCGTCGGGCCGTCGCTGCGGAGGCGATGCCACCCAGCGGCGGCAATCATTGCAGCGTTGTCGGTGCACATCGCTCGGCTCGGCACGAACGCGCGGATGCCGTCCTCGTCGCACGCCATCAGCCACCGCTCACGGAGCAGCGAGTTGGCCGCAACGCCGCCACCGAGTGCGAGCCCTTTGGCGCCGACCTCACGCGCAGCTCGGCGGGCCTTGGCCACAAGCGTGTCGACGACCGCCATTTGGAACGAAGCGGCGACGTCGGCGGTGACGACATCGGGGTGCTTGCGGACGTGATTCATGACAGCCGTCTTGAGCCCGCTGAAACTGAAGTCGGGTGAGTCGGGGATGGCCCGCGGGAACGAGATGGCCTCCGGGTCGCCGTACTGTGCCTCGCGGTCGATCGCCGGCCCGCCCGGGTAACCGAGACCGAGGTAGCGGGCCACCTTGTCGAACGCTTCGCCGGCTGCGTCGTCGATGGTCTCGCCGAGCAGTCGGTACTCGCCGTAGCCGCGCATCTCGACGAGCATCGTGTGCCCACCCGAGACGAGCAGCACGACGAGTGGTAATTCCAACGACGGGTCCTCGAGCAAGCCAGCGTAGAGATGCGCCTCGAGATGGTTGACGCCGACGAACGGTACGTCCCACACCAGCGCGAGCGCCTTCGCAGTCGCGACGCCGACGAGCAGCGCACCGATCAGGCCGGGACCGACCGTGGCCGCGACCGCATCGATGCGCGTGTCGGCAACGCCCGATTCCTCGATGGCCAAGGCGATGACGGGCGTCAGCAACTCGACATGGGCGCGGCTGGCGATCTCGGGCACAACGCCCCCGAACGGGATGTGCTGCTCGATCGAGGTGCTGACGATACTGCTGAGCACATCGCTGCCGCCCATGACCACCGACGCAGCCGTCTCGTCGCAGCTCGTCTCGATGCCGAGCACGACCGTCGACTCGTCGACCACCACCGACTTCGACGTTGTGCTCATCGGTGCACCGGCCGCAACGGACTCTGCGGACTCTGCGGACTCAATTGGGTCAGCCGTCGTGCATATTCGGCCCCACCGATGTCGTGGCACCACATCACGATCGCGTCCTCGACATTTTCGTAGTAACGCTGGCGGATGCCGGCCGGCTCGAACCCGAACTGGTGATACAGACCCTGCGCAGCGACGTTGGAGAGCCGCACCTCGAGGGTCAGCCCGGTGCAGCGACAACGGCGTGCTTCCCACGCGAGATCGGCGAGCAGCCGCCGGCCGATGCCCTCGCGCTGACGATTCGGGTCGGCGGCGATGTTCGTGATATGACCCTCGTCGGCGACGATCATCATCCCGGCGTAGCCGACGAGTTGGCCGGCTCGATGGGCGCAGACGTAGTAACGCTGGCCCTGGCGCGCCATCTCGATCTCGTTCGCGAAGACATTCAGGGACCACGGCTGCGGGTAGACCTGGCGCTCGATCACCTGGATCGCGGTCAGGTCGCGGCGGCGCATCGGCTCGATGACGAGCCCACGCGCCGGCGGGGGGCGGTTCAATAAACGCGACAGGACACTCATCGCCCGCTCATCTCGTCGTCCGGTTCATCTCGTCGTCCAGTTGATCTGGGCGTCAGGTGCACGGAGATACATCGGCTGCACGGCATCGGGATTGGCGGAACCAGCGCCGAGTTGTCCGCAATCGCTTTGCTCCACCGTGTCGCCGCGCAGTGCTTGCGTGCGGGCGAGTTGGACGAGCGGCCCCGCCGATGGATGCATCAGGTCGGCAATTTCGATCGAGTGCTCCAGTTCGTCGCGATAGCGATGGGCGCCATCGCCCACCGCAAGCACGTCCTGGCCCCGCGCCAACACATCGGCGTTGAAGTCGTCGATGGAGCATGCGCGCGGATGGCTGACGCGCCGAACGCCATCGGTCGAGCTGAGGTAGAACGCGTAGAACACCTCTCCCTTACGGGCATCGATCACGCTTGCGATCACCTTCGGTGAATGACGCATCGGATGGGCAAGCAGATCGAGTGAGCAGACGCCGACGAGTGGCACGTGCAGCGCCTGCGCCATTGCCTTCGCCGAGGCGATGCCGACGCGCATCCCCGTGAACAGACCGGGGCCGACATCGACTCCGATCGCGCCGATGTCGGCGACGGCGATCCGGGCGTGACGGCAGACGAACTCGATCGCGGGTGTGAGGATCTCCGCATGGCGGCGGCCGGAGATGATCTCGACAATGCCCAGGATGCCGTCATCGCCGCCGAGCGCGACGCTGACCACCTGCGTCGCTGTTTCGATGCCGAGCGTGATCACGACGCAGCCCACGGCTCGAGTGACGCAACGAGCCGCTCCCAGCGAGACGACCACCGCCGGTCACTCGCGGTGACCGCGATGTCGCGGGCGTCGAGCTGACCGTCGTCGGGCACGTCGTCGACACGGAGCTCGATCTGCAGTTGCGGACCGAGGTCCACGACGTCGCCCCACTCGACGAGCACGATCGCGTCGTCCTCCCGTAGCTCGTCGAGCCCGAGATCGGCCACCTCGGCGGTGTGCTCCAGCCGGTAGAGATCGGCGTGGTGGAGCGTGGTGGCACCGGTCTGGTAGGTGTGCACGAGGGTGTAGGTCGGCGATGTGACCGGCTCGTCGATGCCGAGCGCACGGGCGAAACCCTGCGCGAATGCGGTCTTGCCGGCACCCATCTGCCCGGCCAGCACGATCAGGTCGCCGGGGCGCGCGAGCTCGGCCACCGCAGCCGCGATGGCACGAGTGTCTTGTGGAGAATGGGAGCGCAGTTCGATCATCCGGTTACCTGGGGGCCGAGGAGATATGCCGTCGTTCGATCCGTTTCCCGATGCCGCAGACGATCTCGTATCCAATTGTGCCAAGTCGAGCCGCCCACTCCTCCGCCGGCACGCTCGCGGTTCCGGCCGCGCCGACCTGCGCACCGATCAGCACGACCTCATCACCGACCCGCACTGCGAGATCGCCGCAGTCGACCATCAGCTGATCCATCGTCACGACACCCACGATCGGCAGCCGCCGGCCGTGGATGAGCACATCGCCTCCGGCGCCGAACAGGCGACGCGGGACCCCGTCGGCGTAGCCGATCGGGACGGTCGCAACGAGGGTGTTCGTCGTGAACGTGTGCCGCAGGCCGTAGCTGATCGCCTCGCCGGCAGCGACACGCTTGACGAAGCTGACCCGGGCGCGCAGCGACAGAGCCGGGCGAAGGTCGCTGCACAGATCGCTGACCCCCGGCCCTGGCTCGATGCCGTACATCGCGATGCCGAGCCGGACGAGGTCGCGGCGCGCATCGGCGATCCCCAAAGCTGCGGCAGAGTTGGCGGCGTGGACGAGGGCTGGTCGGTGACCTGCACCTCGCAACGCGTCGAGCACTTCGTCGAAGCGCCGAAGCTGCAAGGCGTTGGCGGCGGCCGGCGGCTCGTCGGCCATGGCGAGGTGGGTGAACACCCCGCCGAGCGCGAGTTGGGGATGCAGCGCGATCGAGTCGGCGAGCGCCACGGCATCAGCGGGCTGAGCCCCAACGCGATGCATGCCGGTGTCGATCTTGAGATGCACGGGGTGATCGATGCCGCCATCGACCGCAATCGCGAGCGCGTCTATGCCGTCGTGGGTGTAGACCGTTGCCGTCAGCCCGTCGGCGACGAGTTCACCGAGCTCGTCCGGTGGTTGCTCGCTCAGCACGAGAATCGGGGCATCGATGCCGGCCCGGCGCAGCTCACTGCCCTCCTGCACCAGCGCGACGCAGAGCCCGTCTGCCCCGCCCGCAAGCGCGGCTTTGGCAACCGGGACGGCGCCGTGACCGTACGCGTCAGCCTTGACGACCGCCCACACCCGAGCCGGCGTGGCGCGCTCGCGAACCACGCCCACGTTGTGGGTGATCGCGTCGAGGTCGACCTCGGCCCAAGCCCATCTCACGCGAGCGAGTCCAGCACGTGCGGGATCAGCGCAAGGAGGTCACTTGCGATCAGGCCGTGGCGAGGTCCGAGCCGGCCGGCGCGACCATGAATCCACGCACCGGCGGCTGCGGCCTCGAACGGCGCGATTCCCTGTGCGAGCAACGCCGCGATGATGCCAGACAACACGTCGCCGGTGCCGGCCGTTGCCAGGCGGTCGTCGCCGGTGGTGATGACCAACGCCCTTCCTCCCGGTTCGGCCGCGACCGAGCCCGGGCCCTTGAGCAGCACGACGGCCCCGAGTTCGAACGCAAGCCGGCGCGCCGCCATGATCCGATCCGCTTCTGGCTTTGACCCGGTGAGGAGTGCGAATTCGCCGTCGTGGGGCGTGAGCACGGTCGGCGAGCGGCGATCGCGCAGGATCGGGCCGACGCCGTCGTTGCTCCAGGCGAGCGCGAACAACCCATCACCGTCGACCACTGTCGGCACCGGTGATTGGCGCAGCACGTCTCTGATCGATGCAATCGTCGTGTCATCGCGACCGAGGCCGGGGCCGATCACGAGCGACTGGAACCTGTCGAGGCTGGCAAGCACCTCGCTCCCCCAGCCCTGGCCGGGTATCGGCCGCTGCACGTACTCATGGTCGCCGCTTCCGGTGGCGGAGCCGGGTACGGATAGATGCACCATGCCGGCGCCGGCGCGCTGGGCGGCCGCTGCGGCGAGGTGCGCGGCGCCTGTCATCCCGTCGCTACCGGCAACGACTCGGGTCGCCGCCCGCCACTTGTGGGCATCGGCGCGGCGCGGCCGCCACCACCGCTGCACATCCAACTGCTGGACGAGATGGGTTCGGGCACCGTCGCACGACAGCCCGATCTCGGCGATCTCGACCGACCCCGCCAATTGTGAGCCGGGCGGGAACAGCAGGCCCGGCTTGAGCGCAGCGAGGACGATCGTGTGATCCGCCTGCATCACCCCGGGCCCAGCCTCGCCGGTGAGACCGTCGACACCCGATGGGATGTCGACGGCAAGGACCCGTGCAGCGCCGGGATCCGGTGCGGCCCACACGCCGTGAAATCCGGTGCCGTACGCGGCATCGATGACGAGATCACACTCGGGCAGAGCGGACGGCGCGTCGCCCGGTTCCAAGACCCGGACCTGAACGCCTCTCGCAGCGAGCAGGCGCGCTGCGACCCGTCCGTCGTTGCCGTTGTTGCCCTTGCCGGCGATGACGATGACCCGCCGTCCGTACGAGCCGCCGAGCATCGCCAGCGCGGCCGACGCGACGGCTGATCCGGCGCGCTCGATGAGCGTCTCGACCGACACGGTTGCGGCGTCATCGACGGCGCGCATTTCCTCCGGTGTCAGAATCGCCAGCATGGACGCCAGCGTAGCTACCATTGCGGCTGCGGAATCCGTGTCCGTGTCCGTTCACGGTCGCCAGCCGGCTCTATTCGGCGATGACGTAGGCGATCGCGATCAGGTCGCTGTGGGTCAGCGACAGGTGCCAGCGCGACACGCCTGATGCTGCGGCAAGCTCGGCCGCCGCTCCGGCGAAGACGAGCGACGGGTTGCCGGATGGGGCGCGGGTGACCCAGACATCGTGGAAGCCGAACGCTCCGAGGCCGACGCCGAGCGCCTTCATCACCGCCTCCCTCGCTGCGAAGCGCGCCGCCAGCGATGGCACGGGATCGGACTTGGGCGCGACGTAGGCGAGTTCTTCGGCAGTGAACAGGCGGGTCCGCATCGACGGTGTGCGTGCGAGCGAACGGCGGAACCGCTCGATCTCGACCGCGTCAACCCCGATACCGATCATCTGGTGCCGATCATCTGGTGCCGATCATCTGGTGTCGATCATCCGGGCTCGAATCAACCGCGCCAGTGATCGGCCATCTCACTGATCGGCAGGATCAGGAGGTCTGCAACGGACACCTCGCCGAGGCGATCCTCGCGGAAACCGCCCTCCGTCTCAGCCACCCAGTCGACGAGGCGGTCGTAGCGACGGTCGTAGCCCTGCAGCACACCGCGCATCACGCCGGCCGGCAGGTGCTCGTGGAATCGCACGTGCAGGAGTGTGATGCCGGTCGTCTGATTGGCCTTCACCTCCGGCACGAAGATGACGGTGCGGCCATCGCTGCGGCCGCGGGCAACGAGTACCTCTCGTTCGGCGGCGACGCGGCGCTTGGTGCCCACGAGTGAGTTGTTGCGTTCGACGCGCGACGGCACATTTCCCGATAGCCCGCCACGATCGACGATAGAGATGGTGGCGTCGCCCGACTCCGGATCGCCCTCGATGTGATAGCGGGTGAAGCCGATGACATCAGCGATCGCCGGATCGAGATCGGCGAGCACCTTGAGCGACTTGTACGCCAGCCGATCGCGCCCGACACCAGCGCCGAGCACCGCCTGAACGAGACGGCGATCGAGCACCCCTTCGTCGTTGCGACTGATGCCGACCGTGACGGTCTTGGCCTGATGCTTGATCGCATCGATCGGACGGGTGAGCTCCTCGATGCCACGCGTGATGGCCGCGGTCAGGTCGTCGATCAGGAGGCTGGGCGTACCGAGCTTTCCGGTGTCGGCCTGATAGGACTCGAGCGGGGCGGGGCTCAGCGCGTTGCGCAAGATCGCCACGAGCCGGACCGCAGTCGAGGCCTCCATCTGCCCATCGTACAGACCCGCCCCTAACCCTGAGAAGAACCGATCGGCCATCGGCCCGAGAGCGGCGTTGACGAGTTTCACGATCTCCTCGCCGACATCGGTTGCGCCGACGACGCGCTCGATCAAATCGCGCGCCTCGCGCAGTGGTCTCGCCGACGCGTCGATTGCAAGCGCGGCCTCGTAGCCGAAGAGGTGACCGACCATCACCGACAGCACGAAGGCCAGGGCCGGATCCACCGCTGGGACACTCACGACATGGGCAGCGGCCGAGAAGCGGGTTTCGCCCTCCGTGGCGATAACGATCGGCAGCGCCTTGTGGGCCCGGAAGATGGCAACCTCTTTGGCCACGTCGTCCGCTGTTCCTCCGGCGAGACCGGCCGCGCAGACCAGAATGAGCGGCTCGCACGACAGGTCGATGTGTTTTTTGTCCTCGGTGATGTCGCACGCAATGCTCTTGTAGCAGAGTTCGCTCAGCTTGATCCGCACTTCTTCGGCGGCGACAGCATTGACGCCGTTGCCGACCACCGTCCAGTAGCGCCGTTGCGGGGCGAACCGACGGGCTGCGTCGCCGATGTGCTCGCGCAGCCCGAGCACCGTGCGCATCGCGTCGGGGATTTCGCGAAGCGACGTGAGCAGTTGGTGGCGGCGCAGTTCCGATCCAAGTCCGGCCGCTTCACTGATCGCACACGCCAACAGCGTGCCGGCGGCGACCTGTGCGTAGAACGCCTTGGTCGACGCAACACTCATCTCGACGTCGCGCCCGTCGGACGTGTACAGCACCCCGTCGGCCTTGTCGGTGAGATCGCTGTTGCGCCGGTTGACGATGCCGATCACCGCCGCTCCACGGCCGCGGACGAGGTCGACCGTGCGATTGGTATCGGTGGTCGTGCCACTCTGGCTGACAGCGATGACGAGCGTGTCGCTCATGTCGAGGCGCATGCCGAAGCCGCTCAATTCGGTGGCCACGATCGGGTCGACATCGAGCTTGCCCTCGATCAGCGTATCCAGCGTCGTTGCAACGCTACGCGCCGCGATGGCGGCGGTGCCTTGGCCGATGACGAGCACCCGGCTCAGTCGGCCACCGGCCAGGCCTGTTGCGATGAACGCCGGCAGCGCCCGCTCACCGACGACCGCGCGCAGCACCCCACCGTGCTCGACGATCTTGCCGCGGAGCGTCTTGCGGAAGCTCTCCGGCGCTTCGTTGATCTCCTTCAACAAGAAATGCGGTGCCGAACCGCGGTCGATGTCGCGGGTGGTGACCTCGGCGGTGACGATCTCGTCCTCGGCCAACGCCAGCTCGGTGCCGTCGTAGGAGAACCGGCGGACGCCTGCGAGTTCTCCCGCCCGATCTGCCGCCAGTACGAACACCTGACCGCGGCCGACCCGCTGATCGCCGTGCACTGCCAACTCGCCGTCCATGCGCACGTAGCGGCTGGTTTCCTCGACCAGGCCGTACGGCTCGCTGGCGACGACGAACGCATCCTCCGCAAACCCGACGTAGAGACTTTGCCCGCTGCCGCGCACTGCGAACATCAGCTCCTCTGGCCGCTCGGCCGATGCCGCGCCGATGGCAACGCTGCCCTCGAAGCTGGCAACGGTGCGCCGGAATGCCTCGACGAGGTCGCCGTCGGTTTGCTCGGACAGCCGCGACACGAGCGCGGGAATGACCTTCGCGTCGGTGGTGATCGGCCCGGCGATGTGGAGGTTGTGCTCGATCTTGAGGTCGGCATGGTTGTCGACGTCGCCGTTGAGCACACCGACGACGTACGGCCCGTGGTTGTAGCTGGACTCGAGTTCCTCGCTGTTGATCGGGTGGCAATTGGGTTCGCTGATGATGCCGACGCTGGCCCAGCGGGTGTGCCCGAGCAGGCTCACCCGCGCCGTCGGCGACGCCAGCGCAAGCCGCAGGAGATCATCCGCCATCACCGACGCCCGCAGCGCACGAGTGTTGTCACCGAGTTCGCCGATCTCGGCGGCCGCCTTGTACACCAGGCTCAGGCATCCACCGACGACGCGAACGGAGCCGCCAATGAACAGCGAGTTCTCGCCGCGCCCGACGAGCAGCGAACGAACGGCCGGATCGTCGGCGGACAGCCCGTGATCCCAGACGAAGAGATGAATGCCGGCGGAATCACGGCCGCGCACCTCGAGCCGATCGAGTGCTGACAGTGCCTGCTGCACCGCGAAGTATGCGGCGATGGCCGCAGGCCCGGCGTCGCGCCCGGCGAGTTCATCGACGAGGCGGGCGCTGCGCAGACGATCATTGCGGATCGCCCAGACCGCATCGCGCAGACGACCAAGCGCGGCGTTGGCGAACTCGATCTCATCCACTGCCGGCGGACGGATATCCGGTACCGCCACAACCTCGAGTCGGCGTTCCGCCGACGCCACGACAGCGTCGAGCTGATCGAGCCTGGTAGTCATCCCGGCGATCAGTTCGTGGCGCCCGACCATCGCCCGGCTACCCGGAACGCCGCGCAGCAGTTGATCCACCGAGGCCGCGGCGTCGGCAGCCGAGGCGATATCCGGCGCTGCCGCTACCGCCCGGTCGAGACCTTCGAGAATGACGTCGGCCGACGGAATACCTCGGGTCGACGGGCGGCTGTGGATGGCAATGATCCCGCACATGGCGGACAGGCTACATTGACCGTCGGACGGATGTCGGCCGTCGCTCGGCGTTCGCTCTCGACGCCGCCGGTTTGGCCGGCTACGAGTGCGCGGCGAATCGCTCGCGGACAACGGAGGCGAGCTGGTCGGCGAGGCGCCGAGCGAGGTCGTCCGACGCTGCCTCGACCATCACCCGCACGAGCGGTTCGGTACCACTCGCCCGGACCAGCACTCTGCCCTCGCCGCCAAGTTCGCGCTCGACCCGCGCGATCTCGCTCGCCAACTCGGTTGCGATCCGGGGGTGGCGCTCGTTGACCCGCACGTTGACAAGGACCTGCGGGTACGTGGTCATCACGGCGGCCGCGATGTCGGCCAGCGAGTGGCCGGCGACCGTCACGTGGTGCAACAGGCGCACGCCGGCCAGCAGCCCATCGCCAGTGGTCGCGAGGTGACGGTAGATGACGTGACCGCTCTGTTCGCCACCGATTGCGAAATCGCCCGCATCAAGGGCTTCGAGCACATACCGGTCGCCGACGGCCGTTGCGACAACGTTGATCCCGGCGTCGCGCATCGCACGGTGGAAGCCGAGATTGCTCATCACCGTCACGACGACCGTGTCGTTGGTCAGCGCGCCCTCGTGCTTCAGTTGGAGCGCGCCGAGTGCGATTAGGCGGTCGCCGTCGACCACATTGGCGTGTTCGTCGATCGCGATCACGCGGTCACCATCGCCGTCGAACGCGAGCCCGGCATCGGCGCCATCGGAAATGACGGCAGCGGCAAGCGAGGCGGGGTGGGTGGCACCGCAGTCGGCATTGATGTTGGTCCCGTTCGGCTCGGCGTTGATCACCGTGACCTCTGCACCGAGCGCGCGTACGACAGCCGGGGCGGCAACGCTCATCGCCCCGTTGGCGCAGTCGACGACGACACGCATCCCCGCCAACGCGTTCGGCGGGAACAGCGCGACGAGATGATCGACATAGTGCTCGACGGCCGAATCGACATGGGTCGGTGGAGCCACCGCAGCGCCAGTGGCGCGGCGGTCGGCGTCGGCGAGCAGACCGATCTCGAGTTGGGTCTCGATCTGGCTCTCGACCGAGTCGCTGAGCTTCACGCCTCCGACGGCGAAGATCTTGACCCCGTTGTCGGTGTAGGGATTGTGCGACGCCGTGATCATCGCGGCCGGCGCCTGATGCGTCGCGGAGAACAGCGCGAGCGCTGGCGTCGGGGTCACCCCGCACAGCACGACGAGAGCCCCCTCGGACTGCAGTCCTTCAAGTAGTGCATTCTCGAGCACGGAGCCGGACTCGCGGGTGTCGCGGCCGATCAACCACGTACCGTTGCCGAGCACGCGCGCGGCGGCCGCTCCGAGTGCGCAGACGAAAGACGGCGTCAGTTCCGTGAGCGCGACACCGCGCACACCATCGGTGCCGAAACGCAGCAACTCAGCGCTTGGTGTACTGCGGCGCCTTACGGGCCTTCTTGAGACCGTACTTCTTGCTCTCCTTGCGACGCGAGTCACGGGTAAGCAGACCGGCCTTCTTCAGCGCGGCACGCTGCTCTGGGTCCAGTTCGATGAGCGAGCGGGCGATACCCATCCGCAATGCCCCGGCCTGGCCGCTGATGCCGCCACCGAAGATGGTGGCGTCGATGTCGTAGGCCTCTTCGGTGCTGGTGATGCGCAGCGGCTCGCTGACGATCATCCGGGCCATCGCAGTCGGGAAGTAGTTCTCGAAGGTGCGTCCGTTGACGGTGACGACACCGGTGCCGGGACGAAGGCGGACGCGAGCAACGGATTCCTTGCGGCGGCCAGTGGTTTGGGTAAGCGGCTTTGTGCCCATGATGATTCACATGCTCCGAATGTTCAGCGGGCCTTGGCCGCTGCGAGGTCCAATACGACAGGGGATTGCGCGGCGTGCGGATGTTGCGCACCCGCATACACCTTGAGCTTCATGATCTGCTGACGACCGAGTGGGCCCTTTGGCAGCATGCCACGGACGCTGTTGCGCACCGCTTCTGCCGGCTTACGGCCGAGGAGGTTTGCGTACGTTTCGGTCTTCAACCCGCCCGGGTATCCGCTGTAGCGGTGCACACCCTTGAGCTCGGCCTTGCCCGACGTGAGCACGACCTTGGCGGCATTGATGATGATCACGTGATCGCCGGTATCGATGTGCGGGGCGAACGTGGTCTTGTGCTTGCCGCGCAACACGCGGGCGGCCTCGGTGCACAGCCGCCCGAGAACGAGACCGTCGGCATCGATCACGTGCCAGGCGCGGGTGATTTCGCTTGCTTTTGGAGTGTACGTACGCATCATCAAAGCTTTCTCGGGAAACTCTTGTGCGAGCGGCGCCAACCGGCGGCCACTGGGAACCAAACAAGGATAGGGGCAACCGAACTCGATCGGCAATCAGATCGGGCGCGAATTCGGCCACAATGGGCCATGCTCGTTTCGCTCGTCCACATCATTGCGTCCGACGGAGCACTCGGCAAGTGGCTCGGCGCGGGCTTGGGCGTGATGCTGCTCGTGATGGGCGGCCTCGGGCTGCGCAACTACAGGCGCTGCTATCACCCCAGGCACTCCTCTCACCCCCGGCGCCGTCATCACCCACGGCCGCCGGCAGATCGAACGCCCGAATAGCCGACCTCCCACAGCGTCAAGCCGTGCGCCGGCGCAAGCGTCGGGGCGGCGCGCCGATCTCGAGCGCGCATGATCGTGCGGATGTCGCCGGCGCGAATGGCGCCGCGGCCGACATCGACCAAAGTGCCGACGATCGATCGCACCATCTGATGGCAGAACGCGTTTGCCCGAATGTCGAACGACAGCAGCCGGTGATCGACGGCGAACGGACCGACCGTGGCGCTGACGTCGCTCCAGCGGGCAAGCATCACCCGCCGGTTGAGCGACGGCTGCGGGTTACCGTCGATGCGCCGCGGCATCCGGCAAAACGATGTGAAGTCGTTTTCGCCGATCAGCGGATCGCATGCGAGCTGCATCGCGGGCAGCGACAGCGGTCGGTGCACGTGCCAGGCCGTCGCGGCAACGAACGGGTTCGGGACCTGCGAGTTGAGCACGAGGTAGCGATAGTGGCGCCACTCGGCGCTGAACCGTGCGCTGAAGCCGTCGGCGACCCACTCGCCGCTTCGCAGCACGACCCGCGGAGCGCAGATGCGGTTGACCCGGCGGATGATGCTGACCAGATCACTCGTCGTCGGCAGATCGCAGCTGATCACTTGGCCCCAACCGTGGACCCCGGCATCGGTACGCCCTGCGCCGACGATGTGTACCGGATGGCGCGTGATCAGGCTGAGGGTCTCGGTGAGTACCCCGGCCACGGTGGTCACACCGCTGTTCGCGGCAAAGCCCTGGAACACCGCGCCGTCGTAGGCCACGACGAAACGAACCCGCCGCAGTGCGACGGGCTCGTCGAGGCTCATCGTGGCCGTCCCAGTCGCTGAACGACTGGGAACTCAGACCAGTTCGATCCGGGCCATTTGGGCTTTGTCGCCCTGGCGCGGCCCGAGCTTGAGGATCCGCAGATAGCCGCCGTTGCGTCCCGTGTAGCGTGGCGCCACATCCGTGACCAGCTTGTTCGTCATCTCCCGGTCGCCGAGGAATCCCTGGATCTGACGGATGCGATGGATTCGCATGGGGTCGTCGTCGGTGGCCTTCTTGGCCTTTGTGATCAGCTTCTCCGCGATCGGGCGGAGGGCCTTGGCCTTGGCCTCGGTGGTGACGATGCCCTCTGCTGCGAACAGTGAAGCCGCGAGGTTGGCCATCATCAATTTCTGGTGCTGCGAGCTGCCGCCGAAGTTGCGAGCTCTGCGTGGTGTTGCCGGCATGGTTTTGTCTCTCTACGACTGCGAATCTTGGGTCAGCGAATCTGGGTCAGCGGATCTGGGTCAGCCGCGCAGCGTGAGGCCGCGCTCGTCGAGCTTCTGCTTGACCTCGTCGAGCGACTTCTGACCAAAGTTGGTGATGTTCAAAAGGTCGTCTTCGGTCTTGGTGAGCAGCTCGCCAATGGAATTGATCTGGGCCCGCTTCAAGCAGTTTCGGGGCCGCTCGGACAGATCGAGGTCTTCGATCGGCAGATCGAGGTCCGGCGACGAGGCACTGCTGGCCGCGACTTCGCCGAGTTCGAGGCCCTGCGGCTCATCACTGAGGCTGGCCACGAGGTCGACGAGCGAACGCAGCGTTGCGCCTGCGGATGCCAGCGCCTCGCGGGGGCTGATCGAGCCGTCGGTCTCGATGTCGATGACGAGGCGGTCGTAGTTCGTGCTCTGCTCGACGCGGGTCGGCTCGATCTCGAACATGACACGGCGCACCGGGGAGAAGATCGCGTCGATCGGGATGACACCGATCGTGCGGCTCTCATTTTCGCGGTGGCTCGAGAGATAGCCGCGACCACGCTCGACGGTGAGGTCAACGGCGAGGCGGCCTTTCGAGTTGATCGATGCAATGTGAAGATCGGTGTTCAAGATCTCGACGTCGCTCGGGCACTTGATGTCTGCTGCGGAGATCTCGGCCGAGCCACGCATATCGAGGCGGACGATGACGGGCTCATCGCTGAGGCTCGTGAGGACGATGTCTTTGAGGTTGAGGATGATGTCGGTGATGTCTTCGCTGACGCCGCTGATGGTGTCGAACTCGTGCAGGGCATCATCGAAGCGGACCGCTGTGATCGCGGCACCGGGGATCGACGACAGCAGAGTGCGGCGCAGCGAGTTGCCGATCGTGTGGCCGAAACCGGGCTCGAGCGGGCCGACGGCGAACCGCTGACGGTTGTTTGCTTCTTCGCCGATTGCCTCGACGGTAGGGCGCTGGATGACGAGCATGTGGTACGCCTGTGTCCTTTCGGGGATCGGTTACTTGGAGTACAGCTCGACGATGAGCTGTTCGCGGACGGGCACATCGATGTGTTCGCGCTGGGGCAGATCACGAACGGTGACCTGCTTGCCGCCATCGCCCTGTTCCAGCCAGCCGACGACCTTGCGGTCGAGGACATCGATGTTGTGCTGGACGACGATCATGTTGCGAGCCTTCTCGTGCAGGCTGACGAGGTCGCCCTTCTTCACGCGGAAGCTGGCGATGTCGACCCGCTTGGCGTTGACGAGAATCTTGCCGTGGCTCACGAACTGGCGGGCCTGCGGACGGGTCTCGGCCCAGCCGGCGCGATAAACCACGTTGTCCAGGCGCTGCTCGAGCAGCCGGAGCAGGTTCTCGCCCGTTGGCCCTTGGAGGCGATTGGCCTCTTCATAGGTGCGCCGGAACTGACGCTCGAGGACGCCGTAGATGAACTTCGCCTTCTGCTTTTCCTGGAGCTGGGCCAGGTACTCGCTACCGGCATTGCGACGGCGGGTGCGGCCGTGCTGGCCGGGAGGGAAGGGGCGACGCTCGAGGGCCTTTCGACCCTTTTCGTTCTCGAAGATGTTGGTGGACAGGCGCCGCGAAACGCGCACCTTCGGTCCGGTATAACGAGCCATGATCTAGTTCCTCTTGCGCTTGGGCTGGCTGCAACCATTGTGAGCCAACGGCGTGACGTCTTTGATCGACGTCACCTCGAGGCCGGTGTTCTGGATCGAGCGAACGGCGGTGTCGCGGCCGGAGCCGGGACCCTTGACCTGAACCTCGACACGGCGCAGGCCGTGCTCCATCGCTGCGCGGGCTGCCTTGTCGGCCGCCATCTGCGCTGCGAACGGGGTGCTCTTACGCGACCCCTTGAAACCGACACCGCCGGATGACGCCCACGAGATGACGTTGCCCTCTGTGTCGGTGACGCTGACGATGGTGTTGTTGAACGAGCTCTTGATGTGAACGATACCGACGGTGACGTTCTTGCGCTCGCGCTTGCGGGGACGGCGTCCTCCTGGCTTTGGCTTTGCCATCGCTACTTCCTCACGGCCTTCTTTTTGTTGGCAACGGTTTTCTTCGGGCCCTTGCGGGTACGAGCGTTGGTGTGCGTGCGCTGGCCCCGCACGGGCAGGCCCTTGCGGTGACGGATGCCCTGCAGGCACCCGATCTCGATCTTACGCTTGATGTCTTGCTGCACTTCACGGCGCAGGTCTCCCTCGACGGTGAGCTTTTCGACCTCGATCCGGATCCGGTTGACCTCATCCTCGGTCAGGCTGCGAACACGGGTGTTCGGGTCGAGCCCCGAATCGGCGCAGATCTTCTGGGAGGTCGGCTTGCCGATACCGAAGATGTAGGTGAGAGCGATTTCCAGCCGCTTTTCGCGGGGAATGTCGACACCAGAAATACGAGCCATCAGTTGTTTCCCTAATTCCTTAGTGTTTCGATCTCAGCCCTGGCGCTGCTTATGACGGGGATTTTCACAAATCACCATGACGCGACCGTGCCTGCGAATGACCTTGCACTTCTCACAGATTTTCTTGACACTGGGTCGGACCTTCATGGGTGGCCTTTACTTGTAGCGGTACGTGATGCGACCCCTGGTGAGGTCGTAGGGAGTGAGTTCTACCTGAACCTTGTCCCCCGGCAGGATGCGGATGTAGTGCATCCGCATTTTCCCGGAGATGTGCGCCAACACTTTGTGGCTATTCTCGAGTTCGACACGAAACATGGCGTTCGGGAGCGACTCGACAATGGTGCCTTCGAGCACGATGGCGTCTTCTTTCGGCTTTGGCAGAGCAGCCTCCTCAACAACGGCGGACGGTGTGGCCCAACGGAGGCTGCGTGCGCGCAGACGCCCTGATGGCCGAGTTGCAATACTATCGCCCGCGAATCGCAACGCAAAGCCGCGCGGGTGAGTTCCGGAGGAGAAATCGTAGCAAATCTCGCTTCCGCGTTCGGGGACTCCGGCTGCGCGCACCTCACTGCCCGCGCGATCACGGTCCAGGCGCGGTTCGGGGCGGGCAGACGGCCAAAATCAGATGGTCAGGATTTCAGGACCGTCGGGGCCGACCAGGACAGTGTGTTCGACGTGTGCGGCCAAGGAGCCGTCGCCCGTCACGACGGTCCAGTCGTCGTCGAGTTCGCGCACGTCGTCACTCCCGCCGGCGATCAGCATCGGCTCGATCGCGAGCACCACACCCTGTTCGAGCGCCGGCCCCTTGCCGCGCCTTCCCCGGTTTTCGACATCGGGTTCCTCGTGCATCGCCGTGCCGATGCCGTGTCCGCAGTAGTCGCGAGGGCTTCCGTAGCCGGCCGCCGAGACGATCTCCTCGATCGCGGCGCCGATGTCGCCCAGGTGCCCACCGGGCACCATTGCCCGGATCGCTGCGGCGAGGGCCTTGTCGGCGGTGTCGATCAGTCGCTGGGTGGCCGCCGTGGCCGTGCCGATGGCCATCGAAAACGCAGCATCACCGTGCCAGCCGTTGACGATTGCCCCGCAGTCGATCGACAACAGGTCGCCGTCCTGCAGGGTCCGCGGCCCTGGAATGCCGTGCACGACCTCGTCGTTGACCGAAGCACAGATCACGGCCGGAAAACCGTGGTAGCCGAGGAAGTTCGAGGTGGCACTGCGCTTGGCCAGGACCTCGCGCCCGATCAGGTCGAGCGCGGCAGTCGTCACGCCAGGTTGGGCAGCGCCACGAATCGCCTCGTGCATCTCTGCCACGACCCGGCCTGCCAACCGCATCTGGCGGAGATCGACAGCTGATCGGCGGGGCAGGGTCGCGAGACGATGTCGCATCAGTTGCGCCGGCTCGCCTCGACTGCGGCCGTGAGCTCGTTGAAGACCGTGTCCGGCGTTGCGACGCCATCGACGACCATCAGCCGGCCGGCCCCACCGTAGTACTCGATCAGCGGCGAGGTCTGCTGCTCGTAGAGGTCGAGCCGATGGTTGATCGCTTCGGGAGTGTCGTCGTCTCGGTGCATGACGTCGCCGCCGCAGACGTCGCAGATCCGCTGCTGACGTTCGTGGCCGCTGGCGACGTAGTTGGTGCCGCAGTCGCGGCAGACCCGCCGCGCGGACAGACGTTCGAGGACGAGGTCGCGCGGCACGTCGAGGTCGATGACGCCGTCGAGTGGTCGGTCGGCAGTGATCTCGTCGAGCGCCTCGGCCTGACGAACGGTACGCGGAAATCCGTCGAGGATGTAACCGCGCGTGCGGGCATCGTCGTGCTCGAGGCGTTCGCGGACGATGCCGACCATGATCTCGTCGCCGACGAGGCCACCGGAATCCATGACCTCCCTCGCGGCCCGACCGAGCGGCGTGCCCTCACGCACGGCGGCGCGCAGCATGTCGCCGGTAGATATGTGGGGCACGACGAAATGGCGCGACAAACGCACGCATTGGGTACCTTTCCCCGCGCCCTGACGGCCAAGGATGATGAGCCGAGCGCCCGGGATCATCGGGCTACTTCAGGAAACCCTCGTAGTTGCGAAGCGTGAGTTGGCTGTCGATCTGACGCATCAGTTCGAGCGCAACGCCGACCGCAATCAGCACCGTGGTACCCGCGAAGGGGAAGTTCTGAACATTGAAGATCCACAACAAGATGTACGGCAGCAAGGCAATGATGCCGGTGAACACCGCACCCGGCAGGGTGATCCGGTTGACGACCTTGGCGAGATAGCGCTCGGTCTGGGCACCGGGGCGGATGCCGGGGATGAACCCACCCTGCTTGCGGATCTGATCGGCTTGTCGGATCGGGTCGAAGGCGATCGAGTTGTAGAAGTAGGAGAAGGCGATGATCAGCAAGAACAAGATGACCGCGTACACGAAGTTCTGGCTGTTGACGATGTAGCGGTTGACCTTGTCGGTGATCCAACCGCGCCAGCCCTCGCCGGAACCGAGCACGTTGGTCAGCAACACCGGCAACAACAGCACCGAGCTGGCGAAGATGATCGCGATGACACCGCTCTGGTTGACCTTCAGCGGGATGTAGGTGTTCTGCCCGCCGTACATCCGCCGACCGACCTGGCGCTTCGCGAACGAGACCGGGATCCGCCGCATTCCGAGTTCGACACGGACGACGGCGAACACGATGCCGGCAACCAGTGCGAGGAGGAGGAAGAACAAGACCTTGCTCTCCTCGACCCAGATCCGCAAGAAGTTGACGGGAAGACCCGAGACGACAGACGCGAAGATGATCATCGACATGCCATTGCCGATTCCTCGCTGGCTGATCAGTTCGCCCATCCACATGACCAGCGCCGTGCCGGCGACAAGTGTGATGATGACCAACAGCGCACGAGGCATGAACTGCGGGAGCAGCTTCACGTTGGGCGCGTTGCGGGCCGCGCCGAAGAATGCACTGCCGCGACCCTGCCCGAAAATGAACGTCAGGCCGGCTGCCTGCAGCGTCGCGATGCCGATACCCAGATACCGGGTGTACTGGGTGATCTTGCGCTGCCCGACTGCACCTTCTTGCTGGAGCTGCTCGAGCTTGGGGATGACGACTCCGAGCACCTGCATGATGATGCTGGCGGTGATGTAGGGCATGATGCCCAGCGCGAAGATCGAAAAGCTGCTGAACGCTCCGCCGGAGAAGAGGTTCAAGAAGCCGAGCGCACCGTTGCCCTGGGCGGAGGCTCGCAGCTGCTGCACCGCGAGTTGGTCGACGCCAGGGACCTGAATGGCTACGCCGAGGCGGTAGAGGCCGACGACGCCGATCGTGAACAGGACCTTGTTTCGTAGGTCAGCGACCTTGAACACGTTCTTCACGTTCGCCAGCACGGCTTAACTCCTCAACAAGACAACGGACGGTGAGCTAGTCATCGGCGACGATGCTCTTAGCGGTTGGTGAACTGGTTGCCCTTTGCCGGCGGGCGAATCTTGTGCGGCAACGCAACGAGCGTGACACTACCGCCTGATGCCGTGATGGCCGCCTCGGCCGACTTCGAAACCGCGTGTGCCGTCACGTTGACCTTGCCGGCCAGTTCGCCGTAGGCGAGCACCTTGACCAGGTCGCCCTTGCGGAGCAGGCCGCGGGTGACGAGGACCTCGGGCGTGATCTCGACGAGATCGAGCTTGGCGATGGAGTGCAGGTTCACCGCGGTGTACTCGACCCGGAACGGGTTGTTGAAGCCCTTCAACTTGGGGACGCGCTGCTTGAGCGGCATCTGCCCGCCTTCGAAGCCGCGCGCAACCTTGCCCCGGCCACGGGACTGCTGGCCCTTGGTACCCCGGCCGGCGGTCTTGCCGCCCTTGCCGCCGATGCCACGACCGACGCGCTGGGGGGCCTTGGTGGCGCCGGGCGCCGGTGAGAGTTCGTCTACGCGCATGGTTGATGCTCTTTCAAGAATTCGTTACCGGACGCCTCAGGCGTCGGTGGTGTCGGTGGTGTCGACGACGGAGATGAGGTGCGGAACCCGCGCGATCATGCCGCGGATCTCGGGGCGATCGGGCAACATGTTCGTGTCACCGATCTTGTTCAGGCCGAGCGCACGGAGGGTCCCGCGGGTCTTGGGTTTGGCGCTGATGCCGGAACGGATCAGCGTGATCGACAGCGTGTTGCCCTCGAGGTTCTTGCCGGTGCGGTTGGTCTGAGCCATCAGTGAGTCTCCCCTGCGGCGTGCGAAGCCATGCGGTCGTTATATGCCTTGAGCATGCCCTTTGGCACGAAGTCTTCGGCATTGAGGCCGCGGCGCTTGGCAACCTCATCGGGACGCTGCAGCGACTGCAGACCCTGGATCGTTGCCCGAGCGACGTTGATTGCGTTGGCCGAGCCGAGCGACTTGCACAAGATGTCGTGCACGCCGGCCTCTTCGAGGATGACTCGGGCTGCGCCGCCGGCGATGACGCCGGTACCGGGAGCGGCCGGCTTCATGAGTACCCGACCAGCGCCGGTGACTCCGAGGACGGGATGGGTGATGGTGCTGCCCGCGAGGGCGACATCGAACAGGCTCTTCTTGGCCTCTTCCGTTCCCTTCTGGATCGCCAGCGGAACTTCCTTGGCCTTGCCGTAGCCGAGACCGACACGACCGTTGCCGTCGCCGACCACCACGAGCGCGGTGAACGAGAAGCGACGACCGCCCTTGACGACCTTGGCGACGCGGTTGATCGCGATGACTCGCGACTCACGCAGCCCGCCCGGCTCGGGAGGCGCAGCATTCGGGTTGTTGTTGGTATACGAAAAACCAGCCATCAGAACTCCAGACCTGCTTCACGAGCGGCATCAGCTGCCGCGGCAACACGACCGTGATAGGCGAAACCGCCACGGTCGAAGACAACTTTATCGATACCGGCAGCTTTGGCCCGTTCGGCGACGAGCTGGCCCATCCGGGTCGCAGCGGCAACACTGCTGCCACGTCCGGTTTCGCGTGCGGTGGCTTCGTTGGTGGAGGCGGCTGCGATCGTGCGGCCGGCCTCGTCATCGATGAGCTGCAGCACGAGGTGCCTGTTGGAACGGAACACCGCGAGGCGCGGGCGCGCAGCGGTGCCGTGAATCTTCTTGCGGACCCTGCCGTGACGGCGGATGCGGGACTCGCGACGGACTTTGGCGTTATCACTCATAGCTCTGCCCTACCTACTTCTTGCCGGTCTTGCCGGCCTTGCGCAAAACCTTCTCACCGAGATAGCGCACGCCCTTGCCCTTGTACGGCTCGGGCTTGCGGATGCTGCGGATGTTGGCGGCCACCTGGCCGACGACTTCCTTGTCGATGCCCTTGACGATCACTCGTGTCGGGGTCGGGACATCGAAGGAGATTCCCTCCGGTGCGTCGACGATCACAGGGTGACTGAAGCCGAGCGCGAGGCGCAGCTTGTTCGGGCCCTGGGCCTCGGCCCGATAGCCGACGCCGATGATCTCCAATTCTTTGCTGAAGCCGGCGGTGACGCCGACGACCATGTTGTTCACCAGCGTGCGGGTGAGGCCGTGCAGCGAGCGGTTCCCACGCTCGTCGTCCGGGCGCTCGACCACCAAGACGGCGTCGTCGCGACGCACCGTGATCTCGCCGGGGACCCCGAACGACAAAGTGCCCTTCGGACCCTTGACCGTGACGTTGGCGCCGTCGACGGTGACGTCGACGCCGGAGGGGACGGTGATGGGGGATTTGCCAATACGACTCATGTCTGTTTCCGTGACCTTTCTTGGCTCACCACACGTAGCACAGGACTTCGCCGCCCATGTTGCGCTTGCGCGCTTCACGGTCGCTCATCAGTCCTGAACTGGTGGATAGGACGGCCACGCCGAGACCACCGAGCACGCGGGGCACGGCGGTTGACTTGCGGTAGACGCGCAGGCCGGGGGTGGAAACGCGCTTGATACCGCTGATGGTGCGGGCGCGCTCGTGTGAATACTTCATTTGGACAGTCAGTACTTCGCCGGGACCTTTGGTCGAGGGAGCGACGTTGAAACCCGTGATGTAACCCTCCGACTGGAGGACTTTCGCGAGTGCAACCTTCTGCTTCGACGACGGCATCGGCACCTCATCGTGCATCGCCGTGTTGGCGTTGCGGATTCGGGTCAGCATGTCTGCGATGGGATCAGTCAACATGGTTGCCCCTCACCAACTTGCCTTGGTCACGCCCGGCACTTCGCCTGCATGGATCATCTCGCGGAGACAGATCCGGCAGAGGCCGAACTTACGGTAAACGGAACGGGCTCGCCCGCAGCGGCGGCAGCGTGTATAGCCGCGCACCTTGTATTTCGGCGTCGCAGCCGCCTTATTGATCTGAGACTTCTTGGCCATTGTTCTAGTTGCCCTTCCCGATCACTTCTTCGCCTTGGCGGCCGGTCTGGCGCCCTTACCACCGCGGATCGGTCCGCGGCCTTTGACCTTCTTCGGTGGTGCACTCGCATCGGTTCCACGCTTGAACGGGAAGCCGTAGGCATCGAGCAGCGCTCGGCCGTCGGCATCCGTCGCGGCGGTGGTCACGATGGTGATGTCCATGCCATGTGGTGCGTCGATCTTGTCGTAATCGATCTCTGGGAACACGATCTGGTCAGCGAGACCGAACGTGTAGTTGCCGCGGCCGTCCCACGAATGAGCCGGCAGTCCGCGGAAGTCACGGATCCGAGGAATCGCAACCGCGATCAGGCGGTCGAGGAACTCCCACATCCGATCACCGCGCAGGGTGACCTTGCAGCCGATCGCCTGGTCCTCACGCAGCTTGAACGCCGCGATCGACTTCTTCGACTTGGTGACGATCGGCTTCTGGCCGGCGATCTTGGTCAGATCGGCGACGGCGCCCTCGAGCAACGACGGCTGCTGGGTCGCGCGGCCGACACCCATGTTGATGACGACCTTTTCGAACGTGGGGACTTGCATCACGTTCTTGATGCCGAGCTGCTCCATCAGAGCAGCCTTGACTTCGTCGTTGTACTTCTGCTTCAGACGTGGCGCCGTTGCCGTTGCTGTTGGCGTGCTCATGAGATCACCTCGCCGGTGCTCTTGGCGACACGCACCTTGGTGCCGTCGTCTAGGATCTTGTAACCGACGCGGGTCGGCTTGCCCTTGTGCAGCAACATCACGTTGCTGGCATCGATCGGCATGTCGCGATCGATGATGCCGGCCTGCTGATTCTTCTGGCGCGGCTTTTGGTGCTTCTTGGCAGTGTTGACGCCGTTGACGAGGACCTTGTTGTCCCTCGGGAGCACGCGGACGACTTCGCCGGTCTGGCCTTTGTCCTTGCCGGAGATGACGATGACGTCGTCACCCTTTTTGATTTTCATCACAACACCTCCGGGGCGAGTGAGACGATGCGCATGAACTTCTTGTCTCGCAGCTCACGGCCGACGGGCCCGAAGATGCGTGTGCCACGCGGCGTCAGGTCGTCTTTGATGATGACGGCGGCGTTCTCGTCGAAGCGGATGTAGCTGCCGTCTGGACGGCGCTTCTCCTTCTTCGTGCGCACGACGACGCACTTGACGACATCGCCCTTCTTGACCCCGGCGCCGGGGATGGCGTCTTTGACCGTCGCGACGAAGATGTCGCCGATCGAGGCATACCGACGGCGGGTGCCGCCGAGCACCTTGATGCACAACACTTCTTTGCCGCCGCTGTTGTCTGCAACGCGAAGACGTGATTCCTGCTGAATCATTTGGCACGCTCCAGGACTTCGGTGATCCGCCAGCGCTTGTTCTTGCTGGTCGGACGGGTTTCCATCAGACGCACGCGGTCGCCGATGTTGACGTCGTTGGTCTCGTCGTGGGCGTACAACTTCTTGGTACGCATCATGAACTTGCCGTACTTCGGGTGGCGAACACGCTCGATGACGGCGACTACTGCGGTCTTGTCCATCTTGTTGGACACGACAACGCCTTCGCGCATCTTGCGCGCATTGCGCTCAGGGATCGCGGTTTGGGTGGTTACTTCGTCAGGCATGGCTGCACTCACTTCCCGGCCTCTGCGGCAGCAATTTCGTGCTGACGGACGAGGCCATTGAGACGGGCGATCTGGCGGCGAACCTTGCGGATCTCCGCAACATTCTCCAACTGACCCGTTGCGTTGCGGAATCGAAGGTTCAACGATTCCTGCTTGGTTGCACGAAGTTCGTCGACCAATTCGGCCAGATCCAGTTCGCGTAATTCGACAATGGTCTTCGCCATTTCAGATCACCTCTTCACGCGTGATGACACGGGCTTTGATTGGCAGCTTCTGAATCGCTTTTTCCAAAGCGATCTTGGCCTGCTCTTCGTTGGGGAAGCTGAGTTCGAACAGGACGCGGCCCGGGCGAATGACGGCCACCCAGAACTCGGGGTTGCCCTTACCGGAACCCATGCGGGTCTCGGCCGGCTTCTTCGTGACGGGCTTGTCCGGGAAGACGTTGATCCAGACCTTGCCACCACGCTTGATGGCACGGGTCATCGCGATTCGGGCTGCTTCGATCTGGCGGGCAGTGAGCCAACCGGGCTCGAGTGCCTGGATGCCGTACTCACCGAAACTCAGCGACGACGCGCCCTTCGTCATTCCCTGTGTACGACCGCGGTGCTGCTTGCGGTGCTTGACCTTGCGGGGCATCAACATGATGAATCAGTCCTCCCCACGGAAATGCGGTGCTTCGTGACCGGCGTTGGTGCGACGAGCAATTTGCTCTTCCTCGTCGAGCAGTTTCTCGAACTCTGGATCCGCTTCCTTCAGCAACGGTGTTGCCTCGATCTCGGCCGGGTCTTCAACCTTCTTGCGCCCGGCGGACGACACGACCTTGCGCGGCGCGCCGGACGTCTCGCCGACCGCCATTGCTGCTTCGCGGATGATCTTGTCGTCGCTCTGCGGCTTGTAGGGAAGGATGTCGCCCTTGTAGATCCAAACCTTCACCCCGACCCGACCGCTCGAGGTCTTGGCCTCGCGGAAGCCGTAGTCGATGTCGGCGCGCAGCGTGTGCAGCGGCACACGACCTTCGCGGTACCACTCGGTGCGGCTCATCTCGGCCCCGCCGAGGCGGCCGGAGCACTGCACCCGGATGCCGAGCGCGCCGGCCTTCTGAGCATTCTGGACGGCCCGCTTCATGGCCCGTCGGAAGGCGATGCGGTTGATCAGCTGATCGGCGACACCCTGTGCGATCAGCGCCGCGTCGAGCTCAGGGGACTTGATCTCGACGATGTTGAGCTGAACCTTCGGGTTACCGGTGATCGTGGTGAGCAGGGCGCGGAGCTCATCGGCCTGGGCGCCACGGCGACCGATGACGATGCCGGGGCGGGCCGTGTGGATGTCCACCCGAACCTTGTCACGGGTGCGCTCGATCTCGATCCGGCTGATCGCAGCCGACTCGAGCTTGGTCATGATCGCGCGGCGGATTTTCCAGTCCTCGGTGAGGTAGTCCTTGTATTCGCGCTCGCTGAACCAGCGGCTCTTCCAGTCGGTGGTGATGCCAAGACGGAAGCCGTACGGATTGATCTTCTGACCCATCAGCTCTTCTCCTCTTCTGATGTGGACTCGTCTGTCTCTGGGGCATCATCGATGCCTTCGTCGCCAGCGTGCGCATCAGAGTCGCCAGCGTGCGCATCAGCGTCGCCAGTGCTGGAACCCGGAGCCGAGAAGCCGGCGGCCTCGGCGTGCTCGACCGTGTCGAAGTAGACCTCGGCCACAGTCTGGTCGTAGTAGCGGGTGTCGGGTTCGTGGTACAGCATCGAGTCGGCGTTGCCCTTGATCTCGAAACCCTGTGGCGCCGAGCCATCGGCGTTCGGCGACTTGGCGCCGGCCCACTCGCCCTGCGCCTCGGCCATTTCGATGGCGGTCATGTGCGACTTGGCGGATTCCGTCGCCTCACCCGACTTGAGCCCCTCGGCCCGCTCGCGGCTGCGGGCGACCCGGTCGCGGCGGGCAGCAGTGCTGCTCGTCGCGCCACGGCGGCGGCCGGCCGCCGTACGGTTGGCTTGCTTTGCCTGCAGCACCGTCAGCCGATCGTCGTCGAGCCGGTCGACGACGATGGTGATGTGACAGGTGCGCTTGTTGATGCGGGTGCCGCGGCCACGGGCACGGGCCGCGAAGCGGCGAAGGGTGGGACCCTCATCGGCGAAGCATGCCTTCACGAACAGCTCCTCCGGATCCTGTTCGTCGTTTTGCTGGGCGTTGGCAACAGCGCTGGCGAGCACCTTGCGGACCGTGACGGCGATGCCCTTGTCGGTGAACTGGAGCACCTCGTCGGCCTGCTTCACGGGCAGATCGCGGATGATGTTGAGCACGAGCCGGGCTTTGCTGGCCGAACTGCGGACGTAGAGCGCAGATGCCCTCGTACCAGCCTTGGCGCCGACGACGAAGTTCTTCTCATTGAGCTTTGGACCGGTCATCAGCGCCTCTTCGTGTTCTTCTCTTGGCCGGCGTGGTATCTGAAGGTGCGAGTCGGCGCGAACTCACCGAGCTTGTGACCGACCATCGATTCGGTGAGATAGACCGGCACGTGCTTGCGGCCGTCGTGGACGGCGATCGTGTGCCCGACCATGTCGGGGATGATGGTGCTGCGACGCGACCAGGTCTTGATGACCTTCTTGTCGTTCGCGGCATTCATCACATCGACCTTCTTGAGCAGATGGTCGTCGACGAACGGACCCTT
>JANYKS010000033.1 GCA_025358125.1 Actinomycetes bacterium
CAACGCCACGCCCTCCTCGGCACGACCCGTTCGAGCCAGTGTCCGCCCAAGCGTGTTCGTGGCCGCCGCGACACCCATCGCATAGCCGCTTGCCCGCCAGATGCGCCTCGCCTCGCGCAGGTACGACTCGGCCTCGTCGAAGCGTCCTTGCTCGGCCCGAACCTCGGCGAGGTTCTGGGCGCACTGGGCCATGCCGACGATGTCGCCGGCGCGCCGGCGCGCAGCCCGACTCTCTTCGAAGTGAGCACAGCACTCGTCCCAACGCCCGGCCACGAGCGCGTCGACACCGTAGTTGTTGAGCACCGACGCGAGGCCTGCGTAGTCACCGAGTTCTTCGTAGATCGGCTGCGCGAGGTTGCGGTACTCGAGCGCTTCGTCGCTGCCGAGTTCGCTCAGCGCCCAGTCGAGCAGGTAGTACGCGTGCGCTTCGGTTGCACGATCGCAGGCTGCGAGCGCATCGGGCAGCGCTCGCCGGCACCACTGCTCGGCCTGGCGGTAGCGCTGCTGCCAGATCAACGTACTCGCACACGCGACCGTGAGCCGCGACCGCTCCATCGCGACGGCGGGGTCACTGGGCAGCGCTGCCAACGAGGCGAGCCCACGCCGATACCACCTGATCGCAGCAGGATGCTTGCCGAGCTTTTCGCGCAGCGTCCCCTCCTTCCTGCACAAACTCGCATGTGACTGCATCCGGTCGCGACACAGCTTGCGTGCCCCGCGAAGGCCTTCCCGGGCGAGGTCGTATCGGCCTGCGAGCAGCGCAACGTCGGCGAGGGCCTCGTACAACGAGGTCAGCTCCTCGTCGTTGACCTCGGCTCCACTCGCTCGGGCATTGTCGATCGCACGGTCGAAGAAGGCGGTCGCTTCGACGGTGGCGTACTTGTCCCACGCGCGTTGGCCTGCCATGCGGTTGTAGCGGTAGGCGATGACATGGTCCGCCGAACGGTCGAAGTGAAGCGCGAGCAGGCCGAGCCGGGCATCGTCGGGCTCGCCCTGCGGAACGAGGGCTCGACCGATGCGCAGGTGGAGGTCGCGCCGACGCCCGAACGGCAAGCCCTCGTACGCGACGCGACGCACGAGGTCGTGGCTGAAGCGCAGGTCGCCCGCGTCGGCGACGAGGAAGTCCGCGAGGCGGTGCCATCGCGCGGGCGTGCCGATGACGCCGCCGAGCGTGCGATCGAACAGCGCCGGCGAGAAGCGATCGCCGAGCACCGCGGCATGGCGGAGCAGGGTCCGGTCGGCCGGCGCGAGACGGTCGATGCGAGCCGCGACGAGGTCCTCGAGCGCTTCGGGGATCGCGTCGAGCGACCCGAGCTCGCGTCGGGCATGGGAGAGCTCGAGCAAGAACAGCGGATTCCCACGCGCCCTGGCGCAGAGCTCGCGGAGTTCGCTCTGACCGATCAGGGCGTCGTCGGTCAGGGCGGACGCGAGGTGCTCCGCGAGCGCCTCGTCGAGCGGAGCGAGCTCGATTGCGCGCGCCTCGAATCCCAACCGGGCGCCGAGCCCTTGCATCTGGTCCCTCGTGGTCAAGCACGCAAGCCACGGCCGGTTCTCGACGCCCTGCAGCGCTCGGGCGAGCAAGAGCGCCGACGCTTCGTCCATCCACATCACGTCTTCGACGACCAAGAGCAGCGGCTCGGAGAAGGCCGTGTTCAGCACCGCCGATGCCGCCTCGCGCAACACGCCGGCGCGATAGTCGGCACCGAGATCGTCCACCGCCTCGGACTGCGGCACCTCTGCGTCGATCGACGCCGCGAGCAACGGTGCGAACGGCACCCATTCCGGCGCGCGCTCCTCCAACCAGAGCGAGAGGAGAGCGCCCGCCTCGGCCGCGGGTGCGTCGAGCGCCACCCCGAGTGCCGTCCGAAGCACGAGTCGGGCTACAAAATACGGGCGGTCGGCGGCGAAGGGCTCGCACGTCAGCCTCACTACGCGCGCCGCACCTGCGGAGTGGACCACCTCTTGCACCAGCCGCGACTTTCCGATACCGGGTTCACCGACGATCTCGACGCACGATCCGTGCCCTTCGATCGCAGCCGATAGTGCCGCACGCACCACGGCCAGCTCCTCACCTCGACCGACGAAGGCGACGTCGGCCGGCGCGACACGTCCCCGCCCCTCGATCCGCCGACCGACCGAGGACGCGAGCTGTGGGTGCCGCTTGCCCTTCACGAGGAACGGCTCGAGCGCCGTCGTCTCGAATGGTGTCGACGAGCGCTTGACGACGGCGCTGCTGGCTACGAGTTCGCCCGGCTCGGCCTTGGCCATCAGGCGGGCGGCGAGGTTCACCGCGTCGCCCATCACCGTGTACACCCGACGCCACGGCGATCCGACCTCGCCCGCGAACACATGACCCGTGTTGACCCCTACGCGCACCGGGAATCCGACGTCGGCGTCGAGCAGCGCGCGCCCGACAGCGAGCATCCGACCCTCGCCGTCCTCGACGGCGTCCGGCACGCCTGCGGTGAGGATCATCTTGACGCCCCCGCCGGCAACGTCGGACGCAAGGAGGCACACCTCGTGACGGCCGGCGACCTCGAGCGCCACGCCGACGAGTCCGTCCAGGCGCTCGGCGACCACCTCGGGTCCGGCTTCTCGCAACATGCCATCCACGCCGCCGACGTGGACGAAGCCGACAGTGACGTGGCGGTGCTCGGCGCCGTGATCGTCGTCGAGCAGTCGGCGCCGCAGGGCTCGCGGGACGAACGAGGCGAGCGCCTCGTGGTAGCGTTGATCCAGACCGTCCGCCGTGACGAGGCTCGGTGACGCCCCGCTCACGCGGCGAAGGAGCAGACCTGCCTGCTTGGCGACTCCGAGCCAGGCGGGCGGCACCAGCGACGCCGTGGCAGGGCTCAGCAAGATCTCGCCGGCGTCGGCGGCCGACTCCATCGCGGTCACGGTGGTCGCGTGCTCGCCCAAGACGAACAGTTCGCGCTGCTCGCGCCCGGCGAGCACGAACAGGTACGGGCCACTGTGGACCCCCATCGAGATGCGCAGGACGACACGCCTGCGGGTCGTGACCACCGCCCCGCGGGCCTTCAGCGCGGCGCGCATGCCGTATGCGGCGCGGCAGGCCCGCTCGGCGTGATCGTCGCCCTCGAAGAACAAGAACAGCGCGTCGCCGCCGAACTTGACGAGATCGCCACCCTCGCCGCGAGCGACACCCAGGAGGGCGTCGAAAGTGGCGTTCAAGATGAGGGTGAGCTCCTCGGCGCCCGCCCTTCCGAGCTCGGCGAGCCGTTCCGACAACTGGGTGAAGCCCGAGATGTCGGCGAACACGAAGGTGCCCTCTGCCAGCCACGCGGCCCGATCACGCGCGCGGAGTAGCAGCCTCGGCACGAACGGCGCGAAAGACGGCTCCATCGGTGTGACCTCTGCCTCAAAGCCTCGAAATTGCATTGACGTGAGCCCCCCGGCGGTCGATGCTAGCGGTTCGCGGTGCGCTCTCAGAGGCGTGTGGCAACCGCCGGGGGTACCCACATCTTGTGGAAGGGATGGGCGGATGAGTCGTAGCGCGCAGGTTCTCGGAGTCCTCGGGCTGCTGGTCACATCCACGGTGGTCGTGGTCGGGACGACGACCACGACCACCGTCAACGCGGCGTCGGTCGCGCCGACGATCGTCGACTCCAACATTGGTTGCGCGGAGCTGTCACCGGCGCTGCCGTACGGCTACAAGGTCACTCCCGGCGCCACCGCCGGAACCTACCCGTTGCCCGGATCGGGAGGCGGCACAGTCACCATCGCGCCGAACGACAACAAGGTCTTCAACTGGTCGTCGACGTTCCCGCTCGACACCGTGATCGTATACGGTGGCTCGTCGGCGAACGTCTACAAGTACCCCAATGTGGCTGCAGACACCGTGCTCTCGGCGCCGAGCAAGAACGGCAATCTCCCCGACATCAGCCACGTCTGGTTCTGCCATGACGGCCTCACCGGCGTCTCCGTGACGATCGGCAAGACCTCGGTCAACGGTGCGCGTGGCGTCGCGCTGGCCGACATCCCGATCAGCACGCTGAACGTCAGCGACCCGCGGGTGCTCACCCAGCTGTACCAGCAGCTGGCCGGAAGCCCGGTGCTCAAATCCAGCCCGGTGCTCAAATCCAGCCCGCCCCTGCGCTCGAGCCCGGTGCTCAGGTCGAGCCCGGCCCTCAGGTCGTCGCCGGTGCTTCGGTCGTCCCCGGTGCTGCGCTCCTCGCCCGTCCTGCGGTCGAGCGCCGTCGCCTCGTCGCCGTTCGACACCCCGCTCTCAGCGCTCGTCATCGACGTGCTCGACGGCAGTGGCAACCCGGTCACCTGGCCCCGGGTGCTCGCCGGCACGCAGTACGACGGCTGGCCCCTCAACAGCGTCACATTCGACATGATCGCCAGCCTCATTCAAAAAGCGACCGACACCAACGGCAACGGCATCATCGCCTACCCGGGCGGTACGGGCCTCATCGCAGGCGCAACACTGTTCCAGCTCGATTCGACCGGAGTGATGATCGGCAGGCTCAGCGTGCTGTCGCTACTCGTCGTCAACGCCACCCTCGACGAGCTCTCCGCGTCGGCGTCTCAACCGATCGACTGGTGCGCTCTGTCGTCGCCCTACACCGGCGGGCAATGCCTCGTGCGCGACCCGCTCACGAGCACGAGCACAATCACAAACGTGTACCCGGACGCGACACTGTTCGAGCTGGCCCTGTACGGCGTACCGTCCAGCATCGTGCCGATCTGGGACATCCAGATGAACCTGCTCAAGCCGCTCCTGGCAGCCCGAGCCGACCCGAAGTCACCGCTTGCCTACCTCCTCAACGGCGACTACGACGGCAACGGCGTGCCCGAGAGCGCGCCACTCTGCGCAACGTCGGTCACGCTCGGCCAGTGCCTCGCAGAGATCATCACCCCGACGGACTTCCCCTGGGAGGATCTGCCGCTCGGGCAGCTGAACCTCGCTCAGTACGCGCTCGGCGAGCGCGCCCCGATCGCGGTCGAGTTCGGAGTCGGCAGCGTGCCGGCCACCGTCACCATCACCCTGCCGACCGGCTTCGTGTTCGACGCGCCGGCGGGTGCAACGGCATGTGCCAATGGCACGTGCACCAAGATCTCACCGGCGTCGATCGGGACCGCCAACCCACAGGTGCTCGCGTTCGGACCGTCGGGCCTGCCGTCCGGACTCGTCCAGCTGAACCTGCTCGCGGCGCCCAAGGGCATGATCACCGGCGCTCCAGGGCAGCCGGACATCCCCAAGGGAATCGTGAACGTGTCGCTTTCGTACGGCACCATCACGCCTGTCAATGCGTCGGCTCCTGGTCCGACCGTCAAGGACTCATGGCCGGCCGGCACGGTGCCAGCGGTCGTACCGGACACGTTCTACTTCGGCACAGTCGGCCAGACCGGCGCCAACGCCTACAACGTCACGTTGCCCAGCACGCAAGTCGGTTCGTGGCTGTCCGTGCGACTCAGCGCGATCTCGCCAGGGCTCGACGGCGACCTCGCACTGTACGCGCCGAGTGCCGCCCCGGCGCTCAAGTCTTCTCCGGTCCTCAGGTCGTCCGCGGTGCTGGCGTCCAGCTCGCAGCCCCTGAGCGACCCGGGCGCCGACCCCGCGGGAGCGCTCGCTCCCGAGACGCTCCAAGACATCCCCGCCGTACCCACCGACCCCACCTTCCCGTTGCTGAAGGGGGTCTCGGCGAACCGCGGCCCGGTCGACGAGGTGCAGTCGATCGTCGATGCGTCGGCCACTGCCAGCACTGCATACCGGATCCAGGTGAGCGCGTACGGCACGTCCACGGGTGACTACGCGTTGCGCGTGCTCGCGACGCCTTCGGGGATCTCGGCGTGCGCGGCCAAGACCTTCACCGGAATCATCGGCACTCCGATCCCGGTGAGCGGCGTCGTCGGTCCGACCGGGCTCATCGTCTACAACACCCTCACGACGACGGCCGCGCTGCTCGGCATCAACGGTGACACCTCGGCCCAGACGCTGTACAGCCTCGCCAAGGCAACCGGTTCGTGGCTGCTTCCGGTCACGCCGGCGGCTTCGGACAGCTGGACCGCGCCCCAGACCGGGTCGCAGTTCGACTGCGCACCGGTCGCCGCCAACGCTGTGGTGCAAGCGATCGCCGACGCCGTCAAGACCCAGAAGACCGGCGCGCTCAACGGCCTGTCGTCCGTGGTGCTCGTGGGTGGCGACGACAAGCTTCCCTTCTACCGGCTGCCCGATACCACAACGCTCTCCAACGAGGTCGAGCACAGCGACGCCGTCGGCACCGACAACCCGGTCTCCGCTTCGCAGCGCGACCGGTTCTTCCTGTCGGACGATCCGTACGGCACCCTCAACCCGATCCCGTGGCTCGACCGAAGCTTCAACGTCCCGGATTTGGCCGTCGGGCGTCTGGTGGAGAGCGACGCCGACATCCAGGGCCAGATCGGTGAGTACCTCAACAACGCAGGCACGCTGACACCGTCGAGCGCGCTGGTCGCGGGCTACGACTTCCTCGCCGACGGCTCAGCGCAGGTGGCGACCACACTCGGTGGCGCCGGTCTCAGGGTGTCGACCCTGATCGACCAGCCCGGCGTCACGGCAGCGAGCGCGTGGACGGCGCTGGCCGTGCAGTCCGGGCTGAGCACGAGCCCCGGCATCGTCGCGTTGAACTCGCACTTCTCGCAGTACCAGCTCTTGTCGTCGAAGGGAGATGCGACGCAGACAGCCGATCTGCTCGACCTCCTCCCGGGTGGCTCGTCCCCCGATCTACCCGCCGGGATCCTGGCCGATTCGATCCTGTTCAGCGCTGGCTGCCACGGCGGCATGAGCGTGCCCGACGCCTATGCCACCAACAACGCCGTCTACCCGCTGCTCCCCGGTTCGACCTCGGGCATTCCCTATGACTGGGCCCAGGCGCTGTCGTCGCGCAAGGCCTCGGTGTGGGTAGCCAACACGGGCTTCGGCTACGGCTCGTCGGGCGACGTGGCGTTGTCCGAGCGGCTGATGGCCCTTTACGCCAAGTACCTCGTCGATCCGTCGACTACGAGCGCTGGCGACGCATTGGTGAAGGCGAAGCAGGACTACTTCTCGACCCAGGGCGTGTACGGCTCCTACGACGAGAAGGCCCTGCAGCAGGTGGTGTTCTACGGCATCCCCATGTTCCATCTGCCGGTCGGCGGCCTCCCCAGGCCTGCATCGTCGAGCCTCGCCGCGGCGGTGGCCGCCGCGCCGCAATCGTCGGCCGGGCTGACACCGATTCCGGGCTCGTCCGGTCTCCCGGCGGCGGCTTCCGTCGTCAACACCACATTCGACCCGACGCCACGCGTGACGAACGGTCGGACCGCCTACACCGTCAACGGCGAGACGCTCGTCGTCAACGGCTACCCGATCGAACCGAAGACCAGCCTCGAGGTCACCTCGACCCTGCCGGGCTACACCGCGCGGGGAGCTGCGCTCGAGACGATGCGAACCAACCTCGTGCCCGGGGTGCTGCCGCAGATGGCCCGAGCCACATCGGACCGTGGCAGCAGCGAGCGCGCCCAGCAGCCTGCGACGGCGGTGTTCCCGACCTCGTTCCAGACCGTCGGCGGCAACGCGAACAAGCAGCGCCTCGTCGTCTATCCAGGGCAGTTCAGTGATCTCGACCCCACGCCGGGCGCGAACGCGGGCAGCCAGCTGCTGATCGAGCAGGGCTCGTTCACCGTCTACTACGCCGACGCGACGACCGCCGGCGACGTGACCAAGCCGTTCATCCAGGAGAGCGCGGCGTCGGTAGGCCTCCTCGGTGGATCCCCCGGTGTCGTGCTGTTCCGGGTCAAAGCGATCGACCCGGCCGGTGTGGCGGACACCCGCTCGCCGACGGGGGTCAAGCGGGTCCTCGTTCAGTACGACGAGACCCCTGACGCGTTCAACACGTCGCACCTGTGGCGTCCGGTCGAGCTGCAGCAAGACACGAGTGGGACGTGGGTCGGCGCTCTCGTCACGTCACACACCAGCGGCCGCTACTTCGTCCAAGCCTTCGACGGTGCCGGCAACCAGGGAGTCAGCCAGTTCAAGGGCAACTACTACCGCACCACTGGCACATCGCCGCAGGTCGTCGCCGCGGTCACCGCCGGGACGCTCAGCGCGAGCGGCTGGTACGTTTCGCCGGTGCAGGTGAGCCTGTACGTCGGCGGAGTCCCGGCGACAGCCACGAACGGCTACACCTACTCCCTCAACGGCGGCCCGCAGGTCCCCTACGGCGGGCCCTTCGACGTCCCCGAAGGGGCCACCCGGATCGCGTTCTCACCGCCTTCTGGCAGTAGTGCCCCAGCGCCGCCGGTGCTCGTCGTGCAGAAGGACACGCGGACGCCCACCGCGACACTGGCACCGGCGCTGTCGGTGATCGCCGCCGGCGACCCCGTCCCTGCGCCAACATGCGCAGCAACAGATCCCGTGCCGGGTTCGGGTGCCACCCGCTGCACACAGCTGGCGTCCACGACCGTCAGCGTCGGCGGCCACGGCTACACCCTCGACAACGAGACGGCCGCCGACGTCGCCGGAAACACCTCATCCGTCGCCTCGCAGACCGTCGTCATCGTGTCCGGTACGAAGAATTCCGACGGTTCGTTCAGCGCGGCCAACGGCGTCACCGTCGTGGCCGGTGGCGAGCTCTACGCCGGCGCGGCCTTCACCGTCAACGGGACTTCGGCGCCGGGCACCACCGACGGCAGCGCCAAGACGAACACCCTGTCGCTCTCCACGCCGGGGACCTACGTCATCGGCGTGACGGTACCGGGAAGTGGCGGCACTGCAAACGTGACGATCACCTTCACCGTGAACGTCGTCGACACGGTCCCGCCCGTTCTCACCCTGCCCGCACCGGGACCGGCCGAGGCCTCCAGCCCTGCCGGCGCCGTCGTGATTTTCGTGGCGACGGCTACCGACACCGTCAGTGGGCCCGTCACACCGGTCTGCACCCCGCCCAGCGGCGCGACCTTCGCGCTCGGCACCACCACGGTGAACTGCAGCGCGCGCGACGCGGCCGGAAACGTCTCGTCCGGGTCGTTCGCCGTCACGGTCCGTGACACCACCGCACCCGTATTCTCGGCGGCGCCGAACATCGGCCCGATCGAGGGCAACACGCTCGGCGGAGCGACCGTCTCGTACGTGAAGCCAAGTGCAACCGACACGGTCAGCGGCTCGGTGCCGGTGACATGCAGCCCCGCGTCCGGCTCTGTGTTCGCTGTTGGCGCCACGACCGTCACGTGCACCGCGACGGACGGCGCTCTCAACACGGCGACGAAGACGTTCCAGGTGACGGTCCGTGACACCACGCCACCGAGCCTCACCGTTTCCGCGAACATCACGACCACGGCCACCTCGGCAACGGGAGCCGTCGTCTCCTATGTGGCGACGGCCACCGACATCGTCAGCGGCTCAGTTGCACCGGTCTGCACGCCGCCCAGCGGCGCGACGTTCGCGCTCGGCACGACGACGGTCGCCTGCACTGCGACGGACGGCGCCGGCAACATCAGCACCAGCAAGTCCTTCACCGTGACGGTCCTTCAGCCGTACCGCTACAACGGCTTCTTCTCGCCGATCAACATGGGTGCAGTCGACAGCTACGGGTTGAACCTCACCGTCAACAGCGTCAACGGCGGGCGCAACGTTCCGTTCAAGTGGGAGGCGTTCGACAAGGCCACCGGGGCAGAGATCACCGACCCAGCCCGCGTCGAGATCCAGTTCATGACGTACGAGCAATTCCTGGCCAAGTTCCCGACGCTGCCCGGCAAGACGCCCTTGCCGAGCCGCAACGTGTGCGCGGACCCCACTCGCGTTGTCGTCCCGATCTCTGGGGGAACAGGCCAGACGACGTCGGTCAAGTTCTCGAGCGGCCAGTTCAACGTCGGCGTCCAGGTGCCGGCCAAGCCTTCGCTGCCCACCTGGAACTGCTACGTCGGTTGGACACGGATCATCGGCGACCCGAGCCCGGGTCTGCTCACCCTGTTCACCCTGACCTGATCTCACGACCGGCGGACGGCGTCCGGTCGATGTCACCGGCTGCAACGAGGACGATCTCGCCGCCTGATGTCATGCGGCGGCTGTCAGACTGCCACGGCGTTACATCAGGCGCATCGCCGGCCCACCGATCGCCCGCCCTCCGATCGCGGGCGCCCCCCGATCGTCGCGGGCGCAATGCTCGTCGGTTGTCGACAGGTCGCCGCTATGCGAGCATGTTGATGACCAACGAGAGGACACAGCAGATGGACGGCTCGACCCCGCGAACCAGCAGTCAGCCATGAGCAGCGACAGCTTCGCGAGTCGCAGCGGTTTGGCGGTCGGTGATCAGTCTTATTCGGTATTCTCGCTGTCAGCGCTGGACCGTTTTGGCGTAGAGCGACTGCCCTATTCGTTGAAGATCCTGCTCGAGAACCTGCTCCGCAACGAGGATGGCGTCTCGGTGACCGCACACGACATCGAAACACTCGCGATGTGGGATCCGGACGCTGAGCCGAGCGACGAGATCGCGTTTTCTCCGGCCAGGATCCTGATGCAGGACTTCACAGGGGTGCCGGCGGTGGTGGACCTGGCGGCAATGCGCGACGGCGTGGAGGCGCTCGGCGGCGACCCGGCGAGGGTGAAGCCACAGGTGCCGACGGAATTGGTGATCGACCACTCGGTCATCGTCGACCACTTCGCCACCACCGACGCGTTCCACCTCAACGCCGGGTTGGAGTTCCAGCGCAATCGGGAGCGCTACCAGTTCCTCCGATGGGGTCAGCAGGCGTTCGACGGGTTTCGGGTGGTGCCGCCCGACACCGGTATCTGCCATCAGGTCAACCTCGAGTACTTGGCGAGGGTGGTGTTCAGCGACGACGACGGGATGGCCTACCCGGACACGCTGGTCGGCACCGACTCGCACACACCGATGGTCAACGGCTTGGGTGTTCTCGGATGGGGTGTGGGTGGCATCGAGGCCGAGGCGGCAATGCTCGGTCAGCCGATCAGCATGCTGATCCCCCGGGTTGTCGGCGTCAAGCTCGACGGTGAGCTGCCGGCGGGCGCGACCGCGACCGACTTGGTGCTCACCATCGCCGAGCAGCTTCGTCGCCACGGCGTGGTGAGCAAGTTCGTGGAGTTCTACGGGCCTGGCGTCGCCAACGTTTCGCTCGAGAACCGCGCCACCATCGGCAACATGTCGCCGGAGTACGGATCGACCGTCACCATCTTCCCGATCGATGACGAGACCCTGCGCTACCTACGGTTCACGGGTCGCTCCGCCGATCGGGTGGCCTTGGTGGAGGCATACGCGAAGAGCCAAGGAATGTGGCACGAACCAGGCGCCGAACCGGTCTTCTCGGCCCGGATCGAGCTGGATCTGTCAACGATCGAGCCGTGCCTCGCTGGACCCACCCGGCCGCAGGACCGTGTCGGGCTACGCGATGCGCGGCGCGTTCAGCGCGCTGCCGTGGCCCGGGTCATTCCGCCATCTCCTGGGCCCTCCAACGAGACGCCCGTACTGGTCAGGGAGCGACGCGAGCTGGTCGACGGCGGTCTCGACGCAGCGTCGGCCGAGTCGTTCCCGGCCAGCGATCCGCCTGCCGCCAGCGGCCCGACAGCCCGGATCAAGCGGCCCCGCCTGCAGGCCGACCTCGATGACCCAGGTCCCGCGATCTCTACCCCGACCATGGTTGCGCTGGCCGACGGCACTCGGTGCGAGATCGACCACAGCCACGTCGTCATCGCCGCGATCACCAGCTGCACCAACACGTCCAACCCTGCAGTCATGATTGCCGCGGGGCTGTTGGCCAAGCACGCTGTGGAACGGGGCCTCACCGTCAAGCCGTGGGTGAAGACGTCGCTGGCTCCCGGCTCACGGGTGGTGATGGACTACTACGAGAGCAGCGGGCTGCTGCCCTATCTGGAGGCGCTGGGTTATCACTTGGTGGGATTCGGCTGCACCACGTGCATCGGCAACTCCGGGCCGATCGATCCGGCGTTGTCGGCCGTCGCCGAGCGCCTCGCGCTGGTGTCGGTGTTGTCGGGAAACCGCAACTTCGAGGGGCGGATCAACCCCGATGTCCGCATGAACTACCTGATGTCGCCGCCGCTCGTCGTGGCCTACGCGTTGGCTGGCACGATGGACACCGACCTCACCAGCGACCCGCTCGGCGTCGACACCCGAGGAGCCCCGGTCTATCTCGCCGACATCTGGCCCTCGCCGGCCGAGGTGAACGAGACGATCCGCGACTCGCTCCGGTCCGAGATGTTCACCGACGCATACGGCTCGGTGTTCGCCGGAGACGACCGATGGAACAGCCTGCAGGTGGCGTCCGGCCAGCGGTTCGAATGGGACGACACCTCGACGTACGTCCACCGGCCTCCGTTCTTCGACGGGATCAGCCCCGAACCGCTCCCGCTTGTCGACATCGTCGGGGCCCGTTGCCTCGCCAAACTCGGCGCATCGGTCACCACCGACCACATCTCCCCCGCCGGGTCGATCGGTGCGGACACGCCGGCCGGGCGATGGCTCATCGACCACGGGGTGGCGCCGGAGGACTTCAACTCCTATGGGTCCCGGCGCGGCAACCACGAGGTGATGATCCGGGGCACGTTCGCCAACATCCGGCTCCGCAACCGGCTCGCCCCCGGCACCGAGGGCGGCTGGACCCGCCATCAACCGAGCGGCTCGGAGATGACGATCCACGACGCGGCCGTGCGCTACGCCGCCGACGCGGTGCCGTTGATCATCCTTGCCGGCACCGAGTACGGCTCCGGCTCGTCACGCGACTGGGCGGCCAAGGGCACCCTGCTCCTCGGCGTACGGGCCGTGCTCACCGAAAGCTTCGAACGCATTCACCGCTCCAACCTCATCGGCATGGGCGTTCTGCCGCTGCAGTTCGCGGACGGCGCCAGCGCCGACTCGCTCGGCCTCACCGGCCGCGAGACCTACTCCATCACCGGCCTCGCGGGCGTCGGCGCAACCGGACCGATGCCGACCGAGGTCACCGTGCGGGCTGTCGACGCCGACGGCGGCGCGATCGAGTTCGGCGCCCGGGTGCGGATCGACACCGCGACCGAAGCCGAGTACTACCGACATGGCGGCATCCTCCAGTACATGCTTCGTCAACTCGCTTGCGACGCCGAACCGGGTCGGTGCTGAAGGCAGTGGGTTCGCGGCCAATTCGTCGATCTGGCAAGAAAGATCCCCGGCAACCAAACCATTGGGCCGCGACGTTCGTGTCTGACGCAGCTGGTGCACCGCTGGGAGCCGGTTCTCGCCCGCCTGCTCCCAGCGGTCGCGCCCGCCGTTCGGGGAATTGGCATGTTCGTCACGGCTGGAAGTAGCCGGTGACATCCGCGAGCAGATGCGTCGCCGACTGGCTGTACATACAGACCTGACCACCATCACCAACCTTGACGATCACCGCGTTCGCGACCGTGGAACCCGCGACATAATTGAGACTGGAAGCCGTCGGCCGAACGCTCCCACACGGATACACCGTCAAATAGCCAGGCGCCTGCGCATCCGTCACCGTCACGTTCAACACGACCGCCGCCGGATCACCAGAAACCCCGCCACGACCCGCCACCGTCAGCGCAGTAACGCTTCCAGCATCACGCACACCGATCCCGTTGAACTGCCCGTCAATCGTCGACAGACCCGGCCGAGACTCCAACAACCGGGCCGGCACCAACGACGTGAATGGAGCTGTCAGCGTCACCGCGTTCGAAGCCGCCGACGGCGCGCCAGGACCGACAGCGTTCACCGCCGTCACCGTGAACGTATAGGTAGTCCCGTTGCGCAGTCCCGGCGCCGTGAACGACGTCGACGTCGAACCCGTCGACACCGGCGGCTGAGCGACACCACCGATCAACGGCGTCACCGTATACCCCGTGATCGGCGACCCGCCACCGAACGGCGCCGCCCACGTCAAACCAGCCGACTGATTACCACCAGTCGCCACAACACCCGACGGCGCAGACGGAACCACCGGGGCGCCGTCGATGAACCAGCCCGTGCCGGAAAAGGAGCTGTCACTCCCGAGACGGAACCGGAGCTTGAGGTTGTTCCCGCTGACAGTGCTGAGGTTGATCCGAGTCGTCTCGTAGCCGGGGCTGGGACCGGAGAACGCCTGCCGACCAGAGAGCGGATTGCCGAAGCCCGATTGCAACGTGGCGTTGTAGCCGTTGACGGTAGGCCCGGGCAGGGCGACGGCGTCGGGCCAGGTAACACCCCCGTCCGTACTGTATTCGACGACACCGCCGTCGTAGAAATAGCTCGAGTCGTAGTCCATCTCGAACGAATGGTCGAAGCGCAGGTATGTGGCTCCAGCCGGCACGGCAACGCTGAACGTGCTCTGGATGGTCGAACTGGCGACGAAGCCGAGATCGGCGGCGTGCAGCGAGCGTGTGCCGCTCTGCGACGATCCGGTGAAGTAACTCCACTGCGCGGCGGGCGTCGTGGCGCTGGTAGTCCAGTTGCCATTGTCGGCTTCCATGTTGTCGTTCAACAGGATGCCGTTCTGGACGGTTCCGCCGTCGCAGACGGGTGCCGACAGGTGGGCGCCGGCCGTCGTTGGGAACTTGTCCATCTCGGTCGCGGTCACGGCCTTGGTGACCTCGGTGCAGTCGGCAGCGGTGATACCTGCCGTTCCGATGAGATTGGTGCACGCCTGGGGCAGGATGTGGAACAGGTCGAGGTAGTCCGATCCCGGACCGAGCAGGGTGGTCTCGGCCTGATAGTAGATCTTCGCGGTCTTGGTCGTACCGAGTCCGACAACGGTCTGGCCGTTGAACGTGGCACCATCGGCGATGAGGAACGCGGCCTTGTTGTTGACGCCGCTGTTGGTGTGGACGCCGTGGTTGTCCTGGGTTCCGCCGATGTACAGGGCACTGGTCATCTTGTCCGGATCACCGAAGGCGGGCGGATTCGCCATGTTCCGAATCGCCCCGATCGAGAACTGCTCACCGATCAGCCACTTATCGCCAGGCGGATCGAGGCCGCTCACCATGCTGCTGAGATCGACCAGTTCACCCATCACGTCGGACATCGACTCGTTGATCGCGCCCGATTCGGCGTAGTAGAACAGCCGCGACGTGTATTGGGTAACGCCGTGGGTCAGTTCGTGGGCGAAGACATCGTCGGCGCTCGCGTATCCTTGTCCGTAGACCATCTGCGAGCCGTTCCAGAACGCGTTCGCGTAGGGGCACGGGTAGCTCGGTCTGCAGTACAGCACGAACCGTACGGAGCGCCACCTTCGGTGCGTACCGGCGACGAGCACGTTTCCGCGAGTGCCGGGTTGTTGGCGTTGGTGCAGACCGAACGGTTGAGGGCGTCCTCGCGCTGGCTGAGCTGCAACGCGACAGTGCCCGAATGGGCGTCGATCAGCACCAATCGGTCGACATCGCCGAGTTCGGTGCGTACGTCCACTCGCCACACCGGCCGGGCGCCCGGTGGACCATCGGCGCCGAGCAGTGATGGGTCATAGATCCACAATTCGGGTGCGCTCGCCGACAGCAACTCGGGTCCAATGTGGTCGTACTTGACGGTGAGGTTGCGGGCCAGATCAGCCGATGTCGCCGCAGAAACTCCAGCGGTGACATCGATGTCGAGAGCGGGAAGTGCCTCGCCCGATGTCGACAAGACGCTGCCGTCGGCGCCGATCTGTACCGCAATTTCGGCGGCCATCACCGGCAGGCCCCGAAAGCGCTGTTGGAACCGGACCGCCGCATCGCCCGAGGTGCCGTTGAACACGAGCAACTCGGTGAGATCAGTACTCGGGTTCGCTACGCCGAAGAGCGAGCCGTAGTGGTCGATGAAACGCCGCGCGTTTTGCGATGGAGTTCCGTCGTGAGGAGGATCGAGCGGATGCGCGTCGGAGCCCCCGATGAAGGTGACCGCACCGGTCTGCGGTCGCACCGCAATTCTCGCCCGGCCGCCCGCCGCCCGCTGGAGTTCGTTCTCCAAACCCGAAGCCGTCGACCGACCGCCAGCCAGTTCTGAGTTGGCGATCACCGCGCGATGAGAGCCCCACCCGCCGCGATCGACACCGGAACCTCGGAAATGACGAGCCCGACGAATGGAACAATCGACATCATCGCAAGCGTTCGAATGCGCATGACCTGAATGTCTAGCACCCATCTGCAAGCCCCAATTCGGACTACTCCCCGAGATTCTCTCCGCGCCCGACATCGCCACCGAGGTCGGTGTCGGTACTCACGAGATGGTTGCGCCGAGCGCTTGCTCGAGCCGGATCGCGGCCGGGAACAACACGTTGTTCTCCTTGTGGATGTGGAGATGCGTATCTGCTTCGAGTTCCGCCAACCCGGCGTAACAGGCCTGATACGTGGCGCAACCGTCGGGGGGTGGCTGGTAGCCGTCGGTGAGTCCGGACAGCTCCTCCAGCAGCGTGCCGACGAGGTCGTGCTCGGCGAGCATCACCGAGATCGGGTTGCGAACGCTGCCACAGTGGGATTCCACCGCCGTCGAGGATGCCGCCATCGAGGATGCCGCCAACTCGCGGATCAGCGGGAACAACACCCGCTCCTCTTTCAACATGTGCGGTTCGAGGTCGGCGCGGATCTGCGCGTAGCAGCGGCTGACCTCGCCAAGTTCGGGGTGGCGGCTGCCGTGCACCGAGACGATCTTGTCGACCAGTGCTGACAGACGCGGCATCTCGTCCCACAGGTAACGATGATGTGTCGCTTCCACGTGATCGACCAACTCGGTGACCGACATCGTCGACCAATCCGGCGCTGCATCACCGACGCCAACCGCTGCGGAAAGCTCTTCGGCCACGACCGCCGGGTCGAGCCCTTTGGCGGTGCTCGCGAGGCCGAGCGAGCGGGCGCCGCCACAGCAGTAGTCGAGCCCACGGCGCTCCAACTCGCGCGCCAGCGACGGGTGGGCATTGACCACCTCGGCCAGTGTCATCTCCGCGTCGATCACGTTCATCTGTCTCATGAGTCATACGTTCCACCGTTCTGAGACGCGACGCCAGGGTCGAAGGTCCCGATGCCCTGGCCTGTGTCGCTTGCGTCGGCTACGTGCCACCACACGCAGCTCGGATCTATCCGGGTTGTTTGGTGAGAACACTTCCTGTCGATGCGCTCTCGGTCTCGCCGGTGTCGATCTGGGTGTCATGCCTGCCGCCGAGTTGGGTGCTGTTGTGGTTGGCCTGCGCCGGTTGATCACCGGGTTCGAAGCCGAGTTCGCCCGCTTCGCTCACGCCGCAGAGTTCGCCGAAGTGTGGCGTACCGGTGGTGCGACATCGATGCAGGCATGGCTCGCTGCCGCGACCGGAGCGACGATCAAGACCGCCCGCCGACAGGTCCGTCTGGCCGACACCGTCACCAAGGCCCCGGTGATCGGCGACAGGATGCGTGCCGGGCAACTGTCGGCCGACAATGCTGAAGCCCTCGCGACGGTTGTCGACAGCGACCACTTCGCCGGCGACGCCGAAGAACTGCTCGAAATCGCGGCCGCATCGGCGCGGCACCATCCTCCACGCACCCTCACGCCGACGCATCCACACCGAACACGCCACCCACACCGGTCAAGGTGCTGACACCGATCCGTGGGCCGACCCGGGCGGCGGGCACTGCGGTGGCGAGGCCAGCGACGATGGCCAACAACTCGGCTTCGACATCGCCAGTTGAAGAGATCGCGCGGCCGCCCTCATGCTCGTAGTTCAACCTCGTGTTGTCACCTGCGCCGGCCGAACCACAGCCGACGACCTGCACAGGTCAGGACGGGCCGGAGAAGGCCCCGCCCCTGTCGGCACCGGCGGGTCCGACAGCTGGCTCGTGGTCGTCTTCGTAGCGCGTCAACTCGGCCCGGCCGACGACATGCCAGTGCACCTCGTCAGGTCCGTCGGCGAGGCGCAGCGTGCGCTGGCTCGTGTACATCCGCGACAGCGGTGTCCATTGCGAAACGCCGGTCGCGCCGTGCAACTGGATCGCTTCGTCGATGATCTTGCAGACGCGCTCTGGCACCATTGCCTTGACGGCGCTGACCCATACTCGTGCCTCGGCGTTACCCATCGTGTCCATCGCCTTCGCCGCACGCAGCACCATCAGGCGCATCGCCTCGATTTCGATTCTCGCCTTCGCGATGACTTCGGTGTTCTTGCCGAGTGACGCGATCCGCTTGCCGAATGCCTCGCGGTTCAACCCGCGCCGCACCATCAATTCGAGGGCCCGCTCGGCGACACCGATCGAGCGCATGCAATGGTGGATCCGTCCCGGCCCGAGCCGGATCTGAGAGATCTCGAAACCGCGTCCCTCGCCGAGCAGCATGTTCGACTTGGGCACCCGCACGTCGGTGAACCGGAGGTGCATGTGGCCGTGCGGCGCGTCGTCTTCACCGAAGACGTGCATCGGACCGAGGATCTCGACGCCGGGCGTGTCCATCGGGACGAGGATCTGCGACTGGCGCTTGTGCGGCGGGCCGTCGGGACTCGTCTGGACCATGCAGATCATGATCTTGCAGCGCGGGTCGCCGGCGCCGGAGATGTAGTACTTCTCGCCGTTGATCAGCCATTCGTCGCCATCGAGTACGGCCTTGCAGCGAATGTTCTTCGCGTCCGACGACGCGACGTCCGGCTCCGTCATCGCGAACGCCGAACGGATTTCGCCGGCGAGCAACGGCTCGAGCCACCGCTTCTTCTGTTCGGGGGTGCCGACCCGTTCCAGCACCTCCATGTTGCCCGTGTCGGGCGCGCTGCAGTTCAAGCACTCCGACGCCAACGGGCTCTTGCCGAGCTCGGCCGCAATGTAGGCGTAGTCGATGTTGGAGAGGCCCTCGCCGGTCTCGGCGTTCGGCAGGAAGAAGTTCCACAGGCCGTTGGCCTTGGCCTTGGCCTTGACCGAGTCGAGCAGTTCGAGTTGGCCCTCGCCGTAGCCCCAACGCTCGGCGCGGCCCTCCCCGAGACGGAAGTACTCGGCAGTGATCGGCTCGACCTCGTTGGCGATGAATGCCTTCACGCCCTCGTACAACGGGACGGCGTGTTCGGACATCGACAGATTCAGGGCGTCGTCGGTCGGAAGACCGGAATGCATTCCTGCAGCAGGCATGGAAAATCCCCTTGGGTCGTGCATGGGAGCGCTCTGCCCCGCGCCCCAACGGTAGTACGGCACCGTCTTGGGTCCCCGATTGGGCAGCCGTTTTCGCGCCGCCGCCGCTCGATCAGTCGGGCAGCCGGGCGAGGAAGTCGAGGATCGCGGCGTTGACCGGCTCGGGATGGGTGAGGTTCGCAGCGTGCGCGCCGGGCACCTTCACCACGCCGTCGCAGCCGGATAGACCCGCGGCGAGGATCTCGGCCTTGTGCATCTCGATCGCAACGTCTGACGTGCCGTGTACCACGAGTGCCGGACAGGCGATCTCACCGAGGCGATCCGTGATGTCGTCACGGCCGTGGAGACAGCGCGCCGGCTCGAGCATTGCTTCCTTCTTCCCGGCCTGCCACTTCGCGATCCACTTCTGGTTCTCCACGGGATCGTCGATGATGAGCGCGGCGACCGGGTTTGCGAGGTCGTCGATCGGTCCGACGCTGAGCCACATGTCGACCATGCCCTGTTCGGCGGCGCGGGTTTCCTCCGCCGGCACACCCGACTCGGTGTCGAGCAGGATGAGCGCACGCACCCGTTCCGGTGACGTCAGCGCCACGCGGAGCGAGAGGAACCCTCCCTGGCTCATTCCGCCGACGACGGTTCGCTTGATGCCGAGGTGATCGAGCAGCCCGAGGCAATCCGAGGCAGAGTCCCAGTAGCTGAACGGCTTGCCATCGAATTCGGTCTTGCCGTGGCCACGTTCGTCCCACGTGATGACGCGGTAGTCGCCGCCGAGCGCCGTCACCTGCGGCGCGAACATCTCATGGTCCATCAAGAACCCGTGAGCGAGGATGACAGTGGGGCCTTCGCCGCCATTGTCTTCGTAGTAGATCTGCTGACCGTTGATCGGGGCGAGAGGCACGGCGCCAACTTACCAGTGCCCGCCAACTGGCGGTCCAACCGACGGTCGCCGACATGCAGGACCAGCCAGCACAGCCATCCGACGAGCAACACCGCCCAGAAGCTGATGAAGCGGTACATCAACACGCTGGACAAGGCCTTGCCGCGGCGAACCCCCACGCGGGTGAGCGCGGCCGTGACGCCAGCCTCGTAGACGCCGATGCCCCCCGGTGTGAGCGGCAGGACAAGGATCGCCTGGCCGATGGCGTAGGCGATCACCACGCTCGTGAAGGTGAGGTGGGCGTTGAGGGCACGGGCCGAGAGGTAGAGACTGGCGCAGTCGGCCGCCCAGTTGCCGAGTGAGAAGCCGAACAGTACGACCCAATCGCGCCTGCGGATGTCGACCGCGGACAATCGGTGGACAGTGGTCGCCCAGGCCTTGATCGGGTCAGCCGGACGCCCGATCACGCGCCGAGCGGCACGCAGCAGCGCAACCGCTATGGGCCCAAGCCGAGTCGGCGCGCTGACCAGCAGCACGACGACCGCGAGCAGTACCATCACCCCGAACCCGGCCGAGATCGTCCACCAGTCGATCCCCGATGCGCTGCGAGCGCCAACGACGGAAAACACGGTGAGGGCAATCGTGGAGATGAGCGCGACCGTCGTCACGACCCAGCCGACCACCGCGTGATCCAGGCCCCGCCGCCGCCATTGCCGGTACGAGTATGCGTTCGCGAGCACCGGACCGCCGGGTACCGACAGTGCGATCGCGCTCCCGGCACACACCACGGCGGCCGCTCGGCGCCGGCTCAGGACCGCGCCGGCTCGTTGCACCAGCCGCCGATGCAGTGCCGTCATCAGCGCGATGGAGACGACCTCGAGCGCTACCGCAGCGGCGAGACGACCGAACCGGATCCGGCGAATTCGTCCGAGTGAAGCCGTGACCTCGGAGCCGTACTTGAGCGCGATCGCCCCAACCGTCGCGAACGACACGATCGTCAGGGCAAACCGCCACCGCCGCATTCGATTCGAGCCCGACGGCGATGTGACCGTTGACGGGTGAGGTGGCGAAACCGTCATCATCTCGTCGGCCACCAACTCCATGTCCGGCACGGTACGTGACGATGGTTAAGAAGACCCTGAGGGTGACCGCGGCAACCGGACGACGAAGGTCGCTCCGGCGCCGCCTTCTGCCACCGATAGCGAGCCGTTGTGGGCCTGCACCAACTGGTGGGCGATGGTCAGACCGAGTCCAGCCCCGCCCTGGCTGCGGGCTCGGTGGTCGTCGAGACGCACGAACGGGTCGAAGATCGCCAACCGGTCTTGCGGGGCGATGCCTGGGCCGTCGTCGCTGACGCTGATCTCGACCCAGTGCTCGTCGACCGTGAGGCCGACCGCGACGGTGTGGTTCGCATGGCGGAGCGCGTTGTCGACGAGGTTCGTCAGCACCCGGCCGAGCTGATCACCGTCAGCGGCGATGGTGACTTCGGGCAACGGGGCGGCCGCGATCAACGACAAGTGATCAGGCACCGCCCGCGACAGTTCGTCGGTCACCAGGCCGGACAGCTCGACCGGGCGGAGCCGCAGGGTCAGGGCGCCGGCATCGGCCCGGGCGAGCAGCAAGAGGTCGGCCGTCAGGTGTTCCATCCGCGCGTCCTGGTGGAGGACATCCTGCGCGATCGTCGGCCAGTCGGCGAGCTCCGGGTGGGCGGTAGCGACCTCCAGCGCAGCACGGATGTTGGCAATCGGCGTTCGCAGCTCGTGCGAGGCGTCGGCGACGAATCGTCGCTGGGCCTCGCTCGACACCTGCAACCGATCGAGCATGTCATTGAGTGTGTGGCCGAGCCGAGCGACCTCATCGCGATTCGGCGGCGTCGGCACTCTCCGATCGAGCTTGCGGCCGGTGATGTTGGCAACCTCGGTCCGCATCAGCTCGACCGGCCGGAGCGCTCGGCCGACGACGATCCATACCAGCGCGCCCACCAAACCAACGAGCGCAGGGATGACGATCAGCAACGTCGTGTGGACCAGGTCGGCGCTCCTCGCGTAGTCGTCCAGCGAGGTCAGCACCACGACCGTGGTCGGTTGTCCGCCGATCGTCGCAGAGGTTCGTTCCGCGAGCCACGGCCCGCCGGTCAGGCCGTCGACGCGGTGCAGCACTTCGCGAGAGCGCGCGCCCGGTTGTTGCAGGGCTGGCACACCTTGCAATTGCCGGCTGGCGGCGACGACGCGACCGTTGCCATCGAGGACCTGGAGAAGGGTCAGCCGGGAGGTGTCCAACGGCGGCAGCGGAATCGGCAGCGGGCCATGCTCCGCCAATGCCGACAGCTCAGCGGCCCGGTACGGAGCAGAACCCGACTGGGCGCGCAGCAGCGCGCCGCGCAGCATCCCGAGCAACGCGAACGATCCGATCACGAGGGCAACGGCGACGATCACCGTGGCGAGGACCGTGATCCGAACCCGCACGGACGCGAACCGCAAACGCCAGCGCACGTCAGCCCTCCTGCGCGACCAAGCGGTACCCGCGGCCGCGTACCGTCTCGATCGAGCTGGTGCCGAACGGCGCGTCGATCTTGCGGCGAAGGTATCCGATGTACACCTCGACCACGTTCGTCTCGAAACTGTCCTTGCCGTCCCACACGTGGTGGAGCAGTTCCTGCTTGGTGACGAGGTGGTTCTCGCGATGCGCGAGGAACGCGAGTAGCGCGAATTCGCGCGCCGTGAGGTCGATCACGGTGTCGCCGCGCCAGCACCGATGTTGCGACATGTCGATGAAGAGGTCGCCGATTGCGAACACCGCCGATTGCTTCGTCGAGCCGCGGCGGATGAGCGCTCGCAAACGGGCGAGCAACACCGTGAACGAGAACGGCTTGGACAAGAAGTCGTCGGCACCCGTGTCGAGGGCCTCGGCCTGATCGAGATCGCCGTCCTTTGCGGTCAACATCAGGATCGGGAGGGTCCGCCCGGCCGCCCGCAATCGTTGCGCGACCACGAACCCGTTGAGCCCCGGCAGCATGATGTCCAGCACCATCGCGTCGTATTCGAATTCGGTCGCCCTCCACAGACCGTCGACCCCGTCGTGGGAGACGTCGACGACATAGCCCTCGGCCTCCAACCCCCGGCGCAGGGACGAGGCCATCGACACCTCGTCCTCGACGATCAGCAAACGCACGCGGCCATCCTCGCAGCGACTGGCTAAGATCACACTGAGAGACGATCTTGCCGGCGGTCCTCGCGTTCGGCGACACGACGGGCGAGTTTGCCGATCCTGTACAGTCGCGCGCTGAAGGGAGGGGGTCGCGAATGTTCGAGCGTGTGGCCGTCGTCAATCGTGGCGAGCCGGCCGTGCGGTTCCTGCGGGCTGCACGAGAGTGGAACCGCGAGCACGGCCCGACGCTGCGCACCGTTGCGCTGCACACGCCATCCGAACGTCGGGCGATGTTCGTCCGCGATGCCGATGAAGCGGTCGTGATTGAGGCTCGAGCCGATGGCCCGGCCATTCCGTACCTCGACCTCGAGGTTCTCCGCGACGCACTCGTGCGGGCGCGCGCCGAGGCGGTCTGGGTCGGCTGGGGATTCGTTGCGGAGCGGCCCGAATTCGCAGAGCTGTGCGAACAGATGGGCATCGTGTTCATCGGTCCCTCTGGCGACGTGATGCGCCGGATGGGTGACAAGATCGGCGCGAAGCGTCTGGCCGAGCAGGCAGGCGTACCGGTTGCTGCATGGAGCGGCGGGCCGGTCGCGACGATCGAGGACGCGCTCGGTCATGCACGGCGCATCGGCTACCCGCTGATGGTCAAGGCGACCGCCGGCGGCGGCGGCCGCGGGATACGGCTGGTCGAGAACGAATCCGATCTGGCGACCGCATTCGAGTCGGCACGCGGCGAAGCGCTGCGCTCGTTCGGTGATGCGACCGTGTTCCTCGAATCGCTCGTCGCCGACGCCCGCCACGTCGAGGTCCAGATCGTCGCCGACCATCACGACAACGTCTGGGCACTCGGCGTCCGCGATTGCAGCGTGCAGCGCCGCCGCCAGAAAGTGCTCGAGGAGTCCGCCTCCACCGCGCTGTCCGACGACCAGGACCGAAGGCTCCGTCAGGCCGCCGTCGACCTTGTGCGCGTTGCCGGCTACCGCAATGCCGGAACGGTGGAGTTCCTGTATCAACCGGGTTCGGGGATGACGGCGTTCCTCGAGGTGAACACGCGGCTCCAGGTGGAGCACACCGTCACCGAGCAAACCACCGGGGTCGACATCGTCAAGCTCCAAATCCACGTGGCGGCGGGCGGACGGCTGGAGGGTCCGGCGCCGGCCGGGCGCGGTCACGCGATCGAAGCCCGTCTCAACGCCGAGGATCCCGACCGCAACTTCGCGCCGGCGCCGGGCGTCATTCAGCGCCTCGTACTGCCATCCGGTCCCGGAATCCGCGTCGACACCGGTGTGGCAGCCGGCGATGTCATCCCCTCCGACTACGACTCGATGATCGCCAAGGTGATCGCACTCGGTAAGGATCGTCCAGAAGCCCTCGCCCGGCTCGGCCGTGCACTCGAGGAGACCGTCGTCGTCATCGGGGGAGGCACGACGAACAAGTCGTTCTTGCTCGAATTGCTCGATCGGCCAGAGGTGCTCTCCGGGTCGGCCACGACCGAATGGCTCGACCGGGCCTCCGGCGACGAACGGTCTGCGCGCCCGCACGGCGACGTGGCTCTCGTGGTTGCGGCCGTCGAGGTGGCAGACAGGGAGGGCGCGCTCGATCAGGCTGCGTTTTACGCGGCCGCTGGACGCGGTCGTCCACTCGTGCGGCCAGAAATGGGACATCGGGCCGAGTTCCGCCATCTCGGCCGGCAGTACACGATGGCGGTCGGCCGGTTCGGCCGCGGCTCGTACTGGGTCGAGCAGAGCAGCCAGCGAGTGCTCATCGAGGTCGAGCACCTCGACGAGCACCAGCGACGAATCGACATCGGCGGACAAACCCATCGCGTCATCACCTCATCACAGGGCCTCGACCTGCTCGTCGAGGTCGATGGTGTCAGTCACCGCATCTCGCGCGACGAGGGCGGACTCGTCCGCGCGCCGGCTCCCGGTCTCGTCGTGGCCGTCCCGGCCAGGGTCGACGACGTTGTCGCCGCAGGAGAGACGATCGTCGTGATGGAGGCAATGAAGATGGAGACCGCGATCGCCGCCCCGATCGCTGGTCGGATACGCGAGGTGCTCGTTGCCGCCAACATGCAGGTCAGCGCAGGCGCGGCGCTGGTGCGGCTGGATCCGATCGACACCGACGGCGCAGCGGTGGAGGGTGATCGGGTGACGCTGAACCGGCTCGCCGGCCAACGCCCGCCCGACACCGACCCTCAGCTCGAAGCGATCCTCATCCTGACGTCGCTGCGCTCGGTGCTGCTCGGCTACGACTTCGACGCCACCGCAACCGCTCTCCTGCTCGCCCGCTACGCCACCGCACGGGCCTCGATCGATTCGCACGACGAAGCCGTGCTCGCTGGCGAAATCACCCTCCTCGACGTGTTCGCCGACATCAGCGAACTGTCGCGCAACCGGAGGGTGGACAGTGTCGTCACCGATGAGGTGGCGCGCAGCGAGCGCGAGCACTTCATGACCTATTTGCATTCGCTCGACATCGAACGCGAAGGACTCCCCCGATCGTTCGCCGCCAAACTTGCCCGCGCTTTCGGCCACTACGGCGTCTCCGACCTCGAGCGCAGCCCGGCGTTGCTGGAAGCGACATTCCGACTCTTCCTCGCCCATCAGCGCGCCGCTGATCACATCCCGGTCGTCACCGCCGTACTCAACCGGCTCGACGAACTCAGCGGGCGAACAGAGACGTTGCCCGATCAGCTCCGACCCGCCCTCGATCGGTTGGTGGTCGCCACCCAACTGCGGTTCCCGGCTGTCGGCCAACTCGCGCGTGCCGTGCGCTATCGCTCATTCGACAAACCACTGTTGGCGCGTCGGCGCGAGGCGGCCTACGACGAGGTGGCCGAGATCGCGGCCCGGCTCGATGAACAGCCGGATCGGCCCGACAGAGACGCGTTGATGACCGCTCTCATCACCTGTCCCTACCCGTTGCTCGGCTCGGTCGTCGAACGGCTGGAAGATGTCTCGCTGCGCACCGACCCGTTGGTCGAGGCGATCGTTCGCCGGTACTACGTCATCCGCAATCTCCGCGACGTCAGTGCCACCGTCGAGAACGGACTGCAGCTCGTCACGGCCGAACACGGCGATCCGGACGATCCGATCGTGGTGATCGCCGTCGCAAGCACGGCCAAACGGCTCGACGAGGCGACGCGGCTCATCAGCGCCGAGGCCGCGAGCGCGAGGCCCGGCAGCACCGTGGTCGCCGAACTGTACGTGCGCGCCGATGGACCGGTCGACGACGACGAGTGGTCCGATCGGGTGACGGCGACGCTCGCCGCCGTCGACCTGCCCCACCGGGTACGCCGTGTGGCGGTGGCTATCGCCAACCCGACCGCGATGGCAGCGCTGCAGATGGTGCACGTACTCGATCAGGGCCGAGTCGTCGAGGACACGTCGGCACGCGGTTTGCATCCGATGATCGCCGAGCGGTTGCAGCTGTGGCGCCTCGTCAACTTCGAGGTCGAGCGTCTCGCGTCCGCTCCTGAGGTGACCCTTCTCGACTGCGTCGCGCGCGACAACCCCGACGATCAGCGCTTCATCGCGTTGGCCGAGGTCCGCGACCTCACCCCCGAGCGCGACGCTGACGGCCGCGTCGTCGCCCTCCCCGAACTGGAGCACGTTCTTGCCGTCTGCGTCGACGAGCTCCGCGCTGCTGAAGCGGAGTGCGACGTCGGTCGGAGCAACGAATGGAATCGCATCGTCCTCTATGCTTGGCCGGCGCTCGGCGCACCGCTCGACGAGTTCGCGACCGTCGTGCGCAACCTGGCGCCGCTCACCGAGGGAATCGGGCTGGAGCAGGTCATGGTCGAAGCCCGCGTCCCGCAGTCTTCCGGCGAACTGCAACACGTGGTCGTGCGCGTCTCGAACCAGCCAGGCGCGGGAGTCACGCTCGGGCTCACCGACCCGCCTGTCTCGCCGTTACGGCCCCACGACGAGTACACCCGCAAGGTGCTTCAGGCCCGCCGCCGCGGCGCGGTGTATCCGCACGAGATCGTGTCGATGCTGGTGCAGCTCCCCGGCCAATCGCTTGGCAGGTTCGAGGAACTGGACCTCGTCGAGGGCGGCGGGCTCGTGCCGGTCGATCGGGCGCCCGGGCGCAACGACGCCGCAATCATCGCTGGTCTCGTCAGCACGCCGACTCGTCTTCATCCCGAGGGAATGACGCGGGTGGTACTGATGGGTGATCCGCTCAAGGCACTTGGCTCGCTCGCCGAACCGGAGTGCCGGCGGGTCATCGCCGCACTCGATCTGGCCGACGAGCTCGGCGTTCCGGTCGAGTGGTTCGCGCTGTCGGCCGGGGCCAAGATCTCGATGGATAGCGGCACCGAGAACATGGACTGGATCGCGGCGGCGTTGCGTCGCGTCGTCGAGTTCACTCAGGCCGGTGGCGAGATCAACATCATCGTCGCCGGCATCAATGTCGGCGCGCAGCCGTACTGGAATGCGGAAGCCACGATGTTGATGCACACCAAGGGCATCCTCGTGATGACTCCCGACGGGGCGATGGTCCTCACCGGCAAGCAAGCACTCGATTATTCGGGGGGTGTGTCGGCCGAGGACAACTTCGGCATCGGTGGCTACGACCGGATCATGGGACCGAACGGCCAGGCCCAGTACTGGGCAGCGGACCTCGCCGGCGCATGCCGGATACTGTTCGCCCACTACGACCACAGCTACGTTGTTCCTGGGGAGCGTTTCCCACGCCGGGCCGCCACCACCGACCCGGTCGACCGTGACATCCGCCCGTTCCCGCATCCGCCCGACGACGGGCTTGCAACGATCGGCGCGATCTTCTCCGACGAGACCAATCCTGGTCGCAAGAAGCCGTTCGACATCCGCACGGTGCTGCGCGCCGTCAGCGATCAGGATCACCAGCCGCTGGAACGTTGGGCCGACATGCGCGACGCCGATACGGGCGTCGTGCTCGACGTCCACCTCGGCGGCTACCCGATCACCCTGATCGGCATCGAGTCCAAACCACTGCCGCGCTGGGGTCTGTTGAACGCCGACGGCCCGGAGCAGTGGTCGGCCGGAACCCTGTTCCCGCTGTCGTCGAAGAAGGTTGCGCGAAGCATCAACGCGGCGAGCGGCAACCGCCCCGTTGTAGTGCTCGCCAATCTGTCGGGGTTCGACGGCTCGCCAGAGTCTCTGCGCAGGGTCCAGCTGGAGTACGGCGCCGAGATCGGTCGGGCCGTCGTCAACTTCGACGGGCCGCTCGTGTTCTGTGTCATCTCGCGCTATCACGGCGGGGCATTCGTCGTGTTCTCCGGCACGCTCAACGACAACATGCGTATCCTCGCGGTCGAGGGTTCGTATGCGTCAGTGATCGGTGGCGCACCCGCAGCGGCAGTGGTGTTTGCGGGCGAAGTCAACGCTCGCACCCGGTCGGATCCTCGTGTTGTCGCCGCCCGGTCGCGCCTCGATCATGGATCGGACCCTGCCAAGCTCCAGGCCGAGGTGGCCGACCTCACCGATGTCGTGCGCTCGGAGATGCTCGGAATCGTCGCTGCCGAGTTCGACGCCGTCCACTCGATCCAACGAGCCCAACAGGTCGGCTCCGTGCACGACATCATCCCCGCCGGTCGACTCCGTCCGGCGTTGATCGAGGCAATCGAAGCCGGCATGGCGCAGACCCATCGCGATAAGTCCACGCGGACCTGAGTGGGTCGCCCGCTCGCTCTCGTGACGCGCGTCGTGCCAGCGATACTCCGCAACACCAGCGATTCGCACGACGACGAGCCACCGACGCTCTCACCCCCGGCGATGTACTCGTGCGATTGGCCCAGGATCGTGCACGCTCCCGGCATCCACGGCGACCTGCCGAGCGACCTCATTGGCCGGGGCTGGGGCTGACGGTGATGGAGATGCCGCGGTCGCCAACTTCAATCGGTCGTTCGGCGACTGCCGCTCTGACTCGCTCGCCGAGCGACAGTGCGCCGTCGATGTCGGTCTGCGGTGCGATGATGATGAACTCCTCACCACCCCATCGTCCGATGACGTCGCCAACACGCATCACGGCGTGCAGCCGATCGGCGAACTCTTGTAACACTCGATCTCCGGTCGGGTGCCCTTCGAGATCGTTGACCTGCTTGAAATGATCGATGTCAAGCATCAGGATCGCGAGCGGTTGCATGTGGCGACGAGCGACGTTGATTTCCTTCGCCATCTGCTCGTCGATGTGGCGACGGTTGTAGACTCCGGTCAATCCGTCGATGCGACTCAGCCGGTCGAGTTCGTCATTGCGGATACGCAACTCGTCTTGGAGACGCTTGATGCGAACCGCACCGCCGATCCGGGCGATCAGTTCCGCCGGCTCGAACGGCTTCTTCAGGTAATCGTGGGCGCCAGCACGCAGTCCGGCCACCATGTCGTCGGTGCCGGTGCGTCCCGTGAGGAACACGACGGGGATGTCGCTGAGCTCACCGTCGGCCTTCAGTCGGGCGAGCACCTGGTGACCGTCGAGTCCGGGCATCTCGATGTCCAGCAGAATCGCGTCAGGCCGGACCTTCGCGCAGAGAGCCAGCGCGGATTCGCCGTCCACGGCCTGCACGACCTCGTATCCTTCCTCTTCGAGCTGATCGCATACGACCGCACGTACCACGAGCGAATCCTCGGCAACCAGGATGCGGCCTGTGGGAGTACTCACAGCCGCGCCGCCAGAGCTTGGGCATCGGCAACGAGCACGAACTCGTCAGCGCCGTACAGCGTTCCGGCGATGAGCCCGCCCTGTTGCCCCTTCGGCGGCGGACCGATCTGATCGTCGTCGAACCGGCGCACCCCGAGTACCTCGAGAACGTGCAGCCCGTAACGAACGTCTTCCGATATGACCACCAGGACGTGATCACCGCCTGCACCGAGTGACGACAGCACACTGAGGGGTGGATCGCCGGGCAGCACGCCGACAATGTCGGCTCGCGGGGCCGGGAGGTCCACCAGCCCGTCCACCTTCCTCACGCAAAGCGTCGATTCCACCGGCAACGCGAACCGGCCCTGTTCCGTGCGAAAGCACACCATGGTCTTCATGACGGTACCGTTGCCCTTTCTCGTGGAGGAGTCGTTGTGGACTCCGCGTCGGGGTGGTCGCTCGCTGCGCTGCACCGATCGTTGAGGAGGCGGCACAGTTCGGAGCGGTCGTAGCCCTTGAGGACGTGCAACAGTCGATCAGGGCCACATCGGTCAAGCGCGGCCAGCGCGGCGCGGTAGGCCCGCCGCGCCATCGATCTTTCGTCCGCGTCGTCGAGAGCCAAGCCCAAATGGAAGTGCGCGGCAGGATCGTCGGGCGACAAATATGCCCATTGCCTGAAGGCAACGATTGCCGCCTGGACGGACCCATTTGCGAGCAGTTGGCGGCCCCACTGTTCCTGGTCGATGCCCGTCTCGTCGATCGATCGTTGCGTCTGGTCGACCCGTGCAGGTCCAGCTTTGACCGGGCCAGATGTGGCTGGCGATGCCGTCGACTTCGCGGTCGGGGGGGCAGGGCGCGACGATGGCGACGCAGCAGGCTGTCGTGTCGCCGCGATCGCGGACACGGCCGGGTGAGCGACCGCGGTTCGGGGGCCTGCCCGCCGCCGGCGTGTGCGGTACGCATAACACGACCCGATCTGCATCGGCTCGAAGCGGTCAGTCATCTGCCACAGCGATTCGGCCCCGCCGACGAACAGGTAGGCGGCCGGGTCCATGACGTCGGCCAGACGCTCGAGAAACCGCTCCCCGTGGCGCTGCGTGAAGTAGATCAATACGTTGCGGCACATCACCACGTGGCATTCGGCCACTGCGGGTGGAATCGGGTCGAGCAGGTTGTGGCGCTGCACCGTGACCATATCGCGGAGGCTCTGCTTGGCCTGCCACGCGTCGCCGGCGACCAGGAAGTGTTGGCGTCGACGTTCGGCCGACACACCGTGCATCTCCCGCTCGTGGTAGCGGCCGGCAGTTGTCCGTTGCAGAGCGGCGGGGCTGATGTCTGATGCGAGCACCGAGCCAGACCCGCCGGCCTCGTTGATCAGCATCGCCAGGCTGTAGGCCTCTTGCCCGTTCGCGCACGCGGCGCTCCACGCGCGAAGTGGTGCGTCGATCGTCGGCAGCAATACGCGCACGAGGGTCTCGAACTGCTCTGGGTGACGGAAGAACGCCGTCTCCTGGACCGTGACGCGATCGAGGAGTTGGTCGAGCAACGACGAGTCCGCAGCGAGGGCACCGACGAGCCGCTCGCTATCGATGTTCCTGGCGTCGGCTACGTCTCGCAGCGCACGGGCAAGACGTGGCCGGAACGAGAGGTCGGGTTTCAATCCGATGCGGGCGTCCAGCAGTTGAGCTGCGCTGTGTAGCAGCGCGCCATCCGCGGTCATGACCGCGCCGACGATCTGGCGTGGACCGCACGGACGATCGCATTGGCAATGGCGGGCAGCGGCAATTGCTGGTCGACCACCCCGAGCCGCTGGGCCGCTCGCGGCATGCCGTACACCGCAGAGGTCGCTTGATCCTGGGCAATGGTGCGAGCGCCGCAGCGGTGCATCGCTGCCAGCCCTGCCGCGCCGTCGTCACCCATACCGGTCAACACCACGCCGACGCCGTTCTCGCCGGCACGCACCGCGACTGACTCGAAGAGCTGATCGGCCGACGGGCAATGGACGGTCATCGGCGTCTCGACCAGCTCGATCTTCCAATCGCGGCCGATGCGCAGATGCGTGCCGCCGGGTCCGATGTGGATGCAAGCACTGCGCAGCGTCTCGCCGTGCTGTGCCAAGACGACAGGCAGTGGCGAAATCCTGGCCATCCAGTCGACGAGTCCCTGCACGAAATCCGGGTGGATGTGTTGGACGATCAGTACCGGGGCGGTGAGTTTTGCGAGCCCTTTGATAACCGTCGCAAGCGCCGGCGGGCCGCCCGTCGATGCAGCGATCGCAACCACGCACGACTTCGTATCCTTCGCAGGTCTCCAAGACATCGGCGCTGACGGTGGCGATGACGACGTCGTGGCCAGTGGTGGCAACGATGTCGTGGCCGGTGCCGATGGCCGGCTGCGGAGCCGGCCACGGATGTGGCGAACAACGGGGACGCTGCGGATGGTGCGCACGCTGCGACGTAGTTCGCTCTCGAACGCGGGCGTCCAGCGCACCGGCTTCGGTATGGCGACGAGCGCTCCCCCGAAGAGTGCCGCGACCGCCGGTCCCGATGCGTCGTCGTACACCGTGGACGACAGCACGAGCACCGGCGTCGGCGTGTTGGCCATGATCTGTTCGAGCGCGTACTGCCCGCCGCCGTCGGGGATGTTCAAGTCGAGCGTGACGACGTCCGGCCGGAGCGAAGCAACGAGTTCGATCGCTTCGATGGCGGTCGTTGCCTCACCGACCACCTTGATGTCGCCGTCGGCCTCGAGCACTGCTACCAGATTGGCTCGCTGCACGAGCGAGTCCTCCACGACCACCACCCGCGCCGGCGCGCCACGTCCGCCGGCCGTCATACCGGTGTCCCGACCAGACGGTCGACCGCGGCAAGCAGGCTCCGCTCGTCGAAGGCGCTCTTGACGATGTAGCCGTCGGCTCCAGCGTCCATGCCCCGACGACGGTCGGTGTCGCTGGCCAGGGACGTGAGGATGAGGACGGCGAGGTTACTCAGAGATGGGTGGGCGCGGATGTGCTCGGTCAACGCAAAGCCGTCCATCCTCGGCATCTCGACGTCGGTCAGGACCAGGTCGAATTCTTCATTGTCGAGGTGCGCCAATGCTTCGATGCCGTCACCGGCAACCTTCACGTCGAAGCCGGCCCGTTCCAGAATTGTTCGCTGCAGCTCGCGAACGGTCAACGCATCATCGACCACGAGCAACCGCCCGCTTCTTCGGCGTTGGTCTGTCGCCGTCCCAACATCGTCGACACTGCGCATGCTGTCGCGTCGTGAACGCTCGATGAGACCTGGTGGGTCCAGCACGAGCAGGATCGAGCCATCGGGTTCGACGCTGGCTCCGGCCACCACCTCGAGCCTCGGCACCAGTGCGCTGAGTCCTTTGACCACGACATCACGTTGGCCGACGAGGCCGTCTACCAGGAAGGCCTGTCGTCCGACGGTACCGTTGACAATCACGTACGTGCCGGGGCCGGTACGCGTCGATGGAAGGCCGAGCACGTCGGCCAGGTCGGAAACGGGTACAGGTAGTCCGTCGAGTTGGATCATCTGTCGCCCCTCGGCGTGGAGGAGGGTGGTTGTCTCTTCCGCCTGGGCGAGCGCGACGCGATGCAGCGGCAGCGCGAATCGCTGGCCAGCTGCCTCGACGAGCAGACAGCGCAGTACGGCAAGAGTGATCGGGACGATGATCCGGAACTCGCTGCCCACTCCGGGTGTTGAACGAACCTCCACCCGACCTCTGGCCGCGTCGACACTGGACCGGACCGCATCGAGGCTGACACCGCGTCCAGAGATGTCCGACACGAACTTCGCCGTGGAGAAACCGGACCTGAAGATGAGCTGCAGGATCTCGTCGTCGTTCAGTCCTTCGACATCGATGCCGCGACGGACGGCCTGCTCGCGCACCCGTTCCAGGTTGACGCCGCCGCCGTCGTCGCTTACGGCGATGATCACCTCTGACCCGAGTTGCATCGCGTGTAGCCGTAGCACCGCCTCTCTTGGCTTGCCGGCAGCGGCGCGCTGTTCGGGTGTGTCGATGCCGTGATCGATCGCGTTGCGAACGAGGTGGAGCAGGGAGTCGGAGAGTTGATGCAACACCCCGCGATCCAACTCGGTGTTCTCGCCGTGCGCTTCCCAGCGAACGTCCTTGCCCAGGTTCCTCGCCGCGTCGCGCACCGCGCGTTGCAGGGAGTCGGTGATGGTGGAGACCGGAACCATACGCGTTCGCATGGCGCGGTCCTGCAGGTCGTTCAGCACACGCGAGAGTTCTGAGAACTCCGCCAGGTTTGCTGCTTCGACGCCAATGCGTTCCGCGAGCACGCGGCCGACGCGCAGGTGCCCGGCAGCCGCCTCGCCCACCATTCGCACCAATTCGTCGAGACGCTCGACCGGAACCATCACCGTGCCGGAGCTTTCGCGCGTTCCGCCGGTGCCGCGCCCAGCGCGGAGCGATGCCACGGCGGGAGGCGCTGCGTCCACGATCGCCTCGGTCGCCTCGGTCGCCTCGGTCGGCCCGAACGCCGCATCGAGACCACCCAGCGCGGCGGAGTTCGCGTTCTCGTCGACATCGTGGCCGCCGACCGATTCCCAGATCATCGACCCCAATCGATCGACGGCAACCAGCAGCGCGTCGACAATGGCCGCTGTTGGAATGACCGAGCCGGAACGCAGTTGGCCCAGCTTGTCCTCCACTGCGTGCGCGTACCGTCCCACGTCCGCGAAACCGACGACAGCCGCCGATCCCTTCAACGTGTGCACCTCGCGGAAGACTTCCGCGATGACATCGGCCGAGTCCCCGACCTCGCTCCGCTCGAGTTCCAGCACTAGTTGGCCGAGTCGGGCCAATCGCTGTTCGGCCTCTTGGGCAAAAAGCGTTCGCAGCCTTTCCAGCCCTTTCACACTCATCGGCCGACCAATCCGTCCGTCGCTGCCGATGCGCCGAGATTCGTGTGCGGAAGGAGCAGCGCGTCCATGTCGACCAGCACGGCAATGCCGTCATCGACGCTGTACGCGCCGAACGTGCCGCGCAACTCCGACGGTCCGACCTCGTCTTCCAAGACGACAACTTTGGGGAGCCCGCTGACGACCAGGCCGGCAGGACCCGCCGCAGTGTTGACGACCACTGCGATGGAGGTATCGGTGAGCTTTCCGATGCCGAGTAGTGCGGCCGTGTCGAACATCGGCACCACCTCGCCGCGCAAGTTGAATGCACCAAGGAACACCGCAGGCGCGGTCGGCAGCCGGGTTGGGCGTGGGTCGGAAACGACCTCGCGCACCGTGTTTGCGGCGACGGCGTACTGGTCATGCCCAATGCGGAAGACGACGGCAGGCGTTGGCATCAGGCCCTGCTGTCGGCGCGGCTCGTGGCGGCGGTGGTTTCGAGGTTTCCGGCGAGGTCGGCGAGGTTGCCTGCTGCTGCCGCGATTTGTTGGGCGGTGGCTGATACTTGGCGGCTGGCGTCGGTGAGTTGTTCCATGGTCTCAACGACTTGGCTGGTGGCCGAACGTTGTTGTTGGGTGGTGAGGCGAACCTGGCCGGCGGCGTCGGTGACGCGTTCGAGCAGCATCAGTCCGGCTTGCATCTGTTTGGCGCCTTTCTCCATCGCCATCACCGTCGCGTTGGTTTCCTCGCGCACGCCGTCGACGATGACTGCGATGTCGCTAGCGGAGCCTTTGGAACGTTCGGCGAGGCGGCGTACTTCCTACGCGACGACAGCGAAGCCGCGTCCTTCTTCGCCGGCGCGTGCTGCCTCGATAGCAGCGTTGAGGGCGAGCAGGTTGGTTTGATCGGCGATGTCGTTGATCAAGTTGAGCAGCCCGCCGATGTCTTGGACGCGTCCGGCCAGGGCCAGGGTTCGTTCGCTGGAGGTTTGGATGTCGGCTTTGGCCAGTTCGAGGTTGTCGCGGGTTTCGGAGGTTTGAGCGGCGACTTCGTCGACAGTGTCGGCGATTGCTGCCGAAGCCCGGGCAAGTTCTTCGGTGGTCGCCGATGCCTGGGTCACTGCCGCCGATTGTTGGGTGGTGATCGCCGCCAGCTCGTCCGAAGACGCCGACAACTCCGACGCCGCCGAATTCACCTCCACCCCAGCCGAGCGGGTGTCGTCCGCTAAGGACCGCAGCTTGCGTGCCTCGACCTGGGCCAGCACGAATGCAGCGAGCATCGCCACGAGGGAGCCGATGATCACGACCACGATCGCCTGCCGGCGTTGGTCCGTCACAGGGGTCAACAACTTGGTCTTGTTCTCCTCGGCGAGAATGACCCAGCCGAGATCGTCGACGTTGTCGAATCCGGCAATCACCGGATGACCGGTGAGATCCGAGTACTCGGCCGAACCGGTTTTCAGCTGAGAAGCCCGACTGAGCCCTGCGTTGGCGATAACTGTGGTCAGACCGCCAGCGGCCAGCAGCGCCTTGTCGTCGGCCAGTTCGCCCAGCGAAGTCGCGTAGACCAGGTGTCCGTCCCGATCGACCGCCACGACGTTGCTGCCCTTGTCGAGTTCCGGGTTCAGCACCTCGTGCAATTTGGCGACGACAAGATCACCGATCAGCACGGCCTCCGGCCGTCCAGCGCTGTCGAGAATCGGCTGGGCAATGATCCAGTCCACCCGCCCATTGCGCTCGACAGGCGAAGTCGTGACGACCTGGCCACTTGCCGCGCTGCGGAACCAGGTCTCGCGAGACACATCGACCGAGCGATCGCTTTCGCTCACGGCCACGGTTCCGTTCAGGTCCGTCACTTCGAGCAGGGCGAAGTCGCCGCCCGATTTTCGCAATCGGGTCAGGACAGCGTTCGTATCGGGTCCGTCGAACTTGCCGCTGAGCTCATCGGCAACGATGGCCAGGTCCTCGTGGCGCTCTGACATCCAATCCTCGAGGCGCACCGTCACCGCTCGGGCGACGCTTACGCCGCCGTGCTCGGCCGCTCGGGTGAGACTGGTCGACGACTTCGTCGTGAGGAGGACGGCCAACACGACCATCAGCGGGATGGACACCAGGAGGATGCTGATGACCAGCCGGTAACGGTAACGCAACCCGCGCCGCCCCGATTTCGCCGAACGAAGGGTCACGGCAACCACGCCCCCGCCGACTCATCATGTACGAGTCCCTCGCCGATGATTTGTTCACGTCAAGAACATCGGTCGCTCGTACTGCTTCTTGAGGTTTTCTTGACGTGAGCCGGGAGAACGAGCCACGCAGCGTGGCACCAACGGCGTCAGCGCAACACCACTTGTCCGCCAGCCTCGGCTGCCGTTCACGCCGCGATCTTCACGAGTTGCCGCCGACCCGGATCAGCGCGAGACATCGCCGCGGTGGCGTTCAAGGGTTCGTGATGACGCGACAAACGCTCGCCGGGCCGCATTTTTCGGGGTCGAGTCACTCGCCGTTCTTGTCGAGTGCGTCGAGTGCGTAGTTCATCTCCTGCAGGTCCTCGATCTTGCGAGGGATCTCTGCTGCCCGTTGCCGGATCGTCGCAAGGACATGCGCGCAAGGCGACGATCTGCCGTCTCGGACTTCGATGATCCAGCGGATCTCGTTCAGGGTCAAGCCGATTGTCTGTCCGGCCCGGCTCAACGCACGCCGTGCGAGGGGTGGTCGCCGTAATCTCGGTAGCCCGGCATCATGCGTTCGGCAATGTTCAGGATGCCGATCTGTCCGTAGTAACGGTCATCTTGGTGGACACGTCACCGAGTTCTGCCGCTTGACCGATATGCGTACCAACAAAATATGACTTGACCTTGCCCTGGACTGGAAGGTGCATGCTGAGGTCATGACCATGACTGTCCTCTACTTCGACGGATGCCCGAACTGGGAACTCGCCCGCGACCGCGCGGTCGAGGCACTTCAGATCGTGGGCGCTGACGCGAACGTCGAACTCCGACGTGTCGAGACACCCGAGGAGGCCGAGACGATCGGCTTTGCGGGATCGCCGACCATCCTGATCGACGGCCACGACCCCTTCCCCAGCGATTCCACCGGGTTCGCCTGCCGCCTCTACGGCACCGACCACTCGCCGACGGTCGCAGAACTCGTCGAGATGCTCGAGCGGAGTACGTGATGCCCACCTCAATCGACAGACGACAACTCCGCGCGCTCGTCGAGCACGGAGCGCAACTGGTCGAAGTCCTACCCGCTGCAGAATTCGAGGAGGAGCACCTACCTGGCGCCATCCACCTTCCGTTGAAATCGCTCACTCTTGCCGCGGTCGGCGTGCTCGACCGGAACCGGCCGGTGATCGTCTACTGCTGGGACGGACTTTGAGACATGTCACCGCGAGCCGCGTGGCGGCTCGAACGATACGGTTTCGAGGTCTACGACTACACCCTCGGCAAAGTGGACTGGCTTGCCGCTGGACTGCCAACGATCCGGACCCAGCCGGCTCCGATGCGGGTGTTCGACGCACTCGACACAATGGTCGAGGCATGCGGACCGGACGACATCGTCGCCGACGTGACATCGCGAACGGGCGCAGACGAGTGCCTGGTACTGAACTCGGACAGGATCCTCCTCGGACGGTTACGCCTCGGAGCCGATACCGATCCCAACTCGACAGCCGAGGTTGCGATGCACCCCGGACCGACCACCGTCCGGGCCCACGAAAATCTCGGCGAGACGCTGGCTCGGATGCGCGCCCGCGCCGTTCCGACACTGGTTGTGACAACAGCCCAAGGCGAATTGCTCGGTGTCATCCACGCCGAACCATAGCCACGTCGTCAAGGATGACCCCTCGTCGCATGTGACTACTGCTGATAACCCTCGACGACGTTGACAGGCCGCACCTGCGCGTCGTCGGGATCCAGCCCGGCCGATCGGCGGGCACGGCGTTGGCGCAACAGATCCCAGCACTGATCGAGGGCGATCTCGATGTGGTGTCGCCGAGCCCTGTCGGCATCGGTGAGAGCATGGTCGGCCGTGCCTTCGAGGTCGTGCTCCTCGTTGACCAACGTTTCGATCCGGCCGAGAATCTCTTGTTCGTCCATCGTTGTCCCCGATCGTGCTGCCTCGCCCAGTTTACGCCGCAATCCTGCACGGCCAGCGCCGGCTGTCAGACCTCGCGGAGCAAGCGTCGCGGCCGGTTTGTCGCGAAACGGTGGATGACCTGGGTGACAGTCCACAACGGCGCGATGATCAGCACGATCCGGAGCCAGGTGATGTCGTGCTGGGCGATCGCCAGCCACGTCATCGAACCGAGCCACGCGACCATGAACGTCAGTGAGATCGCCCGGTTCTCGCGGACCGACACCGGGTGAGCGAACTGCACCCTGGACAACGTGAGCAGGCACAGGACGGCACAGATGGCGACATTGATCCACGGATGGCTGCCGACCAGGAACAGGGTCGGGATGATCATGTTGAATTCGGCAGGGAACCCGTTGAACCAACCCTCTTCTGTTTCCTGGTCGGTGCGGGCCATCCACAGCGCGCCGACGAACAGCATCGTGAACCCGATCGGCCCGGCGGTGTTGTCGGGCAGCGAGAGAAACCGATCGAGAAACGCGACCGGCACGATCGTGCAGGTGAAGTAGTCGATGATCAGATCGAGCGAGTTGCCGTTGAGTGTCGGAATCCGTTCGCGAACCTCGTATTTCCTCGCGATCGGTCCGTCGACGCCGTCGAGGACGAGCGCTGCGACCAACCACAGGATTGCCGCGCGGGGGTGACCGTTGACCACCGAGCTCAAGCCGAGGTAGCCGACGATCACACCGCTCGCGGTGAGCGCGTGGACGGCCCACGCAACCCGGATGTGACGACGGGTGTATTCGGTCACGAAACGGAGTTCAGGGGGTTCGGTGACACGGAGCCCGTGCCCTCTCCGAACAAGATTGGCAGGAGCATCACGGTTGAGACGGTAGCCGCGCCGTTCGAGTTCCAAACGGCAGCGGGCTCACAGGCCGGGCGCGGCATGCGGGCATTCAGCGAGTCGGCACTGCTCGTGCACTCGATTCCGGGTGCAGCGACTGCAGCGGAACCTCGAATGGCGACCCGAACATGCGCTGCAGGATCTCATAGCACACGTGCTGCGGGTCGATGCCCTCCTCGCTCCAAGCGATGAGACACGCACGCGCGACGCCCATCACAGCGTTGGCGATCGCGTTGGCCCGGACCCGGACCTCGACCGAGTCGCCCCAGTTCAGCATCAGGTACGAGGCGATGGCCTCCTCGTAGTCGCGATCCGTCCGCGCGTCTTGTTCGCCCAGCGCCGAGACTTTGGCGAGCAATCGGTATCGGCTGCGTCGCATCGGTGAGCTGATCCCGAGACCTGTCAGCATCACCTCGCAGAGATGAGGCAAGGGACTTGCGTGGATCGAGGCGCCGTGGAGGCGTTCGATGAAATCTGCAACACGTTCCTCGTGATCGGGGAACGCAGCTGCGGCCTTCGTCGGGAAATGGAGGAAGAACGTGCGCTGGCTCACGCCCGCAGCTGCTGCGATCTGCTCCACCGTGGTCTCGTCGTAGCCCTGATCGCGAAACAGCCTCAGCGCGTGCTCGGCGAGCGTTCGGCGGGTCTCCAAGCGCTGCATCTCACGTTGATTCACTGCCTGGGACCTCGAGTCGTTTGCTCAGCGTTGGCGGCACACCACGTCGCCCTTGACGAGGAGGATGTGACAGTGTTAACAGCAGTCACTGTACTGTATCGACAGGTCGTCGATGATCTTGGGGAGGTCGAGTCATGAGCCGAATCGCGGGTTCAACACGCAGGTCCGGGTTCGCACGTCGAACCATGGCGCTCGCGCTGGCAGCAGCGATGGTCATCGCCGCCTGTTCGAGCGACGCCAAGAACACCAAGACATCGACCGCCGAGACCACTTCTGCTTCAGCTGCTGGATCAACTGCCGGATCGACGGCGGGTTCCACCGGTGGATCCACCACTGCGCCCAGCAGCGGCGCCGCGCTCGTCATCGCGCGTGGCATGGACATCAACTCGCTCGATCCGTCGAGGGCTTATTGCGACACCTGCCAGATCTTCATGACGGCGGTGTACGAGACCCTCATCGGGCTCGACCCGAAGGACAACACCACGCTCGAGCCGCGGCTGGCAACCAAGTGGGAGAGCAACACGGCCCAGACCGAGTTCACGTTCACGCTCGACCCGAAGGCCAAGTTCGCCGACGGCACACCGGTCACGAGTGCCGACGTGAAGTTCTCGTGGGAACGGCTGCAGGGCCTGCAGGGCTCGTCCTCGTACCTCGTCTCCAGGATCAAGACGATCGACACGCCCGATCCGGGGACGGTCAAGGTGACCCTGAGCGCAGCGAACTCGGCATTCCTGGCCCAGGTGAACGCGAGCTATCTCGGCATCGTCAACGCCAAGTTGGCCACGACCAACGGCGCGACCGCCGACCCGACGACCGACAAGGCCGAGCCCTGGTTCCTCGCCAACTCCGCCGGCAGCGGCCCGTTCGCGCTCGAGTCGTACGCATCGGGCAGCGAGCTGCGCCTCAAGCGCAACGACGCCTACTGGGGCGCCAAGCCGGCGTTCCCCGAGGTGATCATCAAGGAAACGCCGCAGGCCGTGACCCAGCGTCAGCAGCTCGAGCAGGGCGGCGTCGACATCGCGATGCAGATCTCGTCCGACGTCGCCAAAGGCATGAGCGGGCCGGACATCACCGTGAAGCAGGTGAAGAGCTTCAACTTCGTGTACCTCGCGCTGAGCCCGGGAGCCAAGGGCGGCGAAAAGCTGACGCCGCAGGTGCGTGAGGCCATCCGTCTGGCGCTCGACTACAAGGGCCTCGTCGAAGTCACCGTCGGCGGCGCCGGACAATCCCAGCCCTCGCCGATCCCCAACGGCTTCCTCGGCACGGAGGGCCTCAGCCCACCGGCGCAGAACGTCGACAAGGCCAAACAGCTGCTGTCAGCGGCCGGCGTCACCAGCCTCACCCTCGACGCCACGTACCCGTCGCTCAACGTCTACGGCGTCGACTTCAGCACGGCGATGCAGAAGGTGCAGACCGACCTCAAGGCCGTCGGCATCACGCTCGAACTCAACCCGGTGGAGATCGCGGTGTGGGCCGACAAGATCGGCAAGGACGGCATTCCGGTGACGATGCTGTACTTCGCGCCCGACCACATCGATCCGAGCCAGTACGCGCAGTACTTCGGTCTGCTGCCCAAGTCGCAGTGGCAGACATGGACGAAGGCAGACGCGGTGCCGGCCGAGACGGATTTGCTCGACCAGGCGTTCGCAGCCCAAGACCTCAAGGCCCGTGGGGCCCTGTACACCAAGCTCGCCAACGCGATGATCGCCGATCAGATCATCATTCCGATCGTCAATCCCGACCTGTTCCTGGCCAGCCGGTCCGACATCAAGGGCATCCACTACAGCACCTGCTGCAACCTCGACCTCTCTCGACTGACCAGGGGATGACGACCGGAAACCGACCGAGGCACTGAACTCGTGAGACGGCACCGATCGTGAAGCGCTATCTCGCGATCCGCGTCGCCGTCATGCCGCTGCTCCTGCTCGGCATCGCTTCGATCGTATTCATCGTCTCACGGTTGACGCCGGCGAATCCGCTCGTCTCGATCGTCGGCGAGCGGAACCTCACCAACCCGACGATCGTTGCCGCCGCGAAGGCGAGATGGGGTCTCGACCAGAGCATTCCCGTGCAGTACGCCAAGTACATGAAGAACCTCTTGCACGGCGACCTCGGTACGTCGTTCACGACACGCCGCCCGGTGCTCAGTGATCTGTGGGACCGCCTTCCGGCGACGCTCGAGTTGACGACCGCTGCACTCTGCATCGGGGTACTGTTCGGTGTCGGGCTCGGCGTGCTCGCGGCACGCCATCGCAACACCCTGATCGACCACGTCGCCCGATTCTTCGCGCTCCTTGGCTCGTCGCTGCCTGCATTCTGGGCCGGCCTGCTGGTGCTGTACATCTTCTACTCGCGGCTCGGTTGGTTGCCGGGCCCAGGGCGGCTCGACCCGAGAGCGACCGAACCCGGGCGGATCACGGGGTTCTTCACCGTCGACACGCTGCTGCACGGCGACCTGAAGTCGTTCAAGGCCGCGCTGCTGCATTTGATCCTGCCGGCGAGCGTGCTCGGATGGGGCGTCGTCGGCATCGTGTCGCGGCTCGTGCGGGCAAGCCTGCTCGACGAATTCTCGATGGAGTACATCAAGGTCGCGAGGGCGATGGGACTCCGTGAGCGAACGATCGTCAACACCCACGCTCTACGCAACGCGCTCCTGCCGACGATCACGATCGTCGCCTTCACGTTTGCGTTCCTGCTCACGGGAGCTGTTCTCACCGAGAAGATCTTCTCCTGGCCCGGTGTCGGCAACTACGCCGTCGAGGCGTCCCGAAAGCTGGACTTCCCTGCGATCATCGGCGTGACGATCCTCGGCGGTGTTGCCTTCCTCGTCACGAACCTGATCGCGGACGTCATCTACGCGATCGCAGACCCAAGGATCCGCCTGTCATGACAGCTGTCGCGATCCCCGCATTCACCGTTCAGCGGGCCCGCCCGCCATGGCTTCGCGGGCCGTCGCTGATCGGCATCATCTCGCTCGCGACCTGGCTTCTCGTTGCAGTCACGCTCCCCCTGTGGTCACCGCACACTCCGACCGAAGTCGTCGGCGGCCGACTGCTCGGACCGAGCTGGTCGCACCTGATGGGCACCGACGCGCTCGGCCGCGACGTGTTCATCCGCGCCCTCTACGGATCCCGCATCTCGCTCCCCGTCGCCGCGATCGTGATCATCTCGGCCGTGCTCGTCGGCACGATCGTCGGCGCCGCAGCCGGCTTCTTGGGAGGATGGGTCGACGCCGTGCTGATGCGCGCGGTCGATATCACGATGGCGTTCCCGCCGATCCTGCTCGCGATGGCGATCACGGCATCACTCGGGCCGGGCATCCGCAACGTGCTGATCGCGATGGTCCTGGTGTGGTGGCCGATCTACGCCCGGCTGCTGCGGGCACAGGTCATCGCGGTGCGCCAGCGCGAGTACGTCGATTCGGCCGTCGCGATCGGAATGTCGCGCGGGTTGATCCTGCGCCGCTATGTGCTGCCGATGGCGTACACGCCGGTTCTCGTCAACGCGACGGTGGACTTCGGTCAGGTCGTGCTGCTCACCGCCTCGCTGAGCTTCATCGGCCTCGGCGCGCGGCCACCGTCACCGGAGTGGGGGGCGATGATCTTCGAGGGCGCGACCAACTTCTACCAGTGGTGGATCGCGGCCGCGCCCGGCATCGCGATCCTGCTGGTCGTGCTCGCGTTCAACTTCGTCGGCGATGCGCTGCGCGACACATTCGACGTGAAGGACCTCGGCCGGTGACTGTTGCCGGGCGTCAGCGCAACGACGAGCCGATTCTGCACGTCGAGGATCTGCGGGTCACGTTCCGCACCGCCGCCGGCCCGGCGCCGGCCGTTCGTGGGGTCAGCTTCGACGTCTATCCGGGCGAGGCGCTGGCCATCGTCGGCGAATCGGGTTCCGGCAAGAGCGTCACGATGCTTGCGATACTCGGTTTGCTCAGTGGGGCCAGCGTCACAGGTTCGGCCCGCTTTCGGGGCACCGAGCTGATCGGCCTCGAACCATCGCGGCTGCGCGAGATCCGCGGGGCGAACGTGTCGATGATCTTCCAGGACCCGATGACATCGCTCAACCCGGTGCTGTCGATCGGTCGCCAACTGACCATGGTCATGCGCGCCCACCAGCCGGACCTGTCCAGATCTGGGGCCCGGGCGCGGGCGGTCGAGCTGCTCGACCGAGTCGCGATCTCACAGGCGGCCCGGCGTTGCGATTCGTACCCCCACGAGCTCTCTGGCGGGATGCGCCAACGGGTGATGATCGCGATGGCGATCTCCAACGACCCCGAGGTGTTGATCGCCGACGAGCCGACGACAGCGCTGGACGTGACCGTGCAGGCCCAGATGATGGAGCTGCTCGCCGATCTTCGCCGCGACCATCAGCTCGCACTGGTGCTGATCACCCACGACCTCGGCGTCGTCGCCGGCGCCACCGACCGGATTGCCGTGATGTACGCCGGCAAGGTCGTGGAATACGGCTCGGTCGAGGCGCTGTTCGCCGACCCTGGCCATCCGTACACCCGCGGCCTGCTCGAATGCCTGCCACGACTCGACATTCGCCACGAAGTGCAGGCGTCGATTGCCGGCGTACCGGCGACGCCCATGTCTCTGCCGCCGGGGTGCCCGTTCTCGCCGCGCTGCAAGTACGCCCAGCCGAGCTGCTCGGAGGCTGAGCCGGTGCTCGCGCCGCACGGCCAGACGCTCGTGGCGTGCTCGGTCCTCACCGGGGTCGCGGGCTCTCGATGAGCGACGTGCCCGTGCTCCAGGTGCGCAATCTGGTCAAGGAGTTCCGGGTCCGCGAGCGCGGCCGAGCATCTGTCGTGCACGCAGTGAGCGGGGTCAGCTTCGACGTCATGCCCGGTGAAACGCTCGCCCTGGTCGGAGAATCGGGCTGCGGTAAGTCGACGACCGGACGCTGCATCGTTCGCCTCACCGAGCCGACCAGCGGCGAGGTGCGGTTCCGCGGCACCGATTTGTTGCAGCTCAAGCACGCCGAATTGCGCAAGGCGCGTCGCCATCTGCAGATCGTGTTCCAAGACCCACAGGCATCGCTGCATCCTCGTCTGACAGTGCGCCAGTTGTTGTCGGAGCCCCTCGAAGTGCACCACGAGCCGGCCGATGTCGTGGGGCAACGGGTCGAGGAACTGCTCGGGCTCGTGCAGCTCCGCCCGGAGCATCTCGATCGCTACCCGCACGAGTTCTCCGGCGGTCAGCGCCAGCGGGTGGGCATCGCCAGAGCACTCGCGATCTCGCCATCGATGCTGGTCCTCGACGAGCCCGTCTCCGCCCTCGACGTGAGCATCCAGGCCGAGATCATGCGACTGTTGATCGACCTCCGCGAGCGCCTCGGATTGTCGTACCTGTTCATCGCCCACGATCTTGCCGTCGTGCGCCAACTCGCTGACCGGGTGGCCGTGATGTACCTCGGCAAGATCGTCGAGACCGGTTTCGCCGACGACGTCTATGGCAACCCGCAGCATCCGTACACCCGCGCCCTGCTCTCGGCGGTGCCGGTGCCGGACCCGATCGTCGAGCGCCGTCGCCAACGAATCGTGCTCGCCGGCGAGCTCCCGAGCCCGATCGACCCTCCGTCAGGATGCCGTTTCCGTACCCGTTGCTGGCGGGCGACGGACCGCTGCGCCGAGGAGGAGCCGCTGCTGATCGGTCGCAACCGCACCGCGACCGGCCATCACGTTGCGTGCCACTTCCCCGGCGACGACGCCACACCGACCACCGCGCAGCCGACCACCGAACAGGCACCCGCCGACCAGCCGACCGCCGAACAGCGACTGGTCTGAACGTGGCTGCGAACGTACTGGCGATCGATCTCGGCACGACCGGAGTGAAGGTTGCGATCGTCGATGAGTCCGGCGCCGTACTGGCGAGCACCGGCGAAGTGCTTCCGATGATCTTCACCGGCGACGGAGGCGCCGAGCAGGATCCGACGCTGTGGTGGGACGCGATCGGCCGTTGCGCGCTTGAGGCGGTTGCGGCGGCAACGTTGCAGCGCAGCGAGGTCACTCTCGTCGCGGTCACGAGCCAGTACACCTCCACCGTCGCCGTCGCTGCCGACGGGCGTCCGCTCGCCAACGCGATCATGTGGATGGACCAACGCGGCCGGCGCCACAACCCAGCGACTCGCGATTCGAGCACCGCGTCGCGTTGGCTCGAGGTGCACGGCATGATCCCCTCCGGCAACGACGACATCGGCCACGTTGCCTTCATCCGCTCGCAGTGGCCGCAGGTGTACGCGTCGGCGGCGGCGTTCGTCGAGCCGATGGACTACGTGGCCGCGCGGCTGACCGGGCGGGTCACGGCTACCCAGAACACGACGTTCCCGATGTTCGCTGTCGACAACCGCACCTGGGGCGCGACGCAGTACAGCGCCGAGCTGCTCGGACTTTCCGGGTTCGACGTCGAAAAGCTCGCGCCACTCGTACCGATGGGGCATCCGAGGGGTGCGATCACCCCCCAAGCCGCAGCTCACCTCGGCGTGAGCCCTACGGCGACCGTGGCGGATGCGACCATCGACTCGGTCACCTCGGCCGTGGGCACCGGCGCACCGACCGGCGCCGGGTGCGGGTTGATCGTCGGCACCACCTCGGTGATGGTGACCCACCTCGACTCCAAGCGCCACGACGTGGCCCACGGCCTGACGACCGCGCCGAGCCCGCTACCTGGCGCCTACTTCCTCGTCGCCGAGAACGGCGTCGGCGGTAAAGCGCTCGATGTCTTCGTCAACAACATCGTGTATGCCGACGACGGCCTGGGCACGCCCCCTCCCGACGACGCGTTCCAACGTGTGCTTGCGGCGGCCGCTACCGCGCCGCCGGGCGCGAACGGCGTGATGTTCCTCCCATGGCTGATCGGATCGATGGCGCCGGGTTTCGCGCGCAGGACGCGCGGAGGCTTCGTCAATCTCGGGCTGTCGACCACCAGGGTCGACATGGCCCGCGCGGTCTTGGAAGGCGTTGCGCTGAACGCGGCATGGTTGTTGCCACACTTCGCGAAGCTCGCCGACGAGACGTACCCGGAGGTCTCCGTCGGTGGCGGCGGCGCCCGTTCGGCGCTATGGGGACAGATCCTTGCCGACTGCTTCGGCGTGCCCGTGCGCCGGTTGGCGAATCCCACGGCCACCAATGCCCACGGCGCGGCGCTGCTCGCGCTGGCCCAGGCCGGCCACGTGTCGCTCGCCGACCTACCCGCGATGCTGACGACCGAACAGCTCCATCAGCCCGACGAGCGGACGAACGCGCTCTACCGCCGCCGGGCTGAATCCTTGATCGACTTCCACGACCGCACTGCGCCGTTCTACGACGCTCTCAATTCACCGGAGAACACGACATGACCCACGACACAACCGGGACCAACCGCCAGACCTCGCCGCTGCACCCGTACGCCGAGCGGTTCGAGGTCCACGACACCATGCCCGAGCACGGCGTTGCCCGCGAGCAGATCCTCTCCGAACTGCGCGAGATGTCGACGGAGGAGGATCGCAAGGGCGACTCCGGCCGCGTCAGCGGATCGATCTACTCCGGCGACCACGACCACTACGGCTTCCTCGTCGAGGCGTTCGGGTTCTACGCCCACGCCAACGTGCTCCAGCGTGATATGTACCCGAGCGCCACCAAGCTCGAGTCCGAGATCATCGCGATGACGGCGAGCATGCTCCACGGCGACGACGACACCGGCGGCCTGGTCACCTCGGGCGGCACGGAGAGCCTCGTCACGGCAATGCTCACCTACCGCGAGTGGGGCCGCAACCGCAAGGGGATCAAGCACCCCCAGGTCATCATGCCGGTGACTGCCCACCCCGGCCACGACAAGGGGATGCACTACTTCGGGATCGAGGTGATCAAGGCCCCCGTCACCGATCAGTACGTCGTCGATCTCGATTTCGTCCGCGATCACATCGGCCCGGACACCGTCGCCCTCGTCGGCTCCGCCGGCACCTACCCGCACGGCCTGATCGATCCGATCCCCGAGCTCGGCCAACTCGCGATCGAGCACGGCCTCGGCCTCCACGTGGACGGCTGCCTCGGTGGCTTCATCATTCCGTGGGCGCAAGACCTCGGCTACCCGCTGCCGCCGTTCGACCTCCGCGTGCCCGGCGTGACCTCGATCTCGGCCGACACCCACAAGTACGGATACGCGCTGAAGGGCAGCTCGGTGTTGCTGTTGCGCCCCAAGTCGCTGCGCCGCGAGCAGTACTTCATGATCGGTGGCTGGCCCGGCGGGATGTACTCGTCGCCCGGCATGGGCGGCAGCCGGTCAGGCGGCCTGATTGCCGCGACCTGGGCGTCGATGCTCAGCCTCGGCCGCGAGGGCTACCGCCGGATCGCCGCTGACATCTTCCGCACGGCCGACGAGATCAAGGCTGCCGTGCGTTCGCATCCGGAGCTGAAGCTGATCGGCGACTCGTTGTTCAACGTCGCGTTCCGCTCCGACGAGGTCGACATCTTCCACGTCAACGATGCGCTGACCGATCGAGGCTGGCGGATGAACGGCCTGCAGGCGCCTCCCGCGCTGCACTTCTGCGTGACCCGACCGAATACCCAACCAGGACTGACGGAGGCCTTCGCCCACGACCTCGCCGAGGCGGTCGAGTACGCGAAGAGCCCGCCCAAGCCGATCCCGACGAGCGGCGCGATGTACGGCGCCGGGGGCGTCCAGCCCGATCCAGAGCGGATCTTCGCCGGCCTCGCCAACCGCCTCGACGCGATGCACGAGGTCGGCCCAAAGGACGGAGCCCGGCCCCACTCCCATCTGTAATTCGGATGCCGACGTTCCGGCGAGCCTGGAACGAGCCGCGTGATCAGCAGTGCTTGCAGGTCAGGTCGAGCGTGTTGTCGGACGTGAAGCTGTTCGCTCCGACGACGAACCGCAGCGATTGCTCACCCTGGGCATGGCCGGGCGACGTGATCGGAACGGTGAAGGTGGCGCCAGAGGGATCTGCGCCATAGATCGTTGCCGTCAGAGCGGTGAAATCGGCGGACCCGGCCGGTTCGTAGGACGACGGCGTGCCGAGTCGGAAACGGAGCTCGGTGTCGGTGGCCGAGCCTGTGACCGGAGCACGGAACACCTCCATCTGCGGGTTCGCGCCGTGCCCGCGCTGACACGCCGGTGGGCCGTCGACGGTGGCGACAGCGGTTCCAGTGACCGTGCCATCACCCGCGATGGTCAACGACAGCGCCGTCGTCCACGTCCCGGAGCACACCAACCCGACGTTGTCGGCGGTGACCGTCTCGTTGGCCGACGACGTCATCGTGCCGGTCCAGCACGTGGGCAGTTTGATGCCGGCTTTGCGGATGGTGTCGCCGAGGCGGTCGGCGATGTTTTGGTCGATCGCGTCACCGGAATCCATCAGCGTTCCCTCCCGCCCTGGGAGTGACTCCGACCGCGTGCCACCGTCGGCGGGTACATCCTGATAGTCGTCGCCGAGGCCCATCAGGTGGCCGGTCTCGTGGGCGAAGTCGCGAGCCGTCTCCAGCTCGTCGGACCAGTTGCCGTCGAGGTCATACTTGAACGGCGAGGTGAAGTCCATGCCAGGGCCGGCGTCGGGCTGATATGGGTCGAAGACGACCGGGCGTGACGGATTCAGGTCGAACGAGATCACATGGTGGCCGGGCTGGGTGGTCATCTTCAAGTAGTCCTCCGTCGCGGACCTGTACTTCCAATCGTCGACGGAGATCACCGCCATCTGCACATCGACGTGCAGGGTGAGACATCCGTCGTACTGCAGTTGACGCAGGCCTTGGTTCCAGTAGTCGTTGATCTTGTCCTGCCAGCCCAAGAATGCGGTCCTCCCGATCTCGCTCTGGAGCACCTCGTCGGCAACGTTCACGTCGACGCGGACGTGGACGGTTACATCGCGCCCGTCGACGGTGACCGTGTTGCCCTCCGCCGCTGCGGCGTGGGAACCGAGCGCATCCGGCTGGATCGACAACGCCGCGAACGCGAACAGCAAGGTGGCGGCACCCGCTCGCAGCACCCGGGCTGTCATGGCAACCGGACCTCGCGTGCATGGGGTTGGAACGTTGCGCCGTTGGCCGCCCACCACTGCGTCCACGCCGGGATCGTCGCAGCAGCGGAGGCGCTGTCCGTTGCGGCGCTCAAGGCGAAGTCCCGGTCGGTGAGGCTGAGCAACTGCCGCCGAGCGAAGCGCCAATACGTCGTCGGCGGCTCCCAGTGCGGGAACGACGCGTCGTCACCGAGGAAGCCGATGATGACGGGTACCGCGTCGCGATCACCCAGTCCGGCGAGGGCCGTTGCCGCAAGCAGCCGCTCCCATCGCGCGTCCGAGACCATCACATCCCGGAGCGCCGTCTGCGACGCGCTCGTTGCTGTCAGCGCAAGTGCGTACACAGCTGCATACCGAACGCCTTCGTCCGTCGCATCGATGTGGGCCAAGCCCGCCGCGCGAAGTTCGCCCGGATCCGAAATCGCCAGACGGTCGACGGTCACGAAGCTCCGATTGATCTCATTGGGTGTCAGGCTGAACGCCGCCACCGCCGTCTCTGCCGCGTTCGTCGGAACTGATGGGCCGGTCCCTTCGGCGGGGCGTGGGCCAGTTCCAACGGTCGGTGCCCGGTCAGCACTGCACCCGGTCGCGAGGAGGCTCGCGACGCAGAGCACCCACGCGTGGTTCAACCCATGGCTCCTTCGCTGAAGAGGAATCGTGCCGAGCGAGCGAGCGAGCGATCGTCGCCGGTCGGATGTCCTTGTCGGATTTCGCAATCCTAACTCGATCTGTGCAGCAGGGCTGGGGCCATGCTGGTGGTGCCCGCCTGTGTTCAGCGGGTCAGTTCGAAATCGCTGGGGTCGGGTTGCTTGGTCCGTTGCCAGTACTCGAGCAGCGTGTAGGGCCAGTTCTGGGCGACTCTGCCGTTGGCGTTCTTGTACCAGCTGTTGACCGAGCTCCAGCCCCACGCCATTCGTTTGTTCTCGGCATCGACTGCCTCGTTGAACCGGTCGTGGACGTCGCGCCTGACTTCGAGCGCGCGGGCATCGTTGTCGAGCAACAACCGCACGAGGCCGAGGATATAGCGGACCCCGCACTCCGAGAAGTAGATGATGCTGCCGTTGATCACGATGTTGGTGTTCGGGCCGTAGAGGCAGAACAGGTTGGGAAAGCCCGGGATCGCGACGCCGAGATACGCCCTGGCGTCACCTGCCCATTGCTCGTGCAGATCGAGTCCGTCACGACCCGTGATCCGCATCGGCGTCAGGAAGTTCGAGGCCTGATAGCCGGTGCCGTAGATGATGACGTCGACATCGTGTTGGTGGCCGTCCGCCATCAGGATTCCCGACGGGTTGATCTCGCCGAGCGGATCGGTGATCAGCTGCACGTTGTCGCGCTTGAGCGTGCGTGCCCAGATGCCGTTGTCGCGCACGATCCGCTTCGCGCCGACCGGATAGTGGGGCGTCACCTTTTCGAGCAGGTCGGGCCGGTCGCCGAACTGATCGTTGTAGTACTCGAGCAGCATCTGGCGGGCGAAGTCGTTGATCGCGCTCACGGAACCACCGTCGGACTCCCACTCCGGATCGACACGCACACTGTCGATTGCCGCGTCGCCCATGCGCCAGAAGATCGCGAATCGGTTGAGTTCGCTATAGGTCGGCAGATGCCCGAACAGCCACGTCAGGCCGGGGCTGACGGCGTCGTGATAGTCCGGCGTCGGCGCGAGCCACGGCGGTGTGCGTTGGAACACGAGGACCTCCCCGGCCACCCCTGCAATTTCGGGCACGAACTGCACTGCGCTGCAGCCGGTGCCGATGACGGCCACTCGCTTGCCGACGAGGTCGACGTCGTGACGCCATTCGGCAGAGTGGAAGTACTCGCCTGCGAACAAAGGGATCCCCTCGATCTTCGGCCAGGACGCACGGTTGAGCTGACCGACCGCACTGATCACGGCGCTCGCCGTCACGCTCTGCTCGGCACCGTCTTGGGTGCGGTACGTCACCGTCCACGACGAGTCGTCGTCGCTCCACGTCGCCGACAACACGCTCGCGCCGAAGCGGATGCTCTTGCGCACATCGAACTCGTCCGCGCACTGGCGGAAGTAGTCGTCGAGCACATCCTGAGTCGAGTAGTGCAGCGGCCAATCGTGACGCTGCGCGAACGAGTAGCTGTAGTTGTGATTCGGATTGTCGACCCGGCAGCCGGGGTACACGCTCTCGTGCCACGTGCCGCCGACATCGCCGTTCTTGTCGAGGATCACGAACGGCACGCCGGCCTGTTTGAGGCGGTGGCCGGCCAGGATACCCGACATCCCAGCTCCGACGATCACGACGTTGAAGTCGACGTCGGGGGCTAGATCGGCTTTGGTCCAGCCCGGCCCGCGGCGGTCCTCGCCGCGATAGGCAAGCTCCTCTTCGAGCAGCGGGAGGTAGGCGGCCATCTCCGAGCCGCCGACCGCGAATTCGAGGATCTGCTGCAGTTTGGCGTCCGACGGGGGCGGGGCCGGGCGACATCCGTCGTCGCGATAGCGGATCAGAACGCCGAGCGCGATTTTCCTCGCGGCCTCCTGCTGCTGCGCTGTGAGACCCCCCTGTGGCAGCGCGAGCAACATCGGATCCGGACGAAGCTCGGGCTTCAGCAGCGAGAGATCACCGGTGAGGTAAGCAAGCGCTGGGAGCAGCGGCGGGATCTCGGCCTGATCGAGCGCGTGTCGGATCTGCTCGTCGGATTCGGTGATCGGTTCGACGGCCGCGACGAACGGACTCGGCGACGATGAGACCGTGAGTGACATGGGGACCCCCTTGGGCGCGACGACAACGCGACGCGCTGAGGAACATAGCGGTCGAGACGGTCAGAGATTGAGCCGAAGAGCGTGTCAATCGGCCTAGGTTTGGATATCGCCTCGGTCCAACAACTCCAGGACCTCGCCGAGTGATTCAATGCTGGCTTGGTTGATCGGGTCGACCACGAGTTGCAGATGTGATGCGCCGGCTCGCGCGAACTGTTCGAGTTGTTCTGCGATCTCCTGGCTCGAACCGCGGATCGGAGCGATCTGATCGCGGTGATAGCTGCCCATCACCCGGCCACCACCGCCGTCGAGTTGGACATAGACGGCCGCCGTCGCCTCGACGCTCGCCGGGTCGCGCCCGACAGCGGCGCAGCGCTCGCCGACTCGGTCCTTGACGGCCGCGAACCCAGCGGCAGTGTTGGCGGACTGGCTCCACCACACGTTCCATGCATCGACATGAGGCAGTCCGATGCTCAGCATCCGTTCGCCGACCGACCCGATCATCAGCGGCGGACCGCCTGCTCGGACGGGCGCCGGATCGAGCACGCAGTTCTCGACCCGGTAGAACTCACCGGCGAAGTCGATCCGGCCCTCGCGCAGCAACGTCTTGATGATCGTGAACGCTTCGGCGAAACGCGACACCCGTCGGTCGTACTCGAACCCGAAGGCGCGATACTCGCGCTCGTTCCATCCGGCGCCGAGGCCGACGATCAGCCGACCTCCCGAGATCGCGTCGACGGTTGCGGCCTGTTTGGCAAGCATCGCCGGTGCGTGGAAGCTCGTCGATGCGACGAGCGGGCCGAGTTCGATCCGCGTTGTCACCGCGGCGATCGCGGCGAGCGAGGTCCACGCCTCCCACGGTCCGCGTGTCACACCGCCGGGGAGGTCGTACAGGAGGTGGTCCCCGACCCACAGCGAGTCGAAACCGGCGGCTTCGGCTCGGCATGCCATCGCAATGACCTCTGGCCAGGCGACCTCGCGCTCGACCTCGGGGAGTTGGATTCCGATCTTGCAGGGGCGGGACATGGACCAAGCCTATGAAGATGACGTCGTGACGACGCCGCAATTTGGCGAGTCGAACGGACTCCCGCTGCACGCAACTCGCATGCGGCCGCGACAATGGCCTGATGAAACGCCGGTCATTGCCTTCCGCTGTCTGCGTGGCGGGCGCCGCGTTGTGCGTCCTCACGCTACTGGCGTCCGCGTGTTCGTCGAACGACGCGGCGAGCAGCCCCTCGACAACGGTGGTCGCACCCGCCTCTGCCTCGACAGTCATTCCGGCGGCTGCGTCGGCGGCTGCGTCGACACCCACGCCGGCGGCTGCGTCGGCCATCGCTCCGATCACGGCTCCGCCGACGACCGTGCCACCGACGACCGTGCCACCGAAGACCGTGCCACCGAAGACCGTGCCGTTCGCCACCGCTGCCCCTGTAACCGCCTCGACGCCGACGACGATTGGCAAGCCGGGGTCCACTCCGTACGGCATGCCCGTCGCCGAGCCGACGAAGGCGGGCTACGCGCACGAGCATCACGACTATCCGGCCACCGACATCTTCGTCGGCTGCGGAGCCATCATCGTCTCGCCGGTCAACGGCCGGGTGTTGGAGTCCCGCCGCACCGATGGATGGACCAAGAGCGTCGACAACCCTGCGACGCGGGGCGGCAAGTCGGTCGCAATCCTCGGTGATGACGGAGTCCGCTATTACTTCGCGCACTTCGACTCGATCGACACCGGCATCGAACCCGGCGTGCACGTCAGCATCGGCGATCATCTCGGTCTGATGGGCAGGACGGGACGAGCGGGTGCGTGTCACCTCCACTTCGCGATATCGCCGCCGTGCCCCGCCAAGGAGTGGGCGGTTCGGCGAGGCGTGATCTGGCCGTGGCCGTACCTCGACGCGTGGCGGACCGGCAAACAACTCAGTCCTGCGGCCGAGATCGCTGCATGGTCGCCAGCACACCCGACCGCGTGCGCAGACGCGATGGCCGATCCCAACGCCGCCGAGTCGTAGCAACCCGCCGCGGCGAGGTGGCCGAGGGGGTACAGCTACTCCGGCCGACGCTTGATGTAACGCCGTGGCTGTCAGGCGACCACGGCGTTACATCAAGCGTTGCAACGCCGAGCCGACCACCCGGATCACCCCGCCGCAAGCGGGTCGCGTGATGGCATCACAGGCCGAACGAGGAGATTCCGGGCGAATGCGCGAGGATGTCAGGATGCGCTATCGACAATTAGGCCGCACAGCACTGCAGGTGAGCGAGCTGTGTCTCGGCACGATGAACTTCGGGCCGGAGACTCCCGAGGAGGAATCCTGCGCGATCATGGATCGCGCCCTTGATCTGGGGATCAATTTCTTCGACACGGCCAATCGCTACGGGGGCGACAAGGGCGTGGGCGCAACCGAGGAGATCGTTGGTCGGTGGTTCGCGCTCGGCGGTGATCGGCGCGAGAAGGTGGTGCTCGCCACCAAGCTGTATGGGCCGATGTCGCACTGGCCGAATGATGGCCGGCTCTCCGCTCGCCATATTCGCGCCGCGTGCGATGCCAGCCTGCGGCGGCTGCAGACCGACCACATCGACCTCTATCAAATGCATCACATCGACCGCACCGCACCTTGGGATGAGGTCTGGCAAGCGATGGAGGTTCTCGTCCAGCAGGGCAAGATCATCTACGTCGGCAGCAGCAACTTCGCCGGCTGGCACATCGCACGGGCGAACGAGACGGCACGCGAGCGAGGCTTCCTCGGCCTGGTCAGCGAGCAGAGCCACTACAACCTGTTGGTCCGCCAAGTGGAGCTGGAGGTGCTGCCGGCATGCCTGCAATACGGCGTCGGGGTCATTCCGTGGAGCCCGTTGTCGGGCGGTCTGCTCGGTGGGGTTGTCGGCGACGAAGCGACGGCGCGTCGCCAATCGCCCATAGCGCTGAAGCGGATCGACAAACTGCGACCGCAACTCGAGCAGTGGGAAGCGCTCTGTCGCGAACTCGGCGAGGACCCCGCAGCGGTGGCGCTCGCGTGGCTGTTGCATCAGCCAGGCGTGACGTGCCCGATCATCGGTCCGCGAACGATGGATCAGCTCGTGGGCGCCCCGCTGCGCGCGTTCGACATCACCATTGCCCCAGAGACCGCAAAGACGATCGATTCGATCTTCCCCGGCCCGGGCGGTACGGCACCCGAGGCCTACGCCTGGTAGCACCTGCCCGGTAGCACCTGCCCGGTAGCACTTGCCTGGTCGGAACGCCGCGCAGCTGCTCGTCAATCCTGCCCGACCGGGTCTGCGGTTGCGAGTACTCGCGCAGCTTCGGGCGGTGCAATGCAGCCACCACGGACGCGTCGTCGACTCGGCCGGCAGCCTTGAGCAACCGCGCCAGCTTCAATCGTTCGCTGACGAACCCCGTCGGGTCGGCGGCGTAGAGCGCGCGAGCCTCCTCGATCATGACCGCAGTCTCTCATCTCGCCGGCCTCGAAACCTCCACCGGCTGGGGCTGACGACGCGCGGTACACGTGCGCCGATGCCCGTCGTAGCACCGCCCGCTACCCATGGCCTGACCGTCGTTCAGCCGGGACGGCCGTTGCGGGCGAGCGAGGCGTTCGACCACTCCGAGAATCCAGTCAGTTCTCGCCCGAACCAGTCCGGTGGCGCGAAGGCCGCAGCCGCTTCGCCCGATTCGAACTCGACCTCCACGATCCACAATCCGTCGAGCTCGCCGGAGTAGATGTCGACCTCGGCCGTGTGGGTGCCGAGGTTTACGAGGTGGCGCTGCTTGTCGATTCGGCGGGCGGCGGTGAATGGCCACAGTTGCTCGGCGGCGGCCGCTCCGATACCGACCTCGACCTCGGTCCGCACGAGCCCTCCACCGGCCTTCACCGTGAGCACTGCCCCTTGTTCGCTGAGCCGGATGCGGACCTCGACGCCGTTCTCCTCGGCGAGATAGCCCTGGCGCAACCGTGACCCGTGCCCGAGCACGTCGGCGGGCGGTAGCCGCTCGACGATGAACTTTCGCTCGATCTCCTCTGTCACGGCTCCAGTATGGGCGATCGCCGATTACCGTTGGTGCAACTGATGGAGACCACCACGTTCATACCGGCCGGGCGCACGACCGTCGAGATGCGCGAGATCCTTCTCGGCAACGGTTTCGTTGTCGGCCAACCCGTGACGTCGACCAGCACGGTGCTCGACACGTTCGACGGTCTGCTCCACCAGGCAGGGATGCGGTTGACGTTGCGATGCGCGCCCGACTCCGTTCTCGTCCTCACCTCGAGCGGTTCCCCACCGGCGACGATGCCGGTCACGCAAGCGACTCGATTCGTTGCCGATCTCTCCGCCGGACCGTTCCGTTCCCGTCTCGCCGCAGTGACCGGGATCCGCGCCCTGCTGCCGGTCGTGTCATTCACCGAGCGCGTCACGACCGCCGTTCGGCGCGACCGGGAGGGCAAGACCGCCGTCACACTCACGCTGCACGAGCCGATCACGGATGGCCATTCACCGGCGTTGATGATCGACGTCACGGAACACCTGGGCCATCCGAAACCAGCTGCTCGCGCCCGCAAGCTGCTCAGCGCGATCGGATGTACGACGCTCGGGCACGACGTCGTCGGGCAGATCATCACGTCGAGCGGCGCGGATCCGGCCGGCTTCGACAGTTCCCCAGCAGTGCCGCTCGACGCGTCGCAGCCCGCGATCGTCGGCTGGCAGACTGTGCTCGCCGGTCTCGCCCTGACCATCGACGCGAATTGGCAAGGAACGATCGATGAGATCGATCCGGAGTTCCTCCACGAGTTGCGAGTCGCAGTCAGACGCAGTCGGTCGGTGATCGCGCAGGGAAAGCGAATCCTGCCGGACGCGGTTCGCAAAACCTTCCGCGAGGAGTTCGGCTGGCTCGGGGCCATCACCGGACCACCTCGCGACCTCGACGTGTACGTCATCGAATGGAGCCGCTACGTCGCCCCGCTCGGCCCGCTCAGCATTGCGGCACTGCAGCCGGTTCTCGAACACCTCCAGGCCCACCGAGGGCGGGCCCACGCCGACCTCGTCGAGGCCATGCGTTCCGAGCGGGCGGCCCAGTTGCTGACGACGTGGGCCGCCTGGCTGCACGCAACGCCCGACACCGTGGACCCCAGCGAGCACGCGAACCACTCGTTGGGGCGCGTCGTGGCTGAGCAGATCAGCGATCTGCACGAGACGTTGCTCGATCACGGGCGCAGGATCACAGACGAGTCGCCTGCGCAAGATCTGCACGACCTGCGCAAGATCGCCAAGAAACTGCGCTACCTCTTCGAATGTTTCGCCACCGTCTTGGCGACCAAGCCACTCAAGTCGTTCGTGAGTCAGCTCAAACAACTGCAGGACAATCTCGGCGAGCACCAAGACGCCGCCGTGCACGCCGACGAACTTCGAGCTGTCGCCGCCGAGCTGAACTCGGAATCGACGAGCCCGGACACGTTCATCGCCATCGGCCGACTGAGCGAGCGGCTCGAGTTGGCCAAGGCATCGGCACGCGACGAGTTCCCGCGACGGTTCGACGCATACGACTCCAAGCCAACCCGCCGCCTGCTGCGCGGCATGCTCGAAGCGCTCGACCGATGAAGGTCCTGGCCACGTGAGCATCCGCATCTGGCCACCGGATCGCGTTGCGCCGGCGCAACTTCCATATGATCGGCGCGATGGGTCGCCTCGATCAGCTTGATCTCACGGAGCGTCTGAGTAGCCGTGACTACGAGTCGCGCCTCCAGGCCGCGCAGCGACGACTGCTCCAGCTCCGCCTGCACCTCGGTGGGCAACTCGGATCCGGCGAACTGGGGCCGGCGTTGCTCGTGGTATTCGAGGGTCCCGACGCGGCCGGCAAGGGCGGTGCAATCCGCCAGATCGTCGGGCCGCTCGATCCGCGCCACTACAGCGTGCACACGTACTCGGCGCCGACCTTCGACGAGAAGCGTCACCATTTCCTGTGGCGCTTCTACCGCGAACTACCCGGGCTCGGTGGCATGGCGGTGTTCGACCGCAGCTGGTATGGACGAGTCCTCGTCGAGCGGATCGAGAGCTACGCCAGCGTCGAACAGTGGGGAAGGGCCTACGAGGAGATCGTCCAGTTCGAGAGCACTCTCGTGCGTGAGGGCATGATCCTGGTCAAGCTGTGGCTGCAGATCAGCGACGACGAGCAACTTCGCCGCTTCCGTGGCCGCGAGTCAGATCCGCTCAAGCGCTGGAAGCTGACCGACGAGGACTGGCGAAACCGCGACCGCAACCGCGAGTACGAGCAGGCTGCCGAGGACATGTTCGCCCGCACCGATCACGACCTCGCTCCGTGGGACATCATCGCCGGAGAGCAGAAGCGACTGGGCAGGGTCAAGGTGCTGGAGGCGTTGAATCGCCAAATCGAGGTCGGGATGCACCGCTTCGGCACGCTCGCTCCGTCGTTCGACGACCTCGATGAGTCAGCTCTTCACTCGTGACGAACTTTGAGTCACGCGCACGCGATGCAGCGCGAGGCTGATGGAATCGCTTTCAGCCGCTCGACACCGATCGCCCGTTCACACACCTCGCACGTGCCGTACAGGCCTTCGTCCAACTTGGCCATCGCCGCGTCGATGGCGTCGCGATCTGCCGATGCCTGATTGAGCAGTGCAGTGACCTGAGCGCGCTCGAACGCGATCGTCGTGCCCTCTGGATCGTGTTCGTCGTCCGTTCCGACGAGCTCGGCCGCCTCGACGATCGAGTTGAAGCTGTCGGTGAGCGTGGCGATCTGCGCGTCGGCGTGCTCGCGCTGCTCGCCGAGGGAGACCCGTAGCATTTTCTTCGCGGCTGCGGAAAGCGGGGCGGTCCTGACATCGTCCATGACATGGACACTACCCATCTCGTTGGTGATCGAACCGCACCGATCGGCACCGGAGCAGTCGACAACGCTGCGAGCGATCGTCGCGGGGTGATGCTTCGCGCGTGGCAGAGGCTGCGACGAGCATCTCGACCGGAACGACCGAACACGTGTCTTCGGCTGACTCGGATGCGATCCATACTGGGTTCTATGATCACGATCCCGCCGCTCAGCACCACCTACGCGCAGGCCCGCGCCGCGTTCCTCCGTGCCGGCGAGTCTGCGCTCGCCCGGATCGAGCATCACATCCATCCACGTGTCGGGCCCGAGGGCGAGGAGCTCGCGATCGACGTCGCCGAACTCGGACCAAGCGACGCCAGCCACGTCGTCGTGGTCGTCTCTGCGACGCACGGAGTGGAGGGTTACTGCGGATCCGCGCTCCAACGCCACTGGCTCGAGCAGCATTCGCCCGAGCGCCCCGACGCCGTCCGGTTGATCATGGTGCACGGGCTCAATCCGTTCGGGTTCGCCTGGGTTCGGCGGGTCAACGAGGACAACGTCGATCTCAACCGCAACTTCATCGATTGGTCCGAGCCCGCTCCTGCGACGCCCGAATACGACGAGATCGCCGATCTGCTGGTGCCGGCGGAATGGTCCGAGGCAGAGCAGCAACGCACGCTCGACGCGCTGTTCGAAGTGGTCAGCTCGGTCGGCCTCGAACGGATGCAAACGATCGTGAGCGCTGGCCAGTACACCAAACCGACGGGTGTCTTCTACGGCGGTCTCGGTCCTGTCTGGTCGCACACGTGGCTGCGGTCGTGGAGTTCCGAGCGACTTGCGGGTGCGTCACACGTCACGATCATCGATCTCCATACCGGGCTCGGGCAGTGGGGCTTGGGCGAGCTGATCGGCAGCGAGACTTCGACGAGCGCTGCCCACCAACGCGCCGTCGCGCTGTGGGGCGACGTCACATCGATGGTCGACGGCGACAGCGTGTCGGCCAACCTGACCGGCGACTGGCAGGCAGTTGCGGCCGAACTCGCGCCGCACGCCGAGGTCACGTCGACGACGATCGAGTACGGCATCGTCGACACCATCACGGTAATGCAGGCGCTGCGTGCCGACGCGTGGCTCCACGCCCACGGGGATCCGACCGGCCCCGACGCTCCCGCGATCCGAGCCCAGGTCCGGGCCGCGTTCGCCGACGACGACCCGGCATGGCTCGAGCAGGTCTGGCCCCGCTTCGCCGAAGTACTCGAGCGCGCGCTGGACGCAGCCGCCGACCGCTGAGCCAGCGATCACCGAGCCGGCCGGCCCGAATTGCCGGTGCAGCGGGCAGACTGTGGCGATGGGCGCAAGCGTCGGGTTGTTGACCGACCACTACGAGATGACGATGCTCTCGGCTGCGCTACGCGATGGAACAGCGCATGTGCCATGCGTGTTCGAGATTTTCGCTCGACGTCTGCCGGAGGGTCGTCGGTACGGGGTGGTCGCTGGCACGAGCCGGGTCGTGGACGCGATCACGTCGTTCGGATTCGAGCCAGCGGAGCTGCAGTGGCTGCGCGTGAGCGGCGCCATCGACGACGCGACGGTTGACTTTCTCGGCCGCTACCGCTTCTCGGGCCGGGTCGATGGCTACCCCGAGGGCGAGGTGTTCTTCCCCAACTCGCCGATCCTTACCGTCGAGAGCACGTTCGCCGAGGCGATCGTGCTCGAAACGGTGGTGCTCTCGATCCTCAACCATGACGCGGCGATTGCCGCTGCGGCGGCCAGGATGGTCACCGCCGCGCAGGGCCGCCCGATCATCGAGATGGGCTCGCGCCGCACCCACGAGCGGGCCGCAATGGCCGCTGCTCGGGCGGCCTATCTCGCCGGCTTCTCATCGACCTCGAACCTCGCCGCCGGTCTGACCTACGAGATACCGACCGGCGGCACGGCTGGGCATGCCTTCACCCTGCTCCACGACGACGAACTCGCGGCGTTCAGGTCACAGGTCGCCCTGCTCGGGCCAACCACCACACTGCTCGTCGACACGTACGACATCACCAGCGGGATCGCCAACGCCGTGGCGGCGGCGGGTCAGCGGCTCGGCGCGATCCGCATCGATTCCGGCGACCTCGGCGTGCTCGCCCATCTGGCGAGGGCTCAGCTCGATGCGCTCGGGAACCACGACACCAAGATCGTCGTCAGCGGCGATCTCGACGAGTACGCGATTGCCGGCTTGGCGGCTGCCCCTGCCGATGTCTACGGCGCCGGGACGGCAGTGGTCGTCGGCTCGGGTGCGCCGACCGCCGGCCTGATCTACAAGCTGGTCGAGGTCGATGGTCGCCCGGTCGCGAAGCGATCGGAGCACAAGGTCAACCTCGGAGGCGGGAAGGTCGCGCTGCGCGCTCACCGCCCGACCGGTACCGCGACCGAGGAGATCGTGGTGGCGGGGCCTGAACGCCGACGCGAGAACGAGGCCGAGCGACTCCTCCGCGAAGACGCCGGCCTTCGGCGGGTGCACGAGACGCTGATACGCGACGGCGAGATCACCTCCGCTGGCCGGGTGACGCTCGCGCAGAGCCGCACCAGACTGCGCGACACGTTGCGCACGCTGCCCTGGGAGGGCCTGGCCCTGTCCAAGGGCGAACCAGCGCTCGCGACGCGGATCGTCCACGCCACCTGATCTTGATCGGGGCCCGACGGATCGGCCGGCTCGGGTCGGCCGGCTCGGGTCGATCGGCGTCAGGCCGAAATCGCGCTGAGCAATTCGTCGATCGCGTCGAGTGTGTGCCCGCTGACGAACGCATCGATGTGCGCCAGCGCGGCCGCCATGCCGCCAACCGACGGCTGATAGCGACTGGCCGCCTTGCGCGGGTTGACCCAGATCACCCGATGGGCGAGCCGTCCGAGTCGCTCCATCTCGCGCCCGAGCACGGCCGGATCGTCACGCTCCCAACCATCTGACACGATGACCACGACGGCGCCGCGTGCCATCCCACGACGGCCGAACTTGTCGTTGAACGTCTTCAGCGCCTGCCCGATCCGGGTGCCGCCCGACCAATCGGGCGCAGCCTGGCCGGCCCGGTACAGAGCGTGATCGGGGTTGCTCGCGTGTAACAGCTTGGTGATCCGAGTCAGGCGGGTCGCGAACACGAACGCCTCCGCTCGCGCTCCCCCGACGGCGGAGTGCAGCAGTTGCAGGTACGCACGGGCATACGGTTCCATCGAGCCGGAGATGTCGCACAACACTACGAGCCGGCGCGGGCGACTGCGATGACGGCGCATCACCAGCTCGATCGGATCACCGCCGGACCGTAGCGAACGACGCAACGTGACACGCATGTCGACCCGCTCGCCGAGATGATGGCGCGCTGTCCTTCGGCTGCGGCGCGGCGGTGGCGCGAACGCGAGACGCGACATCAACGAGCGCAGTTCGGCGAGTTCCGTCGGCGTCATCGATGCGAACTCCTGCTTGCGCAAGCGCTCCTGCGAACTGAACGCGGCGAGGATCGACTCGGTTGCGTCCCCACGGTCGTCTTCGGCCCCCGAGTCATCGCCGGGCAACGACGGGTTCGGCGTCGACGACTGCCCGCCGCGGCGGTCGTCGCCGGCCCGCGACTGAGATGGACCAGTGCGCATGCTTGCGGGTGGCGGCGCGTTCGAGTCGCCACGCGAGTCGGCAGGGTCCGAGACGCCCCCGAACAGGTGGCGGAAAACCCGATCGAAGGTGCCGATGTCGGACGGCTCGGCGATCAGCGTGATCCGCGCCAGCCAGTACAACTCGTCCTGCGTGACCGGTTTGGCGAGCACGATCGCTGCCGCAAGTCGCCCGCTGCGCTCCGGCGTGACCGGCACTCCTGCGGTGTGGACGAGATGCCCGAACCCCCCGGCAACCGCCGCCAGGTCAACCGCCGCCAGGTCAGCTGCCGCCAGCGATCCAGGCAAAGCCGCGCTCCTCCGCCGTCTCGATGTCTTCGCGGTATTTGAGGACGGAGCCGAGCGTCATCGCCGCGGCGTCCTCGTTCAATGTGGAGACGCCGAGCAGGTCGAGCGCGAGCGTCCAGTTGATCGCTTCGGCGATACCCGGTTGCTTTTGCACATCGAGTGTGCGCAGGCGCTGCACGCCGGCCGCGACCTGCGCCGCGAGCGATGCGGTGCTGGCCGGAACGCGTCGCCTGATGATCGCAACGGCGCGGTCGAGATCCGGGTAGTCGATCCAGTGATAGAGGCAACGCCGCTTCAACGCGTCGTGTAGATCGCGTGTCCGGTTCGACGTGAGCACGACGATCGGAGGATGTACCGCGCGGACCGTGCCGAGTTCGGGGATGGTGACCGACGACTCGGCGAGCAGCTCGAACAGGAACGCCTCGAACTCGTCGTCGGCACGATCGACCTCGTCGATCAACAGCACCGCCGGGCGCGGGCCGGGGTGCTGGATCGCGCGCAGCAACGGACGCGGCATCAGATACTCGGGCCCGAAGAGATCGGCCTCGCTCAGCTCGTGCTTGGCTGCTTCCGCAACCCGGATCGCAAGCAACTGACGTGGGTAATTCCATTCGTACAGCGCTTCCGCGGCATCGATGCCCTCGTAGCACTGCAGCCGGATCAACGGTGTGTCGAGCGCAGCCGCCAGCGCCTTGGCGGCCTCGGTCTTGCCGACGCCGGCCTCACCCTCGAGCAGCAGCGGTTGCGGCAATCGCACGGAGCAGAACAAGGCGGTTGCCATGCCCTGATCGGCGAGGTAGTCGCCGGCATCGAGCTTGGCGCGCAGCGTGTCGACCGTCGGAACGATCTCGGCGATGCTCACGACGTTCGACTCACGCGGAGTAGGCCGCGGGATCCGCAGCGAACGCGCGCAGGCACCCACTGCCGCAGAACCATGTGCGCACGCCATCGTGATCGAAATGCAGCGACGCGTCGACCATCGCCACGTTCATGCCACAGACCGGGTCGATCGCGGTCTCCATTGTCGGTGCAGCGTCGCTCGTGATCGAGCGGCCGCTCGGGCGCGGCCTGCTGGCGACGATCTCGGCGAGGATCGAGAGCGCAACCTCCGCCGGGGTCCGGGCACCGATGTCGAGACCGGCGGGCGTGCGGATGCGACCCTTCATCGAACCGCAGACGTCCAATGCAGCCACGACTGCTTCACCCCGCTTTCGGCTCGCGACCAGCCCGACGTACGCGGTGCCGGCCTGCAGCGCAGCCACGAGTGCTTGCTCCTCGTCGCGACCGTGGGACGCAACCACGATCGCAGCGGCATCGGCGGGAACAGAGCCGTCCCAGGCCGCGACGTCGTAGCCGAGCCGGTCGCCGAGCCCGCGGACCGCCCGGGCGATGGGCGAGTCGCCGACCACGACCACGAGGGGCGCAGGCACGATGGGTTCGAGGAAGATCTCCAATGTGCCACCGGACAGGCATGGGTTGTGCACCGTCAGCTTGCCCCCGATCGTTTCTTCTGGCGTCGGTGTGATACGCAGCAGCAACGACTCGTGCGAGTCGAGCAGCGCCAGCGATTGCGCCCGCACCGTCGACTCAGCGCAGGTGCCGCCGACGAATCCAACGATTGTGCCGTCCGCGAGGATGAGCGCCTCGTCGCCGGGCTTGGCCGACGTCGGCCGCTCCGCAAGCACGACACGGGCATGCACGAACGGCACTCGCCCGGCGAGCAGTTCGCACGCCCGAGTGGCGATCTCGCTGTTCAGATCGGACGCCGACATGTCATTCGATCGCCCTTCACTCGATTGCCAGGTCAGGCCGGGAGATGGGATTGTCCTGGATCGCCCGCCAGACGGCGGCCGGTGTCAGCGGCATCTCGGCGTGGCGGATCTGCAGCGCGTCGAGCACGGCGTTGACGACAGCGGGCGGCGAACCAACGGTGGCTGATTCACCGACTCCCTTGACGCCAATCGGGTGATGGGGCGAGGGCGTGACCGTTTCGCCGAGCTCCCAGCTCGGGCACTCCATCGAGGTCGGCAGGAGGTAGTCCATGAACGAGCCGCCGAGATGGTTGCCGTTCTCGTCGAACGCCATCACCTCCATCAGGGCCATCCCGATACCGTCGGCCAGACCACCGTGGATCTGGCCCTCGACGATCATCGGATTGATCCGCGGGCCGCAGTCGTCGACGGCGATGAATCGGCGGACCTTGACGTGCCCGGTGCCCTTGTCCACATCGACGACACAGATGTAGGCCCCGAACGGATAGGTGAGGTTCGGCGGGTCGTACACGACGGACGCGTCGAGGTGGCCCTCGACGCCCTCCGGCAATTCGAGGTTGCCGTGCGCCGCGAACGCAAGCTCCTGGATCGTCTTGCCCTTCTCCGGGTCGCCCTTGACGAACCACCGGCCCTGCTCCCATTCGAGATCGTCGACGGAACACTCGAGCGCCGCCGACGCGATGAGCTTGGCCTTGTCCTTGACCCTGCGGGCCACCACGGCGGCAGCCGCTCCGGACACCGGTGTCGAGCGTGAGCCGTACGTGCCGAGCCCGAACGGCGTGTTGTCCGTGTCGCCGTGGATGACCTCGATGTCCTCCGGTGGGATACCGAGTTCCTGGGCGACGATCTGGGCGAACGTCGTCTCATGTCCCTGGCCCTGCGACTGAACGCTGATCCGCAGCTGGGCCTTGCCCGTCGGATGAAGGCGGAGTTCGCAGCCGTCGGCCATGCCGAGACCAAGGATGTCCATGTGCTTTCGCGGCCCGGCTCCGACTCCCTCTGTGAAGAACGAGAGGCCGATGCCCATCATCTCGCCGTTGGCCCGCTTGGCGACTTGCTCCTTGCGCAAATCGTCGTAGCCGGCGATCCGCATCGCCTCCTTCAACGCCCGCGGATAATCGCCCGAGTCGTACTCCCAACCCGTTGGGGTGGTGTACGGGAACTGCTCGGGGCGGAGAAGATTCTTCATCCGCAACTCAGCAGGATCCATCTTCAATTCGAACGCGAGGCAGTCGACCATCCGCTCGACGAGGTACACGGCCTCGGTGATCCGGAACGAGCACGCGTAGGCAACGCCACCCGGTGCCTTGTTGGTGTACACGGCCCGTACATTGCAGTGAGCGGCCGAGTAGTCGTACGACCCGGTGAAGATGTGGAAGAACCCCGCCGGATACTTCGTCGGCTGGGCGACACCGTTGAACGCGCCGTGGTCGGCGAGCACGTTGACGCGCAGCCCGAGGATCTTGCCGTCCTTGGTCGCGGCGATCTCGCCGTCCATGTGATAGTCGCGGGCGAACGAGGTCGACATCAGGTTCTCGGAGCGGTCTTCCATCCACTTCACCGGCTTGCCGGTGACGATCGAGCCGACGATTGCGCACACGTAGCCGGGATAGATTCCGACCTTGTTGCCGAAGCCCCCACCGATATCTGGTGAGATCACCCGGATCTTGTGCTCGGGCAGACCGGCCACGAGGGCATACAGCGTGCGATGGGCGTGCGGAGCCTGGGTGGTGGTCCAGATCGTGAGCTGGCCGGTGACCTTGTCCATACTGGCCACCGCGCCGCATGTCTCCATCGGCGCCGGGTGCACGCGCGGATAGATCATCGACTGCTTGACGACCACCTCGGCCGACGCGAACACCTCGTCGCACTTGGCCTTGTCGCCGGCCTCCCAGTCGTAGATCTTGTTGTCCGTGCGGCCCTCGAGATCATCGCGGATGATCGGCGCGTCGGCGTCGAGCGCCTTGCGCGCGTCATACACGGTCGGCAACGGCTCGTACTCGACCTCGATCAGTTCGAGCGCGTCGCGAGCCGCATAGCGATCCTCTGCGACGACGAACGCCACTTCTTGGCCCTGGAACCGCACCTTGTCCGTGCACAGCACCGACTGCACGTCCATCGACAGCGTCGGCATCCACGCCAGCTTGAGACCTTCCAGGATCTTGCCGGTGATCACGGCCTTCACCTTCGGGTGGGCCTCGGCGGCAGAGGTGTCGATCGACACGATCCGGGCGTGCGCGTACGGACTGCGCAGTACGGCGCCGTGCAACATGCCGGGCAGGTTCACGTCGTCGACGAAGTTTCCCTTGCCGCGCAGGAACCGCACGTCCTCCTTCCGGATCATCCGCCCGAAACCCATCGGGTTACCGGCCGGTGAGAGTGGCCTGTCCTCGGTGACGGTCATGCCGATGCTCCTTCTGTGGCCGGGTGCTCAGCAGCCCAGCGGATCGCACGCACGATGTTTTCGTAGCCGGTGCAGCGACAGATGTTGCCGCTGATGCACTCTCGGATGGTCTCCGTGTCGGGGTCGGGGTTCTTGTCGAGCAACCAACGCGCGGTCATCATCACGCCCGGCGTACAGAACCCGCACTGCAGGCCATGCTCTTGCATGAAACCCTGCTGCACGGGATCGAGCGTGCCATTTTGCTCGAGGCCCTCGATCGTGCGGATCTCGTGACCGGCCGCCATCGCGGCGAGGATCGTACAGCTCTTCACCGGTTGGCCGTCGATCTGCACGGTGCACACTCCGCAGTTCGACGTGTCACAGCCCCAATGGGTGCCGGTGAGGCCGAGGTCATCACGCAGGAAGTGCACGAGCAGCATCCGCGGCTCGACCTCTCTCGTGAATTCTTCTCCGTTGACTGTCATGGTTACTTGCATCAGACATCTTCCCCTCTGGCACGGGCCGCGGATCGGTTCAAGGCTCGCGAGGTGAGCTCGCGGGCGAGGTGGCGTTTGTAGTCGGCGGGTCCGCGCTGATCGGATTGTGGCGCGACGGCGTCGTGGCAGATCTGGGCGGCAGCCGCGAAGTTCTCGACGGTCGCAGGCTTGCCGATCAGGAAGTCCTCGGCCGCCGCGCAAGCGAAATGATCGGCGCCGACCGCTGTGATGCCGATCCCGCAATCAGCCACGTTGTCGCCTGACAGCTGGACGAAGGTTCCGGCCGCCGCGATGGCCCAGTCGCCGGCCCGGCGCTCGACCTTTTCATAGGCGCTGCCAGAGCCGGGACGGATCGGCACCCGTATCTCGACCAGGATCTCGGACGGTCCGACCATGGTCTGATACGGCCCGTCGTGGAACTCGCGAGCCGCAACCGTGCGGGTTCCCGACGATGAACGGATCACCATCTTGGCCCGCAGCGCGGAACCGACGGCGGACAGGTCCTCGCTCGGATCCGCCTGGCAGAACGAACCGCCGATCGTGCCCCGGTTGCGCACGATCGGATCGGCGATGACCTTCTCGGCCTCGCGGAAGATCCGGTAGTGCTCGGCGAGCAGCGGCGAGTCCAGGATCGCGGCATGGCGCGCCATCGCGCCGATCGCGATCTCACCGCGATCGAGTTTGATGTAGTCCAGATCGGACAGATCGTTGATGTCGATCAGCATCTCGGGTCTCGCAAGACGCAGCTTCATCATCGGCAGCAGGCTGTGCCCGCCGGCGATCAACCGGGCCTCTGGTCCATGTCTTTCGAGCAACGCGAGCGCATGATCGACGCTCGTCGCTCGCTCGTACTCAAACGGCGCGGGTACCTGCACGTGAGCCCCCTCAGTTCTTCAGTTCGTCGTGGTTGGTGACATCGACGAGATCGGTGAATCGACAAGAGTCGGTGAAACGGTGAACGGCGATTGCGGTCGCAATCGCAATCGCCCCCCGGCGACCTTGAGCCCACTCTCTCCCTCGCGCCAGCAACTGTCCACCCCCGCCTAAGCGAATGCTTAGGCGCGATTTTCTGTGCCGGCCAGACGTGCCAAGCTGTCGACGTGACGCTCACCCAACTCGAAGCGTTCGTCCTCGTCGCTCGGCTCGGCTCGGTCAAAGCAGCCGCCCAGGCGCTTGCCGTCAGCGAGCCCGCCGTCTCCGGAGCGCTCGCCGCCCTGCGCCATCATCTCGGCGATCCGCTCGTGACCCGCACCGCAAAAGGGATGACCCTCACGACGGGTGGGGAACATCTCGTGAGTATTGCCTCACGAATGATCAACCTCGCGGCTGAGGCGGAGACGGCCGTTCGCCAGGCTGCGGGCGGGCCGGCCCGGCTGCGGATCGTTGCCACCAGCACCGTCGCCGAGTTCGCCGTGCCACCGCTGCTGGACGCGTTCACGGCGAGGGCGGGCTCGGTCGAATCGACCGTCGGCGTCGCGGCAACGACCGAGATGGCTGCGCTGTTGCAGGAACGGCTTGCCGACGTTGCCATCGGCCCGCGGCTGTCGGGCGACAACACCACCGGCCTGCTCAGCGAACCGATCTTCCGCTACCGCCTCGTCGTCGTTGCTGCACCGTCACATCGGCTGGCCACCACGCGCGGCATCCACTTCCGCGACCTCGCAAGTGACGATTGGCTCGTCGATCCGGCCGGAGCGGACCCCTCCACCGAGGTCGGGACCCTGCTCGACCGCGTCAAGGTGCCTGCCGACCGGATCCGCGTCTTTCCGAGTCAAGCCGCCGCGCTCGTGGCTGCCGGCGATCAGCAGGGCATCGCTCCAGCGATCAGCCATCTCGTCCAGCGCGACATCGACAGCGGTCGTCTCGTCGCGCTCGATGTCGCCGGCACGCCGATCGAGTTACTCTGGCACGCGACGATGCTCACCGCCGATCGACGAGTGCTGGCAGCGAGCGCCCTGCGCCGCTTCCTCTCCACGCCGGAGGCGATGCAAGCCATGCACCGCAGCGACGGTGGTGTCCCCGCAAGCCGCTTCCGTCCGCCTGTCTACGTCACGATCTGGAGTTGACCGGCCCAGAGACAGCACCGAACCCAGGTGGGCGCGATCTGCGCGGGGGTTCGAGCGCTCTCACCGGGCAATGGCTGGCCAGAACACCGTCACGATCGACTCGTCGGCGAAGTCGGTGAGGTCACCGAGGACCGCTGCGATCTCCCCATCGCGATCCGGTGTGAGGCACAGCCGCCGACGGACGAACGCGATGTAGTCGGCGCGTTCGATCGTGGGCTTACGAGGGGGCCGGGTCAGGCGCTCGACCGTCGGCGCGTAGCCGAGTGAACGCACGACAGCCACGAACAGATCGGCCGACGGTTCGGTCGGTCGATCGATGTTCCAGAAGTGCTTCCAAAGCCTGCTGAACGGCGTCGTCGGATGCCGCTCGGAGAGCTCGACGACCACCCGCCGGCGAGCGTGGTCGGCGAGCGCGACGACGAACGGCTCGATGTCGACGACGTTGTACACGACGTGATGACACACCACGACGTCGTGCGTCTCCACGCCGCCGGAGATGCTCGGCCACGCGCCGGCGATCTCGCGATGGGCAACGCCGGCCGCGTCACACGCAGCCGCGAAGTTGGCGAGCATCGCAGGGTTGTCGTCAATCCCGGTGATCGAGGTGGCGGCCGCCGCGAGAGCCACACTTGAACGACCACCCCCGCAACCGACGTCGAGCACGGTGCCGGAATCGGCGAGTGCCACGCGTGCCGCGCGGAGTGAAGGTGTGGCGAGAATTCGGTCGGTCGGTTCGGCGACGAACATCGCCGGCGGGTGGACCCACGGCGACTCGGGTGCCCGGTCGATGATCTCCTGGGGAATGCCCCACGCTGGCAGTGTTTCTCGCCAACGCTCGATAGGCGATGATCCACTGCTCACGAGAACATCACGCGCAGGCGCTCCTTTTCGACCTTTCCCATCGCGTTCTGGGGCAGAGCATCCACGACGTGAATCCGCTTGGGAACTTTGTATCCGGCGAGGATCGCTCGCAGCGAATCGCGCAGCGCAACGATATCGACGGTCTCGCCAGGACCGGCAACGACGACCGCGACGACGGCCTCCCCGAAGTCAGGGTCGGGCACGCCGATCACGGCGCTGACGAGCACTCCTGGTTGGGCATCGATCGCCTCCTCGATCTCCTTCGGGTACACATTCAGCCCGCCGGAGATGATCAGGTCCTTCTCGCGGCCGACGATGGTGAGGTACCCGTCGGAGTCGATCGTGCCCACATCTGCGGTCCGGAAGTAACCGTCGACGGTGAACTCCGTGCGCGTCTGATCCGGCCGCTTCCAATAGCCGGCAAAGACGTTCGGCCCCGACACTTCGATGCCACCGACCTCGCCGACGCCGACCGGCTCCCCCGTCAGCGGATCGACGACGCGGACCGACACGCCGTCGATCGGCGGTCCGACGGTGCCGGGCTTGCGCCCACCGACGAGCGGATTCGAAGTGAGCATCGACGTCTCGGTCATGCCGTAGCGCTCGAGGATGACATGTCCCGTGCGCTCCCTGAATTCGTCATGGGTGCTCGCCAGCAGCGGTGCTGAGCCACTGATGATCAAGCGGGCGTTGCGACAGGTTTCGGCGCCGAAGCGGTCGTCTCCGAGTAGGCGTGTGTAGAACGTCGGGACACCCATCATCGCAGTGCATCTGGGGAGCTGCTCGAGCGCGACGCCGACGTCGAATCGAGGGGCGAGGACCAGCGAACCGCCACCGGCGATGGTGACATTGACGGCGACGAACAATCCGTGGACGTGGAAGATCGGCAGCATGTGCAACAAGCGATCGCTCGGCTCGAAGCCCCATGCCGCGGCGAGCGCCAGAGCGTTCGAGGTGAGGTTGCGGTGGCTGATGATCGCGCCCTTCGGCCGCCCGGTCGTGCCGCTCGTGTAGACCATCGCCGCGAACGAGTCCGGCGTCGCGACGAATGGCGGCGCCGTCGTCGGTGCATCGGTGGCCAACCCGAGCAAGGTGCCGCCACCAGCCGTGTCGAGCGTCAGCACCGTTGCGGGGGCGTTCGCGGCTGGGAGCGACGGATCGGCGATGACGAGCGAAGGTTCTGCATCGCCGAGGAGATGAACGAGCTCGGCCTCGGTGTACGCCGGGTTCACCGGAACGATTGCCGCACCGGCGCGAACGCACGCGAGGTACACGAGCAGCGCCTCTGTGCTCTTGTCGACCTGCAACACGATGCGGTCCCCCGGGCGGACCCCGTGGTCCTCCAACACGTGCGCGATCTGGGCGGCGCGAGCCCATGCGCCCGCCGACGTGCACGACGACAGGCCGTCGACCCCTTCGACGAGTAGTGCTTCGCCGTCAGTCCGTTGCTGCTCGTACAGCTCGATCAGCGTCGTCGGCTGCGGCGTCATCAGGCCACGCTAACCAACCGGCTGGGCAGGCTCTCGCAGCGAAGGCGGACCCGGACGCGAAAATCGGATGGCCATCCGCGGTGAGGCGATTCCGATCGTCCATACTGACGACCGACACCACGCTGCGGGTAGATCGCTGCTTCAACGCGCTTATGATGCGCGCCGTGAACTGCGCCTCGTCAGGAAATCATCAAGTTTTCGCCACGCGCGCCGAAGTTCATTACATGTCGAAGTTCCGCACAGCACTCGTCGCTGCCGCCGTCTCGACCATGTCGCTCGGTGGTCTCGCACTGCCGGCTCGCGCCGCCGGTGCTCCACCGGTGGTGACGGCCGGTTCGACCACGCTCACCTACGAGGTGAAGAGCGGCGATCATCTCTACGGCATCGCAGCGAAGCTGAAGGTCAAACTGGTCGATCTGATGGCCGTCAACAAACTGGCGATCACGAGCGTCATTCACCCCGGCGACAAGCTGATCGTCCCGGCAGGTGGCGTCGTTCCCGCTCCGGAAGCGAAACCTTCAGCCGAGGCTCCGGAGGCTACGCCTTCCGCGACACCGAGCGCTGCTCCTCCAGCCGCCGCCCCGGCTCCGGCGACGAGCAGCGTCTACGTGGTGGTGGCGGGCGACTACCTCAGCGGCATCGCGTACCGAAATGGTGTCACCCTGACAGCGTTGCTCACGGCGAACAAGATGACCGTCACGAACTCGATCTTCCCCGGCTCCAAGCTGACGCTCCCTGCAGCGACGCGCCCGATCCCGCCTGCCGTGGTGAAACCCATCATCGTGCCCGGCCCGGCCACCACGAAGCCGGCGGCCACCCAGACCGCGTCAACCACCCAGACCGCGTCAACGGCTCCACAGTCCACGTCGATCGCGACGATCGTCGCCTTCCTGCGGGCCCAACTCGGCAAGCCGTACGCGTTCAACACTGAGGGGCCCGACAGCTACGACTGCTCCGGCCTCGTCACGGCCGCCTACCTCCAGATCGGCGTCAGCCTTCCCCACCAGAGCCTGCTGCAGTCGACGAAGGGCACGGCCGTCGACTGGCGCACTCAGCAAATCATGCCGGGCGACCTCGTCTTCCAGTTCTCATCGGGCAAGCCGAACATGATCAGCCACGTCGGAATCGCGATCAGCGACACGCAATACATCCAGGCTGCCCGCACCGGCGATTTCGTCAAGATCAGCCCGATGCCGAGCGGCGACAGGATCCAAGCAGTCCGGCGCATCGTCCAACCGTAGGTCACAGCACGAGGCGCTGGACAGAGGAATCACCTCGTCGGCCCGGGCATTGCTCGAACTGGGGCAACAGCCGAATAGGTTATGGCCCGGTTGTTTACCAGGGAGGGCCCACTGTGAAGGTTGCATTGACGGTCAACGATTTCCTCCGCCGCGCCGGCGAGGTCTATCCCGATCGGATCGGCTTCGTCGATGAACCGGACCAGCCGGCGCCGGGTTGGGGCAGCACGACGTATTGCGAGATGGCGCGCCGCGCCACCGCACAGGCTGCCGGTCTCGATGCGTTGGGCATCGCGGCTGGCGAGCGGGTTGCGATGGTGAGCCACAACTCTGCCCGTCTCCTCACGTCGTTCTTCGGTGTCAGCGGTTCCGGACGAGTGCTCGTCCCGATCAACTTCCGCCTCGTTGCGGAGGAGATCCAATTCATCATCGATCACTCCGGCTCCCGCATCCTGCTCGTGGACCCCGAACTCGCTGATTCGTTGGCGAGCGTGAAATGCGAACGCACCTTGGTCATCGGCGCCGATGCCGACAGCGAACTGATGCGCTTCGACACAGAGCCGCAGCCATGGGTCGCCGACGAGGATGCAACGGCCACGATCAACTACACGAGCGGCACGACGGCCAGGCCCAAGGGCGTGCAGCTCACCCACCGCAACCTGTGGGTCAACGCCACCACGTTCGGCTGGCACCTCGGTGTCAACGACCGCGACGTCTATCTCCACACCCTGCCCCAGTTCCACTGCAACGGTTGGGGCATGACCTACGCCGTCACAGGCATGGGCGGCCAGCACATCATCCTCCGCAAAATCGACGGAATGGAGATCCTCCGTCGCATCGAGCGCCACGGTGTGACGTTGATGTGTGGTGCTCCCGCTGTGCTCTCGATGGTGCTCGATGCAGCCCAGAATTGGGAGGGCGAGATTCCCGGACGCGCCAAGGTGCGCGTCGTCGTGGCCGGTGCGCCCCCGCCGACGCGAACGATCGAGCGGATCGAGACCGAACTCGGCTGGGAGTTCGTCCAGATCTACGGCCTGACGGAGACCTCGCCACTCCTGACAATCAACCGCAGCCGGGCCGAGTTCGACGCACTCACGCCGGCCGCCAGGGCTCAGCGGCTGAGCCGGGCAGGGGCGCCGGCGATCGGGATCTCGACCTCGATCTCCGGGCAGGACGAGGTGCTCGCCCGCGGCAACGTGGTGATGGACGGCTACTGGAATCAGCCGGACCAGACCGCCGCCGCGATCCACGTCGTCGATGATGGGCTCGAGTGGTTCCACACCGGCGACGGCGGCACGATCGACGACGACGACCATTACCTCACGATCACGGATCGTAAGAAGGACGTGATCATCTCCGGCGGCGAGAACGTCTCGTCGATCGAGGTCGAGGACGCGATCTTCAGCCATCCCGAGATCGATGAGGTCGCCGTCATCGGCGTGCCCGACGAGCGCTGGGGAGAAGCAGTCATGGCGCTGATCGTCGTCTCGCCGGGTTCGGTCCTGACCGAAGCGGATGTGATTGCCTACACCAAGACCAAACTCGCCGGTTACAAGTGTCCCAAGCGGGTCGAGTTCCGTGACAGTCTGGCCCGCACGGCGACCGGCAAACTGCAGAAGTTCAAGCTCCGCGAGGCCTACTGGCAAGGCCCCACGGTGGGCCCGAAATAGACTTTCACCCTTTGGGAACGCTTGCCCTGGCGGCTGGTTACGCGACCGGGATCGACACGCCGATGCCGCCGCGCGTCTCGGCGCCGTAGCGAGCGATCTCGGCCGGCAGGTCGAGGGCTCCGATCTTCATCTGCGCTGCCCGGTCGCGGACTTCGTCGGTGATCAGCTCGGCCGGCAGCAGCCAGCACACCTCGAACTCGATCCCGTCAGGGTCCTTCGCGTAGAGCGCCTTGGTAGTGACGTGGTCGGAGGCGCCGACGAGCGCGCCGCGTTCGGTCAGCAGTCCGGCGATGCGCGCCAGTTCGGAGAGGGTGTCGACCTCCCATGCGAGGTGATAGAGACCAACGGATGAGCTGCCGGCCGGTGACGGGGCTGCCTGTGAGCCGATCTGGAACGTGCCGAGATCATGGTCGTTGGTCGATCCCGGCGCCTGGAAGAACGCTGCCCTGCCGGGTGCCCAGATCAAGGTGCGGAAACCGAGGACGTTCTCGTAGAACTCGCGCGTCACTGCGACGTCGCGAACGTAGAGCACTGCATGATTGAGGCGAGTGATCGGCATCGGGAAACTCCTTGCTCATTCGGGAGACATACTTGAGCGTTCAATGAAGTCTAGGACAAGATACTTGAGAACTCAACTATTCTGTCTAGAATCTACTCCATGGCGAAACTGAGCCGCTGGCTGACGAGCGACGAGCAGGTGACCTGGCGGTCGCTGATGCTGATGACGCATCTGCTCGACGAGGCACTCGATCGCCAACTGCAGCGCGATGCCAGAATGCCCCACGCCTACTACGTCATCCTCGTGGCCCTGTCGGAAGCCCCGGACAGGACCATGCGGATGAGCGACCTCGCCAACCGGCTGCGCTACACACAGAGTCGTCTGACCCATGCGGTCGCGAGCATGGAGCGCAACGAATGGGTGCAGCGGCGGAGCTCCCCCACTGATCGCAGGAGCCAGCTCGTCAGGCTCACCACGACCGGTATCCACGTACTCGCGGCCGCAGCCCCGGGTCATGTCCGCGAGGTCCGCTCCGCCGTGTTCGACAAGCTGACCGCCGAGCAGGTCGGCCAGTTAGGCGAGATCTGTGGCGCGCTGCTCGCGGGCCTGGACACATCGTCTCAACACCTGATCCGACCGGCAGATCGCCCATCAGCGTGAAGCCGGTCCGCGCCGTCGATCGTGGTTGTGAAGTTTCGTCGACGAACCCCGTACTGTCGGTACGTACCGGAGCGACGAAAGCCCACGTCCGAAACGAGGATCAGGATGCACACCGAAGACATCGAGTACACCGTCGATGGAGCGCGCTTCGTCGGGCATCTGGCTGTCGACACCGACCGGGTCGGCATTCGCCCCGGCGTGCTCGTATGCCATGAAGGGCCGGGGCTGGGCGATCACGCCAAGGATGTCGCCGACAGGCTCGCCGACCTCGGCTACGTGGCCTTCGCGCTGGACTACCACGGAGACGGCAAACCGCTGCCGCGGGATCAGGTCATGAATCGTCTCGGGCCGTTGATGGCCGACGCCGACCGAATCCGTCAGCTCGGCGCGGCCGGCCTCGATGTTCTCCGCCAACACGCGCTCACCGACACCTCGCGCATCGCCGCGATCGGCTACTGCTTCGGTGGCACGATGGCGCTCGAGCTGGGGCGTGGCGGCGCGGAGCTACAGGTCATCGTCGGATTCCACTCCGGCCTCGCCACGGCCCGGCCCCTCGACGCCGCGAACATCTCCGCGAGTGTGCTCGTGTGCATCGGCTCGGAGGATCCGATCATTCCGCCCGAGCAACGTCTCGCGTTCGAGCAGGAGATGCGCGCCGGTGGCGTGGATTGGCGGATGAACCTCTACGGCAACGCTGCCCACAGCTTCACCAACCCGCTCGCAGACACCTTTGCGAGGCCGGGGATCGCGTATCACGAGCCGAGCGACCGCCGCTCCTGGCGGGCGATGCTCGACCTGTTCGACGAGCGCTTCGCAACGGTCTGACCTACTCGATCCCGGTGTCGCGATCATGGCACGGCGATCATCCCATCAGGTCGGTCACCACGTCGAGCCAGAACTGAGTCGTGAGGCGCAGCGATTCGACATCGATCCGTTCGTCGTTGCCGTGGAACCGTGACGCGAATTCGCTGGCTTCGACATCGGGGCTGAACAACCCGGCGCCGTAGGCCACCGAGCCCATTCGGCGTAAGATTCGCGCGTCGGTGAAGCCGACGACGAGCTGCGGCGAGAGCCGCGCCGCCGGGAACGGCCTGTTGACCGAACGCTGCAACGCGTCCCACATCGGATTGTCGATCCTGCTGATGCTGGCGGGGTCGTTCATGATGATCTCGACCTCGACCTCAACGGCAAGAGAGCCGAGCGCCTCGACGAGGTGGGCCTCGACATCGTCGGCGTCCTCGCCGGGTAGGGTGCGGATGTCAACGCCGATATCGATCGCGCTCGGGATCGTGTTGGTCTTCATCCGGCCCTCGATCACGTTGCACGAGAACGTCGTGTGCGAGCACGCGTGGAGGTGCCGGGCCAGGCCGGCACGCGGCATCGCCGCGAGCGTGTCGTCAACATGCGCCGGATCGAGGAGCATCCTCGTCGTCTCCTCGTCGAGCCCCATCGACTCCACCTCATGACGCCACAGGTCGTGGAAACGAGGGGCAGGCCGGTACGCGGCCAGGCGCTGGATCACGGCGGCCGCCTTCACGAGCGCGTTGTCGCTGCGGAACGGCGCCGAACCGTGCCCCGGCGTCCCGCGCACGCGCAGCTTTCTCCAGGCAACGCCCTTCTCGCCGACATTCACACCGACGAACGGCGCATCAGGTGAGCCGGTGTGAATGCCGCCGCTCTCGGTCAGCACGTAGTCGCAGCGGATCGCGTCGGCGGCGTGATCGGCGACCCACTGCGCGCCGTGCTTGGAGCCGGATTCCTCGTCGGCAACCGCGAAGTAGATCAGATCACCCTTCGGGCGGAATCCGCGACGGGCGAGGTCGCGCACCGCTACCGCCATCGAAGCGGTGAGGTTGAGCATGTCGACGGCGCCCCTCCCCCACACTTCGCCATCGACGAGTTCGCCGCCGAACGGATCTCTGCTCCAGCCCTGCGGATCGACCGGCACGACATCGGTATGACCCATCAGACAGACACTCGGAGCCGCCGGATCAGAGCCCTCGATCCTGGCAACGAGCGAACTCCGGCCTGGCGTTGGTTCGTATCGCTGCATCGCGATCCCGGCCCCTTCGAGGAACGATTGGAGCACGTCGACGGAGCGAATCTCATTGCCGGACTGCGCTGTGCCGTCGTTGACGCACTCGTTGCGGATCAGGGTCTGCAACAGCTCGACCGTCTGCCCGGTGAGCGCGTCGGCCATCTCAGCCGCCGGCCCGGAGAACACGCGCGATCAGGTCACGGTGAGATTCGAGCGTTGGGGCTTCGTACGCAGGGTCCTTCGCGGCCTCGTCGAAGCGGCGCAGCGCGACGGCAGCGCCCGCATGTTCGAGGGTTCTGAACGCGTCCACTTCGTCCTCGCCCATCGGGCCACCCTGGAGCTGCAGGGTGTGCACGGAAGCGGCAGAGAGTTTCGCGGCATAGTCGGTTTCGGTGGCGACCAGGAACCTTTTCGCGGCCACGTGCAGGCGGACGGGCTCCGTTACGGCCGGGGCGAACCAGTGCGATAACCATCGTGCCCCGCTCGAATCGTGGTGGGCATCGACGTTGTCGTCGAGGGCGACGGTTGCGTCCCGCTCGCCTGCCGGCGTTCCAACCATGTGTCCGACATCGTGCAACAGCGCTGCCACGGCGAGCGCGTCGGTTGCGCCGGCTGCGATGGCCAGCGCACCGGCCTGGAGCTGATGTTGGATCATCGTGACGTCCTCGCCGAGGTAGGCCATGCCCTCGCTGGAGGAGAAGATCTCCTCGATCGCCGCGATCACCTCGCCGACGGCCGCGTCGCTTGTCATGTCGCTCGTCATCGCGGCGCCCGGTCGAGTACGGCGACGGTGGACGCCAACCCGTCGAGATCGGCGTAGCAACCCTGCAGGTGCCGACAACCGGCGCCATCGGTGAACGCTGTCCTGGCATGCAGGATCCTCGTGTTGTCGAACGCGATGCAGTCGCCAGGGGCAAGCTTGAAGTGCAGCTCGAGTTCAGGCCGGGCAAGCGTCTCGGCGAACAACCGCAGCGAGCGGTAGACCTCGCCCACCCGACCGGGTTCGACCTGCGGTGGTTCGACGGCCCGGTCGTTCCAACGGATGCCGCGCACCTCGTCGGCGAGGTTGAGTTCGATCGTCGGCCCGCTGGCCCGCAGGGCGGTGTCTCCATCGTCGTAGCGGAACGTGAGCGATGTCGTCGAGAGCGTCGCGAAGGCAGCCGGGTCGTCGCGCCGCAGGATCGCCGCCGCGCTGAAGCCGTCGAGCATCACGTTCTCACCGCCATTTGCCGACGACGTGATGCAGTGCAGCAGTTGGATGCCGGGCACCGGCTCACGGTACGGATTGTCGGTGTGCGGCTTGATCGCCCTGCCGGTGAACGCCAGGTTCGTCGGTTGCGGCTCGACGCGCACGTCGAACAGATCGCCGTAGTTCGTGGTTCTCACATGCCCGAACGAGCGCGCGACCTCGAGCACCTGTCCCGGCTCGGTCGCAACGCTGCGCACGAGCAGAAGACCAAGGCTCATCAAGGCATGCACCGCATCCGATCGTTGCTGCCCATCGACGGCGAGCTGAGCCCATTGCACCTCCGGCGGGCCGTTGACGAGATCCGCCGCCAGCCACGGCAGGCGGTTGCGCTCGCTGCGGTCGTCGAACACGCGCGTGCGCCCCGGTGCGTTGTCAGCGAGCCACTGGCGTGAGAAATGCCCGACATGACCGTCGGGCGTGAACGTGACCTCGACATCGTCACCGCTGGAGCTGAATGTTGCGACTCCGGTATCCGGCTCGAGCGCGAGCACACTCCGCAGCCGCTGCCCGGAACCGGGGTGGCGGCATTCGGTGCACGGGCATGCGTCGCGCAGCCACAGCGCCGGGACCGACAGATCGTCGAGGACGAGGTTCATGGCCTTGAACTTAACGTCGTGGGTTGCCGCTGGCCCGACTGATCACGCACCGGCCCCATCCGGCGCGACCGTCGCCGGCGCGTCCAACGTGTAGGACGTCATCGAGAGCGACCCCATCGCATACCCATCGACGAGCACGTCCGCCGGCTTGCCAGCCGCGCTCGCGAGACCTGCGAGGTAGAGCATCGGAACGAAGTGATCCGGTGTCGGCACGGCCCGATGAAAATCGGCGTGCCCGGCGAGGCCGGCGGCACGACCGGGATCGTTGGTGAGGATGTCCTTCGCGGCCTCGTCGAAGCGGTAGGCCCAATCGAAACCGTCGTCGGGGCGCGACCAGTCGAGCATCCCGAGGTTGTGCACGATGTTGCCGCTACCCACGATCAGCACGCCGCGTTCGCGCAGTGGCGCCAATGCGGCGCCGAGATCGAGGTGATCTTGAAACGGCTTCTGGGCATCGATCGAAAGTTGCACCACCGGAACGTCGGCGTCCGGGAACATGTGCACGAGCACCGACCATGTACCGTGGTCGAGACCCCAGCTGTCGTGATCCAACCCGACCCAGGTCGGCTTGACAACCTCTTGGATCTCGACCGCGAGATCGGCGTCGCCGGGCGCCGGGTACTGGACATCGAACAGCGCCTTGGGAAACCCGTAGAAGTCATGGATCGTGCGTGGCGCAGCCATCGCGGTGACGGCCGTCGCGTTGATGAACCAGTGGGCGGAGATCACGAGCACGGCGCGCGGCCGAGGAACCGATGCGCCGAACGCCCGCCACGACTCGGTGTAGCGGTTGGTCTCGAGCGTGTTCATCGGGCTGCCGTGGCCGATGAACGCGGCGGGCATCAGGGCTGAATCCAATGTCGTCGCCCTATCTCTTGCGGAGCAGCGTAAGGCCGTCGGCGATCGGCAGCATCACTGCGTCGACGCGCCCATCGGCTGCGACCATGTCGTTGAACGCGCGGATGGCTGCGGTGTCGGCACTGGTGTCGGATGGATCGACCACCCGACCGCTCCACAGCACATTGTCGACAGCGACGACACCACCTGGTCGCATTCTGGTGATGATCTCTTCGAAGTAGACCGCGTAGCCACCCTTGTCGGCGTCGATGAACGCGAAATCGATCGGCGGGTCGCTCGGCATCGCCCGCAACGTGTCAGCGGCCGGAGCAATGCGCAGATCGACACGGTCGTCGAGTGCAGCCTCCTTCCACGCCTGGACAGCCCGTGCGGTGTACTCGGTGCTGACGTCGCAGCAGATCAGTCGGCCACCCTCGGCCAGCCCGCGAGCGAGACAGACCGATGAGTAACCGGTGAACGTGCCGACCTCGACGATCAGGTGGGCGCCGAGGATCTTGGCGAGCATCGTGAGCAATGCCCCCTGTTCGGGGGAGATCTGCATCCGCGCGATTTCGCCCATCGCCTCGGTGTCGGTGATCAGCCGGCTGAGGACGGGATCGGGCGGTGTTCCGTGAGCGACGAGGTAGCTGTGCAGATCCGGGCCGAGCCCAAGGCTCTTGGGAGTGTTCGCCATCCCCCGACTCTAGTGGCCGGGTCAGCGGCCCCGACGGCCCGAACTCTGGCGGCCAGAGAACGGGCGAGCGGACGAGTTGTTGCTGCGGCGGGGAGCCGTCGAGCGGGGCCCGCGAGCGGGAGCCTCTGCGAACACGGCCGGATCGTACTTGACCAGCGGGGCAGCCGGCCCGACGAGACCGACGACCACGGAGTGCCCCGGCGACACCCTGGTGATGATCGGCTCGATCTTTGCCGCTCTCGCCAGCGACTTGACGTCGCCGACCTGCTCCGGCGTCATCAGCGTGACGACGACACCTTCTGCGCCAGCGCGTGCCGTTCGACCGGACCGGTGCAGGTAAGCCTTGTGTTCGGCCGGTGGATCGACGTGAATGACCATCGCGATGTCATCGACATGGATACCGCGGGCGGCGATGTCGGTGGCCACGAGCACCCGGGTCGAACCGTCGGTGAACGATTCGAGGTTGCGCTCGCGGGCGTTCTGGGACAGGTTGCCGTGCAACTCGACGGCGGGGATGCCGGCAGCCGACAACTGCTTGGCGAGCTTCTTCGCGCCGTGCTTGGTGCGGGTGAAAAGCAGCGAACGGTCCATTCCCTGGGCGAGTTCGCGAATGACCGTCGGCTTGTCGGCCGCAGATACGGCGAACACGTGGTGGGTCATCGTCGACACCGCAGCGACCTCGGGATCGACGGAGTGGACGACCGGGTTCGTGAGGTAACGCTTGACGAGGACATCGATGCCGTTGTCGAGCGTTGCCGAAAAGAGCAGCCGCTGGCCGTTCGCGGGTGTGGCATCGAGCAGGCGCTTGACGGCCGGCAGGAAGCCGAGGTCGGCCATGTGATCGGCTTCGTCGAGCACGGTCACCTCGACCTGGTCCAGACGGCAATGGCGCTGGGCGATGAGGTCCTCGAGCCGGCCGGGGCAGGCGACGAGAATGTCGACACCCAAGCGCAGCGCATTGACTTGAGGTCCCTGGCCGACCCCGCCGAAGACGGTGGCGACCTTCAGCGACATCGCGTGCGCGATCGGGGTCAGCGCCTCCGCGACCTGATTCGCGAGCTCGCGGGTCGGTACGAGGATGAGCGCACGTGGGCGCTTGGCATCGCGGCGGCCTCCGGACGCGGCCAGGCGGGCAACGGTGGGAATCGCGAAGGCGATGGTCTTGCCGCTACCGGTCTTGCCGCGGCCGAGCACGTCGCGGCCGGCGAGCGAATCGGGCAGCGTTGCCGACTGAATCGGGAACGGGACGGTGACGCCTGCGCGGGTGAGCGAATCGACGATCGCGGCCGGCACCGCGAGCGCCGAGAAGTCGACCGCGTCGACGACGGGGGCGGTGGACGGCGACAGGTCGACTGCCGCCTGATGCGAGTGGGCAGATGCCCCCGACGTCGATGGCCGGCGTTCCGCCGAATCTGCGGGGCGAGGGCCCCGCCGTCGGCCGTTGCGGCGCGACGCGCCAGAGGGGGATGTAGAGGTGTTCATCGGATTCCTTCCAGATTCGGTTGGCCGCTGATGCATGGCTGTCCGCTCGATGGAACGAAATCGTGCGCCCTGAGGCGCTTGCACTCGACCGCGTGCTGCTGGAGTAGCAACAAGCAGCCACCAACACTATCGGTCGTTCGCCGAAAACGCGTTGCGGCCGTCGTCTATCGTCTCCGGTGTTGTGTCTCCGGTCGGCCGTCGTCATTGCTCCAGCGCTTCTCCGACCACCCGAGGTGACAAGATGGGCAGATGGAAACCCGCGAGCACTACAACACGGAACGGGATCGCATCCGGTCAGCGCACATGCTCGACGCCGGGGTGCGGCCGCCCTCATCGGCACGCGGCGTGCACCACGTTGCCCTGTTGTCGTCCGATGTCGAGACGACGGTGCGTTTCTATCAGGACCTGCTCGAGTTCCCGCTCACCGACATGTTCGAGAATCGCGACTATCAGGGTTCGACCCACTTCTTCTTCGACATCGGTAACGCAAACGCGCTCGCGTTCTTCGACATGCCGGGTCTGGATCTCGGTCCGTATCGCGAGGTACTGGGCGGCCTGCACCATCTCGCCATCTCGGTCGAGCCGTCGCGCTGGCAGCACTTGCGTGAAAAGCTCGAAGCGGCCGGTGTCGATTACAGCCATATCGACGGATCATCGATCTACTTCCTTGACCCGGATGGCGCCCGGCTGGAGCTGATCAGCGACCCCCTCGGCGAGATGTACGGCCACACCGTGCTCTGACCGAGCGGCGTGCACTCTATGCCGGGGGCAGGCCCTGGTGCTGATCCATCATGTCGCTCATCACAGCCCGGATGAACTCGTCGGCCTCCTCGGTCCAGCCACCGGACACGCCGCCGTAGATCGCACCGCTCTTGGGAGGGGCATCACGATTCGCACGCGCGTACTGGACGGCGGCATCGAGGTCGGTGACCCACGTCTCGACCACGCCCGATTGGGTCTGGGGCCTGGTGACCGCCATGTGGATTGCGTTCGGGTACTGCAGGCCGTTCATCCGCCATCCACTTGCCCGCAGCGCGTCGTTGACGTGATAGATGTCGAAGTCGTCGGACGTGAACGCGAACAGATAACTCGGCTCGCCGATCAGGCGTAGTTCCGGATGGCTTCGCACCGCATCCTGCATCGCGTCCGACGTGTCGAAGATGTTCTGAGCGCAGCGTAGATACCCATCGCGTCCGGTGGCCACCATCCCCGCCCACGTGGCCGCGAGCAGACCGCTGGAGCGTGACCCATCGATACCCGGCGAGCAGTACTTACCGCCCGTCCACGCCGTCTGGAAAAAGTACTGGCTGTTGCGCAGTGCCCGGTCCCTGAACAGCAGCAGCGATGTGCCCTTCAGGCCGTAGCCGTACTTGTGGGTGTCGGCGGAGATCGTGGTGACGCCGGGAACCCGGAAGTCGAACTGCGGAATCGGGAAGCCGAGTTGCTCGCCGAACGGAAGGATGAACCCCCCGAGGCAGCCATCGACGTGGAGACCGACGCCCCGCGACAGCGCTAGCTGCCCGAGCGCGGCGATGTCGTCGATCGTGCCGTAGCCGTAGTTCGAGGCCGAGCCGAGGATCGCGATCGTCTGGTCGTCGATCAACGCGGCTATCGCCTCGAGGTCGACCTGCGCCGTCGCCTGTTCGATCGGCGCGGAGCGTAGCTCGATACCAAGCAGGTGGCAGGCCTTGTCGAACGCGGGGTGGCCCGTCTCCGGCTTCACGAAATTGGGCGAGGTGATCCCCCGCGTGGCCCTCGCGTGATCGCGGTAGGACAGCACCGCGTGGAGGATGCTGGCGCTCCCACCGCTCGTGATCATCCCGACAGGATCACCGTCGGCGATCGCCCCGGCGTTGAAGAGATCGAGACCCATCGCGATGATCTCGCCCTCGAACCGGGTCGCGCTCGGGCACACATCGCGCTGGAGCGCGTTCATGTGCCCGTACAGACCGAACGCCTCCGACATGAAGGCATAGTGAGCCATGTCGCCGCAGTAGAACGAACCGCTGGCCTTGCCAGTCTGCCAGAACGAGTCCTCCTGTGTGGCCATTTCGCGCAACTCGGCGAGGATCGCGCTGCGGTCGCGACCTTCGCTCGGTAGTCCGCGCAGCACCGGATATCGATCGGCGTATGGATAGCTGCTCATGCCTGCGAGCTTGGCACACGTCCGCCATGATGGGCATCATGAACCAGCGCTGGTACCTCGCCATCGACCTCGGCACGGGCGGGACCAAAGTTGGCGCCGTCGGAGAAGACGGGCGTGTCCTCGGTGCTGCGTTCTCCTCGGTCGACACCGACCTCACCAATGACGGGGGTGCGGAGCAGGACACCGAGCAGTGGTGGACCGGTGCGGTCGGAGCGATACGCGAAGTCGTCGCAGCACTCGACGAGCCCGGCGGATGTGCCGGAATCGGGATCACCGGACAGTGGGGTTCCACTGTCGCCGTCGGCAGCGACGGCATCGCGCTTGCGCCGTGCGTGCTCTGGTCGGATCACCGCGGCGGGCAATGGTCGAAGAAGATCACCGGCGGAAGGGTCAGCGTGTCGGGCTACGCGCCGGCCAAGATCGTGCAATGGCTGCGCCTCGCCGGTGGCGCTCCGAATCCGAACGGCGCCGACCCGACCGGACATGCGCAGTTCCTGCAGCACGAACGCCAAGACGCGTATCGGCGCGCCGCGGCGCTCGTCGAGCCGGTCGATTTCATCGGGCTCCGCCTGACCGGACGGATCGCGGCAACACCCGCTTCGATGATCGCGTCATGGCTCACCGACAACCGTCCCGGCGCGGCGGTCGCGTACAACGCCACGCTGGTCGAACTCGCCTGCCGAGACCGGGCCAAACTGCCCGACCTGATCGCCACCGGCTCGGTACTCGCCACGCTGCTGCCAGACGTTGCCGCCGAGTTGGGTCTGCCGGTTTCCACACCCGTCGTATGCGGCGTGCCCGATCTCCACACCGCGGCCATCGGCGCTGGGGCGGTCGCCGACTTCGCCGGACACATCGCTATCTCGACGACCGCGTGGGTCTCCGCGCCGGTGTCGTTCAAGAAGACCGACATCACCCATCAGATCGCGTCGATCCCAGGCCTGCGCGCAGGCTCATACCTCATCGCCAACAACCACGAGACGGGCGGAGCCGCACTGCGCTGGCTGCGCGATGCCGTGCTCACCGGTGGTGGCTACGACACGCTCACAGCTGAAGCCGGCACCGCTGCGCCGGGCAGTGGCGGGGTCATCTTCTGCCCGTGGCTCAACGGTGAGCGGTCGCCGGTGTCGGACGAGAACCTCCGCGCCAGCTTCCTCAACGTCTCGATCGCGACGACCCGCGCGGATCTGATCCGGGCCGTGCTCGAAGGCGTGGCCTACAACGCACGATGGCTGTTGGAGGCCACCGAGAAGTTCGCGGGACGGCCACTCGACGGACTGCGGCTGCTCGGCGGCGGGGCAACATCGGACCTGTGGTGCCAGATCCACGCCGACGTCATCGGCCGCCCGATCGATCAAGTCGCCGATCCCATCAATGTCAACGTACGCGGCGCGGCATGGTTCGCCGCGCTCCATCTCGGGCATCTGACACTCGACGAGATCGCTGCTCGGGTGCCGACGGCGCGCGTGTTCGAACCGACGAAGAGCACGGCGACGACGTTCGCCAGGTCGTACTCCGAGTTCGTTCGACTGGCAAAGGCCCAGCGTCGGATGTACAGGCGCCTGAACGCACGGAGAGCACGCTGACCACTACCGTTGGCACGTGGTCATCTGGAGCCGCGATCAACGCCGCATTCAACGCATCAAGCGTCGTTCGCAACCCCGCTCAGCGGCCCACCGCCGATTGCGAATCGGCGGCGATGTCGTCAAATTCGTCGGTGCGATCGTCGTCGTGTGGAACCTGATCTCCTTCGCCAGCTACGTGTCGACGGAAAACGGCGACACGGTGTCGCAGCGGATGGCCACGTGGGGCCGCGATCATCACCTTGCCAGCACGATCGACTGGCTTGAGGTGCACGTCTACAACGATCCCCCGTCCAAGGAGCCGGCCAAGGCCCTTGCGCTCAACTCGCCGACGCTGGAGCCCGTCGTGACGACCGTGACGACGACGATCCCCCCGGGCGCCACCGTGATCGAGCAACCGGACACCGCCGCGACGGCCTCGACGATCCCGCCTTCGGTTGCGTCGGCCGCGGCCGGACCCACTACGGGCGCGCCCACCACGGCCGCGCCCGTTACGGATACGGTGCCACCGCCGGCGGCTCCCGCCGCGTTGGCGCCGGTGTTCACGCCACCGCTGGCCGGCGAAGGCCAGTGGGCTCCGATCGCAAGGGCGGGCGGGGTCGACACGATGTGGGCCACCAGCATCCGCCCCCTTCCCGCGGCAGGAGGCGTCGTGGCATCGATGGTCGTCATCGATCAGACCCATGTGCGCGCCGGGCTGTTCAACGGCGGCGAGGAACCGGGCGGCACGTGGAAGCGTGGCAACCGCGTTCCGAAGGATCTCCAGCCGGCGCTGCTCGCTGCGTTCAACGGAGGCTTCCGGTTCGAGCACACCAAGGGCGGCTACAAGACAGAAGGCGTCGAGCTGATGCCGCTCCGTACGGGTGGCGCCACCCTCGCGGTCGGCACGGATGGACGGGTAAGGGTCGGCCAACTCGGTCGCGATCTTTTCGACGACGGCTCGTGGATCAGCCTCCGCCAGAACCTGATCCTGATCGTCGACAACAGCCAGTCGCAGGTGCAACGTGGCATCGATCAAGGTGTCTGGTGGGGAGCCGACTACGGGAGGGAGGTCTACGTACCCCGATCGGCCGCATGCGAGATGGCCGACGGTCGGCTCGCCTACGCGCTCGTCGGCAAGGTCAACGCCGAACAACTCGCCGAGTCGCTGATCAACATCGGCTGTGTCAAGGCGATCCAACTCGACATCAACGGCACGTGGCCGGTGTTCTTCACATTCGGGCCGGACAGTGGCGGCAACCTCATCGGTCGGTTCGTCGACACGCGGATGGGCGGCAACCCGTATCGGTATCTGAATGGCTCGACGAAGGAGTTCTTCGCGTTCTTCGACTCATCGTTGGTCGCCCCCGCAAGTGTGCTCGACGGCTGAAGCTCGACGGCGAGTATCTGACGTTGCGTCAGATACTGTTCGGCGATGAGCATCAGGGTGATCGATCTGCTTGACGGCGAGTTTTACGTCAACGACCCGTACACGACCTACGCGTGGATGCGCGAGAACGATCCGGCGCATTGGGACTCGATCAATGAACTGTGGGGCATCTCCCGCTACGACGACATCGTCGAGATCGAGCGCCGCAAGGACGTTTTCATCAACAGCGATCAGACCAAGGGCGGCTACCGGCCGAACCTCCCGGCCGATCCGGCGATCATCGGGCTCGACGACCCGTTCCACGCCCAGCGACGGGCACTTGTCGCGCGCCGGTTCACACCGAGGGCAGTCGCCGACAAGGAGGCCGAGATCCGCTCGGTCGTCAGCGGCCTGCTCGATGCCGCCCTTGCCAAGCGCGACGTCGAGGTGATCGAGGACCTGGCGTCTCCCCTGCCGGCGCTGATGATCGGGCGCCTGCTCGGCTTCGATGACAAGGATTGGCCCAACCTGCGCGACTGGTCCGAACGAACGATCGCGCTCGGTGGCGGTCCTCGCTACTTCAACCAGGACGGTATCGACGCTGCGATCGAATTCGCCGTCTCGGCATCCGAGCTGTACGAGCGCAAGAAGACCTGCCCGATGGACGATCTGATGACGATGTACACGACGGCCGAGATCCCCGGCCACCCATTCGGCGCGAACGAGGCCGTCTCCGATGCCCTGCTGCTGCTCGATGGTGGCGCCGAGACCACGCGAACCGTCATCGCCAGGACGCTGCTCCTGCTCGATGCCCATCCCGAGCAGTGGGAACTGCTGAAGGATGGCGCCGACCTCACGGTCGCGGTCGAGGAATTCATCCGCTACGTGACGCCGATTCATAACATGTGCCGTGTCGCGAACGCGGACTACGACCTCCACGGCACAACCATCCCGGCCGGGAATCAGGTGCTGTTGATGTACAGCTCGGCGAACCGAGATCCGTCCCATTTCGCCGAACCAGAATCGTTCGATGTGACCCGCTCGCAGAATCACCACGTCGCGTTCGGCTTCGGCACCCACTTCTGTCTCGGCGCTGCGCTCGCGCGGCTGGAGATCCGCACCTTCTTCGAGGAGTTCGTCCACCGGGTCGAGTCGTTCAGCGTCGTTGCCGACTCGGTCGTCGAAATGCCGAACGCGTTCGTGTACGGCATCAAGTCGGCTCACCTCCAACTCGTCGCAGCCGTGTCGTGACCATCGGCGCCACCGATCGGGCGGCTCCCCGAGGCGCCACGATGCTCGCCTACCGCCTCCTCGACTGGCAGCAGCCACCGCAGTTGGTCGAGGTCGATATCCCGACGGCAGGCTCGGGTCAGGTGCTCGTGGAGGTTGCCGGGAACGGTCTTTGCCACAGCGATCTGACGATGATGCAGATGCCGGCTTCGGTCGGCGAGATGATCGGATGGCGGATGCCGTTCACGCTCGGCCACGAGATCGGCGGGCGGATCGCCGCGATCGGGCCCGACGTGACTGGTTTCGACGTCGGCCAGGCCGTAGCGCTCGTATCGCCGAGTTCGTGCGGCGTGTGCAAACTATGCGTGCGCGGACTCGACAGCGCCTGCCCGCATGGGCTCGCCGGTCGGGGCTACGGCCGCGATGGAGGCCTGGCCCAGTTCGTGGTCGCGCGTGCTCCCCGCGATGTCGTGCCGATCGGAGCCCTCGATCCTCGCGTCGCCGCCCCGCTCACGGATGCCGGCGCCACGTCGTATCACGGCGTGCGTAAGGTGCTTCACAAGCTGACACCCGGTTCGACCGCCGTGGTCATCGGCGCCGGCGGGTTGGGCTCGTTCGCGGTGCAACTGCTGCGTGCGCTCAGCCCGGCGACGGTCATCGCGGTCGACAACAATCCCGACCGGCTGAACTACGTCACCGAACTCGGCGCGCACCATGCGGTCGTCGGCGTCGATGGCGCGACCGCGGCCGAGTTGAAGCGTGTCACGAACGGCGAGGGCGCGACGGTGGTCCTCGACTTCGTCGGCATCGACCTCACCATCGCGGTCGGTGTCGGCGCGGTGCAGCCGTACGGCACCTACGGGGTGATCGGCTCGAACGGCGGCACGTTCACGAGGCCCTGGTATGGCGGCCTGCCCCGCGACGGCGAGATCATCCACTTCCAGGGCTCGAGCGTCGCCGATGCCCACGACGTCGTCCGCTTGGCCGAGCAGGGCCTCATCCGCAGCGACGCCGACCTCTTCCCCCTCGACCGTGTGGGCGACGCGTACGACGCCCTCCACCTCGGCACGCTCCGTGGCCGCGCCGTGGTCACCCCCAACGACTGATCCACCTTCGACCGCTGCTCCGCGACGACGTCACAAACCCGGATCGGCGATCAGAGTGGCCATCGCCTCACTGCGAAGCTTCGGTGTCCGCGCCGCCACCGCCAACGACGACCAGGACGGCTCCGGTTTCGACCTGCGTGCCGACCGAGACGAGCACCTCGGTGCCGACGCCGTCGAGCGGAGTACGGATCGCGTGTTCCATCTTCATCGCCTCCAGTGCGACCAGGGCCTGACCCGCTGTGACCTGATCGCCGACCGCGACGTGCACGGCGACCACCGTCCCCGGCATCGTCGATACAAGAGACCCGGCCGGCACGTGGGCCTCCGGCAGCGGGAACCGCTCGATCTGGATCAGGTCCGATGAACCACTCGCGCTGTCGGCGTACAAATGACGGCCGACCCGATGAATTCTCACCCGGTGGCGCTGGCCGAGCAGTTCGAATTCGACGTCGCCAGGTTGGGCGTCGATCACCCGAACATCAACGGCCGACCCTGCGTCGACGGCCGCGGCGACACCGGCTCGCGAGCGGTGCACGGCCACGGTGATCCGTTGATCGCGATGGTGGAAATCTGTCGTCGTGACGCTGCCACCGATGTTGCGCCAGCCGCGCGGAAGGCCGGCCGGTTGCGGCGAGGGGCTGTGCGTTTGCGGTGTGAGCGCAGCCGCGACGGCGTGGATCTGATGGGTCGCGGCCGTGGAGGCGGCGAGGCCCAACACGCGGTGGTCGTTGCGATCGAAGAACGCCGTGTCGGTTCGTCCAGCCGCGAACTCGGGATGGCGCAACGTGTTGACGAGCAGGTCTCGGTTGGTGATCACGCCGTGGATCTCCGCCCGGCTGAGCGCGTCGGCGAGCAGGTTTGCAGCCTCGGCGCGCAACGGCGCCCACGCGATCACCTTGGCGAGCATCGCGTCGTAGAACGTACTGACGACCGATCCGTCGTCGTGCCGCTGTCGACGCGCACGCCGGTGGTCTGCGGCACAGCAAGCCGGTACAGCGGGCCGCTCGTCGGGACGAAACCGGCGACGACATCCTCCGCGTAGAGACGGGCCTCGATCGCACACCCGATGACTGTGGCGTTCACGGCGGCGTCGGGCAGCCTGGAACCTTGCGCAACCTCGATCTGCAGCCGGACGAGATCGAGACCGGTGATCATCTCCGTGACCGGGTGCTCGACCTGGAGCCGGGTGTTGACCTCGAGCAAGAAGAACGCGCCCTCGGTGTCCATCACGAACTCGACCGTCCCCGCCCCGACGTAGCCGAGAGACGCACCCGCAGCTCGAGCAGCAGCGCAGAGCGACTCGCGCTGGGTCGGCGTGACGACCGGCGATGGCGCTTCCTCGATGATCTTCTGGTGACGGCGTTGGATCGAACACTCGCGCTCGAACAGCGAGATGACGGTGCCGTGATGATCACCGAAGATCTGCACCTCGATGTGCCGCGGCGCCTCGAGGTACTTCTCGAGCAAGACCGTGCCGTCGCCGAACGCCGCAGCGGCTTCGCGCTGGGCCTCTGCAACGGCGCCGACGAGCTCGTCGACGTCGCGCACGTTCCGCATCCCGCGGCCACCTCCGCCGAACGAGGCCTTGACAAGCACCGGATAGGAGATGGCGTCGGCGCCGGCACGAAGCTCGCCATCAGTCGTTGCCGGGCCGACGGTGAACCCGGGCAGAACCGGCACACCGGCGTCGCTCATCAACAGCTTGGCCCCGATCTTTGACCCCATCAATTCGATCGCGTGCGGCGACGGACCGATGAAGGTGATGTTCGCATCGGCGCAGGCTCGGGCGAACGCAGCATTTTCGGACAGAAACCCGTAACCGGGATGGATCGCGTCGGCGCCGGTGGCCCGAGCCGCGGCGATGATCAGATCGCCGCGGAGGTACGTGTCGGCAGGTGACGAGCCGACGAGGCGCACAGCCTGGTCTGCCTCTCGCATGTGCGCCGCACCGTCGTCGGCGTCGCTGAAAACGGCGACCGTGGCGATGCCCATTTCGCGGGCCGTGCGCATCACCCGTCGCGCGATCTCGCCACGGTTGGCAATCAGGATCTTGCGGATCGCCCGATCAGGCGCAGGAGTGGTCATCGGCTACATCCGGAACACGCCGAAGCCACGGCGGCCCTCGACCACGTTGGAATGCACTGCCGACAGCGCAATACCCAACACGGTGCGGGTGTCGCGCGGATCGATGATGCCGTCGTCGTACACCCTGCCGCTGTTGAAGAACGCGTGCGATTCGCGTTCGATCTGTTGCTCCACCTTCGAACGCTGCGCGGCATCGGCCTCCTCGTCGAACGGCGCGCCCGTGGACGCCGCGGCCTGGCGGGCGACGATCGACATCACGCCCGCCAACTGCTGCGGGCCCATGACGGCCATCTTCGAGTTCGGCCATGCGAAGAGAAACCGCGGCCCGAACGCCCGCCCGCACATGCCGTAGTTGCCGGCCCCGTACGACGCACCCATCACGATCGTGATGTGCGGCACCGCGCTGTTGGTGACGGCGTTGATCATCTTCGCGCCGTCCTTGACCATTCCGGCCTGCTCGTACTCCTTGCCGACCATGTATCCGGTGGTGTTCTGGAGGAAGATCAGCGGGGTGTCCGTCTGATTGGCGAGGAGGATGAACTCGGTCGCCTTCTTGGCCTCGTCCATGAACAGCACGCCCTGCGCGTTGGCGAGAATGCCGACGGGGTAGCCGTGCACCGAAGCCCAACCGGTGACGAGGCTCGTGCCGTACTGGGCCTTGTATTCGTTGAACTCGCTGCCATCGACGACGCGGGCGATGACCGCGCGCGGATCGAACGGAACGCGCAGGTCGGGCGAGGCGATGCCGAGCAACTCGTCCGCGTCGAACAGCGGCTCGACCGGATCGGCCAACGGCTGCGGGCCGAGCTTGCGCCAGTTCAGGTTCGAGACGATCTCGCGCCCGATGCGGATGCAGTCGTGTTCATCGACGGCGAAGTAGTCGCCGACGCCGGATACGCGGTTGTGCATCGCCGCGCCGCCGAGCTCTTCGTCGTCGCTCTCCTCGCCCGTCGCCATCTTCACGAGCGGGGGGCCGTCCAGGAACACCTTCGCCTGTTGATCGACGAGCACCGCGTAGTCGCTCATCCCCGGCACGTACGCGCCGCCCGCGGTCGAGTTGCCGAAGACGAGCGCGATCGTCGGAATGGCCATCGCCGAGAGCTCGGTGATGTCGTGGAAGATCTGACCAGCCGGCACGAACAGGTCGGCCTGGGTCGCCAGATCGGCGCCGCCGGATTCCACCAGGCTCACCAGCGGCAGTCGGTTGATACGGCAGATCGCGAGCGCGCGCGCAGATGCTTGCGCAGCGTGTACGGATTCATCGTGCCGCCCTTGACCGTCGGGTCGTTGGCGATCACGACGCACTCGACACCGCTGATCACCGCGAGACCGGTGACCATGCCAGCCCCGACCTGGAACTGGGTGCCCCATCCGGCGAGTGGTGAGAGTTCGAGGAATGCCGAGTCGGAATCGGTCAACAGCTCGATCCGCTCGCGAGCGAGAATTTTGCCGCGTGCCCGGTGGCGGGCGTTGTACTTTCCCCACCGCCGGCAAGCGCCATCGCGACCTGAGCGTCGTGGTGACGCAGCAGTGTGGACAGCCCGGCGCGGTTGGCGATGTAGGTCTGTGCCTTCGTATCGATCTGCGAACGCAATCGCGCCACTCAACCCCTCCCTTCGCGACCGACTGTAGTTGTAGGCGTGCTGATACCGTCGGTCCCATGCCGTCGGCCTTTCTGCACCCTTTTGCCCCACCGAGTCGTGAATCGTTCATCCGCATCGTGCGCGGCGAGGGCGCGCTGCTATGGGACGCGGACGGCAACGAGTTGATCGATGGGATGGCGAGCCTGTGGTACTGCGCGATCGGCCATGGCCGCAAGGAGATGGCCGACACCGTCGCCGCTCAGATGGCCACGCTCGAGACATATTCCTGCTTCGATCCGTTCACCAATGGCCCCGCCGACGATCTCGCCGCGAAGCTGATCACCCTGAGCCCGATGGCCGGCTCACGAGTTTTCTTCTGCGACAGCGGCAGCGAGTCCGTCGACACCGCGATGAAGCTGTCCAGGCTCGCACACGTCCAGGCCGGGCACCCCGAGCGGACCGTGATCATCAGCCGCACACGCGGCTACCACGGCACGAACTACGGGGGCACCAGCGCGCAGGGAATCGCGCCGAACAAGGCCGGCTACGGCCCGCTCGTACCCGATGTCGTCCAGGTGGCCAGCGACGACATCGAAGCGCTGGCAACGCTGATGAAGGAGCGCAGCGCCGAGATGGCGGCGGTCATCACCGAGCCGGTGCAGGGCGCCGGCGGGGTGTTCCCACCGACCGACAACTACCTCGAGGGCCTGCGCAAGCTGTGCGATCAGCATGGCGCACACCTGATCTTCGACGAGGTCATCACCGGCTTCGGGCGTCTCGGCGCATGGTTCGCGGCCGAGCATTACGGCGTGATCCCCGACTTCATGACGTTTGCCAAGGCTGTCACGTCCGGTTATCAACCGCTCGGCGGCGTGTTCGTCGGCCGGGCGCCGCTCGCCGCGCTCGAGTCCGACCCGGGTTTCTTCCTGCGTCACGGCTACACCTACAGCGGCCACGCCAGCGTGTGCGCCGCGGGTCTCAAGAACCTCGAGATCATGGAACGCGAGGACCTCGTCGCCCGGGCAAAGCATGTCGGCGAGTTGCTCGGATCCGGCCTCCGCGCGCTCGCCGCAGACGGCACCATCGACCACGCTCGCGGCGACGGCGCCGTCTGGGCTGCCGGGCTGCGGCCCGATCAGAACGCGACGACGATCCGTGATGCGATGTTGCGCAGCGGCGGCATCGTGCGCGCGCTCAACGTCGACACGCTCACTTTCTGCCCGCCGCTCGTGATCACCGACGAGCAGATGGCCCGCCTGCTCGACATTCTCGCGAACGCCGCCACGCAATAACACGTCAAGTCGGGGCGGCTCACGCCGATACAACTGTCGTGGAAAGTCGTCTCCTGCCCGGATTGATGTTCGTCGCCTTCTCGCTCATTGCGATGGTTGCGCTCGTGATGACCGCCAGCCCGCGCTGACCATCCCCGGTACCGAAAATCTCCGTCGATGTCGATTTGCGTGAGGGAATATGTGAACGTTCGCATAATCCCTCACCCAAACACTGGGGATCGGCATCAGCCGGCACGCGTCCACGCGATCACCATCGCCCGGACGCCATCCTCGAGCATCCGCAGGAACTGACCGTCGAGCGCGACTTCGCCGCGATCGAGCCACAGGCAGATGCTCTCGTAGACGTGGCTGACCACGGATTCCGCAGCCCAGCGCAGCATCGTCGGTTCTGACGAGACCTCCGCGATCAGCCCAGCCGCGTAGTCGGTCGCGGCCGACGCGAACAGGGCGTACAACTCGCTGAATTCGGCCTGGTTCGAGGCGTGGCGCCACAGCAGCCGGAAGCCGTCGGGATGCCTGCGGGCTACACCGAGCAGCCTCGCGGCGACCGACTCGCTCCCGGCGGCGACCTCGTCGCGGGGGTGGGTCGGGCCGGCGTCGCTGCGGCGGTGGGTCGGGCCGGCGTCGAACCGCGCCGAGAGGTCGTCGAGGACGGCCGTCAGGACGGCGAGGTACAGCGCCTCCTTGGACTCGAAGATGCGGTAGACGATCAGCCGGGTCACACCGGCAGCCCTCGCGACATCCTCCATCGATGTGCCGTCGTAGCCACCGCTCAGCAAGACAGTCGCGGCGGCACGCACAATCTGTTCACGACGCTGGGCCCGCGGCAGCCGAGCCGTCGAATGTTGCTTCGTCGTCACGCTCGTCGTCACCCTCGTCGTCACGGCTTTGGTCGCGCTCGCCATTGACTTATGTATACACCGACGTATACATTTTGTCTATGAAAGTTCGGCTGTCTATGAAAGCTCGACTGTCTGTGACGTTTGGCTGTCGATGAAGTTCGGCATCTTCTACGAGCATCAGATCGGCCGTCCGTGGGACGACACGACCGAGCATCAGCTCATCCAGAACGCGCTCGAGCAGGTCGAGTTCGCGGACAGCCTCGGGATCCAGTACGTGTGGGAGGTCGAGCACCACTTCCTCGAGGAGTACAGCCATTCGTCAGCTCCGGAAGTGTTCCTGGCCGCGTGCAGCCAGCGGACCAAGAACATCCGCCTCGGTCACGGCATCATCCTCACCGCCCCCCAGTTCAATCATCCCGCCCGCACTGCCGAGCGGGTCAGCATGCTCGATCTCGTCTCCAACGGTCGGGTCGACTTCGGCAGCGGCGAGTCTTCGAGCGAGGCCGAACTCGGCGGCTTCGGGGTCGACCCGTTGCGCAAGCGCGACGCGTGGCTCGAGGGTTTGCAGACGGCCCTGCGTTGCATGGTGGAGACGCCGTTCACGGGCGTCGACGGCGAGTTCGTGAAGATGCCACCGCGCAATGTCGTGCCCAAGCCGGTTCAGAAGCCACACCCGCCGCTGTGGGTGGCGTGTAGCCGCCGCGACACGATCCTGCTTGCCGCCGAGAAGGGCATCGGCGCGCTGACGTTCGCGTTCATCGATCCGGAAGAGGCGCGCACCTGGGTTGCGGAGTACGAGCAGACGCTCGCCGCCAAGTGCGTGCCCGTCGGTTACAGCGTCAATCCGCAGGTCGCGTGCGTCAGCCCGATGATGATGCATCACGACGAGGAGGAGGCCATCCGCCGCGGCGTCGAGGGCGCCAACTTCTTCGGCTACAGCCTCGGTCACTTCTACGTTTTCGGGCGCCACGCACCCGGCACGACCGATGTCTGGGCCGAGTACATCGAGCGGCGCGCCGCGCAGGGTTTCGATCCCGCAGCGATCGCCCAGGCCGTTCGCGAAGAGCGCCTCGGCGCCAAGGTGGCCAGCGGCGACACGACCGGCCTACGGGGGTGCATCGGCACACCCGTACAGGTACGCGAGTACCTGCGCCGCTACGAGCAAGCCGGAGTCGATCAGATCATCTTCGTGATGCAGGCCGGGCGCAACGAGCACGAACACATCATGGAATCGATCGAGATGTTCGGCCGCGAAGTGCTGCCAGAGTTCATCGATCGCGACGGCCCCGCCGTTGCCGCCAAGGCCGAGCGGATGGAACCGATCATCGAGGCCGCGATGGCCCGTAAGGCCGCGATCGAGACCCCGCACGACATCGGCGACTACTCGTTCCCGGCGATCCCCCGCCAGTGGGCCGACACGACCCACGACGGACAGATCGAGCAGTGGTTGGAAAAGTTCGCCGACGATCGTGCCGTCGGAAAGCGCGACGACACCGCAGGGATCGCCGGCTGAGGCGCGCCACCATGACCGAGCTCTTGTTCAATCCGTTCGACCCTGCCTTCCGGGCAGACCCGTACCCGTTCTACGACGTGCTCCGCGAGAAGGCGCCGGTGTACCTGTCGCCGTTCGAGACGGTCGTGTTGTCGCGTTACGAAGACGTCGCCGTCACGTTGCGCAGCAACGACTTCAGCCGCGACATCGAAAAGAACGCGAACGAGCCCTCATCGGCCGTCCAGAACCGTAAACGCACACGCGAACACCGCCGCAGTGAGGGAGGCGGCAAGTCGATCCTCAACCTCGACCCGCCGGACCATACCCGCCTACGTCGCCTCGTGAGCCTCGCCTTCACGCCGTCTTCGATCGAGCGACTCCGCCCACGCGTGCAACAACTCGTCGACGATGTGCTCGACATCGGCGCGGACCGCGGCTCGATGGAACTGATCGACGAGCTGGCGTTCCCCGTACCGTTCCGGGTGATCAGCGATCTGCTGGCAATGCCGACCGAGCGATCGGTCGAATTGCGGGAATGGTCCCAGCACCTCACGGCATCGCTGGAACCCACGGCCGACGACGACGACCTGGATCGCGCCGAGGCTGCGCTCGATCACTTCATCCCATATCTGATCGGCATCATCGAGGACCGTCGCCAGCACCTCGGCGACGACCTCCTGTCGGCGCTGATCCAGGTCGAGGAGAGCGGCGACCGGATGACGACCCAGGAGCTGATCGCGTTCGTGCTGCTGCTGTACGTAGCCGGCCACGAGACGACGGTCAACTTGATCGGCAACGGCATGCTCGCCTTGCTGCGCAACCGCGATCAACTCACGTTGTTGCGCGACGATCCGGGCCTCGACGGTGTCGCCGTCGACGAGCTGTTGCGTTACGACGGCCCGGTGCAGCTCACCGTGCGGGTGCCGGTGGTGCCCGTGGCGTTCGGCGAGATCAGGGTCGAGTCCGGCACTGTCGTGATGACCCTTCTCGGCGCGGCGAATCGCGATCCGGCGATGTTCACCGACCCACACGCGCTCCGCCTCGATCGAACGAACGCGAATCGCCACCTCGCCTTCGCAGCAGGCGTTCACTACTGCCTCGGCGCGTCGTTGGCCAAGCTCGAGGCCCAGGTCGCGATCGGGTCGGTGATCCGGCGCTTCCCGAACGTCGACCTCGCCGGCGAGCCCGGCTGGCGCGACCGGCTCACGATCCGTGGGGTCGCTCGGCTGCCACTGTCGCTGTAAGTTCCGCGGCGCGGACGCACTTCCGGATCGACAACGAGTTCAGTCGTTGGCGAGAAGGTACATCAGGCTGCTCGTGTCCCAACGCCGCCCGCCGCTGGCAATCACCTCCGCGTAGAACTGATCGACCAACTCGGCGACCGGGAGCCGGGCGCCGTTGCGAGCGGCCTCCTCGATACAGATACCGAGGTCCTTGCGCATCCATTCGACCGCGAAGCCGAAGTCGAACTTGCCCTGCGCCATCGTGATCGCCCGGTTGTCCATCTGCCAGCTCTGGGCAGCTCCCTTGCCGATCGTGTCGACGACCTTGTCCACGTCGAGGCCGGCGCGCTTGGCGAAGTTGATGCCCTCTGCGAGACCCTGCACCACACCGGCGATGCAAATCTGGTTGACCATCTTGGTCAACTGGCCGGCGCCGACCCCGCCCATCAATTCGCAGGCGCGCGCGTACGACGAGATCACCGACTTCGCCTTCTGGAACGCGAGCAGATCGTTGCAACCGCACATCACGGTCAGGACGCCGTTCTCGGCCCCGGCCTGGCCACCGCTGACCGGGGCGTCGATGAATCCGACTCCGACCGCGGCCGCCGCTGCGCCGATCTCACGGGCTACATCTGCCGACGCGGTGGTGTGATCGATGAGCACGCTGCCCTTTCTCATCCCGGCGAGGGCGCCGTCGTCGCCGAGCAAGACGGAACGGAGGTCGTCGTCGTTGCCGACGCATACGAACACGTAGTCGGCATCGGTTGCCGCTTCCCTCGGCGTTTCAGCCGACCATCCCCCGTTTGCGTCGACCCACATCTGCGCCTTTGACGCCGTGCGGTTGTACACCGTGACGTCATGACCCTTCTTGATGAGGTGCCTCGCCATCGGAGCGCCCATCACACCGAGTCCGATAAAGCCACACTGTCCCATATCCGACGATTCTGCCAGACAGCGCGCCGTGACTCCGTACTTGCGAGTTCCCTACGTGTCAGATTCGAGGTGGCTCGCGAGATCGGGCGGTTCGATCACGAGCGTGGCGACGATCTCGTCGATCACGCTCGTCGGGGTCAGCGGATGCATGAAGACGAGCCGGCCGACAGGTTCTCCCCTCCATGTGGTCGGGGCAACGAAGGCGATGCCGTCGGCGAGCAGCCGCCGCGCCCACGCGCTCCAGTCGGCACTGCCCCAGCCCTCACGGCGGAACAGCACGACCGACAACTCCGGCGCCATGACAACAGAGAGCCGCGGGTCGGCGTTACTGATCGCCGCCGCCGCGTAGCGGGCCAACTCCAGACCCTTGCCGATGGCCTCCTGCATCGCGTCGATGCCGTGCACCACGAGCGAGAACCACAGCGCCAAGCCACTCGCCCGACGGGTCAGCTGATAGCCGAAGTCCGATGGGTTCCACTCGTCGCCGGACTTGCGGAAGACATCGATGTACGGACCGTGCTGGGTGTGCACTTTCGAGGCCAGCGCCGGATTCCGGTAGAGCAGCGCACACGATCCTGCTGGCGCGAAGAGCCACTTGTGCGGATCGACGATGAACGAATCGGCTCTGCCGATGCCGCGCAGTCGGTCGCGGAACTCGGCCAGGAACAGCGCCGCTCCCCCGTATGCCGCGTCGACGTGGAACCACGAGCCGGTCTCGGCGGCCACGTCGGCAATGCCGTCGAGATCGTCGATGAGGCCGGCGTTGGTCGAACCGGCTGATGCGACGACCGTGCCGACATCGGACCGACCGCGGAGCGCGTCGCGAAGTGCCCGCGCGCTCAGCCGACCGTCGTCGTCGGTCGCCACCACGAACGCTGTGAGCCCGAGCAGATGAAGCGTGTTGTGCACCGAAGCGTGCGCGGAATCGGCGACGGCCACCATTCGCCGATCGGGCTGCTGATCGCGGGCTACTGCGAGCGCTGACAGATTGCCGATCGAACCACCGCTCATGAAACAACCGCCGGCGGCGGCCGGCATCCCGGCGAAATCGGCGAGGAGCCGCAGCACCTGATTCTCCGCCGCGACGGCACCAGCCGCCTCGAGCCACGATTCGGCCGGGAACGAGGCCGCGCCAACGACCGCGTCGGCCCATGCCGCTGCCGCCGACGGCGACACCGGGATGAACGCAAGGAAACGTTCGCTGTCGATGCCAACGGTGTTGGCAACGACGACGTCGGTCATCAGCCGCCAGGCCTTCGCCGCCCCGAGCCCGCCGCTCGTGATCGAGTTCGCGAGGGCCGCATCCAGATCCGCGGCCGTGGCCGTCCGGCCGAGCGGCGCGCCGTGCAAGCGCCGGCGGATGAAGCCGCTGACCTCGTCTGCAAGGTCGCCGATCTCGGCATGGGGTCCGTGCAGGTATGCCATGTGAGCGGGTCCTTGGCTCGGTGAGTCCAACAGCCGTCGCGCGTCAGCGGGTCAATCGGCCGTGACGTACGCGCTGGTGATGCCGCCGTCGATGATCAGCGACTGGCCCGTCATCCAACTGCTCTCGTCGCTGGCGAGGAACAGTGCGCCGTTGGCGATCTCGATCGGCTCGCCGAAGCGCCCCATCGGGATGTGAACGAGCCGCCGGTTGCGCTTGTCGTCGTCGCTGAGGAACTTTGCCAGCAACGGGGTCATGATCGGCCCGGGGCACAGCGCGTTGGCCCGGATGCCCTGGCGGGCGTAGATGGTGGCGATCTCGCGCGTCATTGCCAGCACCGCACCCTTGGAAGCGGTGTATGCGATCTGCGGAGTGGCTGCACCCATATGGGCCACGAACGACGCGACGTTGACGATCGAGCCACCACCGCTGGCGAGCATCGCCGGGATCGCGTAGCGGCAACCGAGCAGCACCCCCTTGACGTTGATGTCCATCGTCAGTTGATACGTCTCGACCGAGGTGTTGGTCGGGCCGTCATCGTCGCTGAGCATCACGCCGGCATTGTTGTAGAGCACGTGCAGACCGCCGAACGTCTCGACCGCGTGGGCGACCGCGGCTTCGATCGATTGCTCGTCGGTGACATCGCAACGCACGTACGTGGCCTCGCCGCCGGCTGCGGCAATCGCTTCGACGGCTTCGTCGCCGTCGGTGATGTCGGCGATGACGATCTGCGCTCCCTCCTCGGCGAAGCGCTCGGCTCCGACGCGGCCGAGCCCCGACGAAGCACCCGTGATCAATGCCACCTTGCCACTCAACCGACCCACACGTGCCTCCGACCCTCTGTTCGAACGAGTGACCATTCTAGCGGGGGTTTCCTGGTCACCGAGTTCCAGGTGTCCTGAGGCCAGGCTCGCCGCGCCGTCGATCGACAACCCTCTCGGCACGGAACAGGGGGGCAAAGGCAACGCCGAGCAGCGGGTACGGGAAGACGACGAACATGGTTGCGGCGATGCCGAGATGGAGCAGCCAGGTCGCCGCGACCCACGCGGTGCGGATGCGTCCGCCGAGCAGGGCGACCGGGGCCACCAGCTCGATCAGCACGGTGGCAACGGCGACGGGAGCCAGTACCCAACCATTCTCAGCGAGAGGTCTGGCGAGTGGCGAGTAGCTGCCGCCCAGCAGTCCGATCCGTGCCGCAGAGTACGCGACGTGATTTCGCAGCGTGTCGCCGGTCATCCAGTCCGAGCCACCGACGCGGAGTTTGGCGATACCCGCGAGGACATACGTCAGCACCGTCACAACAGCAGCGAGCCGCACTGGCCAGCCGTAGCGGGAGCTGATCGGCGGTTGTGCGGAACGCTTGCGCCGACCGGGTACCAGCGCGTCGGCGCTGCGCCCAAGACCGATGATGGCGACGTGAATCACCATCAGATTCTCGAAGTAGAGCAGCTGTCCCCACGAACTGCGATACGTGGTCACCACGAGCAGGAGCAGGGCGAAGATCGGCCCGATCCATCGAAACCACAATCCGGTGACGAACGCGACGCCGCATCCCACGTTTGCGACTATCAGGACCGCGTACAACGGGTCGGGAAAGGGTCGGTCCAGCCATGACAGCACGCCCACCGGCTCGAACCGTGACGGCGATGCATCGGTGAGCGAGAGGAAGGCCGGATACCGCACGACGAGGTAGCCCACGACGACCAACCCGGTCAGGATGCGAAGGACGGCCAGCCGCTCGGCCGGGGCAGGCGCGAACATCCAGGTGTCCACTCGTCGGAGAACGCTCATCACGGCCCGGCCTCGCACTCCGCGTGCACGGTCCGTCCGCGGAGCGACTCGTCGCCGATCGTCCAGGCGACGATGTCGTGGCGTTCCTCGACGACTTCGATCCGGGTCACTGCTGATGACGTTCGCCGTGCGATCTCCTTGCAGAGTTCGTCGGCGCGGCCTGTGGCTACCGCCCGGGCAACTGCGCTCTCGGCGATGAGCGGATCATCGGTGTCGGCGATGGCTGACAGCGACAGGCGGTGCATCGTGCCCGCCGCGTCGTACCCAACGGCAGTATTGATGGTGGCCACCCTGCCCCGAGCGCTTGCGTACACCGGGTAGGTGGACAGGGGGAAGCTGTCGCGGTCCCGAACGGCCGGTAGAGCCACGGCCGCGATGACGCACACCACCACGAGCCTGCGGAACCAGCCGGGATCTTCGGCCATGCGCCCCAAGCTAGCCCGGTTGTTCCAGTAGGTCGAGTGGTGTCGACGGCTATCCCCGCTCCCAGTAGCGGCGAAGTTCCCAATCGGTGACCGTGTGGTTGAATGCGCTCCACTCGGCCTTGGCCATCGTCAGGATGTGATGGTGGACTTCCTCGCCGAAGCATTCCTTGGCGATCGAACTGCTGTCCCACAGATCGATCGCATCAGGCATGTTCCATGGGATGCGCGGGATCTCCGGGGCTTCGTAGCCGTTGCCGACGAACGGCGCGCCGAGTTCTAGTTCGTTGCGGATGCCGTACAGTCCGCCTGCCAATGTGCCGGCAAACGCGAAGTAGCTGTTGGCATCACTGCCGGGTATCCGGCACTCGACGCGGGTGCCCTTGCCGTGGCCGACGAGGCGATAGCCGAGCGTGCGGTTGTCGATACCCCAGCCGATACCGGTCGGCGCCCACGAACCCAACTGGAACCGCTTGTAGCTGTTGATCGTCGGTGCCCACAGCAGCGCGAACTCCTGTGAGGTGGCGATCAGCCCGGCGAGGTAATGGCGGAACAGCTTGCTCATGCCGTAATGCTCGTCGCCGTGCTCACCATGATCCCCTTGTTCGGCGTGGCCGTCGAACAGAGCCTTCTCACCGTCGAGGCTCCACAGACTGGAGTGGATGTGACACGACGAGCCGGTGTCGTTGAAGTCGTACTTGGCCATGAAGCTGATGCTTCGTCCGCTGAGTGCCGCCATCTCCTTTGCGCCGTTCTTGTAGACGCTGTTGCGGTCGGCCATCTCGACGGCTGTCGTGTAGTCGAGATTGATCTCGTGCTGGCCACGGCCTGCCTCGCCCTTGCTGAACTCGACCGGCACACCGGCGAGTTCGAGGTTGCGCCGGAGCTGACCGATGATGTATTCGTCCTTGGTCGTCTGCAGGACGTGATAGTCCTCGAGCCACGGGCTGTGGGGCGTGAGACCGCGGTAGCCCTTGTCGTGGGCCTCGTCGTAGGTGTCCTTGAACAGGTAGAACTCGATCTCGCTTGCCACCATCGGGAGAAATCCGAGTGCGGCGGCGGCCTCCACCTGGCGGCGGAGCACGGTGCGTGGAGCGACGCCGATCAGCTCACGCGTCGTCACGTCGTAGAGGTCGCACATGATCATCGCGGTCTTGGGTACCCAGGGAATGATCCGGATCGTGTCCCAATCGGCGGTCGCGAGCATGTCGCCGTAGCCCTGGTCGTAGCTCGCGAACTTGTAGCCCGGCACCGGGTTGTTGTCCATATCGCAGGCAATGAGGTAATTGCAGTTCTCGGTGCCTGCATCGGCGACGTTGTCGAGAAAGAACCGCCCTGTCGTTCTCTTGCCGACCAGGCGACCCTGCAGATCGGGGAACGCCATCAGGACGGTGTCGATCTCGCCGGCCCTGATCTTGGCTTCGAGATCATTCCTCGTGACGTGTACTCGCTCTGACATGGCCTGCACTGTAGATCGGCGACGAGCCAGGTTCTCGCGTCGGGCCGGTCTAGGCCTTCTTCTTGATTTCCTTGGCCGGCTTCAACACGCCCTTGGCGAGGGCCTCGTCGAGATAGTGCTCGGCTTCTTCTGCGCTGACCTTCAGTGCCGGCGCGATTTCGCTGATGAGATTGATCCGGGCCCGTTCGTACATCGTGCGCTCGGCCGCCGACAGTGAAGCGTCGCGGTTGCGCGCGGCGAGGTTGCGAACGACCTCGGCGACCTGATACACGTCGCCGCTCTTGAGCTTCTCCTGGTGGTTCTTGAACCGCCGGCTCCAGTTGCTCGGCACCCGTGGGTCGGCTTTGGACAGCACCGACACGAGGTCTTCGAGCTCATCGGGGGAAACCGGCGGGCGAACTCCGACGTCGGCGGCACGCGCCACCGGCACCGACAGTGTCATCTCGTTGATGATCGTGCGCAGGATGAGGTATTCCTGCGTCTCGCCGAAGGCAACGACCTTCTTTGTGCCCTGCACCAGACATGCGCCGTGCTGGGGGTAGATGACGGTGTCGCCCTTTTTGAACTTCACGCGGGTACCTCACGAATCTCTGTTGGGGGATGGCTCCACAGCGGTGCCGGGGGGACCGGAGTCGCACCAACAGTGATCCAAAGGGTAAGGGTTTTCGGGTCAATTTCCTCTGTCTGGTGTGGCTGTTCGGCCTTGGGAATCGAGAGAGGTGAGTGCCGCGACGAGGCCTCGCAAGGCCCGCCCCCGATGCGACAACCGGTTCTTGTCTGCCTCGCTCATCTGCGCGAACGTTCCACCGTCGCCGTCGGCAGGAATGAACAGTGGGTCGTAGCCGAAGCCGCGCTCGCCCTGCTCGTGCTCTGCGATCCAACCCTCGCAGACACCCTCCACGGCGAGTTCGCGGCCGTCCGGCCAAACGATCATCGCGACGGTCCTGAACCGCGCCGAGCGTTGCCCGAACGCAACGTCGGCGAGCACGCTGAGCATTTTGCTGCGGTTGTCGGCGTAGCTGCAGCCCTCGCCGGCGAAGCGGGCGGTGTAGACACCCGGTTCGCCACCGAGCGCGTCGACCTCCAGTCCGGTGTCGTCGCTGATCGCCGCGATCCCCGTCGCCGAGCACACCGCAGCCGCCTTCAAACGGGCGTTGCCGATCAGGGTCGGCGCGTCCTCGACGACATCGGGCACGTCGGCCGGGCGAGGCAGCAGTTCGACAACACCGTCGAGCAGGGCCGCGATCTCGGCGACCTTGTCCGGGTTCGCCGACGCGCACACGAATCGGTGCATGTGATCGGCCCTTTACCGGCCGAGCTTGCGGAACGCCGGCGGCGACGCGATCATCTCCGCCTGGAGAGCCATGATCTCGGCCAGCCCGCCTTCGGCCAGGGCGAGCATTTGATCGAGTTCACCGCGGCTGAACGGCGCACCCTCGGCCGTGCCCTGCACCTCGCCGAATTGGGGTGCTGACGGCTGGCCGCCGACCGAGGCGATGCGTTGGAGCATCACCACGTTCATGTCGACCTCGGCCCTGCTGTCTTCGGCATAGGGCAGGTCGAGCACCGGCGTTCCGCCGACGACGCCGACGCTGATCGCGGAACAGAACGAGTGCAGCGGCTGCGCGCTGATCGACTTGTTCTGCACGAGTCGGGTCAGCGCGTCGTGCAATGCGAGATAGCCGCCGCAGATGCTCGCCGTCCTCGTGCCGCCATCGGCCTGGAGCACGTCGCAGTCGACGACGACCTGGCGTTCGCCGAGCAGGCGCATGTCGCAGGCAGCGCGCAGCGAGCGCCCGATGAGACGCTGGATCTCGACCGTGCGCCCGCTCTGCTTGCCCTTGGCAGCCTCGCGATCGACACGTTCCGGCGAGGAGCCGGGCAGCATCGAGTACTCGGCGGTCACCCATCCCTTGCCCTTGCCCTTCATCCACCGCGGCACGTCCTCATCGATGCTGGCCGTGCACAGCACGCGAGTACGCCCGAAGCTGACGAGGATGCTTCCGGCCGCCATGTCGGTGTAGTCGCGCTCGAACGTGATCGGGCGCAGATCGTTTGGCTCACGACCATCGGGACGCGGCATGACAACTCCTTTTGTTACGGATCGGTTGGGGACCGTTACTCAGCTGGTTGATCGGTAGTTGGCGGCGCCCAGGCCTCGGCTTGGGCGAGTTCGGGACCGAACAGCCGACGACCGAGGTCGGCGAACCAGCCGATGTCGCCGCTCGACAAGAACTGGTGCTCCGCAACGTCGTTCGACGGCTGACGGAGCAGGCCCATCGCGCCGAGCTGTTCGCGGGCGACGAACGCGGTCTCGTCGGCGCTGCTGACGAGCGTGACCGAAGGACCCATTGCCTGGCCGATCACCCGCGCAAGGTACGGGTAGTGGGTGCAGCCGAGCAGCAAGGTATCCACGCCGGCGGCCTTGACGGGCGCGAGCATCCTGTCGGCGAGGATCGCGATCTCGTCGCCGCTCGTCTGGCCCCGCTCGACGAACTCGACGAAGCCTGGGCATGCCGCGGTCGTGAGCACGACCGGCACCCGGGTGTGCGCGACCGCCCGGTCGTATGCGCCCGACATCACGGTGCCGACGGTTCCGATCACGCCGACGCGGCCATTGCGGGTCGCGGCAACGAGAGCCTTCGCGCCGGGCTCGATGACCCCGATCACCGGCACCGGTAATTCGGTGACGAGATCGTCGAGCGCGGCGGCGGCCGCTGTGTTGCATGCAACCACGATCGCCTTCGCGTCGTAGTCCTTGACCAGGCTCCACGCCAACTGGCGGGCGAACTTGCGCACCTCGGACTGCGGTTTCGAGCCGTATGGATATCGCCCGGTGTCGCCGATGTAGACGATGTCCTCGTGCGGCAGCAGATCGATCACGGCGCGGGCGACCGTCAATCCTCCGAAACCCGAGTCGAACATGCCGATAGGACGGTCCATAACGCAAGACAGGTTACGCAGGTGGGCCGCTACGCGTGTGTCACCGGACCCGCGACATGAAGCCCGCGCCAGGAAGTCTGCGTCAGCAAGTCCGCGACAGGAAGTCCGCGTCAGCGAGCTCGGGCCACGAACCACGCGATGGTGAAGCCGATCGAATTCGTGGCGACGTGACCGAGCATCGACGCGAACACGCTGCGCGCCCTGTAGCGGATCAGGCACAACCACAACCCTGCCAACGTCGTACCGACGACGGCGAACAGCACGGCAACCGTCTTGCCACCGACACCGCTGCCGAACACGTCGTGGGCCACGGGGTTGACGTTGTTGATGTTCAGCGCCGGCAGTACGTGCCACAGCCCGAACAGGATCGACGCGTAGAAGGACCCGCGGACTGTGCCTGCGCGCTTCGCGAACAGCCCGGGCAGCACGGAGCGGAACGCGATTTCCTCGAGCACCACCGTGCCGAGCGGGATCCGGATCAACGCCTGATAGATCACCGTGCCGACGCCGGTTTCAACTCGCTTGTCCTCGAACAGCTTGTTGACCGCTGGCATCGCCAGACCCATCAGCAAGACGGCGGTCGTGACGACGACGAGCACCATCCCGAAACGAAGCCCCCGTCTCCACTCCCCCAGTCCCAACCCGGCGTTGCCGACGTAGTGGCGGGCCAGCCAGACCAGCAGTGCGGCGACCGCGAGGTTCCACGGCACGTACATCCAGGCCTGCAGGACCCGATTCGACATCGCGTTTGCGACCGCAAGGATCACGACGGCCGCAGCCGTCGCCCATCCGAGAGTGACGCGTGTGTCCTCTTCCAGCGCAATACGCTCCATCACCAGTGACTGACAGTACCCAAGTGGCCAACGTCCAGAGCGACGGGCGCAACCACTACGTCGATCTCCTGCGCGCCCTTAGCCTGCTCGTCGTCGTTGCTTGGCACTGGGTCTTCACGATCATCATCTGGCGCGAAGACGGTCCGCACGCCACCAATCCGATCGGTTTCACAAGGGGACTCTTCTTCGCGACCTGGTTGCTGCAAGTGATGCCACTGTTCTTCTACGTCGGCGGCTACAGCCACCTCAAGGCATGGGAACGGGCGCGCGGGCGCGGGCAATCGATCTGGCATTTCGTGTGGGTCCAGCTCAAGCGCCTCGCCATTCCGGCGCTCGCGCTGCTCGGCGTCTGGATCGCACTCGGCATCATCCTCGGCAACGTATTCGACCTGCAATGGATCGCCAAGGCCGTGTTGCTCGTCGTGAGCCCGCTGTGGTTCATCGCGGTCTACCTGATGCTGGTGTTGATGCTGCCGATGTTTCTCTGGCTCCATCGCCGATTCGACTCGATCGTACTCGTCTGGTTCGCGGGACTCGCCGGCATCGTCGACATCCTCCGCTTCCGCTACGGGTACGACTGGCTCGGCCTCGCCAACATGATCTTCGTCTGGGGCTTGTGCCATCAGTTGGGGTTCTTCTACGACCGGATCGTGGCTGCCGCGCGGCGCACCGACTGGAGCCTGCTGTATGCCGGGTTGTTCGGCCTTTCGCTGCTGGTCCTGTCGCGTCTGTATCCCGGTTCGATGGTCGGCATTCCTGGTCAGCGTTCCAACATGGCGCCACCGACGCTCTGCATCGTCGCTCTGATGATGTTCCAAGCAGGCGTCGCCGAGGTGATCAGGCCGAGGCTTGAGCCTCGGCTCACGCGAGAGCGATGGTCGCGCTTCAATGCACTCATCAACAGGTTCTCGATGCCGCTGTTCCTCTTCCACACCACCGGCATGGCCCTGCAGCGCGCCGTCAGCTATGCCCTCGCGGGTCATCGCAACGAAGCGACCAGGCCGACCGGATGGTGGTGGCTGTCGAGGCCGCTCGCGGTAGTGGGTCCTTTGCTGTTCACCCTCCCGGTGATCTATTTGTTCGGGCGGCGCTGGGTGAAGCCGGCAAAGACCACTGCTCCGACCGCATCAGCCGCATAGTCTTCTCGCTCGTGCTCACCGCAACACTGCTCGCCCTCGGGGCGGCCGTGCTGCACGCCGGTTGGAATCTGGCGGTCAAGAAGACCCCCCACGAGCGCTTCATCGCGCTCTGGGCGCAATTCGGCTTCGGCGGCTTGGTCGCCACGATCGCGCTCGTCGTCACCGGCGGGATGGCGGCTGATGGCTGGAAGTGGGCGGCACTGTCAGGGGGTGTCCACCTGCCGTACACGCTCCTGCTCGCACGGGCGTACAGCCACGGCGACTTCTCCCAGGTGTATCCGATCGCGAGAGGTGGGGGCGCGTTCTTGGCCGCGATCGGCGGCGTCATCCTGCTCGGCGACCACGTCAACGCGTGGGGCATCGTCGCGATCATCACCATCGCCGGCGGCCTCAGTCTGCTCGCCGGCAGGGCGAGGGGGCCGGCCGTGCTCACGGCAATCGGTGTCTCGCTGACGATCTGTGTCTACACGCTCCTCGACAGCAAGGGCTCGCGTGTCACCGACAAGCTCGGTTACGGATTCGCGACCGCGATGATGACGACGGTGTCGCTGTCCGCCTACGGAATCGTCACCGGTCGTGTCGCGGCACTGCGAGTCGCCGTCCGGGTCGATTGGCTCCGATTCATGATCACCGGGCTCGCCTCGCTGATCACGTACACGATGGTGCTCGTCGCCGTGCGCTACGCCTCGGTCGGCTACGTCGCCGCGCTCCGCGAATCAAGCGTCCTGCTGGCCGCGCTCGTCGGGTGGAAGTACCTCGGCGAGAGTGATTCCAGGCGCCGCCTCACCGCCTCGGCGATCGTGCTCACCGGCCTCGTGCTGCTCGTGATCCTTGGCCGCTGAAGCGGTCAGGAATCGCGCCGAAACCCGTCTGATGTAATGCCAGGACGTCAGGCCAGGACGTCAGGCCAGGACGGCTCTGGCGTGCTCGATGTCGTGCTTGAGTTGGATGATCAACGCATCGATGCCGTCGAATTTGCGCTCGCTGCGCAGGAAGTGTGCGAACCGCACGTGCGCCGGCTCGCCGTAGAGGTCACCGTCGAAGTCGAGCAGGTGGGCCTCGAGCAGCGAGTGATCGGCATGTTCGTAGAACGTCGGTCGGCGTCCGAGGTTGATCGCACACGGGTGGATCTCGCCATTGGGGCGCTCGTAAAAGCCGGCGTACACGCCATCGGCCGGGACACAAACCTTGTTGGGGACCTCGACGTTGGCCGTCGGGAAACCGAGCAGACGGCCGCGCTGATCGCCCTTGACGACCTTGCCACGCGCCTCGAACGGATGGCCGATCATCTCGGCGGCAAGCTCGACCTGGCCACCGGCGAGTGCCCGACGGATGGCCGTCGAACTGATCGGCTCTTCGACCCCATCGGCGCGGGCCAGCAGAGCCCGCGGATACACGTCGAAGTCGTTGCTCAGACCGAGGTCGTGCAACAGCGCGACATTGCCGGTGCGCTGCCTGCCGAAATGGAAGTCTTCACCGACCACGACGGTCCGGGTAGCGAGGCAATGGACGAGCACTCGCTCGACGAAGTCGGTTGCGCTCTCGAACGACTGTGCTTCGTCGAAGCGCACGACAGCAGTCGCGTCGACCCCCGTTGCCGCAAGCAGTTCGAGCTTCTGTTCGAGATCGGTGAGCAGATTCGGCGCTGATTCGGGGCGCACCACGCTCGCTGGGTGACGATCGAACGTCACCACCACCGAACGGCAGGCGTGCTGCGCGGCCAGTTGCTTGACCTCTTCGATCACCGCCTGATGGCCGAGATGGACGCCGTCGTAGGCGCCGATCGTGATGACGGACCGCTCGCCGGGCCACGGGGATTCAGAGAGATCAGTGATCACCTGCACGACGAACGACGCTAGCCGGATCAGGACACGTCGGCACTGCCGAGCCGACATCACGACAACCCCCGACTCGTCTTGAGTGAACAGATCACGCGTTCAGGCGCCGACGAGCACCACCACCGGCTTGGCCTCGCCGCTCCCGAACGGCTCGTACACGGCGAGCAAGTCACCACCGTCCGCGAACACCGCCCACGGACCGTCGCCGCTCCACGCCGGTAGGACACGGCCATGAGCGACCAGATCGGCCGTCGCAGCATCGACTGTGACCGGCGCCAGGTGCTCGACGGCGGCTGCAACCGGCAACAGCGTGGCCGCGTGAGGTGGTTGCGCCGAGTCGAGCGTGAACCGTCCGACGCGGGTGCGGCGCAGGTTGCGCAGGTGCGCACCGCCACCGAGCAGTCGACCGAGATCGTCGGCGAGCGTGCGGATGTAGGTGCCCGACGAACAGTCGACGCTTGCGCGTAGTACCAGTGGATCGTCGGTTGCTTCGATTTCGAATCGGCTGACCGTGACGGGCCGGGCCTGACGCTCGATCTCGATGCCCTCGCGCGCCAATTCGTGCAGGCGGCGGCCGTCGACCCTGAGCGCCGACACCATCGGCGGAACCTGCATGATGTCGCCGGTCAACTGTTCGCCGGCGATCGCTCGAGCCTGGGCCAAGGTGACGCCGCTCATGTCGAATGTGGCGGTGATCGCGCCGGCGGCATCGAGCGTGGACGTGGAGCTGCCGAGCACGATCTCGCCGACGTATGACTTGTCGCAGCCGCTGAGGAAGCGCATCAACCGTGTTGCGTTGCCGACGGCGACGACCAGCACGCCGGTGGCATCGGGATCGAGCGTGCCGGCGTGTCCGATGCGCCTCTCGGCGAAGTGCCGGCGCAGCAGGTTGACGACATCGTGGCTCGTGACGCCCGCGGGCTTGTCGATCACCGCCATGCCGTGAACGGTGGGCGGCCTACGCCTCGCCATTGGCTTCGACGTGGACTGCCGGGCTCGGGTTGTCGCGGAGGATCTTCTCGATCCGCTCGGCAGCTCGGATCACTTGGTCCGGGCGGAACTCGAGGATGGGGGTCTTCTTCGACCTGATTTGGCGGGCGACCGAACCCTGCAGCCGGACCCGGTGATGGGCAAGCGCGGCGAGGATCTCGGCATCGCCTTGCTCGCCACGTAGTGAGTCGAAGAACACGATCGCGCGGTTCATCTCCGCATCGACATCGATCGAGGTGATCGTGACGAGATCGAGTTTCTCGTCGTCGATGGCAGTCAGCTCCTCGGCGATCACCTGCCGCAGCGATTGATTGAGGCGGGCCTCACGCGGGTATCGGTGCTGGCTCGGCGCGCTGGCCCGTTTGCGAGGTTGCTTGCTCATCTGGGCATTCTAGCTGCCGCGATGAAAGCCCTCCGGCGTGGTTTCCGGATGCCGGTACCGGATGCTCGAATCACTTGACTCAGGTGAAGATCGGCTTCGAGCGATTCGACCGCTTGAGCTCGGCCATGCCGGATACCGTGGCGATCATTTCGATCGCGTCCCACAGTTTCACTGCGTCGTCACCGCGCGGGATGGTCGAGATCACGGGCCCGAAAAAGCTCGCCTCGTTCGAGTCTCCCGGATGGAAGGTGACGACCGGCGTGCCGACGTCGCTGCCGGCGCGTTCGAACACCAAAGCAGTATCGGCACGGATGTAGTCGTCGTGCGATTCATCGTTGACGTGATCGGCGAGCGAGACGTCGCAATCAGCCTCGCCGAGCACCCACTTCATGAACTCGACCGGGCTGTCCTGGAACTCACGGCGGCGTTCGCCGGGGTGGAACGCTGTGCCGAGCACCGTGTACAGCCTGGCAACGCCGGCGTTGCCACCCGTGAGCCGGACCGCGTCCGCAACCCGCAGCCCCATCAAGCCTGCGACATGACTGGCTCGATATGCCGGGGTGTACCAGTCAGCGACCAGGTCCTCGTTGATGACCGCGAGCGAGATGAATCGCCACCGCACGTCGTAGCTGCGTAGTTGCTGCACCTCGCTCACCCAGCGCGATGTGATCCAGGCCCACGGACAGATGGGATCGAAGAAGAACTCGAGATCGGCCATCGCATCACGCTATCGGCGGCGCCGATGAGCTGAAAGCCCGTGCGTCAGCCTTCGGCTCACCGATGGATATCAGACGCGGGGAATCTCGCGCTCCTCGAAGGTTTCGATCAGATCGCCCGGCTTGAGGTCCTGGAAATCGCTGAGTCCGATACCGCACTCGAAGCCTTCGCGCACTTCGCGTGCATCCTCCTTGAACCGCTTGAGCGATGTGATGGTGCCCTTCCAGATGATGACACCGTCGCGCAGGAAGCGGACCTTGCTGCCGCGGCTGATCGTGCCGGAGCGCACCGAGCAGCCGGCGATACCGCCGACGCGGGGCACTCGGAACACCTCGCGCACCTCGGCTTCGCCGGTGACCACCTCTTCGAACTCCGGCGCCAACATACCGACCATCGCCCGCTCGATGTCCTCGAGCAGCTTGTAGATGATTTCGTAGGTACGAATCTCGACGTGCTCGCTGGCCGCAAGATCACGGGCCTTGCGGTCGGGACGAACGTTGAAACCGATCAATGTTGCGTTGGTGGCAGCAGCGAGCGTGATGTCGTTCTCGGTGATACCGCCGACGGCACGATGCACGAACGCGAGCTTGACCGTCTCGCGCTCGAGCCGGCGCAGGCTCTCGGTGACTGCTTCGAGCGAACCGTGGACGTCGGCCTTCAGGACCAGGTTCAGGGTCGCGACTTCTCCGGCCTGGATCTGGCTGAAGATGTCTTCGAGCTTGACGCCGCGCTGGACCCTGGCGTCGCCGCGCTGACCGGTGAGACGCGAACGCTGCTCGCGAGCCTCACCGACGAGACGAGCGGTCTTCTCACTTGCGGCTGCACGGAACTCGTCACCCGCGTTCGGGACTGCTGACAGGCCGAGCACCTGGACCGGAGTGGACGGGCCGGCCTCTTTGATCTGCTCGCCCTTGTCGTTGATGATCGCGCGGACCTTGCCCCATGCCGCGCCGGCAACGATGGGATCGCCGACCTTGAGCGTGCCTTTGTCGACAAGAATCGTCGCGACAGGACCGCGACCCGTGTCGAGGTTGGCCTCGAGCACGATGCCCTTGGCCCGCCCGGTCGGGTTCGCAGTGAGTTCTTCGAGTTCCGCGACCGCGAGCAGTTGCTCGAGCAGATCGTCGATGCCGAGGTTCTGGCTGGCAGCCATCTCGACGACGATCGTGTCACCACCCCAGGACTCCGGAACGAGTTCGTGCTCGGCAAGTTGGGCCAGGACACGCTGCGGGTCGGCGTTGTCCTTGTCGATCTTGTTGAGCGCGACCACGATCGGCACATCGGCGGCCCTCGCGTGGTTGATGGCCTCGATCGTCTGGGGCATCACGCCGTCGTCGGCAGCCACCATCAACACGACGATGTCGGTGACCTGAGCACCGCGGGCACGCATCTTCGAGAACGCTGCGTGACCTGGCGTGTCGATGAAGGTGATCTCGTAACCGTCCTTGGCAACCTTGTAGGCACCGATGTGCTGGGTGATGCCACCGGCCTCGCCGGCAACGACATTGGCGTTACGGATCTTGTCGAGCAGGGTCGTCTTGCCGTGATCGACGTGGCCCATCACGGTGATGACCGGAGCGCGTGGTGCTTGCAAGCTCTCGTCCTCGTCGTCGCTGTCATCGAACAGCGCCTGGAGTTCCATTTCCTCCTGCTGGCCGGCGTCGACCAACAACAGGTCGGCGCCGATCTCGAGCGCGAACAGCTCCATCTGCTCATCGGCGAGCGTCATCGTGGCAGTGATCATCTCGCCGTTGTTGAGGAGGAACCGGACGACATCGGCCGAGGTGCGATTGAGCTTGGGAGCGAACTCTTGAGCCGAGGCGCCGCGCTCGACGATGATGGTGCCTTCTGGAACCGGAGCGTCGCTCGACGTGTAGTTACCGGTGAGCTGCGGCTGCAACTCGTTGAAGTCACGACGACGGCGACGGCTCTTGCTCTTGCGTGGAGCGCGGCGCTGGCCGCTGGGGCGAGGACCACCATTGCTGCCGGGAGGGCCACCGGGAGCACCGCCACCGGGGCCGCCACCTGGACGAGCGGGATAGCCGCCGCCTGGGCGGGCGCCAGCTGGGCCCCCGGGGCGGGCGCCACCGGGAGCACCGGTTCGAGGCGCGAAGCCACCACCGGGGCGGGCGCCACCCGGGCCACCGGTCGGACGAACGCCGCCTGGGCCGCTGCGCGGCGAGAAGCTGGTGCCGGGGCGAGCGGACGCGGCCGGGCGGGCGCTGCCGGGAGGCGGCGGGATCGGACGACCGGTTGCCGACACGGGGCGGCCACCGCTGCCCGGCGGCGGCGGGATCGGACGACCCGAGGTAGAGGTCGGGCGTCCTGGCGGCGGGCCTGCGGGGCGCGCCGACGGCATGGCGGCTGGTGACGGGCGATGGCTCGACGCGGCCGGCGCCGGAGCGTGGCCCGGCGCGCCGTGCTGTGGGAGTGGCTTGGCGGCAACGCCGGCGGACGCGCGCGGCGCCTCGGTGATGCGGCTGCTGGAGATGACCCGATGTTCGGACTCGGCGGCCGGGGCTGCGGATGCTGCCGCTGCGATGATGGCCGGCGCAGGAGTCGGCTCGGCCGGGCTCGGCGGGACGGGATAAGCAGCTGGCACCGCGTCGGCGACCACGGGTTTCACCGGCTGTGCCGGCTCGGCTGATGCAAGCCTTTCGGCAACGGGCGCGGTGACCGCTGGTGCCCCTGTTGGCGCCCGTGTCGGGGTTGGCACCGTCTCGCGACCCGATGCATCCGACTCGGAACCAGGCACAGACGTCTCGCGGCCAGATGCAGATGAGCTGGGGGTTGGCGCCGTCTCGCGACCCGATGCATCCGACTCGGAAGCAGGTGCAGGTGCAGGTGGCGATGGCGCATCTGTAGCGGCGTTGGCGGCAGCGACGTTGGCGGCTGGGTCCTTCGCGGCTGGGTCCTTCGGGGCTGGGTCCTTCGCGGCTGGGTCCTTCGTGGCTGCGGCCTTCGTGGCTGCGGCCTTCATCGCCGGCGCTGCGGCATCGTGCGGCGCGGCATCCGCATCAACGGCGGGTGCCGCCGGCTCGGCGCCGTGCTTGGCCGCGGCCAACTTCTTGGCAGCCGTCTTCTTCGCCTGCTTGGCCTCCTCGGGCTGCTGCTCGCGTATGAGACCATCGCGTTCGGCGCGTCGCCGAAGGCGATCGGCCTGCTGCTCGATGATGGTGGAGGAATGGCTCTTGGCACCAACGCCCATGGCGTTGGAGAGGTCCATGATCTCTACGTTGGTCATCCCGAGCTCTCTGGCGAGCTCGTGCATCCGCATGTTCTTCGACAAGACCGGTACAGCCCTTTCGTGGTGTTGCGCTGAACCGGCAGACCGGCGCAGCGACGCTTAGTTTTCCATGTTCGTCATCATCGCTTCGTACGCGATTTTCAAAGATTGATGTTCGGCGGCGTCGACCGGGCGTTTCCACGCTCGCTCGAAACCACGTCGTTTGATTGCTTGGTGCAGACACGTTGGCTGCCCGGGACATAACCATGCCCCGCGACCTGCAGCCGTCCGGCTGATGACTGCGTTGCCATCGAACGTCACCGCACAGCGCACGAGATCAGTTTGCGGCCGTTTGGACCGACAACCAACGCAGGTGCGCTGAGGCGTCGACGCGCTACTGGTCAACGGTTTCACCTTCATCCTGTTTGTTGTCCTGATTGTCGTTGTCTGGTTCGGGTAAAGCGGGCGGAGTGCCATCGGCGTCGACAGCGGCGTCGGCAACGGTTTGTGCGGGTGTTGCGGCCTCGGCTTCGGCTTCCCATTCGTCCGCGCTCACGACCGTGCCGTCGGCGTTGTGCCACTCCATCTTCCCGGTGGTTGCGTTCTCCACCCATTCACCTTCGGCGTAGTCCTCGGCATCGACGGTCTCGACCGGCTGGCTCTCGCCGCGGATGTCGATCCGCACGCCGGTGAGGCGGGCGGCGAGACGGGCGTTCTGGCCCTCCTTGCCGATAGCGAGCGACAGTTGATGGTCGGGAACGATGACGTCGGCCTGGGTGCCGTCCTCGCTGACGATGACGTGGGTGACCTTGGCCGGTGACAGGGCTTTGGCGATGAAGTCGGGCAATTCCTCGCTGAACGGCACGATGTCGATCTTCTCACCGCGCAGTTCGTTGACGACCATCCGCACCCGACCGCCACGGGCGCCGACGCACGCGCCCACGGGATCGACATTGGTGTCATTGCTCCACACCGCGATCTTGGTGCGATGCCCTGGTTCACGGGCGCAGGCCTTGATCTCGACGACGCCGTCGGCGATCTCGGGGACCTCGAGCTCGAACAACCGCTTGATCAGGCCGGGATGAGTCCGGCTGACCACGATCTGGGGACCCTTGACGGTCTTGCGGACTTCGACGATGTACGCCTTGACCCGGCCACCCGGCTCGGGGCGCTCGAACTGGACCTGCTCGGCCTGGGGCAGCAGCGCCTCCACCCGGCCGAGGTCGAGCAGGGTGTAGCGGCTGTCGGTCTGTTGGATGATGCCGGTGACGATGTCGCCCTCGCGGTTCGCGTACTCCTCGAACTTGCGATCGCGCTCGGCCTCGCGGATGCGCTGATTGAGCACCTGGCGGAACGTCTGCGCAGCGATCCGGCCCATGTCGTCGGGGGTGTCGTCGCGGGCGTTGACCCAGTTGCCGTCCTCGTCGATGTCGTACGCAATGATGCGGATGTCCATCGTGTCGGCATCGATCTGAACTTCGGCTTCCTCGGCCGCACCGTGGCGGCGCTTGTATGCGCTGACCAGGGCATCGGCGAGAACCTGGAGCAGCGTATCTACGGAAATTCCCTTGTCCGCGGCCAGCATGCGGACGGCTTCGGCCATGTCGAGACCACTCATGCGGTCGCCTCCTCTTCGATAGGTGAATCAAGTTCGTCAGATGGGCCGGGGGCAGGCTTGGCTGACACGTTGTTCGAGTTCTTCGGCGCGGCCTTCTTGGCTGCCGATTTCGGACCCAGCTTGGACCCTTTCTCCCATTGGAACACTGTGCGGGCGCGGTCGACGGTGCTCAGCGCGATCACGCGGTCCGACGGGACTGGGTCGACGAGGCGAATCGTTGCGGTGCTTTCATCGGCCGCGATCAGCACGCCTTGCAGACGACGCTGGCCTTCGACCACGGCGCGCAGGCGGATGGCCACGGTCTTGCCGATCTCGCGCTGGAAGTGGGTGGCGGTGCGTAGCGTGCGTTCGAGGCCGGGGCTGCTGACCTCGAGCGTGTAGTGCCCGGGAATGGGATCGTGATGATCCAGATCGCGTCCGACGAGGCGTGTGATCAGCGCCAACTGATCGAGTGTGACTCCGGAGTCGCTGTTTGGCGGTGTGTCGACGGTGATCTTGAGGATGCCGCCGTTGAACTCGAGGTCGTAGAGATCGAGCTCGAGGTCGGCGACGATCGGAGCGACCAGCTCGATGATTGCGTCATTCACAGAACGTGCGGTCATGGTGGTCACCTCCGATGTTTCCTATTCTCGATGTGTTGGCGTTGACGATGAGGCCAAAAGGCCTCGACTTGAAACAAAAGGCGTGGGCCGAGACCCACGCCTGGTGTCGTTGTGCGAACTTCGGGCGGTCCGAGTATATCGGGCCGATACAGTCGTCCGACGCCGCTACTCTGCGCTGGCGGCCATCCGGGCAGCCCATTGGGGGCGATCCGACGAACAGTGAGGTTGCCCGTGCTTCGAATGTCGACGTTGTTCCTCCGCACGCTGCGAGAGGACCCTTCCGACGCCGAGGTTCCAAGCCACCGGCTGCTGGTGCGCGGCGGCTACATCCGCCGGGCAGCTCCTGGCGGCTACACCTGGCTGCCGCTCGGCTGGATCGTATACCGCAACGTCGAGCGCATCGTCCGCGAGGAAATGGACGCAGCCGGTTTCCAGGAGGTGCATTTCCCGGCCCTGCTCCCCCGCGAGCCCTACGAGACCAGTAACCGTTGGACCGAATACGGAGACAACCTGTTCCGCCTCAAGGACCGGCGAGGCAACGATTTCCTGCTCGCACCGACCCATGAGGAGATGTTCACGCTGCTCGTCAAGGATCTCTACAGCAGCTACAAGGACCTGCCGCTGCACATCTATCAGATCCAAACCAAGTTCCGAGACGAGGCCCGCCCCCGCGCCGGCCTGCTCCGAGGGCGCGAGTTCGTGATGAAGGACTCCTACAGCTTCGATATCGACGACGAAGGCCTGCAGCGCAGCTACGAGCTCCACCGTGACGCGTACATCAAGACCTTCGACCGGCTCGGCCTGCCGTATGTGATCGTGTCCGCGATGAGCGGTGCGATGGGCGGCTCGGCGAGCGAGGAGTTCCTGGCCCCGATCGATGTCGGCGAGGACACCTTCGTCCGCTGCACCAACTGCGACTACGCGGCCAACACCGAGGCTGTCCGCGTCCGGCCCCCGGACCCGATCGCGATCGGCGACTTGCCGGCCTCGCGCGTCGTCGACACGCCGGAAACACCGACGATTCAAACGCTCGTCGATCTGATCAACGCCCGGTCTGATCTTCGCCACCCGGATCGCGACTGGACGGCCGCCGACACGTTGAAGAACGTGATCGTCAAGCTCAAGCACCCCGATGGCACCACGTCGGCCCTGGCCGTCGGCCTGCCCGGCGACCGCGAAGTCGATCTCAAACGGCTCGAGGCCCAGGTCAGCCCGGCCGAGGTCGGCGTGTTCGAGCCGGAAGACTTCGCCAAGAACCCGGCGCTGGTGAAGGGCTACATCGGGCCGGGGTCCCTCGGCGAGAACAACTCGTCGGGCATCGCGTTCCTCGTCGATCCCCGCGTCGTCGAGGGCTCGGCGTGGATCACCGGCGCCGACACGCCCGGTCATCATGTGATGCACCTCACGATGGGGCGTGACTTCACCCCCGACGGCGTGATCGAGGCCGCCGAGATCCACGGCGGTGACCCGTGCCCGAATTGCGGCGCAGCGCTGGAGATCGCCCGCGGCATCGAGATCGGCCACATCTTCCAACTCGGCCGCCGCTACGCGAACGCGCTCGGTCTCACCGTCCTCGATCAGAACGGCAAGCAACAGGTCGTGACGATGGGCAGTTACGGCATCGGCGTTTCCCGCGCCGTCGCCGCGATCGCCGAGACGGGCTACGACGATAAGGGCCTGTGCTGGCCCCGCGAGATCTCGCCCGCCGACGTGCACATCGTCGTCACCGGCAAACCGACCGACCCCACCGGCCCGGCCGCCGAGGAGCTCGCGGCTGCGCTGGAGGTGGCGGGCTTGCGGGTCCTGCTCGACGACCGCATCGGGGTGTCGCCCGGCGTGAAGTTCAACGACGCCGAATTGCTCGGTGTGCCGACGATCGTGGTCGTCGGCAAGGGCCTCGCCAACGCCACGTTCGAGGTCAAGGACCGCAAGTCCGGCAACCGAACCGATGTACCGGTCGGCGAGGCGGTCGCGCACCTACTCGACGTCTGCCGCTGACGCCAACGTTGCGACGATCCGTCTGGCCGAGTTGGGCGAGGTGCAGACGCTCATCAGCGGTTGATCGCGCCCAGACCGTCAACAGTTGGCCGTGACCAGCCCCTCAACAACCGAACGTGACCAGGCCCTGATCGATGACGAGCCGGCCGCTGGCCGAGGTGGTGAACACGGCCTCGCCGTCGGCGGTGTCCCAGATGTCGATGGTCAGTTGCTCGCCGGGAATGACCGGCGACGCGAACCGGCCTTCGATGTGGTTGAACCGGGCCGACTCGCCGCCGCACACGGCGTGGAGCAGGGCCCGACCGGTGAAGCCGTAGGTACACAGGCCGTGAAGGATCGGGCGATCGAAGCCACCCATCGCGGCGAACGACGGATCGCTGTGCAACGGGTTGCGGTCGCCGTTGAGGCGGTACAGCAGTGCCTGATCGGGCGACGTGACGTACGTCGTTGAGTGATCCGGATTGCGGTCCGGCGGAATGTTTCGGGCCCCGCTCGGGCCACGCTCGCCGCCCCATCCGCCTGCACCGCGGATGAAAACCGACGCACCGGTCGAGTACAGCGGCTTGCCGTTCGAGTCCGTGGCGTGGGTCTCCATCACGACGACCCCGGCCTTGACCTTGTCGTACATCGCCGCAATCTTGCCGATCACGGTGGCGGCGCCGTCGACCGGCAGCGGCTGATGCAGCGTCACCGACTGCGAGCCGTGGACCAGCATTGCCGGGTTGAACGTGCCCATGCTCTCGCGGGGTGCGCCGCCGCCTGCAATCACCACCGGGAATGTCGGCAGCACCTGCTGGGCAACCCCGTTGGTGTTCTCGGTCGTGTACTGCAACTCGTCGGTGCCAGCTCCGAGGCTGACCGCGTACAGCAGTGCGTCCTTGCTCGTCCAACTCACCGTCGCCGGTTCCGACTCGGACCCAACAGCATCAGGATTCAAAGGCATCCACAACTCCCAGCGAAAAGAGAACGATCGAAAAGCGTGTCGTCAGACTAGAACGAACCGGCGGTCCACCGGGAAGTGGAGCCAGATGGGCACGAGTCCGACCGCCCGAACACCCGACACCCGACCGCCCGACACCCGACACCCGACCCCGAATGCCCGACCCGAGTCCACGACTGCCCGACACCACGATTGCCCGACACCACGACTGCTCGACATCACGACTGCCGACACCACGACTGCCCGACGCCACGACTGCCGACACCACGACTGCCCGACACCACGACTGCCCGGGCAATCCCGCGCCAACAGCGCGATCACACGGGCAGTGACCCGCCTCCGATCCCGCTCCCGACCCGATCCCGCGCCCGACTGTCACGATCCCGCGCCCGACACCCGACTGCCCGACGCCACGACTGCCCGGCCAATCCCGCGCCAACAGCGCGATCACACGGGCAGTGACGCGCCGCGAAACAGTCACGACGACTGAGCGAGGACGGTCCGGATTCGTCGGCGAGTGAGTAGGGCGCAGCGCCAGCGGAGCCCGTGCGAGCCGACGAATGCCGAACGGAGCCGAACGGAGCCGAACGGCCGAACGGAGCCGAACGGAGGCGAGCGGCCGAACGGAGCCGAGCGGGCGAGCGGGATTACCGCTGCGGCTGGGGCCAGGTGCCCTCTTCGCCGTCCATGCCGGCGTTGCGGCGAGCCTTGCTGAGCAGATCCGCAACGATCGGGCCGAGCTTGGTCGGGTCTTCCACCGGCGCCACCCGTGGGCCGCGGTGCCAACCCTCGGCAATGGCCAGCGTCTTCCCGCTCGCTTCGAACACGTTCCCCGTGACGCCGGCCGACTCGGCCGATGCCAGCCAGGTCACGATCGGGGCAATCCAACGCGGCGAGCGCATCTCGCGCTCGTCATCGGTCTCGGGGGCCGGTCCGAGACCCTCGGTCATCCGGGTCAGGGCGACCGGGGCGACGGCGTTGACGGTGACTCCATACCGGACGAGTTCGAGCGCGGCGATGTTGGTGAACGCAGCGATGCCGGCCTTGGCCGCGCCGTAGTTGGTCTGGCCCGGATTGCCGTAGATGCCGCTGACCGAGGTCGTGTTGATGATCCGGCCATCGGTCGGCTTGCCGGCCTTGCTCTGCTCGCGCCAATACGCGGCAGCCCAGCGGCTTGGCCCGAACGTGCCCTTGAGGTGGACCGCGATCACCGCGTCCCACTCCTCCTCGGTCATGTTGATCAGCACCCGATCGCGAAGAATGCCCGCGTTGTTGACGAGCGCGTGGAGCTCGCCGAAGGTCTCGATCGCGGTGTTGACCAGCCGCTGCGCGCCCTCCCAGGAGGCAACGTCGTCACCATTGGCGACGGCCTCGCCACCCATCCCCTTGATCTCGTCGACGACCTGTTGGGCAGGCGACTTGTCGCCTCCGGAGCCGTCGATGTTGGCGCCGACGTCGTTGACGACGACCTTGGCACCCTGGCTGGCAAGGCTCAGTGCGTGCTCGCGGCCGATACCCCGGCCGGCGCCGGTCACGATCGCGACCCGGCCTTCACACAGACGATTACTCATACCGATCCCCTTACTGCTCGAACAAGCCCTACCTGTCCGGGCGCCCGGCCACTATAAACCTGGATCCACCGCCTGGATTCTGGAACGGTCGTGGTTGGTGGCCGTTCGGGTGCTCGGCGTTGTCCGGGGTGTCGGATCTGGTTTGGGGCGCGTTGAGGCAAGGGTTTCGTGCGGGTTTGGGTTGTCAGCGCTTGGACTTGGTGTGCGGCGCGCCTGACCG